>NZ_JBHVIX010000005.1:0-109945 GCF_042799415.1 Streptomyces sp. NPDC057694
CCCCTGGATGCGAGCTTCGCTCGCCCAGGGGAAGGCGCGCGAAGCGCAGGCCTTCAGGGGCGCGGGGAACTGCGCGACCAGCCACGACGCGACCCGCACCCGGCAATGACACCGAACCCACCCGCGGCGCGAAACGCGGACTTAGATGTGAGGCTGGGTTCAGCAACCACACCGCCACGGACACGGCACGGAGGCACCATGCGGCCATCGGACCCCACCGAAGGACGCGGCCCCGTGCGCTACGGACCACCCCTGCCCGAGCCGGGCCTGCCGGTGCTGCCCGAACTCGCCGCGGTGGTCGCCGCCGCCGCGGGCCGCTCCCACCCCGAACCGCCCGGTGGCCCACCCGCCCTGCTGGAAGCCGCCCGCGGCCACTGGCAGCGCCGGGGCCTGGCCCCCGAACGGGCCAGGGCCACCGCGGCCCCCGGCGGCGCCCCGCTGCTGCTCGCGCTCACCGCCGCGCTCGGCGGCGACGTCCTGGTGCCGCGCCCCTGCCCGGCCTGGTGGACCCCGCAGACCCGGCTCCTGGGCCACGACGTGTTCTCCGTGCCGACGCCCGCCGAGTGCGGCGGCGTCCCCGACCCGTACGCCCTGCTGGAGACCGTCCGCCGGGTCAGAGCCGAGGGCGGTGACCCCCGGCTGCTCGTCGTCGCGCCGGCCGACGACCCGACGGCGACCGTGCCACCGCCCGAAGTGCTGCACGAGGCCGTGGAGGCCGCCGTGGGGGAGGGCCTGCACGTCGTCAGCGACGAGACCTGGCGCGACACCCTCCACCCCGGCCAGGACACCCTGCTGTTCAGCCCCGCCGAGATGTTCCCGGCCCAGGTCACCGTCCTCACCGATCTGACCGGCGGCTACCTCCCGCCGTCCCTGCCCGCGGCCTGCGCCCGGTTCCCGGCGACCGCCGAGGGCGACCGGCTCGCCGCCCGCGTCCTCGACATCCTCACGGCGACCGGCGCGAGCCTGTCGGCGCCGGTCGCGGCAGCGGCCACGTACGTCCTGGACGAGGGCCCGGAGGTCGCCGCCCGCCGCACCACCGCCGTCGCCCTGCACGGCCGGGTGGCCACGGCCCTGCACCGCGTCGTGCTCGCTGCCGGCGGCCTGTCCAGACCGCCGCGGGCGGGCCGCCACCTGTACGTCGACCTGGAACCGCTGCGCCCACGGCTCGCGGCCCGCTCGGTCACCGACGCCCAGGACCTGGAGGACCACCTCACGTTCCGGCTCGGCCTGCCCGTGCCCGGCGGCCACCGCTTCGGTGACGACCTGGGGGCGCTGCGCTGCCGGCTCGGCACGGGGCCGCTGCTCGGATCGACCCCTGATGAGCGCAGGGCGTCCCTCACCTCACCGGACCCCCTGGAATTGCCGCACGTGGCAAGGGCGTTGAGCATGGTGGAGTCGGTGCTCGGCGAGCTGTGCGACCTCGGTGACCGCGCGGGCCCGGAAGGCACGGGTGCGGCCGGTGAAGGATGGGAGTCCGAGCGATGACGCAGACGTCAGGGGCGACGACCGACGAGAACGCGGGACGGCGGGGCGGAGCCACCGCGTCCCCCCGACCCCTCGTCGAGCCGCGGCCGCTCGACGGGGGCGGCGCCGCGGACGTGCCGCGCCGCTGGCCCAAGTCCTTCGCCGACCGCCTCACGGCGCCGCTGCCCGGCCTGCGGGCCTTCGCCCGGTTCGCCCGCGAGGGCAAGGTGCGGCCGCCCGCCGAGGGCCTCGCCGACATCCCGAACCTGCCGTTCGCCCCCGGCCCGCTGCCGGACGTCGACCGCCGCACGGTCGCCGTCACCTGGGCAGGACACGCCAGCTGGGTGCTGCGCATCGGCGGCCTGACCGTGCTCACCGACCCGGTCTGGTCCCGCAAGATCCTCGGCACCCCGGCCAGGATCACCCCGGTCGGCGTCGCCTGGAGCGCCCTGCCCGCCGTCGACGCGGTGGTCATCAGCCACAACCACTTCGACCATCTGGACTGGCCCACCCTGCGCAGGCTCCCGCGCGACACACCCGTCCTCGTCCCCGCGGGCCTCGGCCGCTGGTTCACCCGCCGCCGCTTCACCCGCGTCACCGAGCTCGACTGGTGGGAGGCCGCGGAGCTGCAGGGCGTCCGCTTCGACTTCGTACCGGCCCACCACTGGTCCAAGCGCACCCTCACCGACACCTGCCGCAGCCTGTGGGGCGGCTGGGTCCTCACCGACCGCGACGGGCAGCGCGTCTACTTCGCGGGCGACACCGGCTACGGCCACTGGTTCGCCGAGATCGGCATGCGCTACCCGGGCATCGATCTCGCCCTGCTGCCCATCGGCGCGTACGACCCGCGCTGGTGGCTGGAGGACGTGCACTGCTCGCCGGAGGACGCGGTGCAGGCGGCGCGGGACGTGGGCGCACGCTTCATGGCGCCCATGCACTGGGCGACGTTCCTGCTCTCGGCCGAGCCCGTCCTGGAGCCGCTCACCCGGCTGCGCGCCGCCTGGGAGAAGGCGGCCCTGCCGCGCGCCGCCCTGTGGGACCTGCCCGTCGGCGGCTCACGCGTGCTGACCGTCTGACGACGGCCGCCGCACCTTCCGCCACACCGCCGGGGCCGCGCTGACCAGCACGGTCAGCACGACCGCCGCGACCACGCCCTCCCACGGCTCGTCGAACAGCGAGCCGCCGAGGATCCCGATCACCTGGTACGTCGCCGCCCAGGCGAGGCACGCCGGGATGTCGCCGCGCGCGAACTGCCGCAGCGGCATCTTCGCCATCAGGCACGCCAGCATCACCGGGATCCGGCCGGCCGGCACCAGCCGGGACAGCACGAGCACCATCACCCCGTGGTCGGCGAGCTTGCCCTGCGCCTGCGCGAGCCGCTCCGCGGGCGCCCGCGAACGGATGGCCTCCAGCCACTTCGACCCGTTCTTCGAACGCATGCCGCGCTGTCCGAGCCAGTACAGGGCGAGGTCCCCGAGGAACGCGGCGAGCGCCGCCACCCCGAACACCATCAGCAGCGCGAACGGCAGCGTCTGGTGGAAGGCCACCACCGCCGCCGAACTCACCAGGGCGCCCGTCGGCACCACCGGCACCAGCGCGCCGATGGCGACGAGCAGGAAGAGAGTGGGGTAGCCCACGGCCTGCTGGGTGGACTCCGGTGTCACGACGGTCGTCGCGGCGAAGATCATCTGTCCGCCACCTCCGGCCGGACGCTCTCGCCGTGCCCGAGCCGGTGCACCGCCACGCCGGGCGCGCGCAGGGCGGCCTGGCGGACGAACTCGTCGCCGGGCGTGTGGAACTCGTGCGGCCGCACGGCGTCCATCCCGATCGGCCAGTACGTCCCGTAGTGCACCGGCACCGCGGCGCGCGGCGCGATCCGGGCCAGCGCCTCGGCGGCGCGCGCCGGATCGAGGTGGTGCGCGCCCAGATAGGGACCCCAGCCGCCCACCGGCAGCAGCGCCACGTCCACGTCGCCCACGGCCTCGCCCATGCTCTCGAAGAGCCCGGTGTCGCCCGCGAAGTAGGTGCGGGCGTCGCCGTCCACGATGTAGCCGAGCGCGGGGGAGCGCTGCGGTCCGACGGGCAGCCGCCGCCCGTCGTGGTCGGCGGGCACGGCCCGTACCGTGACGTTCCCTGCCTTGACCAGGTCGCCCGCCTCGGCCTCGATGATCTTCAGTGCGCGCAGCCGCCGCAGCCCAGGCACCGAGCGGGCCGCGTCCTTCGGCACCACGACGCGCGTCCCCGGCGCGAGCCGGGCGAGCGACGGAAGGTGCAGGTGATCGGCGTGCAGGTGGGAGACGAGGACGAGGTCGGCGAGGGCCGCGCTGGGCGGCGGGGGAGCGCCGCGGCGCCGCCGCAGATGTGCGAGGCGCCGGGTGAAGAGCGGATCCGTGAGGACGCGCGTCCCTCTGTCCTCGACCGTGCAGGTGGCATGACCCCACCAGGTGATCTCCACCGGCACCCGTTGCCTCCTTCGTGCGACTCCCCCGAGCGTACGTGCAGGAGTAGGGTCGCAGGCGAAAGCTGGAGGTGAGGGGGACACCATGGGCGCACAGCAGGGGGAAGCGGTACGGGTCTTGGCGATCGCCGGCCTGACCCCGCTGGAGGAGCTGGACGCGGATCCCTTCCTGGTGGACTCGCGCAGCCAGTACGCGATGTGCTCCCGCTGGGCCGCCGACCGCGGTTATGTCGTCACCCGCCAGCTTCTGGTGCACGCGCTGCGCGCCGATCACGAGGCGCTGTGGGCGGACGTCGACGCCGGCCTCGTCGATGTGTTCGTGGCTCCCAGCGACCGGGTGCTGCGGGTTGCGCTCCGCTCGGTGGACGCGTTCTCGGCCGAGTGTGTGCGGCGGGGGGTGCGGCTTGAGCGGGCGGGGCTTGCCGAGCCGCGCTATGACGCCGACATGAAGGCGCGGGTGCATCGGCGGCTGTCCATGCCCACGGCGGGGTACGACGGCTGCTAGGCGCGCCGGAACTCCGGGGCTCCGCCCCGGACCCCGCTCCTCAAACGCCGGAGAGGCTTAATCGGCGGAGCGGCTTGATTTGCCGAGGTCCTCGGTTATCTCGCCCAAAAGGTATGAAACCCTTACTCGGAACAAGACGTGAACTGCTCAGGGTGAGGGGAGCCGGGAAGTGGCCGGAGGTCGGTGGCGGCGGGCTGCGAGTCAGGGGTGGCGGTCGCTGACCGTCTGGGCGGCGAGCACCCTCACGATGATGATCCTCGCGGGGCTCCTGCCGGACTTTCAGCTCCAGTCGGACGACGGCGACAGCCTCACCCGCGTCGCGCTCACGGCAGCCTCGGCCGCCGGCGCGTTCGCGGTGCTCTCGGCGCTGGTCTGGCCGCTCCTGGTGCGGGCCCTGCTGCTCGTCCCGGCGCTCGTCCTCGGCCTTGTCGTGTTCTTCCTCAACGGCGCGCTGCTCCTCTTCGCCCTCAAGCTCGTCCCCGAGAACAGGGGAGAGGTCGGCCCGGAGACCGCCGTCGTGGTGGCCGCCGTCATGTCGGCCGTCGCCTCCGCCACCGGCGGTGCCCTCGCCGTACGGGACGACGACGCCTACCGGCGCCGTCTCTACCGGCTCGCCGCGCGCAGGCGCCGCAGGGACGACGAGGCCGGCGTCTGCCCGCCCACCCCCGGCACCCTCTTCCTCCAGCTCGACGGCGTCGGCCACGAGGTGCTGCGCCGCATGGCCCGCGACGACGTGATGCCGACGGTGGGCGGCTGGCTGCACGACGGCGGGCACCGGCTCACGCCCTGGCGCACGGACTGGTCGAGCCAGACCGGCGCCAGCCAGCTCGGCATCCTCCACGGCTCGAACGAGGACGTCCCCGCCTTCCGCTGGTACGAGAAGGACACCGGCGAGATCCAGGTCTCCAACCGGCCGACCAGCGCCGCCGAACTGCAACGGCGCGCCATCGAGCGCACCGGCGACGGCGGCCTGCTCACCGTCGACGGCGCCAGCCGCGGCAATCTCTTCAGCGGCGGCGCCGAACAGGTCGCCCTGGTGCTGTCCGTCGCCGCACGGCGCGGCAAGGAGAACCGTTCCCGCGCCGGATACTTCGCCTACTTCTCCGACCCGGCGAACGCCGTCCGCACCGCCCTGTCCTTCTTCGCCGAGGTGGGCCGGGAGATCGGGCAGTCCACCCACGCCCTGATCCGCAAGCGCCGCCCGCGCGTCTCCCGCGGCGGGCTCTACCCGTTCATCCGCGCGTTCGCGACCGTCGTCGAGCGGGACGTCGTCGTCGCGGCGGTCATCGGCGACATGCTCGCCGGGCGCAGCGCGGTCTACGCCGACCTCGTCGCGTACGACGAGGTGGCCCACCACTCGGGCCCCTTCAGCCGGGACGCGGTGAAGGTCCTCGAACGCCTCGACCGGTCCCTCGCGCTGCTCGCGAAGGTCGCCGAGCACGCCCCGCGCCCGTACCGCATCGTCATCCTGTCCGACCACGGACAGAGCCCCGGCGAAACCTTCCGCTCCCGCTACGGCCTGACTCTCCAGGACCTGGTCCGCGCCGGCAGCGGGCTGCCCGTGCCGCGCCGGGCGCGACACACCCGCTCCGGCGCCGAGGCCCGTTCCGCGGTGCGCGCCGCGCTGCACCGGCCGGTCGAGGAGGGCAAGGGGGCCGGACACGGCGGCAAGCACAGCGAGCCCGTCGTGCTCGCCTCCGGAAACCTGGGCCTCGTCTCCTTCCCCGACGTCCCCCACCGGATGAGCAAGGAGGAGATCGACGCCCGCCACCCGGCGCTGCTCGCGACCCTCGCCAACCATCCCGGCATCGGCTTCCTGCTCGTACGCAGCGAGGAGCACGACGGGGTGGTGCTCGCCGCGCAGGGCACCGAGGTACCGGTCGCCGAACTGACCGACGGGCCGGGCCCGCTCGCCGACTTCGGGCCCGGCGCCGCCGACGCCGTGCGCCGCACCCACTCCTTCCCGCACACCGCCGACATCATGGTCAACTCCATGTACGACCCGCTCGAAGGCGAGGTGCTCGCCTTCGAGGAGCAGATCGGTTCGCACGGCGGCCTCGGCGGCGCGCAGGGCCGCCCCTTCCTGCTGTCGCCGCTCACCCTGTCCGAGCCGGTCGCGGACGGAGCCGAACTCGTCGGCGCCGAACAGGTCCACCACGTACTGCGCCGCTGGCTGCGCGAGAGCCACGGCCCGCAGGTACCCCTCTCCCCGCCGCCGGTCCCCGCGGACGATTCGCTCCACCGTGACCCGGACCCCGCATCATTTGCGGCCGCCCCCCACGACACGCGGGACAAAACCGGCTGATTTGGATACGGGTGTCCGCTCACCGGACGATGGGACGTCGCCCGGCGATCCCGTGGCGGCCCCAGCACGACCGAGAGGCACACCCCCCACATGCACGACACCGGAACCGCACCCCAGCCGGCTCCGGCCGACAGTCCCGACCCGGGCGGCAGCCGCCACGCCCGGCGCTTCGGACTGCCGATCGCGACCTGCCTCGTCATGGGCAACATCATCGGCGGCGGCATCTTCCTGCTGCCGGCGTCCGTGGCTCCGTACGGCACGATCGCGCTCGTCGCGTTCGGCGTCCTGACGGTCGGGGCGATCGCCCTCGCCCTCGTCTTCGGCCGGCTCGCGAACCGGCATCCGCAGACCGGCGGCCCCTACGTCTACGCCCGTGAGGCGTTCGGCGACTTCGCGGGCTTCCTCGCCGCGTGGTCGTACTGGATCACCACGTGGGTGAGCAACGCGGCACTCGCCGTCGCCGCCGTCGGGTATCTGGATGTGCTGCTGCCCCTCCACGGCTCGACGTTCTGGACGATCGTCGCCGCCCTCACCTGCCAGTGGCTTCCCGCGCTCGCCAACCTGGCCGGCACCCGCTACGTCGGCGCCGTCCAACTCGTCTCCACCGTGCTGAAGTTCGCGCCGCTGCTCCTCGTCGCCGTCGGCGGTCTGTTCTTTTTCCGCAGCGACAATCTCGGGCCGTTCCAGGCGAGCGGTGACTCCGCGCTCGGGGCCGTCTCGGCGTCCGCCGCGATCCTGCTCTTCAGCTATCTGGGCGTCGAGTCGGCGTCGGTGAGCGCGGGGGAGGTCCGCGATCCGCAGCGCAACGTCGGCCGGGCCACCGTCCTCGGCACCGGGCTCGCCGCGCTGCTGTACCTACTGTGCACCGTCTCCGTGTTCGGCACCGTCCCGCACGACCGGCTGGTGGACTCCACGGCGCCGTTCTCCGACGCCGTCAACGCCATGTTCGGCGGTACCTGGGGCGGCAGCGCCGTCGCCGTGGCCGCGCTCGTGTCGATGGTCGGCGCGCTCAACGGCTGGACGCTGCTCAGCGCCCAGACGCCGTACGCCGCCGCGCGGGACGGGCTCTTCCCCAAGGCGTTCGGGCGCAGGCGGCGCGGGGTTCCCACGGTCGGTGTGCTGGTCGCCGTCGGGCTCGCCTCGCTGCTGACCGTCTACAACTACACGGCTGGTTCCGCGGCCGTGTTCAACACGCTTGTGCTGGTGACGACCTTCACGGCGACGGTGCCGTATCTGCTGGCCACCGCGGCTCAGGTCTATTTCCTGTTGTCGGGTCGACGGGACCGGGTGCGTGTGCCCCGCTTCGTACGGGACCTGGTCCTGGCGCTGGCCGCGTTCGGCTTCTCGATGTGGCTGGTGGGCGGCGCCGGGTATGCCGCCGTGTATCAGGGGGTGCTGTTCCTGTTCGTCGGGGTGCTGGTCTATGCGTGGATGGCTGCGCGGCGGCAGCGCGGGTAGGGGTTGTGCGGGTTTCTGGGTTGTCGGTCGTGTGCGGCCCGGTGGGGCTTCTCGCGCAGTTCCCCGCGCCCCTTATCGGGTTGTCGTTTGTGTGCGGCCCGGTGGGGGCTGGTCGCGCAGTTCCCCGCGCCCCTGAGATGCGCACTTCGTGCGGCATCTCATCAGAGGCGCGCCACCGCCCGTCAGGAGAGGCGCGCCCCGTCCCTCGTCAGGGCAGTGCCCCCGCCCTTTAGGAGAGGCGCACCACTAGCCTCCTCGTCAGAGGCGCGCGTAGCGCAGCCTAAAGGGGAGGCGGCGCGAAGCGCCTGCCTCAGGGGCGCGGGGAACTGCGCGAGAAGCGGCCACCGGCCCGCACACGACCGACAAACCCAGTAAGGAGCGCGGAGCGCAAGCGCGGGGGAACTGCGCCACCAGCCACGACGTGACCCGCACTCGCGAACCGACCCCGCCCCCCCCAGACGTCACCGCGCCAACGGAGCCACAACCCACCGTAGCTTCCGGTACAGGCCGTCCGGGCCACCCAGTTCGACCAGCTTCCGCGCAGCGGGATACGCCTCGTTGCCCTCCACCTCGTACCCGACCTCGAACGTCCCCGGCACATCCCGGACAACGAGCCCGGCGCCGACGTCACCCGCCACGGAAGCCGCCAGATGAGCGACCCGCCGCGACTGCGCCTCGTCCAGCGCCCGAAGCGGATCCCGCACACCGGTCGCGGCGAGCGCCGCGGTGTCCTTGCCGCCCGGGGCCGCGACGGCCGAACTCGGGGTGCGGGTCTCACCGGTGGTCCGGCGCGTCGACAGTGTCGCCTGGACGACGGTGCCGTCGTTGTCGAGCACGACCCGGAACTCGCCGCGCCCGGGCGTGATCACCGGGATGCCGTCGAAGGTCTGCCGGAACGTGACGTGCGTCTGCAGCGACACCGGCTCGCCGCTCTGCGAGCCGTCCTTGGTGCCGGAGTTCTGCATCAGGTCGTGGACGCCGTCGAGGACGAGTTCGGCCTCGTCCGCGACCTGCGCCTGGCTCCGTACGAACTGCCGGGCCAGCTCGACGGCCCGCTCCGTCGGCAGCGCCCGGGTGTTGCGGTGATTGGCCTCGGCCAGCTTCACCCAGCGCACCGCCCGCGGCGCCGCCGCGACACACCGGTCCCCGGAGCCGGCGCTCAGCACGCCCTGCCGCTCGATGTGCACTTCCTGGAGCGCGGCCTGCGGGAAGTGGGCGAGCTGCCCGAGCGCGCCCAGTTCGCGACTGGGGTCGCGCGGCTTGAGCCGCACGGTCCACGGGTTGACCGGCGGCTGCGTCAGCACCTCGCGCAGGCTCTCGCGCGTGTGGAACCAGCGCCACGCGTACCAGGTGTCGGCGACGTGCTCACGGGAGAAGTTCCGCTCGGAGTTGAGGCGGTTGACGGCCTCCAGCTGGGTGGGGCCCGTGGCGGCGACGGAGGGCGACTGGCTATGGCAGATCTCCCAACTCGCGTTCAGCCAGGCGTCGCAGAACGTCTGCCCGGCCCGCCACTTCTCCCAGAACCTCCGCCCGAGGTCGGGGCTGTCGACGCTCGTCGACTCGAAGCCGAAGATCATCCGTGGGCCCGGGCCGTGGCCGCCCCAGGTGCGGACCGGCGAGTGCCCGTCCAGGACGCGCAGCGAGTCGCAGGCGGACCAGAACACGTAGTTGGCCTTGTCGTTGCCGAAGGCCATGCGGTTCGAGGCCGTGTCCGAGCGGCTGTCCCAGGAGGCGCCGAGCGGCGCGAGGAACACCCCGTCGCCGTCCATGCGGCCGTGGCCCGAGTGGTAGACGGCGACGACGGCGTCCATACCGTACCGGTCCTGCCAGTTGTCGTACGTCTCCTCGTAGGCCCACGCCTGGACGCTGTCGTCGGTGAACCAGAAGTTGCGGTCGTGGAACTGCTGAAGGTACGAGAGCCACCCCGTGGCGTCCTCGTGCGCGTGCGCGAGCGGGGTCCGGTCCACGAACCTCTGGATGCTGAACGCACCCCACCAGCCGGACATCGCGTCCCGGTCGGCCGCGCCGGGCTTGCCGGTCTCCAGTGGTGACGGACCGCGGTCCGCGTAGATCATGCGCATGATCGAACCCCCTGCGAAACCCCTTGAGGCCCCCCGGGCGGGAGGCCTCAAAGTGTCACCGCGGTGCCGTCTTGCCCAGCGCGGTTTCGGCCATGGTGTGACAGGACGGTACGGCCCGGATGTGATCGGATGGAGCGGCAACAGACCAGAAACGAAAGGAACCATCGTGGCTACCACGCGCTCCGCGCACACCGTGTGGGAAGGCGACCTGCTCAAGGGCAAGGGCACCGTCACCTTCGACTCGTCCGGCATCGGCGAGCAGCAGGTGTCCTGGCCGTCCCGCGCCGAGCAGGCGAACGGCAAGACCAGCCCTGAGGAGCTGATCGCCGCCGCGCACTCGTCCTGCTTCTCCATGGCGCTCTCGAACGGTCTGGCCGGCGCCGGCACCCCGCCCACCAAGCTGGTCACCTCGGCGGACGTGACGTTCCAGCCGGGTGAGGGCATCACCGGCATCCACCTCATCGTCGAGGGCACCGTGCCGGGCCTGGACGAGCAGGGTTTCCAGGCCGCGGCCGAGGACGCCAAGAAGAACTGCCCGGTGAGCCAGGCGCTCACGGGCACGACGATCACCCTCACGGCGAAGCTGGCCTGACCGTCTGACGGACCATCAGCCCGGCTCGACCGCGCCCCGGACCCGCCCCTCGGGTTCCGGGGCGCAGTCATGCGCGCAGGTGAGACGGTGATTCGGTGATTGAAGCTGCAAGATATGAGCCTCTTTCGAGCACCTATTGTCATAGTCGGCTCGGGTGGTGCAAGATTCAGCCAGCCTCGCGGGCCGGTGTCGGTGCCCCGCGGCCCCACCCCGCAACCCTCGATGCCGGAGGTGTATGTGACGTCGCCCGCGACCACATCGCCCGGCCGGGCCATACCCAGGCCGGCCGACCCACCAGACGCACAGCAGGACCGCGACAGCGCGTCCGGCACGCGTAAGCCCACGGTGCGGCAGCGGCTGCGGCGCGACAGGACACTGCTGCTCCTGTGCGCGCCGGGCATCGTGTTCTTCGCCGTCTTCTGCTATCTGCCGCTGGCCGGCAACATCACGGCCTTCCAGGACTACCAGCCGTACCTGGGCTTCATGCACAGCCTCTGGGTCGGCATGGAGAACTTCCAGGCCCTGGTCCAGGAACCCGAGTTCTGGACGGCGGTGTGGAACACCCTCCAGATCAGCACCGTGCAGCTGCTGCTCTACTTCCCCGCGCCGATCCTGCTCGCGCTGTTCCTGAACTCGCTGATCAGCAGCAAGACGCGGCGCCTGATGCAGACCATCGTCTATCTGCCGCACTTCCTGTCGTGGGTCGTCGTGGTCAGCTTCTTCCAGCAGATGTTCGGCGGCGTCGGCACCATCAGCAGCGTGCTGAACGACCACGGGGTGCACGTCGGCAACATCATGAACAACCCCGACACCTTCATGCTGCTCCTGACCTCGGAGTCCATCTGGAAGGACGCGGGCTGGGGAGCGATCATCTTCCTGGCCGCGATGGCCTCCATCGACCCCGGGCTCTACGAATCGGCGGCCATGGACGGCGCCGGCTGGCTGCGCCGCATGTGGCACGTGACCCTGCCGGGCATCCGCCCCGTGATGGTCATGCTGCTCATCCTGCGCCTCGGCGACATCCTCTCCGTCGGCTTCGAGCAGGTCCTGCTCCAGCGGGACATGGTCGGCGCGGACGCGTCCGAAGTCCTCGACACCTACGTCTACTTCCACGGCGTCGTCGACGGCGACTGGGGCATGTCCACCGCCGCCGGACTGATGAAGGGCGTCATCGGATTCGTGCTGATCGTGATCGCCAACAAGGTCGCCCACCGGCTCGGTGAACAAGGGGTCTACCAGTGAGCACCACATTCGCCCCGCGGTTCCTGCGCGCCCGGCGCCGCCCGGACCGCCCGGCCTGGATGGAGCAGCCGAGCCCCGCCGGGCAGGCTCTGAAACTGGTCGTCATCCTCGCCATGATCGCGGCCGTCGGCTACCCGTTCCTCCTCGCGATCGGCACCAGCCTCTCCAGCAAGGCCGAACTCGCCGCGAACGGCGGCTACGTGCTGATCCCGCACCACCCCACGCTGGAGGCGTACCGGGTCGTCCTGGCCGGCGGTGTCGTCACCCGCGCCGCCGTGGTCAGCGTCGGTGTGACCGTCATCGGCACCGCGCTCAGCCTGCTGTGCACGGTCTGCCTGGCGTACGGCCTGTCACGGCCGGGCACGTTCGGCGGCAAGCCGCTGCTGCTCGTGGTCGTCGGCACGTTCCTCTTCACACCCGGCGTCATCCCCAGCTACCTGGTGGTGCAGGAACTCGGCCTGATCGACTCCTACGGAGCCATGGTCCTGCCGATCATGCTCAACGCCTTCAACGTCATCGTCGTACGGGCCTTCTTCCAGGGCATCCCCGACGAACTGCACGAAGCGGCCCGGCTCGACGGAGCGGGGGAACTCACGATCATGTGCCGGATCGTGCTGCCGCTGTCCAAGGCGGTCATCGCGGTGGTCGGCATGTTCTACGCCGTCACGTACTGGAACAGCTTCTTCAACGCGATGCTGTACATCAACGACTCCAACAAGCTTCCCCTGCAGGTCATCCTGCGCTCGTACGTCATCCAGGGCGACACCTTCAACGCCAAGGCGCTCGGCGTGAGCGTCCTGCCGGCCACCACGGCGCTGTCCATGGCGGTCCTCATCCTCGCCGTGCTGCCGATCGTCGCGGTCTACCCCTTCCTCCAGAAGTACTTCGTCAAGGGCGTGCTCACCGGAGCCGTCAAGGCCTGACGAGTCGTCACCGCACGCTTCTCTCCCCCCGTTCACCGCACCCTAGGAGAACCATGCCTTCCCGCAATCTCAATCGCAGAGGGTTCCTCGGCGCCGCCGGTGCCGCCGGACTGACCGTCGCGGGCGGCGGCCTGCTCACCGCGTGCGGCGACGGTGGCGCGAAGGCGGGCGGGGCGGCGGCGTCCGCCAAGCTCAAGCTGCCCACGTACGTACCGGCGAACGTGCCGGCACCCGACCTCGCGGGCAACGCCCAGGGCCTGGACCCGGCCTATCTGCGCTACCCCAAGGACCTGGTCAAGAGCGTGGCGAAGGCGCCGGGCGACGGCAGGGCGATCACCTGTCTGACGGAGACCTTCACTACTCCGGCACCGGCGATGAACCGGAACGCGTACTGGCAGGAACTGAACAAGCGCCTCGGCTCAGAGATGCGCCTGACGATCGTCAACGGCCTCGGGGCGGACAGCGTCTACCGCGAGAAGTTCAACGCCACCATCGCGGGCGGCGACCTCCCGGACCTGATGTGGTTCCCGCCGAACCAGGGCCTGAAGAACGTCCCCGACCTGCTGGCGGCGAAGTTCCACGACCTGACCCCGTACCTCTCGGGCGACGCGGTCAAGAAGTACCCGAACCTCGCCAACATCCCCGAGTACGCCTGGAAGACCGCTGTCATCAACGGCAGGATCTGGGGCTACGCGGTGCCGTACGGCCGCATGGGCCAGGTGTACGTGGCCAACGAGGACTTCTGGAAGCCGGTCGGCGGCCCCGAGTTCGACAGCGCGCAGGACTTCCTCGACAAGGCGAAGGACCTCCTGGACACCAAACGCAAGAAGTACGTGCTGGAGCCGGCGTACGTGAACCACGCCCAGCAGTTCGCGTACTGGCACGGCGCACCCAACGGGTGGAGCCTCAGTGGCGGAAAGCTGACCCACTCGTTCGAGACGGACGAGTTCCTGGCGGGCATCGAGTTCGCCCTCAAGTGCCAGCAGGCACAGCTCTTCTGGCCCGACCCGAACCTCACCACCACCCTGGAGAAGATGGAGGGCGGGTTCCTCGGACTGCACGTGCAGTCTTTCCCCGGCTTCCTCAACGACAGCAACATGTACGACTGGCCGGAGAAGGTCGTCGTCCCCTTCGCCGCCGAGCAGGGCACAACGCCCACGTGGGGCTACGGCTACGGGTCCGTGGGCTTCACCGCGATCAACAACAACGTGCCGAAGTCCCGCATCCCCACCCTCCTCAAGGTGCTCGACTACCTCAGCGCACCCATGGGCACAGAGGAGCGGCTCTTCCTCGACAACGGTCTCGAAGGAACCCACCACACCCGGTCCAAGAGCGGCGACGTGTCGCTGACCAAGAAGGGCAACGCCGAGGTGCTCACCACCCGGCAGGCCATCAACTTCTTCGGAAACGCACCGGAGACCCTCTACCTGCCGAACAAGCCCGACGTCACCCGCTCCATCCACCAGGCGCAGACGGAGCTGATGAAGATAGCCAGGGCCAACCCGACCACCGGTTTCTTCTCCGACACCTTCGCGCAGAAGGGCGCGTCCGCGAGCGACGAGGTCAACACGTCCATCAAGGACATCGTCGCCGGCCGCAAGCCCCTCTCCTCCTTCCGCAAAGAAGTCCTCCCCAAGTGGCGCCGCGAGGCCGGAGACGCCATGCGCCACGAGTACGAGCAAGCCATCACGAAGGGCACCAAGTGAGCGACGACCTCCGCATCGGCGTCATCGGCCTCGGCCTGCGCCGCAACCTCGCGACAGCGGCCCACCGCCCCGGCCGGGGCTCGGTGGTGGCGGCCGCCGCCGACCTCGATCCGGCCGTCCGGGCCAAGGTCCCCGAGTGGTACGAAGGGGCCGTCGCCGTGGAGGACTACCGCGTCCTCCTCGACAGCCCGGACATCGACGCGGTCATCGTCGCCACCCCCGACGACACCCACGAGGTCATCGCGGGCGACGCGCTGCGCGCCGGCAAGCCCGTCTACGTGGAGAAGCCGCTCGGGATCTCCGTCGAGAGCTGCGACGCCATCCTGCGCACCGCGTACGAGACCGGCACCCGCCTCTACGTCGGCCACAACATGCGCCACATGGGCGTCGTGCGGACCATGCGCGACATCATCGCGCGGGGCGACATCGGCGAGCCGAAGACCGTCTGGGTACGGCACTTCGTCAGTTACGGCGGCGACTACTACTTCAAGGACTGGCACGCCGACCGGCGCCGCACCACGGGCCTGCTGCTCCAGAAGGCGGCGCACGACATCGACGTCGTGCACTGGCTGGCCGGCGGCTACACCACCCGCGTCAACGCCCTCGGCGACCTGATGGTCTACGGCGACCTGCCGCGCCGGGAGCCGGACACCCCGCGCCCCGACGGCTGGCTGCGGGAGTTCGACTGGCCGCCCACCGCCCGCAAGGACCTGCACCACGTCGTCGACGTCGAGGACGTGTCCGTGATGAACATGCGCCTGGACAACGGCGTCATCGCCGCCTACCAGCAGTGCCACTTCAGCCCGGACTACTTCCGCAACTACACCGTCATCGGCACCGAGGGCCGCCTGGAGAACTTCGGCGACCGGCCCGGCGACGAGGTCCGGGTCTGGAACACCGGCCCGAGCGGCTACCGCGCCGACGCCGACGTCGTCCACCGCGTCCCCGACGCCTCCGGCTCGCACGGCGGCGCCGACGAGAGCATCATCGGCGAGTTCTGCCGCTTCGCCCGCGACGGGGGAGTCACCGACACCAACCCGGTGGCCGCCCGCATGAGTGTCGCCGCGGGTGCCCTCGCCACCCGCTCGCTGCGGGACGGCGGCACCCCGTACGACGTGCCGCCGCTCGACCCCGGCCTGCGCGCCTACTTCGCGAACGGACAGGTCTCCCGAGACTGACCGCCCACGCCCTTGACGTAGGCCCGCTCAAGTTTTGTGCTGAGTAGGAGGACAACTTGAGCGGGCCACTCATGGGACTGGAGGCGCGTCATGGGGCGTGCGGTCGGTATCGATCTCGGCACGACGAACTCGGTGGTGGCCGTACTGGAGGGCGGTGAACCCACCGTCGTCGTCAACGCGGAGGGGGCCAGGACCACCCCCTCCGTGGTCGCCTTCGCCAGGACGGCGAACGCGGAAGTGCTCGTGGGAGAGGTCGCCAAGCGGCAGGCCGTCACGAACGTCGAACGCACCGCGCGCTCCGTCAAGCGCCACATGGGGGACGGGAGTTGGCGCTTCCCGGCGAACGGCACCATCGACGGGCACCGCTACAGCGCCCAGGAGCTGTCCGCCCGCGTGCTGCAAAAACTCAAGCGCGACGCCGAGGCCTATCTCGGCGAGGACGTCACCGAAGCCGTCATCACCGTGCCCGCCTACTTCGACGACGCCCAGCGGCAGGCCACCAAGGAGGCCGGCGGGATCGCCGGACTGAAGGTGCTGCGCATCATCAACGAGCCGACCGCCGCCGCCCTCGCCTACGGACTGGACAAGGGCGACGAGCGGACGGTCCTCGTCTTCGACCTCGGCGGCGGCACCTTCGACGTCTCGCTCCTGGAGATGGGCGACGGCGTCATCGAGGTCAAGGCCACCAACGGCGACACCCAGCTGGGCGGCGACGACTGGGACCAGCGCCTCGTCGACCATCTCGTACGGCAGTTCAAGAACGCGTACGGCATCGACCTCGGCGCCGACAAGATGGCCGTGCAGCGGCTGCGCGAGGGTGCCGAGAAGGCCAAGATCGAGCTGTCCTCGTCCAGCGAGACGAATGTGAACCTGCCCTACATCACGGCGTCCGCCGACGGGCCGATGCACCTCGACGAGAAGCTGACCCGCGCCCAGTTCCAGGAACTCACCGCCGACCTGCTCGACCGGTGCAAGAAGCCGTTCCACCAGGCGGTGAAGGACGCGGGCGTCGAGCTGTCCGCCATCGACCACGTGATCCTCGTCGGCGGCTCCACCCGCATGCCCGCCGTCACCGAACTGGTGCGGGAGCTGACCGGCAAGGACCCGCACAAGGGCGTGAACCCCGACGAGGTCGTCGCCGTCGGCGCCACGCTCCAGGCCGGTGTCATCCGGGGCGACGTGAAGGACGTGCTGCTCCTCGACGTGACGCCGCTGTCCCTGGGCATCGAGACCAAGGGCGGCGTCATGACCCGGCTCATCGAGCGCAACACCACCATTCCCACGCGGCGTTCGGAGACCTTCACCACCGCCACCGACAACCAGCCCTCCGTCGGCATCCAGGTCTTCCAGGGCGAGCGCGACATCGCCGCCTACAACAAGAAGCTCGGCGTCTTCGACCTCACCGGGCTGCCGCCCGCGCCGCGCGGTGTGCCGCAGATCGAGGTGACCTTCGACATCGACGCCGACGGGATCATGCACGTATCGGCGAAGGACCTCGCGACCGGGCGCGAACAGAAGATGACCGTGACCGGGGGATCGGCCCTGCCCAAGGACGAGATCGACCGGATGATGCGGGAGGCCGAGGCGCACGCCGACGAGGACCGCAAGCGCCGGGAGGCGGCCGAGACGCGCAACGAGGCCGAGCAGCTCGTCTACCAGACGGAGCGGTTCCTGCGGGACAACGCCGAGCGGGTTCCTCCGGAGGTTCGGGGGGAGGTGGACGCGGCCGTCGAGGAGTTGAAGGGGACCTTGGCCGCCGAGCCGCCGGACACCACTGCCCTCCGGGACGGGGTGCGGAAGCTGGCCACCGTCAGTCAGAAGGTGGGGCAGGCCATGTACGCGCAGGCCTCCGGCGGGTCTTCGGAGGAGGGCGCGTCCCGGGCGGACGGGGCATCGGACGATGTGGTCGATGCCGAGATCGTGGACGACGAGAAGGACGAGAAGCGCGACCAAGGGGGTGCCGCCTGAGGTCTCGTCGTCGGGTGCGGACCGTGCGTGGCCGGTCGCGCAGTTCCCCGCGCCCCTGGCGGGGCGCGCACACGCGGCGGTAGCCGCAGATCAGACACAGCCCCGCGCCCCTAGAGCTCCGCTCGCATTTTGCGGAGGAACTCCAGTGTGCGTTCCGCGCTTGCCGCCTGGGCCGCCAAGTGGTCCAGGACCTCCAGGTGCGTGCCGACCTCGTCCCGGGCGTCCAGGTACAGGGCGCCGGTCACGTACTCGCTGTAGACCATGTCGGGCAGTTCGCGGACCGGGAAGCGGAACAGGGAGAACGGGCCGAACGTCGCCGGGTGCGGGCCCGACGCGAACTCGGCTATCTGGAGCGTCACATGGGGGAGCTGGGCCGTCTCGATCAGGCGGTCCAGCTGGTCGCGGAGCAGGTCCGCGCCGCCGGGCGGGCGGCGCAGCGCCGTCTCGTCCATCACGACCCACACATGCGGGGCGTCCTCGCGGGTCAGCAGCGACTGGCGGGCCATCCGCAGCGCCACGTGCCGGTCGATGTCGGCGGGCGTGGAGCGGCCCACCGTGCCGGCGTCGAAGACCGCCCGCGCGTACTCCTCGGTCTGCAACAGGCCCGGCACGAAGTGCGGCTCGTAGGAGCGGATCATCTCGGCCGCGCCCTCGAGGCTGACGTACAGGCTGAACCAGTCCGGCAGGACGTCGTGGTAGCGCTGCCACCAGCCGGGAAGGTTCGCCTCCTCGGCGAGCGCGACGAACGCCTCTATCTCCTGCTCGGGAACCTCGTACAGCTCCAGCAGCATCTGCACGTACGGGATCTTCAGGGAGACCTCGGCAGTCTCCATCCTGCGGATCGTCGCCCCGGTGACGCGCAGCGCCTGGGCCGCCTCGTCGCGCTTGAGCCCTGCCGCTTCCCGCAGGTCGCGCAGGCGTCTTCCGAGGACGACCTGGCCCACGGTGGGTGCGGGCCGTCGTTCACTCACCTCTGAACGCCCCCAAAGAAATTCAGGAATCAGGAGCCGGTGCGCTCCCACCCCCGTCGCTCCGGCCTGGCGGTCAGGCGCCGCGGGTCGCGGCTGCGGTAGACCACGTACGGACGGAACAGGTACTGCACCGGCGCGCTGAACATATGAACGAGCCGGGTGAACGGTACCAGCGCGATCAGTGACATGCCCACTACTGCGTGAATCTGATAGAGCACCGGAACGCCGTGCATCAGATCGATGTCGGGGCTGAGTGTGAACAGGCTGCGGGACCACGGTCCGATGGACTCGCGGTAGTTGTATCCGTTGCCCGAGGCGTGGGTGAGCTTGGCGGTCATGCCGAGCACGATGGCGGCGAGCAGCACGAGGTACATGAGCTTGTCGTTGCGCGTGGTGGCCTTGAACACGGGCGCCTTGAAGCGGCGCCGGAACAGCAGCATGAAGATCCCGCAGACCGTCAGGACCCCGGCGAACGTGCCGCCGATCAGCGAGAACATGTGGTACGTGTGCTCGCTGACGCCCACCTTCTCCGTCCACGACATCGGGATGAACAGGCCGACGAGATGGCCGGCGAGGACGAAGAGGATGCCGTAGTGGAAGACGGGCGAGGCGATGTTGAGCAGCTTCGACTCGTAGACCTGGGACGAGCGCGTCGTCCAGCCGAACTTGTCGTAGCGGTAGCGCCAGATCGTGCCCACGACGAGCAGGACGACGGCGACGTAGGGCAGGACGCCCCAGATGAGCGTGGTCACGGGGCGTGCTCCTTCACCATCAGCGGCAGGGTCGCGAAGGGCTCCAGGCCCACCTCTTCGCGGGGCGGACCCGAGCGGGCGAGCGCGAGCGCCGCCGCCCGGTCCTTGGGGGAGGCGCCCGGCAGCGCCCGGCACACCGCGTTCAGCACGGTCGCGTACGGGGTGCCGTGCTCGGTGAGGGCCAGGCGCAGCAGCTCGATGCCGCTGCGGTGGTCCTCCAGGAGGAACGAACCGGCCTGCGCGGAGAATTCGAGGACCGCGGGCAGGTAGTCGGGGAGCTCCTCGCCGGTGAACTCCAGGCCGTGCTCGCGGTAGATCTCCTTCATCTCCACCAGCGACATCCCGCGCCTGCGGGTGTCGCCGTCGCGCCACCACGTGAGGTAGAGGCTGTGCCGGTTCTTGAAGTCGAAGACCTGGACGTAGTGCGCTGCCAGGTCCTGGAGCGCGGTGGCCTCGGCGTGGTCGACGAACGGCGCGAGCTCCGGGGCGGCGGCGCGCACCAGTGGCAGCCGCTCGTACAGCTCCTCGTCCGGATACGTCAGACAGAGCGCGGCGGCCTGGAACAGCAGGGAGGTCCGGTCGGTCATCAGGTCTCCTCCGGGTCGTCGGCGGTCTGGCGGCGCTTGGTGAGGTGGAAGCTCTCCACGGAGACGACGGGCAGCAGCTTGCGGCCGCCGGTCGTGGACCCCGAGTCGGCGCCGAAGGGGCCCTCGCCGCCCATGCCGGGCCCGTCCTCGTAGTCGAGCGAGCAGGAGTCCGGCAGAGCGGACTCCTCCAGGCGCTGGGCGTCGCCGACGGCCGCGGTCGGGATGACGTAGCGGTCCTCGTACTTGGCGATCGCGAGGAGGCGGTACATCTCCTCGATCTCGACCGCCGACATGCCCACCTGCTCGGAGATCGCCGGGTCGGGCCGGTCGCCGAGGTTGATGGCCCGCATGTGGGAGCGCATCGCCGCCAGCTTCTCCAGGGAGGAGCGGACGGGCGCCACATCACCGGCGGTGAAGATCTCCGCCAGGTATTCGAGGGGGATGCGCAGGGTGTCGATGGCGCCGAACAGGTTCGCCACGTCCTCCCCGTCGTGACCGGTCTCGGTGAGCGCGTCGACGACGGGGGAGAGCGGTGGGATGTACCAGACCATCGGCATCGTCCGGTACTCCGGATGCAGCGGCAGCGCCACCTTGTACTTGCTGATCAGCGCGTGCACCGGCGAGCGGCGGGCCGCCTCGATCCAGTCGTAAGGGATGTCCGCCTGCTCGGCCGCGCGCCGCACCTCCGGATCCTCCGGATCGAGGAAGACACCCAACTGCGCCTCGTACAGGGCGTGGTCGTCCTTGGTCTGGGCCGCCTCGGTCACCTTGTCGGCGTCGTAGAGGATGACGCCCAGGTAGCGCAGCCGGCCCACGCACGTCTCGGAGCAGACCGTCGGCAGGCCGACCTCCAGGCGGGGATAGCACATCGTGCACTTCTCGGCCTTGCCGGTGCGGTGGTTGAAGTACACCTTCTTGTACGGGCATCCCGTCACGCACATCCGCCAGCCGCGGCAGCTGTCCTGGTCGACGAGGACGATGCCGTCCTCCTCGCGCTTGTACATCGCGCCCGACGGGCAGGACGCCACGCACGACGGGTTCAGGCAGTGCTCACAGATCCGCGGCAGATAGAACATGAAGGTCTGCTCGAACGCGAACTTCACCTTGTCGGCGGCCTGTTGGCGGGTCTTCTCCACCATCGGGTCGAGGTCGCCGTACTGCGTCGCGCCGCCCAGGTTGTCGTCCCAGTTCGAGGACCACTCGATCTTCATCGGCTTGCCGGTGATCTGCGAGCGGGGCTGCGCCACCGGATAGTCGTCGCCGAGCGGGGCGTCGGTGAGGTTCTTGTAGTCGTACGTCCAGGGCTCGTAGTAGTCCTTGATCTCCGGCAGCCTGGGGTTGGAGAAGATGCCGAGCAGCTTCTTGAAGCGGCCGCCGCCCTTCAGTTGCAGGGCGCCCTTCTTGTTCAGCTCCCAGCCGCCGCGCCACTTCTCCTGGTCCTCGTAGCGGCGCGGATAGCCCTGCCCGGGGCGGGTCTCGACGTTGTTGAACCAGACGTATTCCATGCCGTTGCGGTTGGTCCACGCCTGCTTGCAGGTGACCGAGCAGGTGTGGCAGCCGATGCACTTGTCGAGGTTCATCACCATTGCGATCTGGGCCATGATGCGCATGCTCAGTACTCCACCTTCTGGCTGCGGCGGCGGATGACCGTCACCTCGTCGCGCTGGTTGCCCGTCGGGCCGAGGTAGTTGAACGCCCACGACAACTGGGCGTAACCGCCGATGAGATGGGACGGCTTGAGGATCAGCCGGGTGAGCGAGTTGTGGATGCCGCCGCGCTTGCCGGTCGCCTCGGCCTTCGGCACGTTGACCGTGCGTTCCTGCGCGTGGTGCATGTAGACCGTGCCGGCCGGCATCCGGTGCGAGACGATCGCGCGGGCCACGACGACACCGTTCCTGTTGACCGCCTCGATCCAGTCGTTGTCCTTCACGCCGATCGACTCCGCGTCCTGCGGGGCCATCCAGATCGACTGGCCGCCGCGGGACAGCGCCAGCATGAAGAGGTTGTCCTGGTACTCGGAGTGGATCGACCACTTGTTGTGCGGCGTGAGGTAACGGACCGTCACTTCCTTCTCGCCGTCGGGGCCGAGGTTCGGCTCGCCGAAGAGCCGGTTCATGTCGAGCGGCGGCCGGTAGACGGGCAGCGCCTCGCCCAGCTCGTGCATCCAGTCGTGGTCGATGAAGAAGTGCTGGCGTCCGGTGAGGGTGTGCCAGGGCTTCAGATGCTCGGTGTTGAGGGTGAACGCGGTGTAGCGGCGCCCGCCCGACTCGCTGCCCGACCACTCCGGCGAGGTGATCACCGGCACCGGGGCGGCCTGCGTGTCCGCGTACGTGACGCGCTTGCCCTCGTGCTCGGCGGCCAGGTGCGCCATCTCCTGCCCGGTACGGGCTTCGAGGGTGTGGAAACCCTGGGTGGCCAGCCGCCCGTTGGTGGTGCCGGACAGCGCCAGGATCGTGTTCGCCGCCTTGACCGCCGTGTCGAGCAGCGGGCGGCCGTCGGCGACCCCGCCGCGCACCACGCCGTTGCGCTCGCGCAGCTCCTCGACCTCCTGGTCGGGCTTGAGGGTGATGCCCTTGGCGGGCAGCCCGAGCTTCTCGACGAGCGGGCCCAGCGAGCCGAACTTCGCGCCGATCGCCGTGTAGTCCCGCTCGACGACGACGAGGTTCGGCAGCGTCTTGCCGGGCACCGGCTCGCACTCGCCCTTGCGCCAGTCCAGGACGACCCCGCCGGGCTGCGCGATCTCACCGGGAGTGTCGTGCTGGAGCGGCGCCGCCACCAGGTCCTTGCGCGTGTCCAGATGGCCCGCGGCCAGCGTGCTGAGCCTCTCCGCGAGCGCCTTGAACGTGTCGAAGTCGGTGCGGGCCTGCCACGGCGGGTCCACGGCCGGGGTGAACGAGTGCACGTAGGGGTGCATGTCCGTGGACGACAGGTCGTGTTTCTCGTACCAGGTCGCGGCGGGCAGTACGACATCGGAAAGGAGCGTCGACGACGTCTGGCGGAAGTCGAGGGAGAGCAGCAGGTCGAGCTTGCCCTCCGGTGCCTCGTCCCGCCAGGTCACCGTCGTGGGCCGCTCCTCGGGCGAGGCCTCCTCGGCGCGCAGGGAGGAGTGGGTGCCGAGGAGGTGCTTGGTGAAGTACTCGGCGCCCTTCGCGGACGAGCCGAGCAGATTGGCCCGCCACAGGGTCAGCACGCGCGGCCAGTTCTCCGGCGCGTCCGGATCCTCACAGGCGAACTTGAGGCTGCCCGCCTTGAGTTCGGCCACGGTGTCCTCGACGCTCTGCTCACCGAGGTCCAGCGAGTTGCGGTCGAACGTCGGATACGACGGCATCCAGCCCGAACGGGCCGACAGGGAAAGGCAGTCGGCGCCCGTCATCCCCTCGAAGGCACCCTTGCCGAGCGGTGAGGCGAGCACGTCCGCGCCGAACTTGTCGTAGCGCCACTGGTCGGTGTTGAGGAACCAGTACGCGGCGCCGATCATCTGCCGCGGCGGCCGCGACCAGTCGTTGGCGGACGCCAGCGAGGCCCAGCCCGTCACCGGACGGCACTTCTCCTGACCCACGTAGTGCGCCCAGCCGCCGCCGTTCCTGCCCTGGCAGCCGGTGAGCTGGAGCAGCGCGAGGAAGCCGCGGTAGATGGTCTCCGAGTGGAACCAGTGATTGGTTCCGGCGCCCATGAGGATCATGCAGCGCCCGCGCGACTTCTCCGCGGTCTGCGCGAACTCCCGGGCGATCTTCACGCACTTCGAGGCGGGCACCGAGGTGTGCGCCTCCTGCCAGCCGGGCGTGCCGGGGGACTCCCCGTCCTCGTACGACGACGGCCACTGGCCCGGCAGTCCCTCGCGCCCCACGCCGTACTGGGCGAGCAGCAGGTCGAAGACGGTGGTGACCAGCGGGCCGCCCTGGCCGCCGAGCCGGGTCGCGGGCACCCCGCGCCGCACGGTGTCGCCGCGGCCCTGCCCGTGCGTGCCGCCGTCGGTGTCGAAGCGCGGCAGCAGCACCTCGACACCGCTCGCGACATCGCTGCCGTGCAGGGTCAACTGCGGCTTGATGTTGCCCAGTTCGAGATTCCACTTGCCCGCGCCCGACTCGGTCCAGCGGAAGCCGAGCGAACCGTTCGGGACGGCCGGCTGCCCGGTCGCCTCGTCGAGCACCGCCGTCTTCCACTCGGCGCCCTCGCCGCCCTGACCGAGGTCGGCGGCGCGCAGGAACTTCGACGGGACGAACGCCCCGTCGCGCTCGTCCAGCGTCACCAGGAACGGCAGGTCGGTGAACTTCTTGACGTAGTCCGTGAAGAACGGCGTCTCACGGTCGACGAAGAACTCCTTGAGGATCACGTGCCCCATGGCCAGCGCGAGCGCCCCGTCGGTCCCCGGGTGCGGGTGCAGCCACTCGTCGGCGAACTTGGCGTTGTCCGCGTAGTCCGGCGCGACGACCACGACCTTCTGGCCGCGGTAGCGGGCCTCGGCCATCCAGTGCGCGTCCGGGGTCCGGGTCACCGGGACGTTCGAGCCCCACATCATCAGATAGGCCGCGTCCCACCAGTCACCCGACTCCGGGACGTCCGTCTGGTCGCCGAACACCTGCGGAGAGGCGACGGGCAGATCCGCGTACCAGTCGTAGAACGACAGCATCGGCGCGCCGATCAGCGACATGAACCGGGCACCCGCCGCGTGCGACACCATCGACATCGCGGGGATGGGGGAGAAACCGGCGACGCGGTCGGGCCCGTACGTCTTGATGGTGTGGACGTGCGCGGCGGCGACGATCTCGACGGCCTCGTCCCACGTGGCCCGCACCAGGCCGCCCTTGCCGCGCGCCTGCTGGTACCTGCGGCGCCGCTCGGGGTCCCCCTGGATGTCCGCCCACGCGAGGACGGGGTCCTTCAGCCGGGCCTTCGCCTCCCGGTACAGCTCCAGGAGCACGCCCCTGATGTACGGGTAGCGCACGCGCGTCGGCGAGTACGTGTACCAGGAGAACGCCGCCCCGCGCGGACAGCCGCGCGGCTCGTACTCGGGACGGTCGGGGCCCACGCTCGGATAGTCCGTCTGCTGGGTCTCCCACGTGATGATGCCGTCCTTGACGTACACCTTCCACCGGCACGAACCGGTGCAGTTCACGCCGTGCGTGGAGTTCACGACCTTGTCGTGGCTCCACCGGTCCCGGTAGAAGACGTCCCCGTCCCTGCCGCCCTTGATCCGCACACTGTGCAGGTCCTCGGCGGCCTTGCCACGCCGGAAGAACCGGCCGGCCTTCAGCAGCGCCGCGTCCGGCTCGGCCGGGGCGCCCGTCGTGTCAGTCACCGTCTGCTCCCTCGGTATCCGTCCCTGGCAACGTAGGGGCGGGGCGACAAGAGCACATGTCGTAAGGGCCGTACGGGTGCCCGGTGCGGGTCAATCAGGACCGGGTGGCGCACTCCCGCAGCACGGACAGCGCGGCGGCGAGCGTCGCGCGGTCGTGGCCGAACGGCAGCCGCAGCCGGTCGCGGAAGCCGTCCACCGCAGAGAACGCCGAGCCCGGGACCACCGCGACACCCCGGCGCCGGGCCAGCTGGGCGAGGGCCTCGGTGTCCGCGCCGGGGACCCGCACCCACAGGGCAGGGCCGCCCGCGGGCGGGTCCCACTCCCAGTCGGGGGCCAGGCCGCGCAGCAGCTCGCCGGCCGTGGCCAGGCCGGCGCGCAGGTCCGCGCGGCGCTCCGCCCGCGCCTCGGGGAGCCGGTCGAGCAGCCGCACCGCGAGGAGCTGGTCGAGGACCGGGCAGGACAGGTCGACCGATTTCTTGATGCCGCCCAGGCGGGCGATCGCGGGGGCCGGCGCCCGCACCCAGCCGATGCGCAGACCGCCCCAGAAGAGCTTCGAGAACGTCCCGATCGTGTACGCGGACGAGGGCAGCGGGACCGGGGGCGGCGCGGTGTCGGAGGCCAGGGTCAGTTCGGCGCAGGAGCTGTCCTCGACGGTGACCTGTCCGGCCTCCGCGAGCGCCGTCGCCCAGCCGCGGCGGGCCGCGCTGTCCAGCGTGCGCCCCGTCGGGTTGTGCACCGAGGGCTGGAGATAGACGAGGCGCGGCCGCACGCTCGTGCCGAGCAGGGCGCGCAGGCCCGCCACGTCCGCGCCGTCCGGACCCGCACCCGGACGGTCGCCGCCCACCGGCACGATCCGCGCGCCGCGCGAACGCAGGGCCTCCAGCGCGCCCCGGTAGGTGGGGTTCTCGACGACGACGGTGTCGCCGGGCTCCACCAGCGCCTGCGCGATCAGCCACACCGCCTGCTGGGACCCCGACGTGACGAGGATCTGTTCGGCCGTCGTGGGCAGCCCGGCCGCGCGGTAGTAGGCGGCGATGCCCTCGCGCAGCACCGGCAGGCCGTGGGGGTGGTAGCCGTCCGTGGCGAGCGGGCCCGCCAGATCGGCCGGTCCCAGCGAGCCGAAGGCCTCCGCCACCACCCGCAGCCCCGGCAGCGCCCCGCTCGACAGGTCCAGCGGCGCGGAGCGGGAGTCGAAGCTCGCCAGCCGCCCCTCGCCCCCGCCGGTGCCCGCCGGACCCGGGCCGCGCAGCCGGGAGCCGCTGCCACGGCGGCTCTCCAGCCGGCCCGCGCTCTCCAGACGCGTGTACGCCGACGTGACCGTGGAGCGGCTGACGCCGAGCACCGCGGCCAGTTCACGCTGGGAGGGGAGCACGGTGCCGGTCGGCACGTCGCCGCGCGCGGCCAGCTCGGCGAGCGCGTCGGCCAGCCTGCGCGGCAGCGGGCCCGCGCCGTCCGTGGACCAGCCGGTGAGGAGCCGGGAGAGACGGGAGGCGGTGATACGGCTCATGCCGCCATCTTCGCCCAGCCCCGACCGGGACGCCGCGGAGCCGTGGAGCTGTACCGGGGCGCGGCGCAGGCCAATCCGGCCCCACTGGTCGTTGTCGGACGGCCCGCGCGGGCGCAGGATCGGCGACGCACCGGACAAGAACCGGACATGAAGGGGTGTGAGCGGGCGATGGCGACCGTGGCGCTGGTCGGGACACTGGACACGAAGGGCACCGAGTACGCGTGGCTGCGCGAGCGGCTGCGAGAACACGGCTGCGAGGTCGTCCTCGTCGACGTCGGAGTACTGGAACCACCGGGCGACGCGCCCGACGCCGATGTCCCCGCCGACATCGTGGCGCGGGCCGCCGGACACGATCTGGCCGCGCTGCGGGCGGCCGGGGACCGGGGCGCCGCCGTCGCCGCCATGGCCGAGGGGGCCGCCGAGGTCGTCGGCGAGATGCACCGCACCGGAGTGCTGCACGCCGTGCTCGCCGCCGCGGGGAGCGGGGGCTCGTCCATCGCCGCGCAGGCGATGCGCGCCCTGCCCATCGGCGTACCGAAACTCCTGGTCAGCACGATGGCGGGCGGGGACGTCGCCCCGTACGTCGACAGCAGCGACCTCACGCTGATGTACAGCGTCGTCGACATCGCGGGCATCAACTCCGTGTCGCGGCGCGTGCTGGGCAACGCCGTCGCGGGCATGGCCGCCGCGTACGAGAAGGAGACGACCGACGGCGCCGGGCGCAAGGTCGTCGCGGCGACCATGTTCGGCGTCACCACGCCCGCCATCGACGCCGCCCGGGCCCGGCTCACCGCGCTCGGCTACGAAGTCCTCGTCTTCCACGCCACCGGAGCGGGCGGCCGCGCCGTCGAGAAGCTCGCCGCCGACGGCCTGCTCGACGGCGTCCTGGACCTGACCACCACCGAACTCGCCGACGAACTCGTGGGCGGGGTGCTCAGCGCGGGACCCGACCGGCTCACCGCCGCGGGCGCCGCGGGCGTGCCGCAGGTCATCGCGCCCGGCGCCCTCGACATGGTCAACTTCGGCCCCGAGGCCACCGTCCCGGCCCGCTTCGCGGACCGCAGGCTCCTCGTGCACAACCCCACCGTCACCCTGATGCGCACGACGCGCGACGAGATGCGCGCGCTCGGCACCGAGCTGGGGCGCAAGTCGGGCGAGGCCGCCGGGCCCGCCGAGGTGTTCTGGCCGCTGCGCGGCGTCTCCGCCGTCGATGTCGCGGGCGGCCCCTTCGAGGACGCCGCCGCCGACGCCGCGGGCCTGGCCGCCGTACGGGCGACGGGTGTCCGCCTGCACGAGATCGACGCCCACATCAACGACCCCGCGTTCGCCGTCGCCATGGCGGACCGGCTGCACGCCCTCATCACCCCCACGGGAGACCCGGCATGAACCGCAAGGAAGCCCTCGACCGCCTCACCGCCCAGGTCGCCGCGGGCCGCCCGATCGTGGGCGCCGGCGCGGGCACCGGCCTGTCCGCCAAGTGCGCCGAGGCCGGCGGCGTCGACCTCCTGATCATCTACAACTCGGGCCGCTACCGGATGGCGGGCCGCGGCTCCCTCGCCGGGCTCCTGCCGTACGGCGACGCCAACGCGATCGTCGTCGACATGGCCCGCGAGGTACTGCCCGTCGTCCGGGACACCCCGGTGCTCGCCGGGGTCTGCGGCACCGACCCGTTCCGTCAAATGGGCCTGTTCCTCGACGAGTTGAAGGCCATGGGCTTCACCGGCGTGCAGAACTTCCCGACGGTCGGCCTCTACGACGGCACGTTCCGCGTCAACCTGGAGGAGACCGGCATGGGGTACGGCCTGGAGGTCGACATGGTGCGGGCCGCCCACGCGCGCGACCTGCTCACCGCGCCGTACGTCTTCGACCGGGACCAGGCCGCCGACATGGCCCGCGCCGGAGCCGACGTCCTCGTCCCGCACGTCGGCCTCACGACCAAGGGAGCCATCGGCGCGGGCACCGCCCTGACCCTCGATCAGGCGGCCGCCGCCGTGCAGGAGATGCACGACGCGGCGAAGCGTGTGAACCCCGACGTCCTCGTGCTGTGCCACGGCGGACCGATCGCCGAACCCGAGGACGCCCAGTACGTGCTCGACCGCACCACCGGCGTCGTCGGCTTCTTCGGCGCCTCCTCCGTGGAGCGGCTGCCCACCGAACGGGCGATCGTCGCCCAGACGGAGGCGTTCAAGGACATGCGACTCAACTAGCGTTTCTCTGGAGGTACTTGACCGTCGCCGGATCGGCCGGGAGCAGCGTCTCGACAGCCAGCTCGGCGACGGTCACGTCCATCGGGGTGTTGAACGTCGAGATGGACGACACGAACGACAGCACGTGCCCGTCGTGCTCGATGACCATCGGCAGCGCGAAGTACGGCACGTCGTCGGCCGGTTCGGGGTCGTCGTCCCGCTCCGGCACCGGATAGGCGGCCACCTCGTCGTACAGCGCGCGCAGCGCCGAGGATCTGGCCAGCGCGATCTGCCGCTCCATCTGGGCCAGCAGATGCCCGCGCCACGCGCGCAGGTTCCGGATCCGCGGCGCCAGCCCCTCCGGGTGGAGCGTGAGCCGCATCGCGTTCAACGGCTCGGCCGTCAGCAGGTGTTCGGGCAGCGACTCCATCAGCAGCGCGATCCCGCGGTTCGCCGCGACCACGTTGTACGTCGCGTCCACGATCAGCGCCGGATAGGGCTCGTAGCCGCGCAGCAACTGGTCGAGCCCCGCGCGCAGCGCACCGAGCGACGGATCGTCGAGGGACGTCTCGGCGAAGCGCGGGGCGTAGCCGGCCGCCAGCAGCAGCGCGTTGCGCTCCCGCACGGGGACGTCCAGGTGCTCGGCGAGGCGGAGCAGGAACTCCTCGCTGGGGCGCGAGCGGCCCGTCTCCACGAAGCTGATGTGCCGCGCGGAGGAGTCGGCGCGCAGCGCCAGGTCCAGCTGGCTGACCCGCCGCCGCTCCCGCCAGCCGCGCAGCAGCCGGCCCACTTCGGAGGTGTTCCCGCGCCTCGCCGCCGTCGTCGGGGTCGTCGTTGTCCGGGTCGCCGTCGTCCGGGTCGTCATGAGGAGACCGTAACCGGAAGTGGTGGCAGGCTGGAGGCATGCCTACAGAGCCGCTTTCCCAGAAGGAGATCGAGGACCGTCTCGCCGAGCTGCCCGGCTGGTCGCTCGACGGTGCCCGGATCACCCGCACCTACCGACTCGGCACGCACTTCGCGGCGACCGCCCTGGTCGTGCACATCGCCCAGACCCAGGAGGAGCTGAACCACCACTCCGACCTCACCCTCGGCTACAACACGGTCTCCCTCGCCGTGCACACCCACGACGCGGGCGGCTCCGTCACCGCGAAGGACTTCGAACTCGCGCACAGGGTCGAGGAGTTGGCGCCCGGTCACGGCGCCTCCTGAGAACTCTCGGACCGTTTCCCCGGAAGAGGGGTCAGAGCCGGGACGCCCGGAGTTCCACGGCGTCCAGGAGCAGCGCGAGGGTCGTCTCGAACTGGTCGTCCTCGTCGGCGGCGGCCAGGTGCGGGGCCACCGCGGCCAGATCCGGATAGCGCTCCGGGGAGACGGCCAGGTACTCGCGCCGCCACGCAAGGCGGTCGCCCTCCCGCGAGGCGCTGCCCAGCGCGACGACCGAGGCCTCGTACGCGGCCAGGGCCAGGGACGTGTCGACCAGGGAGCGGTAGTAGCGGGCCGCGTCCCGGTCCCCGAAACCGGCCGAACGCAGGGCGCCGACGACCACGTCCGCGCCGTGGAACTCGGCCTCGCGCCGTGCGACCCGGGTGGCGACGAGCACGGCGACCCGGGGGTGCGCCAGACAGGCCGCCCGCGTCCGGCGGGCCAGCGACTCCAGCGTCTGCCGCCAGCCGCCGGACGGGGCGAAGCCGTCCATGGCCTCCGCGATCAGCCGCTCGGCGAGGCCGAGCAGGATCTCGTCCTTGCCCGCGAAGTGCCGCAGCACCGCCGTGTGGTTGGCGCCCAGGTCCGCGCCGAGGCGGCGCAGCGTCAGGGCGTCCGGGCCCTCGCGGTCGACGAGGGCGAGCGCCGCGTCCAGGATCACGCCCTGGCTGAGCGCGGTGGACGGCGGGCGACCGCGCCGGGCCGTGGCCTGCGGCGCGGCTTTCGCCCGGGATGTGCTCATGTCCGTCATCCTATCGACCGGCGCCCGACGCCCCGGGGGACCGGGCGCCCGGGGATCAGGCGCTCGCCTCGAGGTGGGCGACCAGCGCGGTGAGCGCGGCCACCGTCTCCGCGTCCTTCTCCGTGTCCTCCGCCGTGTTCCAGGCGCTGGTCTTCACCACGACGACATCGGCGTCGGGATCGACCCACAGGTACTGCCCGTGGATGCCGATCCCGGAGAACGACCGGCGCGCACTGTCGTACGTCCACCACTGGTTCGCGTACCCGTAGTGCTGCGGGAGGTCCGCGCCGAGCGTTCCGGGGGCCAGGTGCGCGAGGCCGACGCCGCGGCTGCGCTCGACCCATGCGGCGGGTACGATCCGCCGCCCGTCCAGCTCGCCGCCGCGCGCCATGACCAGGCCCACCCGGGCCATGTCCCGCACCGCCGCGTTGAGCGAACCGCCGCCGAGCGCGGTGCGCGGGCGGCCCCGGGTGAGGAAGTAGTACGCGTCCCGCTCCGTGCCGATCCGGCTCCACAGGCGGCTGTGCGCGTAGTCCGCGAGCGACGTGCCGGTCGCCGCTTCGAGGACCCAGCCGAGAACCTGCGAGTCGACGGTCGAATAGTTGAAGGTGCCGCCGGGCTCGGCCGCGCGCCGCAGCGACCGCACCACACCGAGCAGCGAGCCGCCGCCGGACACCGCCTGCTCGAACCGGGCGAACGACGACTCGGGATCGGTGTAGTCCTCCACGAACTCCACCCCGCTGCTCATGTGCAGCAGATCCTCGACCGTCGGCCCGTCGTACGCGCTGCCCACCAGCTCCGGCAGGTACGAGACGACCTTGTCGTCCAGCGCCCCGAGCGCCCCTTCGTCGAGCGCGATCCCGACGAGCAGCGACGTCACCGACTTGGTCACCGAGAACAGCTGGAACCTGGCCCGCGGCGACGCGAACCGGCCCGGATACGCCTCGTGCACCAGCGCACCGCGGTGCAGCACCGCGAACCCGGTCGTGTGGGTGCGCGCGTGCAGCTCCGCCAGGGTGCGCCGCGCGCCCCCGTGCTCGTACGTGAACCCGCGCAGGCCCGGGCGGACCGGCAGGGGCCGTGGCGCCGAGGCCCGCGCCACGGGCTCGCTGGGCAGCACCGCGGACATGTGCGTGAACGCCCACTCGTTGACCGGCCGGGAGAAGGCGACCGAGGCCTGGTTCCGCCACAGCCAGCTCGCCCCCGCGCCGAGCCCCGCGACCGCCGCGCCGATCGCGAGGGCGCCGCCCGCCCGCCTCGTGCCCGTCCCCATACGTCCTCCGCAGTGCCGCCCCGGTAATTTCGGACCAATGGTGACACCGGAGGTCGGCACGGGGCAAGGGGCATGAAGCGAGCGGCGAGGGGCGCAAGGGGCCGGGGGCGGCCGGTGCCTCAGGCCGCGTTCAGGCGCGCCCGCTCCTCCTCGGTCAGCTCCAGGTCCACCGCGCCCAGGCTCTCCTCCAGCTGCGCGACCGACGACGCGCCGACCAGCGGTACCGCCGGGACGTCGCCGCCCAGCATCCAGGCGAGGACGACCTGGTTGACCGTCGCGCCGGACGACTCGGCGACCTCCCGCAGCGCCGTGAGCCGCGCTTCCCGGCTGCCGTGGTCGTGCCCGGCGCCCAGCGGTTTGTCGCCGCGGACGTACGCTCCGCCGAGCAGCGGCGAGTAGGCGACGAGCGTGAGGTCCCGCTCGGCGCGCACCATGCTGAGCAGGTTGCCGTCGGCGGTGGCACACACCCCGTCGGGCGACAGCTCGCCGGCCAGATCGGTCCGGTGCCGCAGATAGCTGTGCTGGTACTGGAGCACCTCGTACCCGGCCAGGCCCTCGGCGCGCGCGATCGCCCGTGCCCGCTCCACCTGCCAGGCCCAGTGGTTGGAGACCCCGAGCAGACCGACGGTCCCCTCCTTCACCAGGGCGCCGAACTCCCTAACCGTCTGCGCGAGTTCGACCTTCGGGTCCGGGATGTGCGCGTACAGCACATCGAGGCGCTCGACACCGAGCCGTGCCTTGCTGCCCTCCACGGCCGCCCGCATCGCCGCCGCCGACAGCCCTTCCGGATTGTCGATGTAACCGGTGCCCGGCGACAGCGGCGCCGCGCCCAGCTTGGTGGCGATGACGATCTCGTCGCCGATGCCACGGCTGCGCCGCCAGTTGCCGAGCAGCGTCTCGCTCTCGCCGCCGACCGTGCCATTGACCCAGAACGCGTAGTTGTCGGAGGTGTCGACGAAGGTGCCTCCGGCCTCCACGTACCGGTCCAGAATCGCGAACGACGTCTTCTCGTCGGTGACCGTGCCGAACAGCATGGCGCCGAGGCTCAGCACACTGACCTCGCGGCGGCGCGCCGGGTCGGCGCCGATCGTGCGGTACTTCATGGGAGTTCCCCCTGTCGGCCGGTCCGGTCGCCGGATGCGCGCCGGACCACGACAGGGAGTCAACGTCTTGAAGTGCACGCGAGGTCAAGCGAGTTCGCCGGACGTCCGCTCCTCGGTGGCGCGCCGGGTGAAGTCCATCGACCAGTTCGGCAGCCACGTCGCGCCCTCGTCGAGGGAGAACGCCTGCTCCCAGCGGGCCGTCGTCGCACTGATCCCCGACCACACGAACCGTGCCCGCACCTCCTTTGCGTCGTGGATGTCGTCGCCGACGAACTCGCCTACGGGCGAACCTGTTTCGTCCTGCGTGAACCGCCCGGTCACCGGTGGGAAGAGGCGGCCCGTGCGGTCGGTCGACCAGTGCAGGGACCACAGCCGGGTCGCCGGGTCGAACAGGCGCAGGGTGAGGCCGGTCCAGCCCTGCGCGGGCACCGGCATCTCGTCGATGTTCGCCGCTCCGCCGAACAGTGGCCGGCAACTGCTCGTCGCGCCGAACTCCTCCCAGCCGCTGTCCGGGTCGAGGAAGGAGCGGCGCCGGCGGTGGGCGACGTCCCACTCGCCGAAGAAGAAGTCGAAATCATGAGAGGTGCTGTTGTCGGCGGTGCTGTTGTCGGCGGTGCTGTCGTGGGCGGTGCTGTCGTTGGCGGTGCTCATGAGCGTCCTCCGGTGGTGCCCTCGGGCAGGGTGTCGTGCACGTAGGCGTCGAGTGCGGGCCGCTCGGGGGCCAGCATGTGCCGTACCCAGGCGTCCCGTTCGTGCAGCAGGGGCGGCAGCTCCCACACGCAGCCGATCCACGGCCGACCCGACGGTCCCGCCGGTTCGGTCACGACGAAGTGGGCCGGGTCGAGGTCCGGGCAGTCGAGCGCCGGCTGCCCCGCGGCGGCGCCCCGGAAGTGCAGGACGTTGTCCCACACCCAGCTGTACGCGTTCAGGTACGCGCCGTCGTCGCCGCCCCGGTGCAGCACGACGAACGTGGCGGGCGGGGTGCCGTCCGGCTCCGGCAGCAGCGACGGCAGGATCGCGTACGCCGCCTTCTCGACATCGGGCGCGATGCCGTGCGGGTCGGCGGTCACGTGGTAGCGCTTGATGCGACGGCCCGCCACCTCGATGGGCGGCGGCACCGTCAGCAGTTTCTCCTGGAAGGCCATGGCGGGACGCTAAGGCCGCTTCACTGACATCCTGTGTCAGTGAAGTCGGTCAAGTCGGTGGAGTCGGTGGAGTCGGTGGAGCCTGTGACATCGGGGGAGTGCGGGTGAAGGCCGGACGGCTCCTTTCGATCCTGCTTCTGTTGCAGACCCGGGGCCTGATGACGGCCGCCCAGCTCGCCGCCGAGCTGGAGGTCTCCGTGCGCACCGTCTACCGCGACATCGAGGCGCTGCACACCGCGGGGGTCCCGCTGTACGGGGACGCCGGGCACGCCGGTGGCTACCGCCTCCTCGACGGCTACCGCACCCGCCTCACGGGCCTGACCAGGGACGAGGCCGAGGCCCTCTTCCTCTCCGGGGTCCCGGGACCGGCCGCCGACCTCGGGCTCGGACCGGTGCTCGCCGCCGCGCAGCTCAAGGTGCGGGCCGCGCTCCCCGCCGAGCTGCGGGCGCACGCCGACCGGATCAGCGCGCGCTTCTTCCTGGACGCGCCCGGCTGGTACGCGCAGGAGGAGGCGACGGAGCATCTGCCGGAGGTGGCGTCCGCCGTGTGGGAGCGGCGGGTGCTGCGGGTCGTCTACCGCCGCTGGCGCGAACCCACCGACGTGGAGCGGACGTTGGAGCCGTACGGGCTCGTCCTGAAGGCCGGCCGCTGGTACGTGGTGGCGTCCGCCGGAAGCGGCCCGCCGCGGACCTACCGCGTGGACCAGATCCTCGAAGTCCACCCCACCGAAGAGGAGTTCACCCCGCCCGACGGCTTCGACCTGGCCGCGTACTGGACGGCGTACCAGGAGGACTTCCACCGGCGGCTGCACTCCTCGGAGGCCGTGGTGCGCCTGGCACCCGGCGCGACCGACCGCCTCACCGGCGCCGCCGCGCAGGCCGCCCGCACGACGGGCCGCACCGAGGACGACGGCTGGACCCGCGCCGTGCTGCCCATCGAGTCGATCGCGCACGCCCACGACGAGTTCCTCCGGCTCGGCGCGGAGATCGAGGTCGTCGAACCGGCCGAGCTGCGCGCGCGGATCACGGAGACGACGAGGAAGCTGGCGCGGTTGTACACGGCCGGAGACTGATCCCCGAGCGAGCGGCAACTGATCCACGTACAGCGGCGACTGACGGAACGACAGCACCCGCCCGTTCCTCCTCCCCCCAGGAGCCCACCCATGGCCCGCACCCACCGCAGACGCCCCCGCATGCTGCTCGCCACCGCCGCGGCCGCCGCCCTCGCCGCGGCCGGGCTCACCTTCCTGCCCGGCGAAGACGCCTCCGCCGCCACCGCGCGGCAGGCCGAGAAGCTGGACCGCGGACTGGTCAGCGTGCACACCGACGCGGGCAACCTGGTCAGCTGGCGCTGGCTGGGCACCGACCCCGACAATGTGTCGTTCAACGTCTACCGGGCCGGTACGAAGGTCAACGCGACGCCGGTCACCGGCTCGACGAACTTCTTCCACGCCGACGCGCCCAACTCGGCGGACTACACGGTCCGCGCGATCGTGAACAACACCGAGCAGGCCGACTCGGCGCACGCCATCCAGTTCCGCACCGGCTACAAGGACGTCCCGATCACGCCGCCGGCCGGCGGCACGACCCCCGACGGCGTTGCCTACACCTACGAGGCGAACGACGCGTCCGTGGGCGACCTCGACGGCGACGGCGTCCTCGAATTCGTCCTCAAGTGGCAGCCCACGAACGCCAAGGACAACTCCCAGTCCGGCTACACGGGCAACACGATCGTCGACGCGGTCAAACTCGACGGGACCCGGATGTGGCGGATCGACCTGGGCCGGAACATCCGCTCGGGCGCCCACTACACCCAGTTCCAGGTGTACGACTACGACGGCGACGGCAAGGCCGAGGTCGCCATGAAGACCGCCGACGGGACGGCCGACGGCAAGGGCACGGTCATCGGCAGCGCGTCCGCCGACCACCGCAACGCGAGCGGTTACGTCCTCTCGGGCCCCGAGTACCTGACGATGTTCAACGGGCAGACCGGTGCGGCGATGGGCTCCGTCGACTACGTTCCCGCGCGCGGCACCGTCTCGTCGTGGGGCGACTCGTACGGCAACCGCGTCGACCGCTTCCTCGCCGGGACGGCCTATCTCGACGGCTCCCGCCCCTCACTCATCGAGGCCCGCGGCTACTACACGCGCACGGTGATCGCGGCCTGGGACTGGCGCGACGGGAAGTTCACCCGCCGCTGGACCTTCGACACGAACGCGTCCACCAACTCCGGCAAGGGATACGACGGCCAGGGTTCCCACAGCCTGTCCGTCGGTGACGTCGACGCGGACGGCAAGGACGAGATCGTCTACGGCGCGATGGCCGTCGACGACAACGGCAGCGGCCTGTGGACGACGAAGACCGGCCACGGCGACGCGCAGCACCTGGGCGACCTGGACCCGTCCTCGCCCGGCCTCGAATACTTCAAGGTCTCCGAGTCCACGTCCCAGCCCGCCGAGCTGTACATCGACCCGTCGAACGGCACGGTGAAATGGAAGCTCGCGGCCTGCTGCGACAACGGGCGCGGCGTCGCGGGCGACATCTACGCGGGCAACGACGGCGCCGAGGTCTGGTCGGCGTCCGACACGAACATCCGCGACGAGGCCGGCGCGACCAAGGGCCGCGAGCCGTCCTCCGTCAACTTCCCCTCCTGGTGGGACGGCGACACCACCCGCGAACTCCTCGACGGCACCCACATCGACAAGTACGGCCCGTCGTCCGACACCCGCCTCCTGACGGCCTCCGGCGTCCACTCCAACAACACCACCAAGGCCACCCCGTCACTGTCCGGCGACATCCTCGGCGACTGGCGCGAGGAAGTCGTCTGGCCGACGACCGACAACACGGCCCTGCGCATCTACTCGACCCCGATCGAGACCACCACCCGCATCACGACACTCCTCCACGACACGATGTACCGCACGGCCCTGGCCTGGCAGAACACGGCCTACAACCAGCCCCCGCACCCGAGCTTCTTCATCGGCAACAAGATGCCGACGGCCCCGAGGCCGGTGATCACGACACCGTGAGGCGCTGATCTGCTGAAACGCCCGCCGCGCCGGAACCGCGAAGCGGCTGCTCCCCCGGAGGGAGTGGCCGCTCTTCCCGTGCATTTAGATCCAGCAACGGGCGAACCCTAGGCCGCCTTCACGATCTCCCCACGCACCGCCGCAGCCCACTCGACGATCAGCACCTCGTACTCGGCGCGCTGCTCCGCGCTCAACCGCCCGCCGCTGTGCAGCATCAGGCCGCGGATCCGCTCGTTGAGCTCGGCGGCGGACCGCACGGAACCAGGCGGCTGGATGGGGATCATGTGAAGAGCCTAGGTGCTGCCACTGACAACGGGCCAGCTCGTGGCGAAACGGGCATATACCGATCTAGGGCCTGTCCGGCGGATCTTGTTGCGGGCGCGGGGTCTGGCACGCACTCCCCCAAGCTCTTAAGGAGCAGGGGGTACCCCCCCTCGGCGTTGTCGTCGGTTGCCGACGCTCCGCGGTCGCCCTCCTCCGCCTTGCAACTGCACGCACCAGACCCCGCTCACCAGCACAGAACCGTGCGGGCCACCGAACGCGACCTGATCCGCCGGACAGGCCCTAGGCGCGGACCATCTGCTTGACGCGAGCGAGTGCCCTCTCCCACGGGAACGCCCGTGGATGCCCCTGCTCCGGCGGATGCGACGTGTATCCGTCCGGCCCGTCGAGCACGACGACGCCCTGTTTCCGCAGCGCTTCGATCGACGCCGCGACCGCGGGCTGGGCACCTTGCGCCTGCGCGCAGTCCACAACGCTCAGCCGGCGCAGGCAAGCCGCTGTCGGGATCGGGAGTCGCACCGACAACGTCCTTCACCAGGTCCACGTCGTCTGGCCGGCCCTCGACCTCTTCGGGGGCGAGAGCATCGGCCTCCAGGAGTTCGCTGAGAGGCTGTTCGCGGTCGCGGCCAACAAGGAGGGGTGCCTGTACCGCCGGACATGCGGGTGAGAGCCCTAACCAGGGGCGAATCCTGGGGAGCGTGGCTTCATCGGGGGGGGTCGCAAAGCTCAGTCAATACCTCTCACCCCCACTCCGGGCCACTCGATACCGCCAGCTCAGGGTGATGGAGACCGGCCCGCACCGCGAACTCCGGAGGCTGTTGTAGGCGGTGTTCTGCCACGCCCATGGAGTCGACTCTCCGTGCCCTCACGCGTCGTCCTTGCGCGCCTCGGGTTCGTGGATCCGGTCCGCCCAGTCGCGGCCGAGCCGAGCGCCGAGGCCGCGCAGGGCGTCCTCGGTGCGGCCGTACGCGCTGAACTTGAAGCCACCGCTGCCGGGATCGAGGCACACGAGGGCATCGGGACCGCCGAAGTACTCGGCGTGGGACGTCAGCTCGCGCCAGGGCAGCAGTCCCAGCGGCCGGAGAGCATCGCGGACCGCCGCCTCGGCCGGGCGGGAGATGCGGCTCTCGAAGGCGCCCCAGCCGAAATGGGCGGGCAGCCGGGCGACGGCCAGCTGCAGGAAGAACTCCGACACGGAGGGGCTCTGCAGCACCCAGGTGTCGTCGCCGTCCTCGTCCAGGACGTCGACGACCACGGGCGGATCCGGCTGACCGGCGCGGGCCGCCGGATAGCCCCAGGTGTTGCCGTACTCGTACTCCGCCATGAAGACGCACACCCGCTGGTCCTCGTCCGCGCCGACGAATGGATTGCCGGGCGGGAGCGGGCCGTACTCGTCCGTGGGCGGCCACTCGTCCTCGGTCCAGTACAGCTGGGGCCGGTCGGCGAAGGAGTTGAACGGCAGGTCCCACCACTCCCTTAGCGCCGTCGGCACGGGAGACGCCGTGACCAGGTCGCCGGGCCTGGTCAGGGCGGGGCTGCCGGACGGCACGTATCCCCACTCCTCCTGGAACCGGCGCAGCAGCTCCCAGCGGGCCGCCGTCCCCCCGGCGCGCGCCGCGTCCAGCCGGGTGTGGAAGCGGCCGTAGTCGATCTCCGTCATGCGCCGAGCCTAGGGGCTCGCACCGACATCCGTGCGGGCCCCAGGTCCGGATCGGCCCAGGTCAGGTCACCGCGCAGCTGTTCCCGCCCAGGGAGAACGCCGTCGGCTTCCCGTTCCCCGCCCCCGGCCGCGATCCCGTGAACCCGAACGCGACCGAACCTCCAGCCGCCACGGTCCCGTTCCAGCTCACGTTCTTCGTCGTGACCGTCGCGCCGGACTGGGCGTAGGAGGCGTTCCAGAGTTGGGAGATCTGCTGGCCGTCGGGGAACGACCAGTCGAGAGACCAGCCGGACCACGGAGTCGTACCCGTGTTGGTCAGGGTCACGTCGGCCTGGAAGCCGCCCGACCACTCGTTCGTGATCTTGTACGTGACCGTGCAGGCGGCCGGTGTGCCGGGGGAGCCGCCGCCGTCGTCGGGGGCGTCCGCCGTGTCGCCGTAGACGACGCCCCGGCCGTTCGTCGACACGTACACCCGGCCGTACACGCGCGGGTCGCCGGTGATCGCCGCGCCGGTCCAACCCCATTGGTGCGCATCGTCGTTGACGCGGGTCCACGACGCGCCCGCGTCCGTCGAGCGGAAGATGCCGCGCACGCCGCCGATCTTCGCGCTCGCGTACAGCGTCTGATATGTGGCGCCCGGCGCCGCCTTGCCGAAGCCGATGGTGTCGGCCTGCTGGACGTTCGACAGCTTGGTGAACGTGGCGCCGCCGTCCGTCGAGTGCCACAGCCCGTACGCGTCCGACGTCGAGCCGCCGGCCAGCCAGATGTCACCCTTGGTGCCCGGCACCGCCTTGAAGCGGACCGGCCCGTCCGTCGGCAGCCCGCTCGACGCCTTCGCCGTGAACGTCTTGCCGCCGTCCGAACTGGCGTAGAAAGTGCCCGACTTGAAGGCGTAGAAGAGGGAGGCGTCCGCACGGTCCGACTCGACGACCGCACCCGCCGGTACACCGCTCGCCGCCGTCCACGACGACCCCGTACCCGTCTGCACCCCCGCGCCGTCCGGGCTCCACACGATCCGCCCGCCGTCCGCCGACACCGCGACCGTGCCGCCGCCGGTGACGCCCGACGGATCGGCGCCCGCCGCGTACCAGTTGGCGCCGTTGTCCTGGGAGAGGGCGACGTGCGCGCCCGAGTCGACGTTCCCCGCGCGCACCACCACGTCCGGCTTGCTCTCCGCGAAGTCCAGGCTCGTGCTGGAGGTGAAGTTCGGGGAGGTGTACATCATCGACGGCACCTTCGTCAGGTCCGTGTGCCGGAAGCCGCCGATGTCCCCGAGCGCGGACAGCAGCGGTGCCCCGGAGGGCGGCGAGGCCAGGTCGTTGACCGCCGTCTCCTCAAGTCCCTTGACCATGGGGGAGATCGTGAACGTACCGCCGCTGTCCCACTTGCCGAGATCCTCGGTCCCGTAGACCGTCGCGCCCGTCCCGTACATCATGCGGTCCGAGTCGAACGGGTCGATCTCCAGCGCCTCCGTCATCCAGCCCAGCTTCGGCGTCTGCTCGGGCGGCGACGGATTCGCGCCCCACGTCAGCCAGGGCACGGACGACACATCCATGGTGTAGCGGTTCGCCCGGTTCGGGTACGACGTGTAGTCCCACGCCTTCGTCCAGCTGCCGCCGCTGTCCGTGGAGCGGAAGATCAGTGTGTCCGGCCACCAGGAGCTGTAGCCCGACACCATCACCGTGCCGGGGTGCTGCCGGTCGATCGTCAGACCGCTGAAGCCGTAATAGGTGTCGGCCTCGGCGACGGGGCTGATGTCCTTCCACTCGCCGGTCTTCGTCGCGTACCGCCACACCTGGCCCTTGCCACCGTCGTACGGGCCGCCCTTGTCGCTGTACGCGACGTACAGATAGCCGTTCTCGGCGTCGAGGACGCTCTTGTGCGGAAGGTGGCCGGTGGGCTGGCCGGCCACCCGCTCCCAGGTCGCGCCCGCGTCCGTCGAGCGGTACACGGAGTTCGCCTGGTCGGCGACACCGACGTAGAGCGTCCGCGTGCGGTCCGAACCCGTCGCCGACGACTCGTCGAACTGCACCCACACCACACCCTGGTTGTCCGAGGCGTAGCCCGTCGTGTCCGACGGATCCTGCTGGTAGTTCCCGGGGTTGGGGAAGGAGCCGACCTGCGACCAGGTCACCCCCGCGTCCGTCGAACGCCACAGGCCTTTGCCACTGGGCGCGCCCAGGTAGAGGACCTTGTTGTCGTGCGGGTCGACGGCGAGCCGCTCGCCCATGCCGCGGCCCGGCATGTTGCCGCCCAGCTTGAAGGGCAGGTCGGTCTTCTTCCAGCTGGCGCCGCGGTCGGCGGAGCGCAGGATCGCGCCGTTGCCCGGATCCCAGTCGTTCGTGTACGTGCCGACGGCCGCGTACACCTTGTCCGGGTCGACGGAGTCGGTGGCCAGCGAGGCCACACCCGTGTGACCCCAGTCGTCCCAGCCGACCGAGTCGAGGAGCGGCGTCCAGGACTTGCTGTCCTGGGTCCACCGGTAGGCGCCGCCGATGTCGGTACGGGCGTAGGCGAGGTTCTTCTCGGAGCGGTTGAAGACGATGCCGGGGACGAACCCGCCGCCGTCGATGCGGGCGTTCTTCCAGGTGTACGTGTCGGCGGCGAGGCCCGCCTTCGGCTCGGCCGATGCAGCTGCCTGAGTAACCGTCAGCAGGCTTGCCGTCAGCGCCAGTACGGCACTCAGGAGAAGTCGTGTACGTGGTCGTGGCATGGAGGGTCCCGGGGGTGAGGGTGGGGAGAGGACGTGCGGTGGCCGGGCGGCCCCCGGGGAGGGGGGCCGCCCGGCTCCTCTGGGCACGGAGCCGCTGCCGGGCGGGGCGTTACTCGAGCAGCTCCGCGTACGAACCCATGGCGAGCGCGATGTCCGCCTGGGCCCAGAACCGGTGGTACGTGAACGTCGGCGCCGCGCCGCCCGCCAGATAGGCCTCGACCTTCGACCAGTTGGGGTCGTCCTTGTAGAAGGACCGCAGCGAGGAGAAGGTCGACGACGAGTTGATCGCGTCGCCGTTCGGCATGGTTCCGGTCCAGCCGGACGGCACGTAGACCGGGTCGTCGAACCGGCTGTAGTCGGCCCGCGTCTCGGGCACCGCGATGCCGAGCGCGTCCTGGTCGTTCTCCCACATGCCGTCGAGCAGCGCCTTCGCCGTCGACTTCGCGGCCGCGTCACCGGACCTGGCGGCGTAGTACGTCAGCGTCTTCGCGTACGCCGCCGCCACCCCCACATCGTCCGTGTAGTCGGCGACGGACACGTGAAGTGATGCGTTGGCGCCGGGACTTGACGCGCTCCAGGTGTCCGGCTTGCCCGACCACTTGAGGGTGGAGGGGATCCGGAAGGTGCCGTCCGGGTTGACGGTCGTCTCGGACAGGGCCCAGTCGACCCACTTGTCGAGCACCGTCTTCGCGTCGGCGTCGCCCGTCTGCTGGTAGTACTCGGCGACCCGCTCCATCGACCACGCCTGGAAGCCGAACCACTGGTTCGACGGCGGGTCGTGGTAGACCGGCGCCTCGTCGTAGTACATGCCGTAGAAGGTCGGCGTGCCGGACGGCGGGGTGTCGTACCGGCCCGCCCAGCTGTTCGTAGCGCCGCCGGCGATGGCGCCCTCGTCCGACTGCAGCCAGCGGTAGAACTCCAGCTGCCGGTCGAGTGATTTGGCCCAGTCCGCCTGTCCTGTCGTCGACTTGGGCTTCAGGTCGGCGGACGAGGAGAGCGCGTAGGCGGCGAGCGGATTCTGGTACCCGCCGTGCGTGTGGCTGGAGCCGATGCGCCAGGCCCAGCCCGCCGAGGTGTCGGTCGCGCCGCCCCACGCGTAGTACCAGGACAGCAGATAGTGCGACGCGTCCTTGCCGGTACCGGCCGGGCAGGTGCTCGGCCCGGCGCAGTTCCCCACCTTCTTGAAGTACTTGTCGTACATCGCGTAGCGCAGATAGTCACCCATCTTCGCGGCCTTGCCGACGGTGGCCGACACCTCGGAGCTCTTGCCCTGCTCCTTGGCCCACACGTCCGCCCAGTACGCGGCCTGCACGGCGCGCGCGTCGGCGTCCGGCGCGTCCGTGTACTTCCACTGCTTCGCGTACGACGAGTCACCGGTGAAGAGGTCCAAGTACCCGTTTTTGCCGCCGTACTTGAAGGCGTCACAGGTGGGCTGCGGAACCGTCTCCCACACCGACTCCTGCGCGCCGCGCTGGAAGGTGTTGATGTACGAGGGACCGGTGGCCGTCGGGCCCGCCTCGCACTTCCCGGGCTCGTTGCCGAAGCCGTACGTGTTGTCGACGTCCTGCAGCCAGTGCATGCCGTAGACGTCGTCGGTGCCGTACGCGCTCTTCAGCTCGGCCGCGATCGGGTCCGTGCCGACGGAGACCGACGGGTCCAGCTTCGCCGGGTACTGCGACGGCAGATCCTCCTCGGGCGCGTACGTCGCGGGCTTGGAGGCGTTGTAGAACGAATTCGTCGGCTGGTCCGCGTGCGTGGGGATCATGTACTTCTCCATGATCTCCCAGGCGCCGTTGAACTTGGACCAGTCGCCGCTGACCTTCCCGTACATGGCCTGGAGCCACAGCAGGTACGAGTACGCCTCGGACGTCGTCTCGTGGCCCTGGTCCGGCGCCTCCACGATCAGCGTCTCCACCGAGTGGTACGGGATGCCCTCCGGCGAGAAGTAGCCGTTCGCCGGGTCGGTGATCTTCCCGTAGAGGTCGAGGAAGCGGGTGTCGTACTCCGTGCCGGCCGCGAGCTGGGTGACCGTGACCGTCGCCTTGGTGTGCCCGGGCGCGCTCACCGTGAACGTGGCGGCGCCGGTCCCGGAGGAGTCCGCCGCGACGGTCACCTTCTGCGCCGTGTCCCAGTTCGACGGTGTGAAAGTGAGGCTCGCGCCGGAGGAGACGGACAGCCCCGTGTTGCCGCCGGTGCGGGCCGTCGTGACCGTCACGTTCGCCGTCGGTTTCGTGGACAGCTTCACGTCGAAGGTCCCGGACGTGCCCTGCTGGACGCCGAGTTGGGACGGGGTCGCCGTCACCGCGGGTCCCGAAGCCACCGTGATGCCGACCGGTGTCGACTCCCCGGACGCGCCCGTGCTGTCGTACGCCTTCGCGTAGAGGGAGTGCGGGCCGGCCGCGAGGGAGTCCGCGCCCAGCGTGTACGGGGGCGTGGTGTCGGTGCCGAGCAGCGTCGTGTCGTCGTAGAACTCGACCTTGGTGATGCCCGCTCCGTCGGCCGCCGCCGCGGTCGCCGCGAGCGGAACCGTGTCACCGGCCGTGTAGAGCGCCCCGGCCGTGGGGCTGGTCAGCACCGTGACCGGCGGCTGATGGGCTCCCGCGCACGTCGTGCCATTGATCGCGAAATCCGTGGGAGTTGAATTCGAGCCGCTGTAACCGAATTGCGCACCGGTGCTCGCGGCGGCTCCCGCCGCGATCTTTCCGTTGTATCCGGCGTCCTTCACGGTGACGTTCCGGCCGGATTGCGACCAGGTGCCGTTCCAGCCATTGGTGAGTTTCTGGTCACCGGCGTAGGAGTAGGTGAGGGTCCAGCCGTCGATCGCCGCCGAGCCGCGGTTCGTGATCGTCAGATCGGCCGTGAAGCCGGATCCCCAGTCGTTGGTCTTGTAGTCGACGCTGCACGCAACTGCCGCTGCTTGAGCGGTAGTTGGGAGTGCCGCGAGGGTGGCGAGCGGCAGTGCGAGTGCCGCCGTGACAGCGGTCCATAGCCGCCGGGCCCGTCTCTTGGGCATGCCCTGGTCCTTCTCTCGTGGGGGCTCTCGTGGGGGTGAACCTGTGAACCAGTGGGAGCGCTCCCAGGATGATGAGGAGTCAAATGGGGGTCAAGAGACTTGAAGAGTCGAATTAATTCGACAGTGGTTTTCCGGAACGCCTCTGTTGCTTGACGGCAGTTCCTTCTCTACAGTCCACCCAGCAACCAGTGGGAGCGATTCCATCAGTCGACGCGCCGGCTTTGTGCCGTCGCGCCCGAGCTGCAAGGAGTCGCTCATGCGACACCCCCCGCGCCACCTGTCACTGTGGGCGTGCGCCGCACTCGCGGCGGCCGCGCTCGTCCCCCTGACCGGATCCGCGTCCGCGGCCGCACCCGCCTGCTCGGTGGAGTATTCCGTCACCTCGCAGTGGGACAGCGGCTTCCAGGGCGCCGTGAAGGTCACCAACAACGGTGCGGCGAAGGACAGTTGGAGCCTGTCCTTCGCCTTCGCCGACGGACAGAAGGTCACCCAGGGCTGGAGCGCCAAATGGTCCCAGTCCGGTACGACGGTGACCGCGGCCAACGAGTCGTGGAACGGCGCGCTCGCCTCGGGCGGCAGCGTGTCGGCCGGGTTCATCGGGTCGTGGTCGGGCGCCAACACGGTGCCCAAGACCTTCAAGCTGAACGGCGTCACCTGCAACGAGGACATCACCGATCCGACGGATCCGACGGATCCGACCGACCCCGGTGACGGCACCGCCCCTGCCCTGAAAGCGTCGGGGAACAAGCTCGTCGACGCCACCAGCGGGGCCACGCACCGGATCCTCGGTGTGAACCGCTCCGGCGGCGAGTTCATGTGCGTCCAGGGATACGGGATCTTCGACGGCCCCGTGGACGACGCGTCGGTGAAGGCCATCGCCGACTGGAAGGCGAACGCCGTCCGCATCCCGCTCAACGAGGAGTGCTGGCTCGGCCTCGACAACATCAAATCCGAATACGGAGGTGCCAACTACCAGGCCGCCATCAAGGACCTGGTCACCAAGGTCAAAGCGCACGGCATGACGCCGATCCTCGAACTGCACTGGTCCTACGGCCAGTACACCGGGAACTCGGCCGGCTGCTCCGACATCCACGCCACCTGCCAGAAGCCGATGCCGGACGCGCAGTACACACCTGCCTTCTGGTCGTCCGTGGCCGGTGCCTACAAGGACGATCCGGCGGTCGCCTTCGACCTGTTCAACGAGCCGTACCCGGACCGAGCCACCTCCACCCTGGACCAGGCGTGGGCCTGCTGGAAGGACGGCGGCACCTGCCCCGGCATCGGCTACGAGGTCGCGGGCATGCAGGACCTCGTCGACGCCGTCCGCACGGCGGGCGCCGGCAACCTCATCCTGATCGGCGGCCTCGCCTACTCCAACGACCTGCGGCAGTGGCTCGCCCACAAGCCGACCGACCCGGCCGGCAATCTCGCCGCCGCCTACCACGTCTACAACTTCAACACCTGCGCCAGTGAGAGCTGCTGGGACGAGCAGCTCGCGCCGGTCGCGGCCCAAGTGCCGCTGGTGGCGGGGGAGATCGGCGAGAACACCTGCTCCCACGCCTTCATCGACCGGGTCATGAAGTGGTTCGACGACCGTGAGCTGTCGTACCTCGGCTGGACCTGGAACACCTGGGACTGCGCCTCGGGCCCCTCGCTGATCAGCGACTACGACGGCACACCGACCGCGTTCGGAGCCGGCCTGCGCGACCACCTGCAAGCCGTCAACGGCTGACCCGAGCCGTCGACGACCGACCCGAGCCCCACCACACCGTCAACACCTGACCCATGGGACAGAAAGGGACACCCCAGACCATGAGCCGTACCGTGAACAGCCGTACCAGACTGAGAGGCAGCACCGCGCTCGCCGCGGCGCTCGTCCTCTCCGGCGCCGCCTGCGTCGGCACCGCCGTCGCCGCCCCCGACAGCGCCGCCGCGGCGGCCTGCACCGTGGACTACAAGGTCCAGAACCAGTGGGACACGGGCTTCACCACCGCCGTGTCCGTCACCAACAACGGCGCCGCCGTGAGCAGTTGGAACCTCACCTGGACCTTCGCGGGCAACCAGAAGGTCAGCAGCGGCTGGAACGCGGACATCTCCCAGTCCGGCACCGCCGTCACCGCCAAGAGCCTTTCGTACAACGGCACCCTCGCCACCGGCGGCTCCGCCTCCTTCGGCTTCAACGGCACGTACAGCGGCACCAACGCGCTGCCGACCGCGTTCAAGCTGAACGGCGTCACCTGCAACGAGGACAGCGGGCCGACGGATCCGACCGACCCGACCGATCCCACGGACCCGACCGACCCCAGCGGCCGCGTCGACAACCCGTACGCGGGCGCCAAGGTCTACGTGAACCCGGAGTGGAAGGCCAAGGCCGCCGCGGAGCCGGGCGGCAGCGCGGTCGCGAACCAGCCCACCGGCGTCTGGCTCGACCGGATCGCCGCGATCGACGGCGTCGGCGACGGCATGGGCCTGCGCGACCACCTGGACGCGGCCCTCGCCCAGAAGGGCAGCAACGAGGAAGTCGTCCAGCTCGTCATCTACGACCTCCCCGGCCGCGACTGCGCCGCGCTCGCCTCCAACGGCGAACTCGGCCCGAACGACATCGACAAGTACAAGAGCGACTTCATCGACCCGATCGCCGCGATCCTCGCCGACTCCAAGTACGCGGGCCTGCGCATCGTGACCACGGTCGAGATCGACTCGCTGCCCAACCTCGTCACCAACGTGACGCCGCGCGCCACGGCCACCCCCAACTGCGACACCATGAAGGCCAACGGCAACTACCAGAAGGGCGTCGGCTACGCCCTCGACAAGCTCGGCGCCGTCCCGAACGTCTACAACTACATCGACGCCGGCCACCACGGCTGGCTCGGCTGGGACGACAACTTCGGGCCCTCCGCGGACCTGTTCAAGACCGTCGCCACCAGCAACGGCGCGCAGCTGTCCGACGTCCACGGCTTCATCGTGAACACGGCGAACTACAGCGCCCTCAAGGAGGACCACTTCGGGATCGACGACTCGGTCAACGGCGTCTCGGTCCGCCAGTCCAAGTGGGTCGACTGGAACCGCTACACCGACGAGCTGTCGTACGCCCAGGCCATGCGGACCAAGCTGGTCTCCCTCGGCTTCGACACCAACCTCGGCATGCTGATCGACACCTCCCGCAACGGCTGGGGCGGCTCGGCCAGGCCCACCGCCGCGGGCGCCAAGACCGACGTGGACACATACGTGGACGGGGGCCGCTACGACCGCCGCATCCACCTCGGCAACTGGTGCAACCAGTCCGGAGCCGGTCTCGGCGAACGCCCGCAGGCCAGCCCCGCCGCCGGTATCGACGCGTACGTGTGGATCAAGCCGCCGGGTGAGTCGGACGGCTCCAGCACCGCCATCGCCAACGACGAGGGCAAGGGCTTCGACCGGATGTGCGACCCGACCTACACCGGTAACCCGCGCAACAACAACCACCTCTCCGGGGCGCTGCCGAACGCGCCGCTGTCCGGGCACTGGTTCTCCGCCCAGTTCCAGGAACTGCTGAAGAACGCCTACCCGCCGGTCCAGTAGACCGGTCGCGGGCCCCGCTTTGCGCATTCGGCAACTCGGCTTGCCCGGCGCGGCGGGGCCCGCGCACGCTGGAAGCAGCACAGGCGACACGGCAGGACGAAGGGCGGCGACGCACGCATGGCACACGGCCACGGCGACCACGGGCACGATCAGGGACACCGACAGGGACACGGTCACGCGCACAAGCACGGCACCAAGGACATGGACTGGTCCCGGATGATCCCGCATCTGGAGCGCGGCGCGGAGGTCTACACCCCGCTCTACACCGAGGCCCTGTCCTGGCTGCGCGCGTCGCGGCCCGGCGGCACCGGCCTGATCGTCGACGCGGGCGCGGGCCCCGGCGCCATCTCCCTGCAACTGGCCGAGGCGTTCCCGGACGCGCGGATCATCGCCGCCGACCCGGAGGAGGCCCTTCTCGCCCGGGCCACCGAGCGGTTCGCCGAGGCCGGTCTCGGCGAGCGCACCGGGACCCTGCGCGTCGAGCTCCCCGACGCGATCGGCGAGCTGCCCGACGCCGACCTCATCTGGGCCGCACGGTCCCTGCACCACGTCGGCGACCAGCGGGCCGCGATCGCCGCGCTCGCCGGCCGCCTCGCCCCCGGCGGCACCCTCGCCCTGGTCGAGGGCGGTCTGCCGCTGCGCAGCCTGCCCCGCGACTTCGGCTTCGGCCGGCCGGGTCTGGAGACACGGGCCGACGCCATCGAGGACGAGTGGTTCGACGAGATGCGCCGCTCCCTGCCCGGCGCCGAGAGCCACGTCGAGGACTGGCCGGCTCTCCTCACCGCCGCCGGCCTCAAGGGCGCGCAGTCCCGTACGTTCCTGCTGGACCTGCCGGCACCGCTGTCGGCGGCCGGACGCGAGATGCTGGTCGACATGTGGCAGCGGCGCCGGGGCGTCTTCGAGGAGTCGCTCGCCACCGACGACATCGCGGCCCTCGACCGCCTCCTCGACCCGGAGGACGAGCAGGGCCTGTACCGCCGCGACGACGTGTTCCTGCTGGTGGCCCACACGGTGCACACGGCCGTGAAGGGCTGATGCCGTCGGCGCGGCCCTCATGACCGAAGCCCCCGACGCGAGCACGGACAGTGCTCACGTCGGGGGCCTCGCTCTCAGGAGCCGGAGGCGCCGGAATCAGCCGTTGCCGAACTCCGCCGGGTTCGGACCGAGGCGGCGGTCCTCGTTCAGGGCCGAGATCGCGCCGAGGTCCTCGGTGTCCAGCTCGAAGCCGAACACGTCGATGTTCTCCTCGATGCGGCCGGGGGTGACGGACTTCGGGATCGCCACGTTGCCCAGCTGGACGTGCCAGCGCAGGACGACCTGGGCCGGCGTGCGGCCGTGCTTCTGGGCGATGGCGACGATGGCCGGAACCTCCAGGAGGCCCTTGCCCTGGCCGAGCGGCGACCAGGCCTCGGTCGCGATGCCCAGCTCCGCGTGGCGCTCGCGCGAGACGTGCTGCTGAAGGTGCGGGTGCAGCTCGATCTGGTTGACCGCGGGGATGACCGAGGTCTCGGTGGTCAGCCGGTCCAGGTGCTCCGGCAGGAAGTTCGACACGCCGATGGCCTTGGCGCGGCCGTCCGCGTAGATCTTCTCGAGCGCCTTGTACGTGTCCACGTACTGGTCCTTGGACGGCACCGGCCAGTGGATCAGGTACAGGTCCACGTAGTCCAGACCGAGCTTGGCGAGGGACTCGTCGAAGGCGCGGAGCGCCGCGTCGTGGCCGTGGTCCCCGTTCCACAGCTTGGTGGTGACGAAGAGCTCCTCGCGGGGCACGCCCGACGCGGCGATCGCCCGGCCGGTGCCCTCCTCGTTGCCGTAGATCGCGGCGGTGTCGATGCTGCGGTACCCGGCCTGAAGCGCTGTCGCCACGGCCTTCTCGGCCTCGTCGTCCGGCACCTGCCACACGCCGAAGCCGAGCTGGGGCATCTCGACGCCGTTGTTCAGGATGATCGGGGGAACCTTGCTCACGAGGTGTCGTTCCTTCGGGTTGAGTCAACAGTCGTACTCCCATGGTCAACGATCACGGGCGTACGCGCATTCCTGGATTGCGCCGATTCTGCTGAGCCCCCAGATACGCCTCGCGCACCCTGTGGTCCGCCCGGACCTCCTCCGGGGTGCCCTCGGCGAGCACCGCGCCCAGATCGAGGACCACGACCCGCGAGCACAGCTCCATCACGAACGCCACGTTGTGCTCGACGAGCAGCACCGCGCACCCGGAATCCTCGGCGAGGCCGCGCACGACGGACGCGAGCAGCTCCCGTTCCCCGGCCGTCATGCCCGAGGCCGGCTCGTCCAAAAGCAGCACCCTGGGCCGGTCGGCGGCGGCCCGCGCCAGCTCCACCATGCGGGCCCGGCCGACCGGCAGCGTGCCCGCCCAGGCGCCCGAGACGTCGGTGAGCCCGCACGCCGCGAGGAGTCCGTCCGCGTGCCCGGCGTCCGCGCCGCCGCGCCGCCACTCCTGGGCGACGAGCAGATTGTCCGCGACGGTGAGCTGCCCGAACAGCTGCTGGCGCTGGAACGTGCGGCGCATCCCGTGCCGCGCCCGCCACACCGGGGAGCGCCGGGTGATGTCCGCGCCGTCGAGCAGCACCCGGCCCGTGTCGGGCCGCCGGATCCCCGAGACGGCGTCGAAGAACGTCGTCTTGCCCGCGCCGTTCGGCCCGATCAGACCGCACACCTCGCCGGCCGCGAGGCGCAGGTCCACGCCGTCGAGGGCCCGTACGCCGCCGAACCGCACGCCGACGCCCTCGACCTCCAGTACGTGACTCATGAGCGTTCCGCCTCCTTGGGTGCGGCGATCCCGAGATAGGCGTCCGCGAGCCGCTCCGTCTCGACCTGCTCGCGCGGCCCGCACCAGGTGACCCGGCCCTGAGCGAGATACGCCACCGTGTCCGCGACGCCGAGGATCTCCGACGCCTTCTCCTCCACGAGCAGCAACCCCGTTCCCGCGTCGCGGAGTTCGGCGAGCAGCCGGTACACCTCGTCGACGACGCGGGGCGCGAGCCCGAGCGACGGCTCGTCCGCGATCAGCACCCGCGGCGGGGCGTGCAGCAGCGGCGCCAGGGCGAGCAGCTGCTGTTCGCCGCCGGAGAGTGAACCGGCCGGCACGTCGCGGCGCGCGGCCAGGCCGGAGAAGCGCTCGTACACCGCCGACCGGTCCTGCTTGGCCGGAAGTTGCAGGGCGAGGTTCTCGTCGACCGTCAGGGACGGGAAGATGCCACGGCCCTCCGGTGCCAGCACCACCCCGGCCCGCGCCCGGCGCACCGCCCCCTGCCGTCCGGCGGCGGCCCCGGCGACGTACACCTGTCCGCGCACCGCAGGCAGCAGCCCGGCGGCCACCTTGCAGGTGGTCGACTTCCCCGATCCGTTGGGCCCGAGCAGCGCCACGATCTCGCCGGGGCGGACGGTGAGGCCGACGCCCTGAAGGACGGGCGCTCCGTCGTATCCGGCCTGTACGTCGATGAGTTGGAGCGCCGCATCCGGTTCGGGCTCGCCCCCGGACGCCGTCTCGGCGCCCACCGCGACCGTGTCCCGGCGCCGGTGTCCGCGCACGGAGAACGCGGCGCAGTACCCGTCCGGATCGTTCGCAAGGGCCAGCCCGGCGAGGCCGAACAGGATCACCGGGAGTTGCGCCGACTCGGTCACATAGTCGCTGATGAGGTGGGGGACCACGGCGAAGGTGAGACCGGCGACCACCGCGAACTGCGGCCGTCGCACCCCGGCCGCGACGACCACGGCGAGCCAGATCAGACCCGTCATCGCGGTGAAGTCGGTCGCGGTGATGCGGGTGTTGTACGACGCGTACATCACGCCGCCGAATCCGGCGAGGCCCGCCGAGAGCGTGAACAGCAGTAGCTTGGTGCGCACGACGGACACCCCCGACGCCATCGCCGCCGCCGGCGCAGACCGGACCGCCAGCATCGCCCGCCCTGCCCGTGCGCCGCGCAGCGCGCTGAGTCCCGCCACGGCCGCCCCGCACAGCACCAGCATCGCGACCCCCATCGCCCGGTCGTCGCCCAGGTCGACCGGCCCGAGGACGGCCCGGGGGACCTCCCACCCGGTGTCGCCGTTGCGCAACCAGCCCAGCTGGAAGAGCACTTGGTCGGCGAGGAAGGCGAGGGCGAGGGTTGCCAGGGCCAGTGAACGCCCGCCGAGCCGCAGCGCCGGGAGCGCCACCAGGGCGCCTAGCACCGCCGCCGCACAGGTCCCGATGAGCGCCGCCCCGAGGAACGGCACCCCGTGGCTCATCAGCAGGCCGGCCACCAGCGCGGCGCCCGTCACGAACGTGGCCTGCGCGAGGGAGACCATCGCGCCGAGTCCGGTGACCACGGTGAACGACATGAACACCAGCGAGATCGCGAGCCCTTGGGCGAGGATCCCGCTCCAGAAGGGGGTGGTGACCGTGTAGAAGGCGACGGCCAGCAGAACGCCCGCCACCGTCCACGGCCCCCAGCGCCGCGCCCACGACCGCCCCGCCAGATAGTCCACGGGCGGCGCGTCCACCGCGGCCGTGCCCGCCGTGCGCTGCCGCCGGGTCATCAGCAGCAGCCCGGCGAACAGGATCAGGAACGGCACCGCGGTGCGGAACCCGGTGATCTTCTCGGCGAACGAGGCGTACCCGGCGACCAGGTTCTGCAGCACACCGAGCCCGAGCCCGCCCGCGAAGGCCAGCGGCACCGACAGGAACCGGCCGAGCACCGCGGCCGTCGCCGACACGAACAGGAACAGCGTGAAATCGTGCGAGGACAGGCCGAGCAGGGGAGTGGCGAGCACCCCGGCGAGCCCCGCGAGACCCGACGACAGCATCCACGCCACCGACGACAGACGGTCCGCGCTCATCCCGCGCAGCTCGACGAGCGAGCGGTTGTCGACGGTGGCCCGCAGCCGGAGCCCCAGCGTGGTGTGACGCAGGAGGATCCACAGGCCCAGCGCGACGACGGCGGTCGTCACCCACGTGATCAGCTGGTCGGAGTCGATGCCGACGCCGTCCATCAGCGGCCAGTTCTTCGCGGGACTCGGCCCGACCCCCGGCAGCCCGAACTGGTTCTCCGCGGGCAGCACGGCGGCCCCCGCGTCGTCCAGCAGCTCGACCACCCACAGACCGAGCGCGGGCAGCGCCACGAGCAGCCCGATCGTCGCAACGATCTGCGCGGTCTCCCCGACCCGCGCCAGTTTGCGGAACATCAGCCGGTCGAGTCCCCAGCCCAGCGCGGGCGCCACGACCAGGACGAGCAGCAGCGCCGTGGGCACCGCGGGCCAGCCGAAGCCCGAGTGCAGTTCGTAGAAGGCGAGCGCGCAGAGATAGGCGGTGGCGCCGTGCGCGAAGTTGAACAGCCCCGACGCCGAGTAGGACAGCACGAGCCCGGTGGCGAGCAGCGCGTACAGCGCACCCGACACGAGCCCGCTCAAGCAGAAGGCAAGCAGGTCGGTCACGTGAACAACCCTTCAGGCGAAGGCGGCTCTACTTGAAAGGAATCGGCGCGTAGCACTTGAACGGCGACGACACCTCGTACGCCCCGCCCTTGAGCTGGACCAGCGCCCCGCAGCCGAACGACTCCCTCTGCCCGGCGGGCAGCCGACGGCTCCCGACCAGCGTCCCCGAGTCCGAGAACCCGTTCGCCGCCTTCTGGAACGAGGCCACCGTCAGGTCCTTGCCCGCCTTCTTCGCGATGGCGAGGAAGAGGTCGGCGCTCATGTACCCGGTCATCATGTGCATGTTCAGGGGGACTTCCTTGCCCGCGGCCTTCTCGATGTCGGCCTTGAACTGCTTCATCTGCGCGGACGCCGACTCGAACGGCTCGAAGGACAGCAGGACGTGCACCCCGTCGAGCGCCTGCTTCGTCGCACTCTTGGCGAGCAGCCCCGGGTCGTAGTCCGTCGGATCGGTGAGCACCCCCTTGAAGCCGGTGCGCTTGACGGCGGTGAACAGCCCGATGTTGTACGGGGTCTGCATCACGGAGACGACCACGTCGGGCGCCTTGCCGCCGTCGCTGCGCAGCAGGTCCTTCGTGTACGCCGACCAGTCGCTCGGCACCGACGTCGCGGGCACGGACGCCTTGGCGTACGTCACCTGGTAACCGGCCGACGCGAACGACTGCTTGTAGGTGCGGATGGCGAAGGTGCCGGCGTCGTTGTCGTTGGCGAGGATCGCGACCGTCCGGCCCTTCGCGCCGTCCGTGACGTTCTTCAGCCCCTCCGGCCAGGTCTGCGAGATGGTGCCGCCCGGCATCGGCACCATGCAGCCGCCGAAGCCGTAGATGTACGTCGGCCCGCAGAACGACGGCAGGGTGCCCCAGCCGAACGTCGGCACCTTCTGCTTCTGCAGGAAGTCCGACCCGGAGAAGGTCACCGAGCTCATCGGGGCGATCGCGAACACCTTGTCCTGCTGGACCAGTTTGCGCGCCGCGGCGAGGTTCTTCGCCGGGTCCTGGCCGTCGTCCTGAGCGCCCAGGTAGTCGATCTTCCGGCCGTTGATCCCGCCCTCGGCGTTGGCGCGCGCGAAGCGGGCCTTCGCGCCCAGGTCGGTGTCCTTCTTGCTGTAGCCGCTCGCGGTCGTCATGGAGACGATGCCGCCGACCTTGATCGAGTCGTCGGTCACTCCCCGTACCGAACTGCCCTTGCCCTCGGGCGAGGAGCTGGTGGCGGTGGAGTTGCAGGCGGTGGCGAGCAGCAGGGCCGCCACGGTGGCGGTGATGGCGCGGATCGGTCGCGACACGGTCGGTCCCCCTCCGTCGAAGTGAGGGTGATTCTGTGTCGGACCTGATGAACCGTCAATAACTGACGCGTCGGTAATTGATGGGCCGTCAGATGACGTGCTGGCTAAGGTGGTTCGCTACCCGTCCTGCCGTCGCACTTCCACCGTCAGGTGCTTCATCAGCGGCTGGTCGCTCTGCTGGCTGAAGTCGCCGATCGCGCACAGGACGTTGAGCTCCGGCATGTAGCCCACGGCGCAGCCGCGCGGCAGGTCGTAACCCAGCGCACGGTAACCGCGCACCGACCGCCGCGTCCCGTCCCGCGCCACCGAGGTGATGTCGACCAGGTCCATGTCCGCGAGGCCGCGCTCGCGCATGTCGTCCGCGTTGAGGAACACCAGCGTGCGCAGGTTGCGCACACCCCGGTAGCGGTCGTCGGCGGAGTAGATCGTGGTGTTCCACTGGTCGTGCGAGCGGACCGTGGCCAGGGTCAGCAGGCCCTCGCCGGGGCTCGGGTCCGGCAGTGCCGCAAGGGAGAACTCGGCCCGCCCGGACGGCGTCTGGAAGATCCGCTCCCGGGCCGGCTGGCGCAGCCGGAACCCGTTCGGGCCGCGCACCCGCCGGTTGAAGTCCTCGAATCCGCCGAGCGCGCGCTGCATGGTGTCGCGGATCCGGTCGTAGTCACCGGTGTACTCCTCCCAGGGCGTCGCGGAGTCGGGCAGCGTGGCCCGCGCCATCCGGGCGATGATCGCGGGCTCCGAGAGCAGATGCGACGACGCGGGCCGCTTCATGCCCCGCGACAGATGCACCATGCTCATCGAGTCCTCGACGGAGACCGCCTGCGGCCCGCCCTCCTGAAGGTCCTTCTCGGTGCGGCCCAGGCAGGGGAGGATCAGCGCCCTGCGCCCGTGCACGAGGTGCGAGCGGTTCAGCTTGGTGGACACCTGGACGGTCAACTCGCAGTTCCGCAGGGCCTCTTCGGTGTACGTGGGGTCGGGTGCGGCCCGTACGAAGTTGCCGCCCATGCCGATGAACACCGTCGCCTCGCCTGCGTGCATCGCCTCAATGCCGCGCACCGTGTCCAGGCCGGGATCGCGCGGCGGATCGATGCCGCACGCCTCGGCGAGCCGGTCCAGGAACTCCTTCTTGGGGCGGTGGTCGATGCCGCACGTGCGGTTGCCCTGGACGTTGCTGTGCCCCCGGATCGGGCAGGGGCCCGCACCCTCGCGGCCGATGTTGCCGCGCAGCAGCAGGAGGTTCACGATCTCGCGGACCGTGTCGACGCCGTGCTCCTGCTGCGTGATGCCGAGACACCAGCTGATCACCGTACGACAGGAGCCGAGATAGACCTCGCCGGCCTGTGCCATGGCCTCGCGGCTCAGGCCGCTCGCCGCCTCCAGATCCGCCCACTCGGTCCCCGCGCACAGGTCGCGGTAGGCCTCGAACCCTTCCGTGAACCGGTCGAGGAACTCCTGGTCGACCGCCTTCGGGTCCTTCTCGGCGCGCTCCAGGACGTGCTTGGCGATGCCGCGCAGCAGGGCCAGGTCGCCGCCGATGCGCGGCTGGAGGTTCAGGGTGCCGGTCCTGGTCGGCCTGAAGGTGGCCATCGCCGCGAAGTCGTGCGGCACGATCGTGCGGCCCGCCGCCGCCTCCACCAGCGGGTTGATGTGCACGACCTGCGCGCCGCGGTCGTAGGCGTGGGCGAGCGTGGTGATCATGCGGGGGACGTTCGACGCCGCGTTCACGCCCATCACGAACAGCGCGTCCGCCTGGTCGAGGTCGTTCAGGTCGACGGTGCCCTTGCCGGTCCCGACCGCCGCGGTCAGCGCCCGGCCGCTCGCCTCGTGGCACATGTTCGAGCAGTCGGGCAGATTGTTGGTGCCGAACTCGCGGGCGAAGAGCTGGTAGAGGAACGTCGCCTCGTTGCTCAGCCGGCCCGAGGTGTAGAACAGCGCCCGGTCGGGGGAGTCCAGGCCGCGCAGCGTCTCGCCGAGGAGCGAGAAGGCGGTCTCCCACGACACCGGGACGTAGGTGTCGCTCTCCGCGTCGTACGCCAGCGGGCCCACCAGCCGGCCCTGGTCCTCCAGGTCGTGGTCGGGCCACGCCGCCAGCTCGGTCACCGTGTGCCGGGCGAAGAACTCGGCGCCCGCGCGCTTCGGCGTCATCTCCCAGGTCGAGTGCTTGATGCCGTTCTCGCACAGGTCGAGCGCCAGCCCGTGCTGGTCGTCGGGCCAGGCACACCCCGGACAGTCGAAACCGCGCTCCGCGTGGTTCATCCGCGTCATGATCCGCGCGCTGTCGACCGGCTCCTTCGCCTTCGCCAGCACCTTGCCCACGGACTTCGCCGCTCCCCAGCCCGCCGTGGGGTGCCGGTAGGGCGTGTGCGAGGGCTCGCCGCCGGACGGTCCGTAGCCGCCGTTCGGGGCCGCGGGGGGTGCGCTGCTCATCGTTCGGCCTTCCGCAGGTTCCGGGTGCCTCACCCTCGAACGTACGGGAAGGTCCGGATCCGTGCCCGCCGGAGGTCAGCCGCGGTAGAGCGCCTCGACCTCCGTCGCGTACGCCGTCTCGATCGCCTTGCGCTTCAGCTTCAGGGACGGCGTGAGCAGCCCGTGCTCCTCGCTGAACTGGTGGGCCAGTATCCGGAAGGTGCGGATGGACTCGGCCTGCGAGACCAGCGTGTTCGCCGCCACGACCGCGCGGCGCACCTCCATCTCCAGGTCCGGGTCGCGCACCAGCTCGGCCGGGTGCATCATCTGCTTGTTCCGCATGCCGAGCCAGTGCTCGACCGCCTCCGTGTCCAGCGTGACCAGGGCCGCGATGTACGGGCGGTCGTTGCCGACGACGATGCACTGGGCGACCAGCGGATGGTCGCGCACCCGCTCCTCCAGCTGCTGCGGCGCGACGCTCTTGCCGCCGGAGGTCACGAGGATCTCCTTCTTGCGGCCGGTGATGGTCAGATAGCCGTCCTCGTCGAGCGCGCCCAGGTCACCGGTGGCGAGCCAGCCGTCGTGCAGGGTGCCGTCGGTCGCCTTCGGGTCGTTGAGATAGCCCTGGAAGACATTGCCGCCGTAGAGCCACACCTCGCCGTCGTCCGCGATGTGCACGGTGGTGCCCGGGATCGCCTTGCCGACCGTTCCGTAGCGGGTCTGCTCGGGCGGATTGGCGGTGGCCGCGGCCGTCGACTCGGTCAGACCGTAGCCCTCGTAGATCGCGACGCCCGCGCCGGCGAAGAACAGCCCGAGCCTGCGGTCCATGCCGCTGCCGCCGGACATGGCGTGCCGGATCCGGCCGCCCATCGCCTCGCGGACCTTGGAGTAGACGAGCTTGTCGAAGAGGGAGTGCTGCATGCGCAGCGACGCGGACGGACCCGAGCCCGTGCCGAACGCCTTCGCCTCCTGCGCGTCCGCGTACTTCACGGCGCACTCGACGGCCTTGTCGAACGGGCCCGACTTGCCGTCCTTCTCGGCCTTTCTCCGCGCCGCGTTGAAGACCTTCTCGAAGATGTACGGGACCGCGAGGATGAACGTCGGCCGGAAGGCCACGAGGTCGGGCAGGAGCGCGGCCGCGTTCAGCTGCGGCTGATGGCCCATCTTCACCCCGCCGCGCACCGCCGCTACCTGCACCATCCGCCCGAAGACGTGGGCGAGCGGCAGGAACAGCAGGGTGGACGCCACCCGCTCCCGCTTGGAGGCGAACACCGGCTCCCAGCGCGCCACCATCGTGTCCGCCTCGAACATGAAGTTCGCGTGCGAGATGACACAGCCCTTGGGACGGCCCGTCGTGCCGGACGTGTAGATGATCGTGGCGGTGGAGTCCGGGGTGACCGCCTTGCGGTGCCGGTGCACCGTCTCGTCGTCGACGTGGGTGCCGGACGCGCTGACCTCCTCCACGGCGCCGCCGTCCAGCTGCCACAGCCGGTGCAGATGGGGGAGCCGGTCGATGACCGTGGCGATGGTCATCGCATGGTCCTCGTGCTCGACGACCGCCGCCGACACCTGGGCGTCGTACAGCGTCCAGAAGACCTGCTCGGCCGAGGACGTCGAGTAGATGGGGACGACCTGGGCGCCGATGGTCCACAGCGCGAAGTCGAACAGCGTCCACTCGTAGCGCGTACGGGACATGATGGCGACCCGGTCGCCGAATCTGATGCCCTGCGCGAGCAGGCCCTTGGCCAGTGCCAGGATCTCGTCCCGGAACTCGCCCGAGGTCACGTCGCGCCAATGGCCCTCGGCGTCCTTGCGCCCGAAGGCGACATGGTCCGGGTCGTCCAGCGCATGGTCGAACACGGCGTCGGCCAAGCCGCCCACCGGCGGCGCCGACGCCAGAGCGGGGGTGGTGAACTCACGCAATGTTGCTCCTTGTGGCGCTCCGCACAGCGTCGGCGACGGTACCGGACCGCGCGCCCCGGCGGGAGAGGGTCCGTCTCACCGGTGGCGCGCGGAATATGCACAGGTCAGCCGTTTAAATGCGGCCACAAGGGAAGCGACGGGACAGAAGACTTACCTTTCAGTAAGTTTCGGTGGCGTAATCTCCCGGCGCTCTTCACCGTTCGTCATCGGTCTCCCATCCGTCTCCACCGAATCTGTACGGAGAGGTCACCGGGGTCACCGGGGAGCGGGCGCCGTCTTTTTGGACGGAGCGGTCGGTTCCACTATCGGCGCCTCGGGGGACCGTACCAGGACGAGCACCAGGAATCCCGCGCCGATCGCCACACAACCGGCCAGCACCGATGCCGAGTTGAGCCCCTGCGCGAACGCCGTGTGCAGCGCCCGCCGCGACACCTGCCCCCGCAGCCCGTCCGCCCCGCCGCCCGCCAGTGCGTGCGCCGCCCCGCGCGGCAGCGTGTCCTGCATCCGGGAGATGACGACCGTGCCGAAGACGGCGATGCCGAGCGCGTACCCCAGCTGCCGGAACGTGTTCATGGAGCCGCCCGCCATTCCCGCCCGCCGGGGTTCCACGGCGGCGAGCGCGGCGCCGGCGATCCCGGGCGAGACCAGGCCCACGCCCACCCCGGCCAGCAGCAGCCCGGGGACCAGCGCCGTCCAGGTCGAGTCGGCGCCGAGCACCGCCTGGCAGCACACCCCCACGCCGACGAGGAGCAGCCCGCCGCCCACCGTGATCCGGGCCGGCACCCCGTGCAGCAGCCTGCCCCCGATGATCGCCACCACCATCGACGCCCCCGACAGGGACAGGAAGACGAGACCGGCGTGGACCGGACTCATCCCCAGCAGCGTCTGCAGCCACAGCGAGGTGTAGGGCAGCACACCGAACGCCGCCGCGTTGAACGCGAAGGCGCCCACCATCACCCCCACGAACGCGGGCCGGCGCAGCAGCCCGAGATCCAGCATCGGATGGGCGCAGCGCCGCTCGACGACGACGAAGCAGACCAGCGCCACGGCGGCGACGAGGAAGGAGAGAGCGGCACCCCGCTCGCCCCAGCCCCGCTCGCCCGCCCTGATCACGCCGTACGTCGCCGAGCCCGCGAACGCCGCGAACGCCGCCGTCCCCGCCCAGTCGATGCGCCGCTCCCTCGGCCCGCGCGACTCGGGCACATGGCGCAGCGTCAGCCACACCGCCGCGACGCTCACCGGCAGATTGACCCAGAAGATCCACCGCCACCCCGGCCCCTCGGTGAGCAGCCCGCCGAGGACAGGCCCGATCGCCGCCGCCCCGCCGCTGACCGCGCCGAACGCGCCGAGCGCCACGGAGCGCTGCCGCCCCTGGTAGACGGCTCCGATGATGGGCAGCGTCGTCGCGAACATCGCCGCCGCGCCGAGGCCCTGCACGACCCGGGCCGCGACGAGCGTCGCCGGCCCGCCCGCGAGCCCGCACACCAGGGACGCGGCCGCGAAGACGACCACGCCCACGACGTGCACGCGCCGCCGCCCCAGGATGTCGGCGGCGGCCCCGGTACCGAGCAGCAGGGCGGCCAGCGCCAGGGCGTAGCCGTCCATCACCCATTGCAGATCACTGAGCGAGGCGTGCAGGGCGCCCGCCATGTCGGGCAGTGCGACGACGGCGATCGTCACGTCGAGCAGCAGCATGAATGTGCCGAGGCAGACCGCCGTCAGGGGTCCCCAAGTACGCATGGTGGTGGCCTTTCGCCAGAGTTCTCGTCGGTCTGGTCGTTCTCAGCGGATGCGCTGTGCTCCGTACGATGAGCGGGGAACGGCCGACCGCCGTGATCACCTGCTCCGAAGTGACGGAATCCGACATCGAAGCGAGGCCGGAACATGGAATCCACCCCGTTCGACGACCTGGACCTCGGCATCCTCCAGGCCCTGGAGGCGGACGGACGGGCGCCGTTCAGCCGGATCGCGGAGGTGCTCGGCGTCTCCGACCAGACCGTGGCCCGCCGTTACCGCAAGCTCGTCGCGGACGGCGGCCTGCGCGTCGTCGGCCTCCAGGACAGCCAGGTCCTCGGCCACGACAACTGGATGCTGCGGCTGCGCTGCGCCCCCGAAGGGGCCGAGACCATCGCCGCGGCGCTGGCCCGGCGCCCCGACACCTCCTGGATCGGGCTGACCTCGGGCGGCACCGAGATCGTCTGCGGCACGGTGCCGCGCACCCCCGGCGACCACGACGACCTCCTCCTCGGCAAGCTTCCGCGCACCCCGCACATCGTGGAGATCCGGGCGCACCAGGTGCTGCACCGCTTCTTCGGCGGGCCCGAGGGCTGGCTGCGCAAGTACGGGCCGCTCGCCCCGGAGCGGATCGCGGCGCTGCGGCCGCCGCCCGTCGCGGCCGAGCCGGTGTCGCTCACCCCGGAGGACGCCCCGCTGCTGGCCGCCCTCAAGCGCGACGGTCGCGCCACTTACCCCGAACTGCAGCGTGCCACGGGCAGATCCGAGTCCGCGGTGAAGCGCCGGCTGAGCCAGCTGCTCGGGTCCGGGGCGCTCTTCATCGACGTCGAGTACGACACCCTGCGCCTCGGGTACGGGGTCACGGCGATGCTCTGGATCACCGCGGCGCCCCGCCACCTCGACGACGTCGGCCGGGCCTTGGCCGACCACCCGGAGATCGCCCACGCCGCGGCCACCGCCGGTCCTTCCAACCTGGTGGCCACGGCGCTGGCTCGCGACACGGCCGACTTCTACCGGTACGTCAGCGGCAAGCTGGGCCACCTGAAAGGTGTGGAACACGTCGAGACGGCGCCGTACCTGCGGCGCGTGAAGCAGTTGACCTATCGGCCTCCGGCCAGGTGGTAGTCGGTCGGCTGCGGGCCGGTGGCCGCTTCTCGCGCAGTTCCCCGCGCCCCTGAGGCATGCGCTACGCGCAGCCTCCCCTGAGCGAGCGAAGCTCGCTTCCAGGGGCGCGGGGAACTGCGCGACCAGCCACGACGAGACCCGCACCCGATGACCCGGCCCCTCACCCCGCGGCCCGGTGCAACCGCTCCCCGCCGCCCAGAATGGCCTGCGCCAGCACGGCCCCCGGCCCCCGCCCCGCGGAACCCCGCAGGACGAAATCCACCTCCCCGAGCTCCGGCAACCCCACCCGCTCCGGCACCCGCACCAGCCCCGGAGGGATGAGGCCCCGGGAATGGGCCATCACCCCGAGCCCGGCCCGGGCCGCCGCGATCAGCCCGTTCAGCGAACCGCTCGTACAGGCGATGCGCCAGGCCCGCCCATGCCGCTCCAGCGCTTCCAGGGCGAGCGCCCGGGAGATCCCCGGCGGCGGATACACGATCAACGGCACCGGGCGCTCGGGATCGATCCGCAGGCGCTCCGAGCCGATCCACACCAGCCGGTCGTGCCACACGGACTGCCCGCCCGGATCCTCGGGCCGCCGCTTGGCGAGCACCAGGTCGAGCTTGCCCGCGTCCAACTGCTCGTGCAGCGTCCCGGACAGCTCGACGGTCAACTCCAGGTCCACCTCAGGGTGTTCGACCCGGAACGCCTCCAGGATCTCCGGCAGCCGGGTCAGCACGAAGTCCTCCGAGGCCCCGAACCGCAGCCGCCCGCGCAGCCGCGTCCCCGTGAAGAAGGAGGCCGCCTGCTCGTGCACCTCCAGGATCCGGCGCGCGAACCCGAGCATCGCCTCCCCGTCCGGGGTGAGCTCCACGGAGTGCGTGTCCCGGGTGAACAGGGTGCGCCCCGTCGCGTCCTCCAGGCGGCGCACATGCTGGCTCACCGTCGACTGCCGCAGACCGAGCCGCCGCGCGGCCTGCGTGAAGCTCAGCGTCTGCGCGACGGCCAGAAACGTCCTCAGCTGCCCGGGGTCGTACATGCCCCGACCCTACCCCCGCTCATCACGGAACACGATCACAGTCAGAGCGGTATACAGGATTCCCGATCAAGCGTGGGAGGTGGACGATGGAGAGGGCACGACATGAACCGCGAACCACAGACCAAGGAACCAATGAAACGCCTGAGCTGGCCGTCCTGGATGCCGATCGACCCCTACATCCTGGCGTTGATCGGGACCGTGGGCGTCGCCGCCCTGCTCCCCGCTCGCGGTGGCGCGGCCGACGTGGCGTCCGGCGCCTCGACCGCCGCCGTCGCCTTCCTCTTCTTCCTGTACGGGGCCCGTCTGTCGACCCGTGAGGCGATGGACGGCCTGCGCCACTGGCGCCTCCACATCACGGTCCTGGCCTGCACCTTCGTCCTGTTCCCGCTGCTGGGCCTCGCGGCCCGCGGCCTGGTCCCGGTGCTCCTGCCGCAGAACCTGTACGACGGGCTGCTCTTCCTCACCCTCGTCCCGTCGACGATCCAGTCCTCGATCGCGTTCACCTCGATCGCACGCGGCAACGTCCCGGCGGCGATCTGCGCGGGCTCCTTCTCGTCGCTCGCCGGCATCGTGTTCACGCCGCTGCTCGCGGCGGCCCTGCTCGGCAACAACGGCGGAGGCTTCTCGGCCGACTCCGTCGTGAAGATCGTGCTGCAACTGCTGGTGCCGTTCGTCGCGGGCCAGTTGCTGCGCCGCTGGGTCGGCGGGTTCCTCACCCGCCACAAGAAGGTCCTCGGCTACGTCGACCGCGGCTCGATCCTGCTCGTCGTCTACACGGCGTTCAGCGAGGGCATGGTCCAGGGCATCTGGCACCAGGTGAGCGCCGTCCGGCTGGCCGGACTGCTCGCCGTCGAGGCGGTGCTGCTCGCCGTGATGCTGGCCGTGACCTGGTACGGCGCGAAGGCGCTCGGCTTCGACCGCGGCGACCGCATCGCGATCCAGTTCGCCGGGTCGAAGAAGTCCCTGGCGTCCGGACTGCCCATGGCGAGCGTGCTGTTCGGCGCCCACGCCTCGCTCGCCGTGCTGCCGCTGATGCTCTTCCACCAGATGCAGCTGATGGTGTGCGCGGTCCTCGCCAAGCGCCGCGCGAAGGACCCCGACGACGCCGGGGAATCCGCGGACGGCGCACCGGACGCGGTACCGGCCCGTACCCCGGCCGGGACGGCCGGGGCAGGCGTCGGCGTCAGCTCTTCGGCATCAGGACCGAATCGATGAGGTAGACATTGGCGTTCGCGGTCTTCACGTTGCCGCAGACCACGTTGGCCGAGCCGTTGACCTTGTAGGACTCGCCGGAGCCGGACGTCATGAGCTTCGACTTCTCCAGCGTGGGGAACGAGCCGTTCGCCAGGTCCTTCGGCGCGAGCTTCTGACCGACCACGTGGTACGTGAGGATCTTGGTCAGCGTCGCCTTGTCGTTGAGGACCTTGTCGAGATCGGCCTTCGGGATCTTCGCGAAGGCGTCGTTGGTCGGCGCGAACACGGTGACGTTCTGGGCGTTGTTGAGCGTGTCGACCAGGCCGGCCTTCTTCACGGCGGTGACCAGCGTGGACAGCGCCGGGTTGTTGGAGGCGGCGGTGGCGACCGGGTCCTTGGCCATCCCGTCGAAGGAGCCGGAGCCCTCCTTGGGGACGGAGGAACAGCCCGGGCCGAACGGCTCGCTCATGGCCGACGTGCCCTCGGAGGGGCTGGCCTTGTCCTTCGAGGAGGACGAGGACGACGAAGAGGAGTCGGAGGCCTTGTCCTTGGAGCCGCTGTCCGAGCAGGCGGTCAGGGCCAGCGGAAGCATGCCCGCGGCGGCGACTGCGACGGCGATCCGGCGTACTGGAGTCTGCATGACGATCCCTCGGCGTTCTGGTCAGCGAGGACGCTCTGCCCCCGTCGCCAGTAATCCGGCACCGTGCGCCGTCCGGATTGGCCGCTTCCCCGAACGAGTGACGCCGGATCGGTCGACGTCGACGACGAAGGAGAGCCCGGCACGCCGAGGACGGGGCCCGGCCGACGCAGGGGGCGCTCCCCGTCGCACCGGGACCCCGTCCGGCGTGCCGCGGGTCCCGCGTCAGTTCGACGCGGCCGGAACCCGCAGGTCGAGCCGGTGTTCACCCGCGTACACGTTCATGTTGGCGCCGCGCAGGAAGCCGATCAGCGTGAGTCCGGTCTCGGCGGCCAGGTCCACGGCGAGGGACGACGGCGCCGAGACCGCCGCGAGCACCGGGATGCCCGCCATGACCGCCTTCTGCGCCAGCTCGAAGGAGGCGCGGCCGGAGACCATCAGGATCGAGCGCGACAGCGGCAGATCGCCGCTCTGGAGCGCACGCCCGACCAGCTTGTCGACGGCGTTGTGCCGCCCGACGTCCTCCCTTATGTCGACGAGCGTGCCCTCCTCGTCGAAGAGCGCCGCCGCGTGCAGGCCCCCGGTCCGGTCGAACACCCGCTGTGCCTCGCGCAGCCGGTCGGGGAGCGAGGTCAGCAGCTCGGGGGTGAGCCGGACCGGGGGAGTGTCGGCGATCGGGAAGCGGGCCGTGGTGCGCACCGCGTCCAGGCTGGCCTTGCCGCACAGCCCGCAGGACGAGGTCGTGTACACATTGCGTTCGAGCGTGATGTCGGGGAGGACGATCCCGGGGGCCGTCCGCACATCCACCACGTTGTACGTGTTCGAGCCGTCCTGCGTCGCACCGGCGCAGTACACGATGTTCTGCAGATCGTCGGCGCCGGCCAGCACCCCCTCGCTGACCAGGAAGCCCGCCGCGAGCGCGAAGTCGTCGCCCGGGGTGCGCATGGTGATGGCGAGCGGCTTGCCGTTCAGCCGGATCTCCAGGGGTTCCTCGGCGACAAGGGTGTCCGGCCGGGACGAGACCTGCCCGCCCCTGATGCGGATGACCTTGCGCCGTTCCGTGACTCGTCCCATGTCTTGATCAGTCCCGGTTCTGTACGTGCTGGTAGCCGAAGCGGCCCTTGATGCAGAGGTTGCCGTGGGTCACCGGGTTGTCGTGCGGCGAGGTGACCTTCACGATCTCATTGTCCTGCACATGGAGCGTGAGGTTGCACCCGACTCCGCAGTACGCGCACACCGTCGTCGTCTCCGTCTGCGCCGACTCGTCCCAGGTGCCGGCCGCCCGCATGTCGAACTCCGACTTGAACGACAGCGCGCCGGTCGGGCACACCTCGACACAGTTGCCGCAGTACACGCACGCGGAGTCGGTCAGCGGGGCGTCGTGCTCGACGGCGATCCGGGCGTCGAAACCGCGTCCGGCGACGGAGATCGCGAACGAGTTCTGCCACTGGTCGCCGCAGGCGTCGACGCACTTGTAGCAGAGGATGCACTTGTCGTAGTCGCGGACATAGAGGTCGTTGTCGACCCTGGGTTCCTCGCCGAGGCGGGCCGCGTCCGGGCCGAACCGGTCCGGCTTCGCCTCGTACTCCTTGATCCATGTGGCGACTTGTGGAGTCGTCGACAAGTCCACACTCGACGCGAGGAGTTCGAGGACGACCTTGCGGCTGTGCCGGGTCCGCTCGGTGTCCGTGCGGACCTCCATGCCCGGCTCCGCCCGGCGCGAGCAGGCGGGCACCAGGGTCCGCGCGCCCTCCACCTCGACGACGCACACCCGGCAGGCGTTCTTGGGGGTGAGGGTGTCGCCCTGGCACAGCGTCGGGACGTCCTTCCCCGCGGCACGGCACGCGTCGAGGATCGTCGAACCCTCGGGCGCGCGCACCGGCTCCCCGTCGAGGGTGAACTCCATCAGCCGGCGGGGTATCCCCAGCGGCACGGTCGTCGTCATGATGCGTACGCCCCCAGACGGTCGATGGCGGACTCGATGGCGTTCCAGGCGGTCTGGCCGAGACCGCAGATCGAGGCGTCCTTCATGGTCCGCCCCACCTCGCGCAGCAGCGCGATGTCGTCCTCGGCGTCGATGCCCCGCCGCTCCGCGATCCGGTGCAGCGCCTCCTGCTGGCGCACCGTGCCCACCCGGCAGGGCACGCACTGCCCGCACGACTCCTCGCGGAAGAACTGGGCGATGCGCAGCAGGACCCGGGGCAGCGGCAGCGCGTCGTCGAAGGCCATGACGACCCCGGAGCCGAGCGTGGTGCCCGCTTCCCGGGTGCCCTCGAAGGTCAGCGGGATGTCCAGCTCGTCGGGCCGGACGAAGCCGCCCGCCGCGCCGCCGAGCAGGATCGCGCGCAGCGGGTGCGGGGTCCCGGCGAGGGCGAGCAGGTCGCCGAGGGTCGCCCCGAAGGGCAGTTCGTAGAGGCCGGGGCGGGCGACGGCGCCGGAGACGCAGAACAGCTTGGGCCCGGTGGACCGGCCGGTGCCGATGGCCGCGTACGCCTCGGCGCCCATGGTCAGGATCGGCAGCACGTTGAGAAGCGTCTCGACGTTGTTCGCCGCCGTCGGTTTGCCGAACAGCCCCTTCTCCACCGGGAACGGCGGCTTGGAGCGCGGCTCGCCCCGGTACCCCTCGATGGAGTTGAACAGAGCCGTCTCCTCACCGCAGATGTACGCGCCCGCCCCCCGCCGGATCTCGATGTCGAAGGCGAAGCCCTGCCCGAGGATGTCGTCGCCCAACAGCCCACGGGCACGCGCCTGTTCGACGGCATGCGTCAGCCGGGCGAGGGCGCGCGGATACTCGCCGCGCAGGTACAGATAGCCGTGGTGGGCGCCGGTCGCGTACGCCGCGATCGTCATCGCCTCGACGAGCGCGTACGGGTCGCCCTCCATCAGCACCCGATCCTTGAAGGTGCCCGGCTCGGACTCGTCGGCATTGCACACGAGATAGTGCGGCCCGTCCGGCTGAGCGGCGGTGGCCTGCCACTTCCGCCCGGTCGGGAACGCGGCCCCGCCCCTCCCCACGAGCCCCGCGTCCGTGACCTCCCGGATCACACCGGCGGCCCCGATGGAGAAGGCCCGCCGCAGGGCCAGGTAACCGCCGTGGGCCCGGTAGTCGTCGAGGCCGGCGGGATCGACGACGCCGACGCGCCGGAGGAGGATCAGCCCGTCGTCACCGGCCTGGGGCAGATCAAGCCCCTCCGGCGATTGAGGAGCGGGGTCCGGGGCGGAGCCCCGTGGCAGTACGACGGTCTCGGCGGAACCAGGGGCCCCGGCCGACACACGCAGAGCGACAGGCGCCCGCTCGCACACCCCGAGACACGGCGACTCCTCGACAGCCACACCGTTCCCGCCCCGCGCCTTCAACGACGTACAAAGATCGGCACCGCCCACCCGCGCACACGCCAGATCGGTACACACGTGCAGCACGGTGGAAGCCCGCGGCCGCACCGAGAACATGGAGTAGAACGTCGCCACCCCGTACGCCTCGGCGGGCGGCACCGTGAGTCGCCGGCACAGATAGGCGAGCGCCCCCTCGCTGATCCACCCCACCCGGTCGTTGACGGCGTGCAGCCCCGGCAGCAGCAGATCACGCCGGTCGCGCGCGGCCCGCCCGCCCCGGGCCCACCGCAGATCGGCGTCCGGCCGGTCGACCCACTCCCCGGCAGGCGCCTCCCACGCGGTGGCCGGCGGTCCGAGCAGCGCGTCGACGGCCGCCCGCTCCTCGTCGGTCGGCTTGCTGTCCCCGAAGCGCAGATCCACCGTCAGCCCCTCACCGTCAGCTTCTCGGAATCCGAGTCCGAGATCTTCTCGACTCGGATCGCCGACGCCTTGAACTCCGCCGTCCCGGCGATGGGGCAATTGGCCTCGATCGTCAGCGCGTTGGTGTCCACCTCGTCGGGGAAGTGCATGGTCATGAAGGCGAGCCCGGGACGCAGCCCCGGGTCGACCCAGACCGGCGCGGTCACCACGCCGCGCCGGGACGACACCCGGACCTCCTCGCCGACCACGACGCCGTACCGCTCCGCGTCCTCCGGGCACAGCTCGACGTACTCGCCGCGGCGCAGCGGGGAGGCGAAACTCCCGCTCTGCACACCGGTGTTGTACGAGTCGAGACGGCGCCCGGTGGTCAGCCGGATCGGGTACGACTCGTCGGTCAGGTCGACCGGCGGATCGTGCTCGACGAGCCCGAACGCCGCGAGCCGCCCCCGCCGCTCCGGGTCGGCCTCCCACAGCCGCCCGTGCAGATAGGAGGACGGCAGCTCGTCGACGTCCGGGCACGGCCATTGCAGGCCCTGGTGCGCGTCGAGCCGGTCGTAGGTCATCCCGAAGTGGTCGGGGGACAGGGCGCGCAGCTCGTTCCAGACCGTCTCGGCGTCCGGGTACTTCCAGTCGTGGCCGAGCCGCCCGGCCACGTCGCAGATGATGTCGATGTCCTCACGCGCCTCGCCCGGCGCCCGCAGCGCGGCCCGCACCCGCTGAACGCGCCGTTCACTGTTGGTCGTCGTGCCCTCGGTCTCCGCCCACGACGCGGTGGCGGGGAGCACGACATCGGCCATCTCCGCGGTCTTCGTCAGGAAGATGTCCTGCACCACCAGGTGGTCGAGCGCGGCGAGCCGGCGCGCCGCCTGCTCGCTGTCGGCCTCGGACTGGGCCGGGTTCTCCCCGATGCAGTACACGGCGTGCAGCGAGCCGTGCTCCATCGCCTCGAACATGTCGGTGAGGGTCATGCCGTACCGGGGCTGGATCACGGTGTCCCAGGCACGCTCGAACTTCAGCCGGTGCCCGTCGTCGAGGATGTCCTGGAAGCCCGGCAGCCGGTTGGGGATGGCGCCCATGTCGCCGCCGCCCTGCACGTTGTTCTGCCCGCGCAGGGGCTGCACCCCGGCGCCGTACCGGCCGACGTGCCCGGTCAGCAGCGACAGATTGATGAGCGCCCGGACGTTGTCGGTCCCGTTGTGGTGCTCGGTGATCCCCAACGTCCAGCACAGTTGGGCGCGTTCGGCCGTCGCGTAGGCGTGCGCGAGATCGCGGACGGCCGCCGCCGGGACGCCCGTGACCTTCTCGGCGAGCGACAGCGTCCACGGCTCGACGAGCGCCTTGAACTCCTCGAAGCCGGTCGTCGCCCGCTCCACGAACGCCTTGTTGTGCAGATCGGCCGCGATGATCTCGCGGGCGACGGCGTGCGCGAGCGGAATGTCGGTGCCGACGTTGAGCCCGAGCCAGCTCTCCGCCCACTCGGCGGTCGAGGTGCGGCGCGGGTCGACGGCGTACATCCGCGCCCCGTTGCGGATCCCCTTCAGCACGTGCTGGAAGAAGATCGGGTGCGCGAAACGGGCGTTGGATCCCCACATCACGATCAGGTCCGTGTGCTCGACCTCCTCGTACGAGGAGGTGCCGCCGCCCGAGCCGAAGACGGCCGACAGCCCGGCCACGCTCGGCGCGTGACAGGTCCGGTTGCAGGAGTCGACGTTGTTGGTGCCCATGACGACCCGGGTGAACTTCTGCGCCACGAAGTTCATCTCGTTCGTGGCGCGGGCGCAGGACAGCATCGCGAAGGAGTCGGGGCCGTGCGCGGCCCGCGCCCGCCGGAACCCGGCCGCCGCCGCGTCCAGCGCCTCGTCCCAAGTCGCCTGCCTGAAGGGCGAAGTGCGGTCGCCGGGCACCTCGCGCAGCAGCGGCTGGGTGAGCCGGGTGTAGCTCTTCTGGTTGCCGTTGCGGCCGTTGCGGCCGTTCGGGGTGCGGTCGCGACGCTTCTGCTTCATGCGGCGTCCCTCCTCATGCCGTGGGCGAGCAGATCCGAGAGGGCGTGCACGGTGCGCAGGGTCGGCACCTCGACGCCGGTGATGTCGGCCAGCTCCACCACCGCGGCCAGCAACACGTCCAGTTCCAGGGGCTTTCCGCGTTCCAGGTCCTGGAGGGTGGAGGTGCGGTGGTCGCCGACCCGCTCGGCACCGGCGAGACGGCGCTCGACGGAGATGTCCGGCCGGCAGCCGAGAGCCGCGGCGACCTCCAGCGTCTCGGTCATCATGACTTCGATGACCCGCCGGGTGCCGCCGTGCCGGCACATCTGCCGCATCGTGGCGCGCACCAGGGCGCTGATCGGGTTGAACGAGATGTTGCCGAGCAGCTTGATCCAGATGTCGGCGCGCAGTTCGGGTTCGACGGGACACTTCAGGCCGCCGGCCCTCATCGCGTCGCTGAACTCCACGCAGCGGGCCGACACGGTCCGGTCCGGCTCCCCGATGGAGAACCGGGTGCCTTCGAGATGCCGGACCACGCCCGGCGCCGCCAGCTCGGTCGCGGCGTACACGACACAGCCGATCGCCCGCTCGGGCGCGAGCACCGCACTGACCGCGCCCCCCGGATCGACGCTGTCGAGCCGGTGCCCGTCGTGCGGGCCGCCGTGCCCGTGGAAGTACCACCAGGGAATGCCGTTCTGCGCCGCGATCACCGACGTACGAGCGTGCAGAAGCGGCTCGATCAGCGGCCCGCACGCCGCGTACGAGGTGGCCTTCAGGCCCAGGAAGACATGGTCGACCGGGCCGATGTCGGCCGGGTCGTCGGTGGCGTGCACCCGGGCGGTGAAATCGCCGCGCGGACTGCTCACCCGTACACCGTCCCGCCTCATGGCCGCCAAGTGCTGTCCGCGGGCGACGAGATGGACGTCGGCGCCCGCGCGATGCAGGGCGGCTCCGACGTAGGCGCCGATCGCTCCGGCGCCGAGAACTGCGACTTTCACTGGAGCGCTCCGTCCGGTCGAGGGTGCCGGCTCCGCCCCGCTCGCACGGGCGGTGGCGGTCCGGAGGAATCGATGGAGCCGATGGAATATTGTCTACAGTATGGAAGTTGGGTCGACAAGGGTCCGCGCACGGATGCGCGTCGTCACGGATGCGCGGGTTCATGGATGTGCAGGTTCATTGCATACGGTCGACCGATCCCGTACGCCCCCTTCCCAACTCCTCCGCTCCTACCTACGGTTCTGGATCATGAGGCCCCCTGTTGCACCCCCCGGCTGGAGCCGCTGGCTCGTCCCCCCAGCCGCTCTCGCGGTCCATCTGTCCATCGGCCAGGCCTACGCCTGGAGCGTTTTCAAGCCCGCCATCGAGGACGCCCTGCATGTGAGCGGCACGCAGAGCGCGCTGCCGTTCCAGCTGGCCATCGTGATGCTCGGGCTGTCCGCGGCGTTCGGCGGCACGCTCGTCGAGCGCAACGGACCGCGCTGGGCGATGACCGTCTCCCTGATCTGCTTCTCGTCCGGCTTCCTGATCTCCGCACTGGGCGCGGGACTTGAACAGTTCTGGCTGATCGTCCTCGGCTACGGCTTCGTCGGCGGCATCGGCCTGGGCATCGGCTACATCTCGCCGGTCTCCACGCTGATCAAGTGGTTCCCCGACCGGCCCGGCATGGCCACGGGCATCGCGATCATGGGCTTCGGCGGCGGCGCGCTGATCGCGTCCCCGTGGAGCGCCCAGATGCTGGAGTCGTTCGGCTCGGGCAACGGCGGCCTGGAACTGGCGTTCCTGGTGCACGGCGTCGTGTACGCGGTCTTCATGTCGCTGGGCGTGCTGCTGATACGAGTGCCGCGAGCGGATTCGCTGCCAGGGGCGCGAGGAACTGCGCGAGCAACCCCCACCGGCCCGCAGGTATCAGCGAACCAGGCGATCCGCACCCCCCAGTTCTGGTGCCTGTGGATCGTCCTCTGCATGAATGTCACGGCGGGCATCGGCATCCTGGAAAAAGCCGCCCCGATGATCACCGACTTCTTCCAGACCTCCAGCACCCCGGTATCCGCATCGGCCGCCGCAGGCTTCGTCGCCCTGCTCTCCGCCGCGAACATGGCGGGCCGCATCGGCTGGTCCTCCACCTCCGACCTCATCGGCCGTAAGAACGTGTACCGCCTGTACCTCGGCGTGGGCGCCCTGATGTATCTCCTCATCGCGCTCTGGGGCGACTCCTCGAAACCCCTCTTCGTGCTCTGCGCCCTCGTGATCCTCTCCTTCTACGGAGGCGGCTTCGCGACGATCCCCGCCTACCTGAAGGACCTGTTCGGCACCTACCAGGTGGGCGCCATCCACGGCCGGCTGCTCACCGCCTGGTCCACTGCGGGTGTGCTCGGCCCGCTCATCGTCAACCGGATCGCCGACAGCCAGGAGAGCGCGGGCAAGCACGGCGCGTCCCTCTACGGCCTGTCGCTCACGATCATGATCGGCCTGCTCGTCGTCGGCTTCGTCGCCAACGAACTCGTCCGGCCGGTCCATGCCCGCCACCACCACGTACCCGCGCCCGAGGAGTCCGCCGATGACGCAGCCGCCCCCGCCCGAGACCAGCAGCAATCCGCCTGACCGCCGGGCTCTCATCGCCTTCGCCTGGCTGTGGGTGGGCGCTCCGCTCGCCTACGGACTGTACGAACTGGTGCAAAAGGCGACGCAGCTGTTTACGGGTTGATCGGTCGGAACTCTCCAAGCCTTGCCCCGCATTCCTGTCGCATACGTCACCGGTTACTCACCGGTCGCTGACCAGACTGGAATGTCCGCAGCTCGGACGGGGACACAGGGCCCGCGGGCAAGGCACTTGAGGGGACCCTCCATGAACGGTTCGCGCATCGTCGGCATCGGCCACTACCAGCCCGCCAGGATCCTGACCAACGAGGACCTGGCGGGCATGGTCGACACCAACGACGAGTGGATCCGCTCGCGCGTCGGCATCCGCACCCGGCACATCGCGGGCCCCGACGAACCGGTCGACGAGCTCGCCGCGCACGCCGCCGCCAAGGCGCTGGCCGCGGCGGGCCTGACCGCCGAGGACATCGACCTGGTCGTCGTCGCCACCTCCACGGCGGTGGACCGTTCCCCGAACACGGCGGCCCGCGTCGCCCACCGCCTCGGCGTCCCGTCCCCGGCCGCCCTGGACCTGAACGTCGTGTGCGCCGGCTTCACCCACGCCCTCGCCACCGCCGACCACACGCTGCGCGCCGGGGCCGCACGGCGCGCCCTCGTCGTCGGCGCCGACAAGATGTCCGCCGTCACCGACTGGACCGACCGCACCACGTGCGTGCTGACCGGCGACGGTGCGGGCGCCGTCGTGATCGAGCCGTGCGCGGACGGGACGGAACCCGGCATCGGCCCGGTGCTGTGGGGCTCGGTCCCCGAGATGGGCAACGCCGTACGGATCGAGGGCGAGCCCGCGCGCTTCGCCCAGGAGGGCCAGTCCGTCTACCGCTGGGCCACCCGCTTCCTGCCGCCCCTGGCCCGCGAGGCCTGCGAGCGGGCCGGTCTCGCCCCGGCGGACCTGGCCGCCGTCGTCCTGCACCAGGCGAACCTGCGCATCATCGAACCCCTCGCGGAGAAGATCGGCGCCGTGAACGCCGTGATCGCGCGGGACGTCGTCGACTCCGGCAATACCTCGGCCGGGAGCATCCCGATGGCCCTGTCCAAGCTGGTCGAACGCGGGGAGCTGGCGAGCGGGTCGCCCGCGCTGCTCTTCGGCTTCGGCGGAAATCTCTCCTACGCCGGCCAGGTCGTCCGCTGCCCGTGACGTGCGGGTTTCCGGGGTACCCGGGGCATCTGGATGTGACGAGGCCAACTGCCCCTAGCTGTAGCGATTGTGCTCGGTAAACTGTATTCCAAAGACAATCCGTCGGAATCGGCTCGCCGGATCGTCCGAAGCCCAGGAGGGGGACCGCGATGTTGTCCACAGGACTGCCGCAGGGGGCGGTGCCCAAGCTCGAGCGCCCGGGACCACTGCGCGAGCGGGTCTACGAGGCACTGCTGGAGCTCATCACCACGCGCGCCCTGCAGCCCGGTCAGCACCTGGTGGAGAGCGAGCTCGCCGGGCACCTGGGCGTCTCGCGCCAGCCGGTGCGGGAGGCGTTGCAGCGCCTGAACACCGAGGGCTGGGTGGATCTGCGTCCGGCTCAGGGCGCCTTCGTGCACGAGCCCACGGAGGAGGAGGCCGATCAACTCCTCGCGGTCCGTACGCTGTTGGAGGCCGACGCCGCCCGGCTCGCGGCGGCCAACGCGGGCAAGTCCGGGATCACCGCCCTGGAGGAGCTCTGCACCAAGGGCGAGCGCGCGGTGGCCGACGGGGACGTGGACCTGGTCGTCGCGACGAACGCCGAGTTCCACGCGAAGGTCATGGAACTGGCGGGCAACGTCGTCCTCGCCGAGCTGGCCGGCCAGGTCGACCGCCGGGTCCGCTGGTACTACCAGCCGGTGGCCCGCCAGCGCGGCAAGCAGTCCTGGATCGAGCACCGCGAACTCATCGCGGCGATCTCGGCCCGCGACGAATCCCGCGCGACAGCCATCATGCGCACCCACACGGAACACACCCGAGAGACCTACCACCACCGAGACCGAGACTGACGAACCGTCGCGTGTGAGCGCCGGGGGTGGGGGGGCGCCCCGCCAGGGGCGCGGGGAACTGCGCGCTCAGCCCTAGACGACCGCAACTCGACGACGATGAGCTTCCCCGCCCCTGCACTGGGGGAGCAGACCGATGCGGGCCCGTGAACCAGCCCCGCCAGGGGCGCGGGGAACTGCGCGCCCGGCCCCCACACAGCCGGCACCCGAAGAAGATCACCCCACAGGCCCGGCGCGGAGCCGCCCCGCGCAGGACGACCACCGCGCCTCGACCCCCAGCATGAGCACCAGCGCCACCACAAGACCCAGAAGCTGAGCCAACGCCGAGACCCGCATCCCGAGCACCACCGTGGCCAACACCACCGGCACCGCCATGACCCGATACCCCACGGGAAACATCCGCATCGCGTAGCGGAACGCCACATCCCCGCCGAGGAACAGCGCCACCCCACCGGCCAGGGCCAGCGCGGGTCCGGCGTGCAGCTGCTCCCCGATGTGCCCGAGCGCCTTCTTGATCCCGGCGGCGAGGAACGCGACCCCGAGCAGCATCGGCACGAACGCGTAGTAGTACGCCGTCATGGCGAGCCACCAGCGCCGCTCGGGCGGCGTCGCCGCGAACGCGTGCTCGGCCCCGCCCTCGTCCCGCACGAAGTACGTCCACCACAGCGCCCCGGCGAGCGTGAGCGCGAGAAACACCCCGGTGAACACCCCCGGCGTGAACGGCAGATCGCCGACGCCCACCCCGATCGCGACGACGGACTCCCCGAACGACACGATGAGCAGCAGACCGTGCCGCTCCACGAGATGCCCCGGGTGCAACCCGCCCAGCTGGACCCGGAGTTCGGACGTCGACCGCCCGCCGCGCCGCGCCGGCCCGTACTCCGCGAGCCGAGGCGTCAGGAACTGCACCGCGATGGCCAGCACCCACAGCCCGTCCGCGACGAGTCCCGAGCACAGCCCCGCCCCGGTGACGGCCAGCGCGGCCAGCGAGTTGGGCACCGCGTACCAGATGACATCGCCACCGTGGCTGCGCGTGTACAGCACGCTGTGCACCACGACGACCAGCAGGAATCCGAGACCGAAGACGACGCCCGCGTTCGACTCCGGGTCGAAGACATGCGGGATGCACAGCGCGCAGATCAGGAACGCGCCCATGCCGAACAGCATCAGCAGCCGCCGCGACGGACGGTCCGGCGGCACCTGGTTGGTGAGATACGCGTACGCCGAGTACATCCAATAAAGCAGCGCGAAGAGCAGCGTGACCCGGCCCGCCGTGGCCCAGGAGAGATCGTGGGCGATGACCACGGTGAGCTGGGTCAGCGTGTAGACGAAGACCAGATCGAAGAACAACTCGAGCGTCGTGACCGGCTGCGGGGCCTGCGGACCCCGCGCGGTCGATATGTCTGCCTGGTGCGGCGGTGCCGCCTCCGGTGTCATCCCCGGACCCCCTCCGACGTGGCGCGTTCTGGCGGCGGACAGCCTACGGGCCGGACGCCGACGGAGGTTCCGCATCGAGCTTTGTCCTGTGACGGGAGAAAGTCGTGGGTAATTCCTGTGCAACTTCTTCCCACTCCCGGCAGCCGCTGCTACGTTCCCCATCGAAAGCCGGACCGAGCTGCCGGGCGGAAACGCCGGTGAACACGAGCGACGGTCCGACGGAGCCCGAAGAGGCGGGGAGGGGCACGTGAGACGCATGACGGCTCGGCCCGCGAACGCGCACCAGGCGCGGCTGCTGCGACTGCTGCGCGACGGTGGGCCCAACTCCCGTGCCCAGCTGGGAGATCAGGTCGACCTCTCACGGTCGAAGCTGGCCGTCGAGGTGGACCGGCTTCTTGAGACCGGACTCGTGGTCGCCGACGGACTGGCCGCATCGCGCGGCGGCCGTCGCTCCCACAACATCCGGCTCGCGCCCGAACTCCGCTTCCTCGGCGTCGACATCGGCGCGACCTCGGTCGATGTCGCCGTCACCAACGCCGAGTTGGAGGTACTCGGACACATCACCCAGCCCATGGACGTCCGCGAGGGCCCGGTCGCGGTCTTCGAGCAAGTCCTCGCCATGGCAGCCAAGTTGAGGGCTTCCGGACTCGCCGAGGGGTTCGACGGAGCGGGCATCGGCGTGCCCGGTCCCGTCCGCTTCCCCGAGGGCGTCCCGGTCGCCCCGCCGATCATGCCCGGCTGGGACGGCTTCCCGGTCCGCGAGGCACTCAGTCAGGACCTGGGCTGCCCGGTCATGGTCGACAACGACGTGAACCTGATGGCGATGGGCGAGCAGCACGCGGGCGTCGCCCGCACCGCCCGCGACTTCCTCTGCGTCAAGATCGGCACCGGTATCGGCTGCGGCATCGTCGTCGGCGGCGAGGTCTACCGCGGCACGACCGGCTCCGCGGGCGACATCGGGCACATCCAGGTAGAGCCGGACGGCCGCCAGTGCGCCTGCGGCAACAAGGGCTGCCTGGAGGCCTACTTCAGCGGCGCGGCGCTCGCCCGCGACGCCGAGGAGGCCGCCCGCGACGGCCGCTCACCGGAACTGGCCACCCGCCTCGAGGCGTCGGGCCGGCTCAGCGCGTCCGACGTCGCGGTGGCGGCGGCCACCGGTGACGGCACCTCCCTCGAACTGATCCGCGAGGGCGGCAACCGCACCGGCCAGGTCATCGCCTCCCTCGTTAGCTTCTTCAACCCCGGCCTGGTCGTCATCGGCGGCGGTGTCACCGGACTCGGTCACACCCTCCTCGCCGCGCTGCGCACCCAGGTCTACCGCCAGTCACTCCCGCTGGCGACCGGCAATCTCCCCATCGTTCTCGGGGAGTTGGGCCCCGCCGCCGGAGTCATCGGCGGCGCCCGTCTGATCAGCGACCACCTGTTCTCACCCGCGTAGCCACCGTCGCGGGACCGGCATCTCAGTACAGCGCTCAGCTCCGCCCTGCCCTGACGCACGTCGCTCCGCCGCACCTCGTTCCGACGCACGGCCGCACGCTGCTCCGCCGCACCCTGTTCCACCCCGTTCCGCCCTGCTCTGCCCTGAACCCGGCCCGCACCCGTTCAAAAGGGAACCGCCATGGCACCCACGGCACCATCGGCACCTCAGGCACCACAGGAACCAACGGCACCACAGTCAACGCTGCTCACCATGTCCGGCATCACCAAGTCGTTCCCCGGTGTCCGCGCCCTCGACGGCGTGGACCTGGAGGTCCGCGCGGGTGAAGTGCACTGTCTGCTCGGCCAGAACGGCGCGGGCAAGTCCACCCTCATCAAGGTCCTCGCCGGCGTCCACCAGCCCGACGAGGGAGCCATCACCTGGCGCGGGGAACCGGTCACCCTGCGCTCGCCGATCGCCGCGATGCGGCTGGGTATCGCCACCATCTACCAGGAGCTCGACCTGGTGCAGCACCTGTCGGTGGCCGAGAACGTCCATCTCGGCCACGAGCCGACGGCTGCCGGATTCGTCGTACGCCGTCGCGACGCCAAGGCCTCAACAGCCGCGCTGCTCAAACGACTTGGGCACGGCGAGATCGATCCGGCCACCCTGGTGGGCGAGCTGCCGGCCGCCGGACAGCAGATCGTCTCCATGGCCCGCGCCCTCTCCCACGACGTCCGCCTGATCGTCATGGACGAGCCGTCCGCCGCGCTCGACCCCGACGAGGTCGACAACCTCTTCCGCATCGTCACGGGCCTCACCGCGGACGGCGTCGCCGTCGTCTACATCTCGCACCGCCTGGAGGAGATCCGCCGCATCGGCGACCGGGTCACCGTCCTCAAGGACGGCCGCGCGGTGGCCGACGGCCTCCCCGCGAAGGACACCCCGACCCGCGACGTGGTCTCCCTGATGACGGGCCGCAACGTGGAGTACGTCTTCCCGGACCGGCCGGCCGCGGCCTCCACCGCCGAGCCGGTGCTCAGGGCGCGCAACCTGTCCCGCGAGGGCGAGTTCGCCCCCCTCGACCTCGATCTGCGCCCCGGCGAGATCGTCGGCCTGGCCGGTCTGGTCGGCTCCGGCCGCTCCGAGATCCTGGAGACGATCTATGGCGCCCGGAAACCGACGTCGGGTCAGGTCACTGTCGACGGAGGGGAGTTGCGGCCTGGCAGCGTGCGCGCGGCGGTCCGCGCCGGTCTCGGACTCGCCCCCGAGGAACGCAAGGCACAGGCCCTGCTGATGCTGGAGTCGGTGACCCGCAACGTCTCCGTCTCCTCCATGTCCCGCTTCGCACGCGCCGGCTGGCTCGACCGGCGCGGGGAACGGGCGGCGGCGCTGGAGGCCACCCGCGAGCTTCACATCCGCCCCGACAACCCCTCGGCTCCCGTACGCACCCTGTCCGGCGGCAACCAGCAGAAGGCCGTCCTCGCCCGCTGGCTGCTGCGCGGCTGCAAGGTCCTCCTCCTCGACGAGCCCACCCGCGGCGTCGACGTCGGCGCCCGCGCCGAGCTCTACGCCGTGATCCGCCGCCTGGCCGACGAGGGCCTCGCCGTCCTCCTGGTCTCCAGCGAGGTCCCCGAGGTCCTGGGCCTGGCCGACCGAGTCCTGGTCCTGCGCGAAGGAACGGTCGTCCACGAGGCCCCGGCCCAAGCCCTGACCGAACACCGAGTCCTGGACCTGGTAATGGAAGGCACCCCGACGTGAACCGCCCCGCCAGGGGGTGCCCGAAGGCTCCCGTAGGGGGCGCGGGGAACTGCGCGAGCAACCACACACAACCCGCACGCGGCATCCGAGGGAACGCCCCTGAAAGGGGCGCGGGGAACTGCGCGACCAGCCACACACAACCGGCACCCGACACCCGACCGAACACCCCCGAGCCGCACCCCACAAGAAGGGACCCGGCGCGATGACGCAGCCCGCCTCACCCACCCGCCCGGCGGAGCCGAACCGCGCCGCCGTCACCAAATCCCACCCCAAAACCCTCGGCGCCCTCCGCCTGGACATCCGCACACTCTCCCTGCTCGGCGTCCTCGCCACCCTGATCGTCATCGGCGGCATCACCCAGCCCGACAGCTTCCTGGACGGCGACAACGTCCAGCTGATCCTGACCCAGGCCTCCGTCATCGGCGTCGTCACCGTCGGCATGACCTTCGTGATCATCTCCGGCGGCATCGACCTCTCCGTCGGCGCGATCGTGGCGCTCGCCAGCGTGTGGGCCTCGACCGTCGCGACGCAGGAGTACGGCTTCCTCGGCATCCTGCTCACGGCGATCCTCGTCGGCGTCGGCTGCGGCCTGGTGAACGGCGTGCTCATCGCGTACGGCAACATCGTCCCCTTCATCGCCACCCTGGCGATGCTGGCGTCGGGCCGCGGCCTCGCCCTCCAGATCACCGACGGCAAGACCCAGATGATCACGGTCGACTCGGTGCTGAAGCTGGGCGAACGCGACTCCTACATCCTCGGCATCCCTCCGCTCGTCCTCGTCTTCGCCGCGGTCACCGTCGTCGGCTGGCTGGTCCTGAACCGCACCACGTTCGGCCGGCGCTCCGTCGCGGTCGGCGGCAACCCCGAGGCGGCCCGGCTGGCTGGCATCGACGTACGCCGGCAGCGCCTGTACCTGTACCTGCTGTCCGGCCTGTGCTGCGGCATCGCCGCGTTCCTGCTGCTCGTCCTCGCGGGGTCGGGCCAGAACACCAACGGAAACCTGTACGAACTCGACGCCATCGCCGCCGCCATCATCGGCGGCACCCTGCTCACCGGCGGCCGCGGCAGCATCGTCGGCTCCGTCCTCGGCGTCCTGATCTTCATCACGATCCAGAACATCTTCGCGCTGAACAACCTGGAGACAGCGACGCAGCAGATCGCCAAGGGCGCGATCATCGTCGCGGCGGTCCTGCTCCAGCGACGTACGGCCAACACCACTTCATGAGTCCGGGAAGGGACGACGCCATGCCAGAGTCGACAAGTGTGTCGAGCCGCAGAAGCCTCCTGTTCGGCGCTGCCGCCGCGGTCACCGCGGGCGGCCTGCTCACGGCCTGTACCAGCAACGAGCCGAGCGACAAGGGCGACGGCGGCAGCAAGCCCGCGGATCAGCCGGTCGCGGACAGCAAGCCGGGCAAGCAGGTCACCATCGGGTTCGCCGGGCCGCAGGCCGACCACGGCTGGCTCAACGCGATCAACGACAACGCCAAGGAGCGGGCGAAGAAGTACTCCGACGTCACGCTGGAGGCGACCGAGGGTTCGAACGACACGGCCGCCCAGATCGGCCAGGTCGAGACCCTCATCAACAAGAAGGTCGACGTCCTCGTCGTGCTCCCCGCCGACGGCAAGGCGCTGACCCAGGTCGGCCTGAAGGCGATGCGCGCCGGTATCCCCGTCGTGAACCTCGACCGGATCTTCGACACCCCGCAGGCGTACCGCTGCTGGATCGGCGGCGACAACTACGGCATGGGCCTGTCGGCCGGCAACTACATCGGCGAGAAGCTCAAGGACAAGAAGAACGCCAAGGTCGTCGAGCTCGCCGGCCTCGACAACCTCGAACTGACCAAGCAGCGCAGCCAGGGCTTCGACGACGCCCTGAAGAACTTCCCGAACATCAAGAAGGTGGCCCGCCAGGCCGCCGACTTCACCGTCGAGTCGGGCCAGGCCAAGATGGCCCAGCTGCTCCAGGCGCAGAAGAACTTCGACGCGCTCTGGAACCACGACGACGACCAGGGCGTCGGTGCCCTGCGCGCCATCGAGCAGGCCGGCCGCGACGACTTCCTGATGGTCGGCGGCGCGGGCGCCCTCTCCGCGTTCGACGCGATCAAGAGCGGTCGCGGTGTGCTGAAGGCCACCGTGCTCTATCCGCCCACGATGGCCGCGTCCGCCATCGACCTCGCCCGCGCCCTCGGCCAGGGGAAGGGGATCGGCGGCATGGCCGAGTTCGAGATCCCGGCCCACGTGACCCTGTACTCGGCCGTCGTCGACGAGACGAACATCGACAAGTACATGTCCACCGGCTTCAAGTGATGCGGCCCACGGGCACGGCGCATCCGGCGAACACGGCGTGGACGAGGAGGACTTCGGCATGGCAGGAAGCAGCAGCGGCACGACGGCCCGTGAACCGGGCGGTGACGGCGACGACGACGTGAATCGGGTGGTGCCCGACGCCTCCAAGCCCGTCCTCGGCGTCGGCATGGTCGGCTACGCGTTCATGGGCGCCGCCCACTCCCAGGGGTGGCGCACCGCGGGCCGCGTCTTCGACCTGCCGCTCGCGCCGCGCCTCGCCGCGGTCTGCGGCCGCGACGGACAGGCCGTGCGCGCCGCGGCCGACCGGCTCGGCTGGGCCGCGGCGGAGACGGACTGGCGGGCGCTGATCGCCCGCGACGACGTCGACCTCGTCGATGTGTGCACACCCGGCGACAGCCACGCCGAGATCGCCATCGCCGCGCTCGAAGCGGGCAAGCACGTGCTGTGCGAGAAGCCGCTCGCCAACTCCGTCGAGGAGGCGCAGGCGATGACGGAGGCCGCCGAACGCGCCGCCCGGCGCGGGCAGGTGGCGATGACCGGATTCAACTACCGGCGGGTCCCGGCCATGGCCCTGGCCCGCCGCATGGTCGCGGAGGGACGCGTCGGCACCCTGCGGCACGTGCGCGTCAGCTATCTCCAGGACTGGCTCGTCGACCCGTCGTTCCCGCTGACCTGGCGGCTGCAGAAGCCGTACGCGGGCTCGGGCGCCCTCGGTGACCTGGGGGCGCACGCCGTGGACCTCGCCCAGTTCCTCGCGGGCGAGCCGGTCGCCGGGGTGTCGGCGCTCACCGAGACGTTCGTCCGTGAACGTCCCCTGCCGGTCGGCGCCTCCTCCGGCCTCTCGGCGGCCGGCGGCCCCGGGGGAGGGGAACCGGGCCTCGGCCAGGTCACCGTCGACGACGCGGCGCTCTTCACCGGCCGCTTCGCCTCCGGCGCCCTCGCCTCCTTCGAGGCGACGCGCTTCGCGACCGGCCGCAAGAACGCCCTCAAGGTCGAACTCAACGGTGAGCGCGGCTCGCTCGCCTTCGACCTGGAGCGCCTGAACGAGCTCTACTTCCACGACCAGACCGAACCCGGTGTCAGCGCGGGCTTCCGCCGCATCCTCGTCACCGAACCCGAACACCCCTACCTGGAGGCGTGGTGGCCGCCGGGCCACGGCCTCGGTTACGAGCACACCTTCGTGCACCAGGCCCACGACCTGGTGCGGGCCATCGCCGAAGGCGCCCCGCCCGCCCCGTCGTTCGCCGACGGACTGCAGGTCCAGCGCGTGCTGGCCGCCGTCGAGGAGAGCGCGGCGAAGAACTCGGTCTACACCCCCGTACCGGTCTGAGGAGGCCCTCCCGTGCCACGTCAGTTCACTCTCTTCACCGGCCAGTGGGCGGACCTGCCCTTGGAGGAGGTCTGCCGCCTGGCCCGCGACTTCGGCTACGACGGCCTCGAACTCGCCTGCTGGGGCGACCACTTCGAGGTCGACAAGGCGCTGAAGGATCCCGGATATCTCGACAGTCGGCACGCGCTCCTCGACAAGTACGGCCTCAAGTGCTGGGCGATCTCCAATCACCTGGTCGGCCAGGCCGTCTGCGACGCCATCATCGACGAACGCCACGAGGCGATCCTGCCCGCCCGCATCTGGGGCGACGGTGACGCCGAGGGCGTCCGGCAGCGCGCCGCCGCCGAGATCAAGGACACCGCCCGCGCGGCGGCCGCCTTCGGCGTCGACACCGTCATCGGCTTCACCGGCTCGTCGATCTGGCACCTCGTCGCCATGTTCCCGCCCGCGCCCGAAACGATGATCGAGCGCGGCTACGAGGACTTCGCGACGCGCTGGAACCCGATCCTGGACGTCTTCGACACCGAAGGGGTCCGCTTCGCCCACGAGGTCCACCCGAGCGAGATCGCGTACGACTACTGGACCACGCAGAAGGCGCTGGAGGCCGTCGGCCACCGCCCCGCCTTCGGCCTCAACTTCGACCCCTCGCACTTCGTGTGGCAGGACCTCGACCCGGTCGGCTTCCTGTGGGACTTCCGCGACCGGATCTACCACGTCGACTGCAAGGAGGCCCGCCGGCGCCTGGACGGCCGCAACGGCCGCCTCGGCTCCCACCTGCCGTGGGGAGACCCGCGCCGCGGCTGGGACTTCGTCTCGGCCGGACACGGCGACGTGCCCTGGGAGGACGTCTTCCGCATGCTCCGCTCGATCGACTACGCGGGCCCGATCTCCGTGGAATGGGAGGACGCGGGCATGGACCGCCTCCAGGGCGCCCCTGAGGCGCTGACCCGCCTGAAGTCCTTCGACTTCGACCCGCCCAGCTCGTCCTTCGATTCGGCGTTCAGCAACTAGCGCCCCGTAAGGGGCGCGGGGCTGTATCGATGTGCGGCTCCGCCGCGTGGCGCGCTCAGCCACGACGGTCGAGCCGCCGCTGAACCCTGCCCGAATACCTCTTTGTCCAGGCGCAGGAGAAAGAAAAACGAACCCGCGCACAAGGTCTATCGGCGCAAGACAAACGCGGCTAACTTCCTGCCGTGTACATGGCCTAGATGAACCTTCCGGGGTGACGGCGCACCCCGGCGCCCGCACCGCACGTCTACGCACCCATCCCATACGGCCCACCCCGTTCCCGGAGGGACTTTCGTGCACAGCAGCAGAAGCAGAACCCGCAGCAGAACCCGAAACGGGCCCGCACGGCACTCCAGGCTCCGCACCAGCCTCGCCCTGCTGACCGGTTCGGTACTGATCGGCTCGTCCCTGGCGCTCGCCGCGCCGGGCACGGCCAGCGCCCACCCGGACCACCCCGACGAGCCGGCCGCCGCATCGGACTTCCAGCAGGTCACCCTCGCCAAGGGTGCCGAGGAGACCGGCGAGCCCATGTCGCTCGCCGTGCTCCCGGACCGCAGCGTCCTGCACACCTCCCGCGACGGCACCCTGCGCCTGACCGACGAGGGCGGCAGCACCTCCGTCGCCGGCAAGCTCGACGTGTACAGCCACGACGAGGAGGGCCTCCAGGGCGTCGGCGTCGACCCGGGCTTCAAGGACAACCGGTTCATCTACCTCTACTACGCGCCGCCGCTGGACACCCCGAGCGGGGACGCCCCCGAGACCGGGACGGCCGCCGACTTCGCCAAGTTCGACGGCGTGAACCGGCTGGCCCGCTTCGTCCTCAAGGAGGACGGCACCCTCGACAAGGCCAGCGAGAAGAACGTCATCGAGGTAAAGACCTCCCGCGGCACCTGCTGCCACGTCGGCGGCGACATCGACTTCGACGCCGACGGCAACCTGTACCTGTCGACCGGCGACGACACCAACCCCTTCGCCTCCGACGGCTACACCCCGATCGACGAGCGGGCCGACCGCAACCCCGCCTTCGACGCGCAGCGCAGCTCGGGCAACAGCAACGACCTGCGCGGCAAGGTGCTCCGTATCAAGGTGAAGGCCGACGGGACGTACGACGTCCCCGAGGGCAACCTCTTCGCGCCGGGCACCGAGAAGACCCGCCCCGAGATCTACGCGATGGGCTTCCGCAACCCGTTCCGCATCAGCGTCGACAAGCCCACCGGCACCGTCTACGTCGGTGACTACGGCCCCGACGCGGGCGCCGCCGACCCCAAGCGCGGCCCGGCGGGACAGGTCGAGTTCGCCAAGATCACCAAGGCGGGCAACTTCGGCTGGCCGTACTGCACCGGCAAGAACGACGCCTACGTCGACTACGACTTCGCCACCAAGGCGTCCGGCGAGACCTTCGACTGCGCCGCGCCGAAGAACACCTCGCCGAACAACACCGGCATCACCGACCTGCCCGCGGCCCAGCCCGCCTGGATCCCGTACGACAACGGCAGCGTCCCCGAGTTCGGCTCCGGCTCCGAGTCGCCCATGGCAGGACCCGTCTACCGCTACGACGCGGACCTCGACTCCCCGGTGAAGTTCCCCGAGGAGTACGACGGCGACTTCTTCGCCGGCGAGTTCGGCCGCCAGTGGATCAAGCGGATCGAGCAGGACGGCGACGGCAACGTCTCCAAGATCAACGACTTCCCGTGGACCGGCACCCAGGTCATGGACAGCGCCTTCGGTCCCGACGGCGCGCTCTACGTCCTCGACTACGGCCTCTCCTGGTTCGGCGGTGACGAGAACTCGGCGCTGTACCGCATCGAGAACGCCACCGACGGCCACTCGCCGATCGTCGAGGCCAAGGCCAACAAGACCTCCGGCCAGTCGCCGCTGCGCACGACCTTCACGGCGACCGGCACCGACGCCGACGACGACCCCATCACCTACAGCTGGGACTTCGGCGACGGCACCAAGGGGACCGGGGCGAACCCGAGCCACACCTACCGCAAGGACGGCACCTACGTCGCGACCGTCACCGGTGACGACGGCACCGGGCGCACCGGTAACGCCAGCGTCCACATCACCGTCGGCAACACCGCCCCGACGGTGAAGTTCCAGAACCCGGCCAACGGCTCGCTGTTCAAGTTCGGCGACAAGATCCCGTTCAAGGTCGCCGTCAGCGACCCCGAGGACGGCACGATCGACTGCTCCAAGGTCACCGTGCGGTACCTCCTGGGCCACGACAACCACGCCCACGAGCTGACCTCGGTCAAGGGCTGCGAAGGCACCATCACCGTGCCCGCGGACTCCGAGCACGACCCGAACGCCAACATCTACGGCGTGCTCGACGCCGAGTACTCCGACGGCGGCGGTGGCGGCCAGGCCTCCCTGACCAGCCACGACCAGGTCCAGCTCCAGCCGCGTCACCGCCAGGCCGAGCACTACACCAAGCAGCAGGGCACCACACAGCAGAGCAAGACCTCGGCCAACGGCGGCAAGACCGTCGGTGACATCAACGACGGGGACTGGATCTCCTTCACCCCGTACAACCTCACCGGAGCCAACAAGCTCACCGCCCGGATCTCCTCCGACGGCGCGGGCGGCTTCCTGGAGGTGCGCACCGGATCGCCGACCGGCACCCTGCTGGGCTCCACGACGGTCCCCGTCACCGGCAGCTGGGACACCTTCCAGAACGTCGACGTCCCGCTGAAGAACGTCCCGAAGAAGACCACCGACCTGTACCTCGTGTTCAAGGGCGGTGACGGCGCGCTCTACGACGTCGACGACTTCGAGATCACCAGCGACGCCCCCGTGAAGGGCGCCAAGCGGGTCCTCGTCTTCTCCAAGACGGCCGGCTTCCGCCACGACGCGATCCCCGAGGGCATCGCCGCCCTGAAGGAACTCGGCAAGAGCAGCGACATCACCGTCGACGCCACCGAGTCCGCCGCCCAGTTCACCTCCAACAACCTCGCCCGCTACGACGCGGTGGTCTTCATGTCCACCACGGGTGACGTCCTCAACGACGCCCAGCAGAAGGCGTTCGAGGAGTACATCGCCAAGGGCGGCGGCTACATGGGCATCCACGCCGCCGCCGACACCGAGTACGACTGGTCCTACTACGGCGGCCTCGTCGGCGCCTACTTCGACTCCCACCCGGCCATCCAGAAGGCCACCGTGCGCGTCGAGGACAAGACCAACCCGGCCACCGCCCACCTCGACGACGCCTGGGAGCGCACCGACGAGCTGTACAACTACCGCACCAACCCGCGCGACAAGGTCCACGTCCTCGCCACCCTCGACGAGACCACGTACACGGGCGGCAACATGAAGGGCGACCACCCGATCGCCTGGTGCCAGAGCTACGGCGGCGGCCGCTCCTTCTACACCGGCCTCGGCCACACCAAGGAGTCCTACGCCGACGACGCCTTCCGCACCCACCTGCTCGGCGGCCTGAAGTACGCCACCGGTCAGGCCAAGGCGGACTGCAAGCCGAACAAGGACTACCGGCCGATCTTCAACGGCCAGTCCCTGGACGGCTGGAAGCAGGCGGGCCCCGGCAAGTTCAACGTCAAGGACGGCACCCTGGAGTCCGAGGGCGGCATGGGCCTGCTCTGGTACCAGGCCAAGGAGCTGAAGTCGTACTCCCTCAAGCTCGACTGGAAGATGCGGGGCGACGACAACTCCGGAGTCTTCGTGGGCTTCCCCGCCTCCGACGACCCCTGGTCCGCGGTGAACAAGGGCTACGAGATCCAGATCGACGCCACCGACGCACCCGACCGCACCACCGGCTCGATCTACACCTTCAAGGCGGCGAACACCAAGGCCCGTGACGCGGTCCTGCGCCCGCCCGGCCAGTGGAACTCCTACGAGATCAAGGTCCAGGGCGAACGCCTCCAGGTGTTCCTCAACGGAGTCAAGATCAACGACTTCACCAACAAGGACCCCGAGCGGAGCCTGACCGACGGCTACGTCGGCATCCAGAACCACGGCGCCGACGACCAGGTCTCCTACCGCAACATCCAGCTCAAGGAACTGCCCAGCTAGGGCACCCCGAACGGCGGCGGGCGGAGGACGCCGGACCTCCGCCCGCCGTCCCGCCCGGCTTCCTGCCGGGCGCAGGATCCCGCACACTCCGGCCGGCTCTCGCGCCACCCCCGGTTCGCGTACGACAAGGAGGCTGCCCATGTCCGCCGAACCGTCCCTCCCCACCCCCACCCCCCGCTTCGGTGTCTGGCTGATCGGAGCACGCGGCTCCGTCGCCACGACCGCGATCGCCGGCTGTGCCGCCGTCGCCGCCGGACTCCATCCGCCGACCGGCATGGTCACCGAGACCACCCCCTTCCTCTCCTGCGGCCTTCCGCCGCTGTCCTCCCTCGTCTTCGGCGGCCACGACACCGTCGACTGCCCGCTGCCCAAACGCGCCGAGCACCTCGCCGAAGGCGGTGTCCTGCCGCACGGCCTGCCCGCCGCCGTCCACGCCGAACTCGCGACGGCCGACCGGGAGATCAGGCCCGGCGGCCCGCTCACCGGCCACGACGACCCCCGCTCGCAGGACGAACTGATCGACGCGTTCGCCGCCGACATCGTTGCCTTCGTCGAGGACCAGCACCTCGCCGGCGCCGTCGTCGTGAACGTCGCCTCGACCGAACCCGTCCCCACCGGCGACACCCTGCCGCCCAGCTCCCTCTACGCGGCCGCCGCCCTCCGCGCCGGCTGCCCCTACGTCAACTTCACCCCCTCGTCCGGCCTGCACCACGCCGCCCTCGCGGCCGAGGCCGCGACTGCCTCCGTCCCCCACGCGGGCCGCGACGGCAAGACGGGACAGACTCTCCTGCGCTCCGTGCTCGGCCCGATGTTCCTGCAGCGCGCCCTCGCCGTCCGCGCCTGGTCCGGCACCAACCTCCTCGGCGGCGGCGACGGCGCCGCCCTCGCCGACCCGGCCGCGGCCGCCGCCAAGAACGCCGGCAAGGAACGTGTCCTCACCGACACCCTCGGCGCCGCCCCGCAGGGGGAGGTCCACATCGACGACGTCCCCGCCCTCGGCGACTGGAAGACCGCCTGGGACCACATCGCCTTCGACGGCTTCCTCGGCGCCCGCATGGTCCTGCAGACCACCTGGCAGGGCTGCGACTCCGCGCTCGCCGCCCCTCTGGTCCTGGACCTGGCCCGGCTCCTGCTGCGCGCCCACACCGTCGGACTCACCGGCCCGCGCCCCGAACTGGGCTTCTACTTCAAGGACCCGGACCCCGGAGCGGGCGCGGCACTCGGCGAGCAGTACGCCGCCCTGGTGGACTTCGCGGACCGCCTGCGAGACGCCCGATGAGCAAGACGACCCTGCGCGCCTGGGCCGAACTCCTGCGTCTTCCCGCCCTGTTCACCGTCCCTGGCGACGCCCTCGTCGGCGCGGCCGCGGTGGGCGCCCGCCCCGGCCGCGGCACCTTCCTGGCCATCGGCTCCTCCGTGTGCCTGTACGAGGCGGGGATGGCGCTCAACGACTGGGCGGACCGCGCCGAGGACGCCGTCGACCGCCCCCACCGGCCCATCCCGTCCGGCCGCATCCGCCCCGGCACCGCCCTCGCCGCGGCGGGCCTGCTCACCGCGGCCGGAGTGGGACTCGCCGCCCGGGCCGGGCGGGTGCCCGCGGTGATCTCGACCGCGCTGGCGGCCACGGTCTGGGCGTACGACCTCGGCCTGAAACGCACCCCCGCCGGGCCGGTCGCCATGGGTGCGGCCCGCGGCCTCGACGTCCTGCTGGGAGCGGGCGCCTCCCACCGCGACGGAGCAAAGCCCCTGCCCTCGGCCACCGGCGCCGCCCTGACCATGACCGTCCACACCACGGCCGTCACCGCGGTGTCCCGCCACGAGACGACGGGCGGCAACGCCCTCGCACCCACAGCGGCCCTGGTCACCACCGCCACCCTGACCAGCGCCCTCCTCAGAACCCCGGTGGGCCGAGGCGCCGCAGCCCCCCTCGGCCTACCGGGTCCCACCGCATACGCCGTGACCGCCGCCCGCCCCCTGCTCCACGCAGCGCTCAACCCCTCCCCACCCCTGACCCAGCGCGCCGTGGGCGCCGGCATCCGCGCGATGATCCCGCTCCAGGCAGCCCTGGCGGCCCGCGCGGGCGCCCCGGCGACGGCCCTGCTCACCGCCGCCCTCGCCCCGCTCGCCCGGCGCTTCGCGAAGAAGGTGAGCGTCACATGACCCACGCCGCGCAGCCCACCGCCCCGCGCTGGGGCTACGGCACCAACGGCCTCACCGACCTCCGCCTCGACGACGCCCTCGCCCTCCTGGCCGACCTCGGCTACGACGGCGTCGGCCTCACTCTCGACCACATGCATCTCGACCCCCTGGCCCCCGATCTCGCGACCCGCACCCGCCAGGTCGCCCGCGCCCTGCACCGCCACCACCTCACGGCCACCGTCGAGACCGGCGCCCGCTACGTCCTCGATCCACGCCGCAAACACGGCCCCTCCCTTCTCGACCCCGATCCGGACGCCCGCGCGGCCCGCGTCCGCCTCCTCGTCCGCGCGGTCCAGGTCGCCGCCGACCTGGACGCGCACGCCGTGCACTGCTTCAGCGGCATCACCCCGGACGACACCGACCGGGACACGGCCTGGAAGCGCCTCGCCGACGCCCTCGAACCCGTCCTGCAAGCAGCCGACGGCGCCGGAATCCCTCTCGCCATCGAGCCCGAGCCCGGCCACCTCCTCGCCACGCTCGCCGACTTCCACCACCTGCGCCGCACCCTCGGCAGCCCCGACGCGCTCGGCCTCACCCTCGACCTCGGCCACTGCCAGTGCCTGGAGCCCGAACCGCCCGCCGACTGCGTGCGCGCGGCGGCGCCCTGGCTGCGCCACGTCCAGATCGAGGACATGCGCCGCGGGGTCCACGAACACCTGCCCTTCGGCGAGGGAGAGATCGACTTCCCGCCCGTCCTCGACGCGCTCGCGGCCGTCGGTTACCAGGGCCTGACCGTCGTCGAACTGCCCCGCCACTCCCACGCGGGCCCCCAACTCGCGGCCGAATCGCTCTCGTTCCTCCGAGCCGCAGCGCAAGGAGGCAGCAGCGCATGAGCGGACCGACAACCATCGCCGCCCTCCGGGCCCACCTCGACACCGCCCTGCCCGGCGCCGCCCGCGCCTGGCTCGACCAGGCCCTCGACGAGGCGGCGGCCACCGATCCGGCCGGTGACGACGCCCAGCCCACCCTCTGGGAGTCGCGGTTCGCCGAAGCCGGCCGCCGCACCGGCCAGGACCACGCCGACCTCGCCCGCGTCCTGCTTTTGCACGCCGCCCGAGCCGACACCGGCACCCTCACCCGCCTGTACGCGCAGGGCACCGCCGCCGAACGCCGCGCCGTCCTGCACGCCCTGCCCCATCTCGTCCCGGGACCCGAGGGCCTGCCCCTCGTCGAGGACGCCCTGCGTACCAACGACACCCGCCTGGTCGCCGCAGCCGTCGGCCCGTACGCCGCCGAGCACCTGCCCGCGCACCCATGGCGGCACGCCGTCCTCAAATGCCTGTTCACCGGAGTGCCCACCGACACCGTCGCCGCACTGCCGCAGCGGGCCCACGGCGACGCCGAACTCGCCCGCATGCTCGGCGACTTCGCGCAGGAACGCACGGCCGCCGGCCGGCCCGTCCCCACGGACCTGCCCCGTGTCCTCGCCCTGACCTCCCCGGCAGCCCCCACGGCGAAGGAGTCCTGATGCGCATCTTCGACCCCCACATCCACATGACATCGCGCACCACCGACGACTACGAGGCCATGTACGAGGCGGGCGTGCGCGCCCTCGTCGAACCCGCCTTCTGGCTCGGCCAGCCCCGCACCTCGCCCGCCTCGTTCTTCGACTACTTCGACGCACTCCTCGGCTGGGAACCCTTCCGGGCCGCGCAGTACGGCATCGCCCACCACTGCACGATCGCCCTCAACCCCAAAGAGGCCAACGACCCCCGCTGCACCCCGGTCCTGGACGCCCTGCCGCGCTACCTCGACAAGGACGGCGTCGTCGCCGTCGGCGAGATCGGCTACGACTCGATGACCCCCGCCGAGGACACCGCCCTCGCCACCCAGCTGCAACTCGCCGCCGACCACGAACTGCCCGCCCTCGTGCACACCCCGCACCGCGACAAGCTCACCGGCCTGCACCGCACCCTCGACGTCGTCCGGGAGTCCGCACTGCCCGTCGACCGGGTCCTGATCGACCACCTCAACGAGACGACGGTCAAGGACGCCAAGGACGCCGGCAGCTGGCTCGGCTTCTCCGTCTATCCCGACACCAAGATGGACGAAGACCGCATGGTCGAGATCCTGCGCACCTACGGCACCGAGAAAGTCCTGGTCAACTCGGCCGCCGACTGGGGAAAGAGCGACCCGCTCAAGACCCGGCGGGTCGGCGAGGCGATGCTGAAGGCCGGCTTCGGCGACGACGACGTCGACCTGGTCCTGTGGCGCAACCCGATCGCCTTCTACGGCCTCAGTGGACGACTCCAACTCGACCTCACCGAACCGGCGTCGCCCACCCACGAGGGCAACTCCATCCTCCGCGGCGGGGCGTGAGCCATGCGCTTCCGCCACCCCGACGGCTCCACCGTCCACCTCGCCTACTGCACGAACGTGCACCCCGCCGAGAACCTCGACGGCGTCCTCGCCCAACTGCGCGACCACTGCGAACCCGTCCGCCGCCGCCTCGGCCGCGACCGGCTCGGCATCGGCCTCTGGCTCGCCAAGGACGCCGCCCGCTCCCTGACCACCGACCCGGCGGCACTGCGCGGACTGCGCACCGAGCTCGAACGACGCGGCCTCGAAGTCGTCACCCTCAACGGCTTCCCCTACGAGGGCTTCGGCGCCGAAGAGGTCAAGTACCGCGTCTACCAGCCCGACTGGGCCGACCCGGAACGCCTCTCCCACACCAGCGACCTGGCCCGCCTGCTCGCCCAGCTGCTCCCCGCGGACGTCACCGAGGGCACCATCTCCACCCTCCCGCTGGCCTGGCGCACCGCCTACGACACCCCACGGGCCGAGACCGCCCGCACCGCGCTGGTCACCCTCGCCGAACGCCTCGACGCCCTCGAAGAACTCACCGGGCAATCGATCCGGATCGGCCTCGAACCCGAACCGGGCTGCGTCGTCGAGACCACCGCCGACGCCATCGCCCCGCTCACCGCCGTCGGTCGGCCCGACCGCATCGGCCTGTGCCTCGACACCTGTCACCTCGCCACCTCCTTCGAAGACCCGGAGACCGCACTGGACGGTCTCGCCGCCGCGCATGTCCCCGTCGTCAAATCCCAGCTCTCCGCCGCCCTGCACGCCGAACACCCCCGTACTCCCGCGGTCCGCGAAGCACTCGCCGCCTTCGACGAGCCCCGCTTCCTGCACCAGACCCGCACCCTCACCGACCAGGGACTGCACGGCACCGACGACCTCGGCCCCGCCCTGAACGGTGCCGCACTGCCGGACGCCACCGCCTGGCGCGCCCACTTCCACGTCCCCCTGCACGCGGCTCCCGCCGCCCCGCTCACCTCCACACTCGACGTCCTCAAGGACACGCTGACCCGCCTCGTCGGCGGACCGCACCCGCTCACCCACCACCTGGAGGTCGAGACGTACACCTGGCAGGCGCTCCCGCCAGAGCTGCGTCCCCGGGCCCGCCCTCAGCTCGCCGACGGCATCGCCGCCGAACTGACCCTCGCCCGCGACCTGTTGACGGACCTCGGCCTGAAGGAACTGCCATGACGGACACGCCCTCGAAGCCGACCCCCCTCCTCGTCCTGGACGTCGTCGGGCTCACCCCACGACTGCTCGACCACATGCCGCACCTCAAGTCCCTCGGCCAGTCCGGCACCCGGGCGGCCCTGGGCACCGTGCTGCCCGCGGTGACCTGCGCCGCCCAGTCCACGTTCCTGACCGGCACCATGCCCTCCGAACACGGCATCGTCGGCAACGGCTGGTACTTCCGCGAACTCGGTGACGTCCTGCTGTGGCGCCAGCACAACGGCCTCGTCGCCGGCGACAAACTCTGGGACGCCGCCCGCCGCGCCCACCCCGGCTACACCGTCGCCAACATCTGCTGGTGGTACGCCATGGGCGCCGACACCGACATCACCATCACCCCCCGTCCCGTCTACTACGCCGACGGCCGCAAAGAGCCCGACTGCTACACCCGGCCCCCTGCCCTGCACGACGAACTCACCGAGAAATTGGGCACGTTCCCCCTCTTCCACTTCTGGGGCCCGGGCGCCGACCTGGTCTCCAGCCAGTGGATCATCGACGCCACCCGGCATGTCATGGCCACCCGCCACCCGGATCTGACGCTGTGCTACCTCCCTCATCTCGACTACGACCTGCAGCGCTTCGGCCCCGACGACCCCCGCTCGCACCGGGCCGCCGCCGAACTCGACACCGCCCTCGCCCCACTGCTCGACGACGCCAAGACCGAGGGCCGCACCGTCGTCGCCCTGTCCGAGTACGGCATCACCCGCGTCGAGCGCGCCGTCGACATCAACCGTGTGCTGCGCCGTGCCGGCCTGCTCGAGGTGCACACACAGGACGGCATGGAGTACCTCGACCCGATGGCCTCACGCGCCTTCGCCGTCGCCGACCACCAGATCGCGCACATCTACGTGCGCCGCCCCGAAGACCTCGACGCAACCCGCGCGGCCCTCGACGGCCTGCCCGGCATCGAGCAACTCCTCGACGACGAGGGCAAGAAGGCCCACCATCTCGACCACCCCCGCGCCGGCGAACTCGTCGCCGTCGCGGAACCCGACGCCTGGTTCACGTACTACTACTGGCTCGACGACGCTCGCGCGCCCGACTTCGCGCAGCTCGTCGAGATCCACCGCAAGCCCGGCTACGACCCGGTCGAACTGTTCATGGACCCGCAGGACCCCTACGTCAAGGTGAAGGCCGCGGGCGCGCTCGCCCGCAAGAAGCTCGGCATGCGCTACCGGATGGCGGTCGTCCCGCTCGACCCGTCACCTATTCGCGGCAGCCACGGCCGCCTTCCCTCGGACACCGACAGTGACGACGGACCTGTCCTCATCAGCTCCACCCCCCATGCGTTCCCCGGCCGCGTCCCCGCGACCGCCGTGAAGTCCCTGCTCCTGGAGCTGGCAGGTCTGGGCTGAGGCACACGCCGTCCCAAGACCCGCCCGCAGAGGAGCAGTTACAGAGAGTGAAGCACACGCCACCGACAACACGCCAGTGGCGTCCGACCCGCACAGCGAAATCCGACCGGGACATCCCGCACGCATCCGCACGCAACCCGCACGAGAACCGGAAAGAGGCACCCGTGACCGACTTCCACGACGCCCCCGCCGTCCCCTCCGCCGACGACGCCCTCAGACAGCGCCTCGGCATCAACCGGCGCCGCTTCCTCAGCACCTGCACGGCCGTCGGCGCCGGAGCGATCGCGGCCCCCGTCTTCGGCGCCGCACCCGCCCTCGCCCAGCCCCGGCACGGCGGCCACGGCCATGGGCACGGCCGTGGCCACGAACTGGTGCCGGCCGACAAGCGCGGCATCATCCTCTACACCGTGCGCGACGCGACCGGCCGCGACCCGCTCGCCTCCGACCTGCCCTCCGGCTTCCGCGAGGTGTTCAAGGAGCTGGCCCGGTACGGCTACCGGCAGGTCGAGTTCGCGGGCTACGGCCAGCACGCGAACGCACCGGGCGGCGCCAACCTCGAATCGGTCGCGGGCGCCAAGCTGCTCCGCTCCTGGCTCGACGAGTACGGACTGCGCGCCCAGGGCAACCACGGCTTCATCCCGTCGTCGTGGCCGTTCACCCAGCCCGACCTCGACACCTTCAAGAAGCACCTGGAGATCGCGAACACCCTCGGCATGGACCACATGGGCACCGGTGGCGACCCCACCGGCAGCTCGTACAAGGCGGACTGGGACGTGGCCGCCGACAAGTGGAACGCCCTGGGCGAGATCGCCCGCCGCGCCGGCATCAAGCTCTACACCCACAACCACGACGCGGCCTACGGCTTCCTCCTGGACGGCGGACCGCTGGACGCGCAGGGCCGTCCGACGCGCAGCTCCGGCACCCGCAAGCTGGAGCACTTCCTCAAGGCCACCGACCCGAAGACCGTATGGCTGGAGATGGACATCTACTGGGCCCACGTCGCCCAGTACAAGTTCCACACCTACACGGCGCACGACGGCTCCCAGCGGGAGAAGGTCTTCGACCCCGCGGCCCTGGTCAGCCGCAACAACAAGCGCTACCCGCTGTTCCACGCCAAGGACGGCACGCGCAACGACACCAGCGGCGAGGGCTACGACATGGTGCCCTTCGGCACGGGAGTCATCGACTACACCACCTTCTTCAGCCGGGTCGGCGCGAAGAACTACCACAACCCCATGGTCGAGCAGGACAACGCACCCTCCTCCACCGACCTCGGCCAGTCCCTGAAGCACGCGAAGATCGGCTACGGAAACCTGGCCGCACTGCGCAAGAAGTGATCGCCGCACCACGCGCGTGAGGCGCGCGGAGGGCCCGGCCGACCGGCCGGGCCCTCCGTCGTGCGGTGCATGGCTCAGCCGTGGACCACGGCCTGCTCCACCTCCTTGCGCCCCGGCTGACGCAGCAGCAGCGCGAAGGCGGCCGCCACCATGGATATCCCGCCGGCCAGCGCGTACGCCCCGTTGTAGCCCCACGCGGCGACCACCATCGAGCCGAGCCCGCCGCCGAACAGGCCGCTGATCAGCTTGCCGCTGTAGACGAGCCCGTAGTTGGTGGCGTTGTAGTTCTCACCGAAGTAGTCCGGGGTCAGCGCCGCGAACATCGGGTAGAACGCGCCGCCGCCGAAGCCGGACAGGAACGCGAAGAACAGGAACAGCCACTCGCTCTTGATGTCGCCGGCCCAGATGACGCCGAACTGGGCGAGGCCCAGCACGACGATCACGAAGACCAGGCTCTTCTTGCGGCCCCAGATGTCCGACAGCCAGCCGACGACGGCCCGGCCGACGCCGTTGATGACCGCCATGACGCCCATCGAGGAGGCCGCGACCAGCGGCCCGAAACCGACCTCCTTGGCGAAGTCCACCTGGAACGAGATACCGAAGATCGACACACCGGCCGTGAGTACCAGACTCAGCCACATGAGGGGCAGCATTCCGGTCCTGACGGCTTCCATCGGGCTGAACTGGCGCACCGCGGGCGGATTCTTCGCCAGTGACTTCGCGCGCTTGCTCGTCCCGGTCTTGTCCAGCGGATCGACGTCGTGCGGCCACCAGTTCTTCGGCGGGTCACGGAAGAAGAACGCACAGACCAGAACGACCACCAGGACGTACGCGCCGATCATGTCCAGCACACGGTGGTAGTTGGAGGTGTCGAAGGCGTAGTTGAAGATGAAGATGAAGGGCAGCGAGCCATAGGCGAAGCCGCCGTTGACGAATCCGGTCTTTCCTCCTTTGCGCTCCGGGAACCATTTGCCGACCATGTTGATACAGGTCGAGTAGACGAGGCCGGAGCCCAGTCCGCCGATGACACCGAATCCCAGGATCGCCAGCCACACGTTGTGCATGTGCGACAGCGCGAGGAATCCCAGCATGCACATGAACGAGCCGATCATCACGGCCCGTTTGGCAGGCAGAATGTTCTTCTCCCGCAGCCATCCGGCCGGAAAGGCGATACCCGCCTGGAAGAACACCCAGACGCTCAGGATCCAGAAGGTGTTCGACTGGGTCCAGCCGTGGGCGGCGGACAGGGTGTCCTCCGCCGAGCCGTACGCGTACTCGGACACGCTGATGGCCATCATCGCGACCCATGGCAGATACACCATGAACTTACGGGAATGGCCGAGGATGTCGCGGTCCGTCTCTCCGATGCGGTAGACGCGGCCGTTCTCATCGGTGATCTCTCGATACGAGGCGCCGGTCGACGATCTCGAATCTCCTGCGGCGATGGGCTCCGCCGTCATATCAAGCCATCTCCTCACCGAGCGGTTGCGGGTTGGGTACGATCCGGCGCTGCCTCTGGGGTTTTGGCTTGCCGGGCGCCTTGAGGAAGAGTGCGAGCACGGCCGAGCCGAGTCCGATGGAACCGGCGAACGCGAAGGCGCCCCCATATCCCCAGGCGTCGACGAGGAATGCCCCGCCGCCGGCGCCCACCAGGCCGGAGACCAGCTTCGAGCTGTAGACCATGCCGTAATTGGAGGCATTGTTGTTCTCGCCGAAGAAGTCGGCGGTCATGGCCGCGAACAAGGGGAAGATCGCCCCGCCGCCGAATCCGGAGACCATCGAGCAGAACAGGAAGAAGGGCATCGAGCCCATGTTTCCGGAGACGAACACACCGAACTGCGCGGTCCCCAGGACCAGACAGACGATGATCAATGTGTTGCGGCGTCCGGCGCGGTCCGAGATCCAGCCGATCACGCCGCGGCCGGTCCCGTTCACGATGGCCTTCAGCGACATGGCGGTGGCCACGATGCCGCCGGCGAACCCCATCTCCTTACCGAAGGGAACCTGCATGGCGATCCCGTAGATGTTGATCCCGGCGGTGCACAGCAGGCAGAACCACATCATCCACAGCACGGGCTGACGGGCCGCCTCACGCGGGGTGTACTGGTGCACGGCCGGCGGGTTCTTCTTCAGAGCACGCTGCACGCGCGGGTCGTTCGTCACCTTCAGGGGGTCCACATGCGCGGGCCACCAGTACTTGGGCGGGTCCTTCAGGAACCAGCCAGCGAAGGCCACCACGGCGCAGCAGATCACGCCGACCATGACCAGGACGCCCTCGTAGTTCGACAGGTCCATGTAGGACGTGAAGACGAACACGAAGGGCACGGAGCCATAGGCGAAACCGCCGTTTACCAGGCCCGTCTTGCCGCCCTTGCGCTCCGGATACCACTTGCCGACCATGTTGACGCTGGTCGCGTAGACCAGGCCGGCCCCGATACCGCTGAACACACCGAAGCCGAGATAGGCGACGGTCACATGTGGTGCGTAGGCCAGCGACAGGTAGCCGCACAGCGTGCCGCAGGCGCCCAGCATCATCGCGTACCGGGCCGGCAGCTTTCCGCTCTCCCGCAACTGCCCGGCGGGGAAGGCCACGGCCGCCTGGAAGAAGATCCAGACACCCATCAGCCAGAAGATGTGCCCGCTGTCCCACAAGTGGGCTTCGTGCAGCGTGTCCTCGGCCGAAGTGAACGCGTACTCCGAGGAACTGATGCCCAGCATGCCCATCCAGGGAAAGAGCACCATGGTCCATCGTGGTCGCCCCATGATGTCCCGATCGCTCTGTCCGATCCGGTACAGGCGGCCGTTCTCGTCCCTCACCTCCCTGACGGGACCGGACGAGGATAGGTCGGTGGTCGTCATGACGGTCGCACCCCTTGCGTCGAAAGATCTGGCCAGCGCCCCCTGTCCAAATTGCTTTCGTGCGCGCACGGGTCCTGGGTCCGGCCGACGCGCACCGCCGACCGGACCCGCCGGGGATCACCTCATCGACCGCCCCCCATCAGCCCCGCCGCGCGGGCCCAGCGGTACTTGGCCCCGAGCACCGCGACCGGCTTCTCGGTCGTGTACGGATACGCGACCACGCCCCGCTCGAACAGGTACTGGCACGCCTCCTCGACCTCGACGTCCCCGGCCAGCGACGCGACCACCGGCTTCTCGATGCCGCGCTCCCGGAACTCCGCGACCACACGGGCCGTTACCTCCGCAAAGACCATGGGAGGGGTGACGATGGTGTGCCAGTAGCCGAGCACGAGCGCGTGGATGCGCGGATCCTCCAGACCGAGCCGGATCGTCGCCTCGTACGTCGACGGGGGTTCGCCGCCCGTGATGTCGACGGGATTGCCCGCGGCACCGAAGGGCGGGATGAACGTCCGGAAGGCCGCGTCCAGGTCGTCCGGGATCTCCATGAGCCGGAGCCCGTTGTCGGTCACCGCGTCCGAGAGCAGGACGCCGGAACCGCCGGCGCCGGTGATGATCACGATGTTGTCGCCCTGCGGGGCGGGCAGCACGGGCAGCGCCCGCGCGTACTCCAGCATGTCGTTCAGGCCGGGGGCCCGGATGACGCCGGCCTGCCTGAGGATGTCGTCGTACACGGCGTCGTCGCCCGCGAGCGCGCCCGTGTGCGACCCGGCTGCCTTCGCACCGGCCGCCGTACGGCCCGCCTTCAGGACGACGACGGGCTTCTTGGGCACCGTCGCCCGAGCGGCCTCCACGAAGGCGCGCCCGTCCTTCAGATCCTCCAGGTGCATCGCGATGCACTGGGTGTGGGGGTCCTCGCCGAACCAGGTGAGGAGGTCGTCCTCGTCCAGGTCCGACTTGTTGCCGAGGCCCACGATCGCCGACACACCCGTCTTGGTGGTGCGCGCGAAGCCCAGGATCGCCATCCCGATGCCCCCGGACTGGGAGGTCAGCGCGACGCCGCCCTTCACGTCGTACGGGGTGCAGAACGTGGCGCACAGGTCCTGCCACGTCGAGTAGTAGCCGTAGATGTTCGGCCCGAGGAGTCGTACGCCGTGCCGCTCCGCGATCGCCACGATCTCGTCCTGGAGCGCCTGTTCACCGGTCTCCGCGAAGCCCGAGGGGATCAGCACCGCGTTCGGGATGCCCTTGCGTCCCACCTCCTCCAAGGCCGCTGCCACGAACTTGGCGGGGATCGCGAAGACCGCCACATCCACCTCACCGGGGACGTCCGTGACACTCTTGTACGCCTTGCGGCCCAGGATGTCATCGGCCTTGGGGTTCACCGGGTGGATCTCCCCGGAGAAGCCGCCGTCGACGAGGTTGCGCATCACCGAATTGCCGATCTTGCCCTGCTCGTTGGAGGCCCCGATCACGGCCACCGACCGCGGCTCCATGAGACGCCGCATGCTGGTCAGGATCTCCTCGCGCGTGTACGTGCGCCGCGGCGTGGCCGTCCCCTCGGCGAGGATCACCCGGATGTCGGCCGCGACCGCGCCCTCGGGTGTCGCGATCACCGGATTGAGATCGACCTCGGCGATCTCGGGGAAGTCGTCGACCAGCCGGGAGACACGGCGGATCTGCTCGGCGAGCGCCCACCGGTCGACACCCCGGGCGCCGCGCACTCCGCGCAGCACCTCAGCCGCCCTGATCGAGTCGAGCATTCCCACCGCCTCGTCGGCGTCGACGGGCGCGAGCCGGAACGTGACGTCCTTCAGGACCTCGACCAGCACACCCCCGAGTCCGAAGGCGACGACCTTCCCGAACGTCGGATCGGTGACCGCCCCGACGATGACCTCCTGGGCGTCGCCGCTGGTCGGCAGCATCTCCTGCACCTGAATGCCCTCGATACGGGCCTCTGGTGCGTACGCGCGCGCGTTGTCGATGATCCGGTGGAACGCGGCCCGTATGTCGGCCGCGCCCTCCACTCCCACCACGACGCCGCCGGCGTCGGTCTTGTGCAGGATGTCGGGGGAGACGATCTTCAGTACCACCGGTTTGCCGAAGCGGGCGGCGGCCGCCACCGCCTCGTCGACGTCGGCCGCCAACTCCTCGCCGGGGACGGCGATCCCGTACGCGTCGGCGATCACCTTGCCCTCGGGCGCGGTGAGCGCCGTACGTCCCTCGGCCCGCACGGCGTCGAGCAGCGCCCGCACCGTGAGCGTCCGGTCCTCGGCCATCAATCAGACCACCCCGTTCGACTTGAGCAGGCGCAGTTCCTCGTCACCGAGGCCGAGTTCGCCGATGAAGACCTCTTCGTTGTGCTCACCGAGCAGCGGCGAACTGCGCACGTCCACGGGGGAGTCGGAGAGCTTGAGGGGGGAGCCGACGGTGGTGAAGGAGCCGCGCTGCGGGTGCGGCACCTCGACGACCATCTCGTTGGCCGCCAGGGAGGCGTCCTCGATGATCTCCTTGGTCGACAGGATCGGGCCGCACGGAATGTTGTGGGCGTTGAGCTTCTCCAGGACGTCCCACTTGGGCAGCGTCGAGGACCACTCCTCGATCAGCTGGAACATCTTGGTGAGCTGCGGCAGCCGCGCCTCCGGAGTCGCCCACTCGGGGTCCTCGGCGAGCTCGGGCCGCCCGATGAGCCGGGTGAGCGGTTCCCAGCCGACCGGCTGCACGATGACGTACACGTAGTCGTTGGGACCGCCCGGCGCGCACTTCACGGCCCAGCCGGGCTGCCCGCCGCCCGACGCGTTGCCGGAGCGCGGCACCTCGTCGCCGAAGTCCTCGTTCGGGTACTCGGCCAGCGGGCCGTGGGTGAGCCGCTGCTGGTCGCGCAGCTTGACCCGGCACAGGTTCAGGACCGCGTGCTGCATGGCGACGTTCACGCGCTGCCCGCGCCCGGTGTTCTCCCGCTGGAAGAGGGCGGCCAGGATGCCGGCCACGGCGTGGATGCCGGTGCCCGAGTCGCCGATCTGTGCGCCGGTGGCGAGCGGCGGCCCGTCCTCGAAGCCGGTGGTGGACATCGAGCCGCCCATGGCCTGGGCGACGACCTCGTACGCCTTGAAGTTGGTGTACGGGCCGTCGCCGAAGCCCTTGATGGAGGCGTACACGATCCGCGGGTTGATCTCCTGGATGCGGTCCCAGGTGAACCCCATGCGGTCGACGGCGCCCGGCCCGAAGTTCTCGACCATGACGTCCGACCGCCGGATCAGTTCGGTCAGCAGTTCCTTGCCGCGCTCGGACTTGGTGTTGAGGGTGATGCTCCGCTTGTTGCAGTTGAGCATCGTGAAGTACAGGGAGTCGACGTCGGGGATGTCGCGCAACTGCTTGCGCGTGATGTCACCGGTCGGCGCCTCCAGCTTGATCACGTCGGCGCCGAGCCACGCGAGGAGCTGGGTGGCGGAGGGGCCCGACTGGACGTGGGTCATGTCGAGGACGCGGATGCCTTCGAGGGCCTTGGTCACGAGGGACTCACCTCACTTGTACATCGTCTGGTTCATGGTTCCGGGGGCGTAGGCGTCCGGATCGACCCATACGTTGATCAGGGACGGCTTGCCGGACTCGCGCGCGCGGCGCAGCGCCGGTGCGATGTCGGCCGGGTCGCGGACCTCTTCGCCGTAACCGCCGAGCATCTGGGCGAACTTGTCGTAGTGGACGTCGCCGAGGGTGTTGCCGACCCGCTCGCGCGCGTCGCCGTACTTGGCCTTCTGGCCGTACCGGATCTGGTTCATCGACGAGTTGTTGCCGACGATCCCGACGAAGGGCAGGTCGTAGCGCACGAGGGTCTCGAAGTCCCAGCCGGTGAGGGAGAACGCGCCGTCGCCGAAGAGCGCCACGACCTCCTTGTCGGGCCTGGCCTGCTTGGCGGCGAGGACGAACGGGATGCCGACGCCGAGGGTGCCGAGCGGCCCCGGGTCCATCCAGTGTCCTGGCGACTTGGGCTGCACGACCTGACCGGAGAAGGTGACGATGTCGCCGCCGTCGCCGATGTAGATCGAGTCTTCGGTGAGGAAGTCGTTGATCTCGCTGACCAGCCGGTACGGGTGGATGGGGGAGGCGTCGGAGCGCAGGTTCGGCAGCCGCTTCTCGATGGCGGTGTGCTCGGCGGCGCGCAGCTCGTCGAGCCATTCCTTGCGCTTGGCGGCGCCCCCGTTGATCCGTCCCGAGGCGGCCTCGGTGACGGATTTGAGAACGAGGCCCGCGTCACCGACGATCCCGAGGTCGATGTCGCGGTTCTTGCCGACGGTGCGGTAGTCGAGGTCGATCTGGACGACGGTCGCGTCCGGCGACAGCCGCTTGCCGTAGCCCATACGGAAGTCGAAGGGCGTGCCGACGATGACGATGAGATCGGCGTTGGAGAAGGCGTAGCGGCGCGACAGCTGGAAGTGGTGCGGGTCGCCGGGCGGCAGGGTGCCGCGGCCCGCGCCGTTCATGTAGGCGGGCACGTTCAGCGTGCGTACCAGCTCGATGGCGGACTCTGTGCCGCGCGTCGTCCACACCTGGCTGCCCAGCAGGATCGCGGGTTTCTCGGCGTGCACCAGGAGGTCGGCGAGCTTCTCGACCGCCTCGGAGTCGCCGGCCGACTTGGTGGAGGCGCGGTACTGGCCCGCCTTCGGGACGCGCGCCTTGTCCACCGGCACCTTGGCGTCGAGCACGTCCCGGGGTATCTCCAGGAAGGAGGGGCCGGGCGCCCCGTGATAGCACTCGCGGAACGCCATGGACACCATGTCGGCCGCGCGCGCGGTGTCCGGCACCGTCGCCGCGAACTTGGTGATCGGCGTCATCATGTCGACGTGCGGCAGGTCCTGGAGCGAGCCCATCTTGTGCTGCGTGTGCGCTCCCTGGCCGCCGATGAGCAGCATCGGTGACTCGGCGCGGAAGGCGTTGGCGACGCCGGTGACGGCGTCCGTGGTGCCGGGCCCTGCCGTGACCACCGCGCAGCCCGGCTTGCCGGTGATGCGGGCGTATCCGTCCGCCGCGTGGGCCGCGACCTGTTCATGGCGTACGTCGACGACGTCGATCCCCTCGTCGACGCAGCCGTCGTAGATGTCGATGATGTGGCCGCCGCACAGGGTGTAGATGACCTCCACCCCCTCGGCCTTCAGTGCCTTGGCGACCAGATGACCTCCGGAGATCTGTTCCTGGCCGTTGTCCGCGGTGGACGACTGGGGCATGGCGAAGTCCCGTCCCTTCGTAGGGGATTGACGAGCCGTTTCGGCCGAGGTTCAGCACGGCTGGGGCACGGCTCTCGTGCGTCGCTCGTACATTGCATACAGTCGACGAATACTGTATGAACCTTGTTATCCCGCATCCTGTGGGTGGTGTCCAGGGGGCGTGCGGCACTTTCAGTCAGGAGCCGAGATGGACCTGTACGAACACCAGGCAAGGGAACTCTTCGCGGAACACGGCATCTTGGTGCCGCGGGCGGAGATCACCGATTCCTCGAAGGAAGCGCGCGAGATCGCCCGCAGGCTCGGCGGGCGTGTCGTCGTCAAGGCCCAGGTCAAGACCGGTGGACGGGGCAAGGCAGGCGGCGTCAAGGTGGCCGCCGACCCGGCCGCCGCCGAGCTGACGGCACGCCAGATCCTCGGCATGGACATCAAGGGCCACACCGTGGGCACGGTCATGCTGGCCCAACCGGTCGACATCGACAGCGAGTTCTACGTCTCCTACGTGCTCGACCGCGCCGTCGGCACCTTTGTCGCCATCGCGTCCGCCGAGGGCGGCATGGAGATCGAGGAGGTCGCCTCCACGCGGCCCGAGGCCGTCGCCCGGATCCCGGTCGACCCCGCCGAGGGCGTCACCACGGCCAAGGCCGCGCAGATCGCGGCAGCCGCCGGTCTGCCGCCACAGACCGTCGACGTCCTCGTACGCCTCTGGGGCGTCCTCACGCGCGAGGACGCCGTCCTCGTGGAGGTGAACCCCCTGGTGCGCACCGCGCAGGGGCAGATCCTCGCCCTCGACGGCAAGGTCACCCTCGACGACAACGCCCGCTTCCGGCGCGAGCGTTGGGGCAGTCAGGAAGTCACACACTACGACCCGCTGGAGGCGGAAGCCGCGGCCAAGGGCCTCAACTATGTGAAGCTCGACGGCGAGGTCGGCATCATCGGCAACGGCGCGGGGCTGGTCATGTCCACCCTCGACGTCGTCGCCGGATGCGGCGCCCGCCCCGCCAACTTCCTCGACATCGGAGGCGGCGCCTCCGCCCGGACCATGGCCGACGGCCTGAACGTCATCCTCTCCGACCCGGCCGTGAAGTCCGTCTTCGTGAACGTCTTCGGCGGCATCACCGCCTGCGACGCCGTCGCCGACGGCATCGTCAGCGCCCTGGACAGCGTCCGGCTGACCAAGCCGCTCGTGGTCCGCCTCGACGGCAACAACGCCGCCCGCGGCCGCGCCATCCTCGACACCCGCGCTCACCCGCTGATCCAGCAGGCGCCCACCATGGACGGCGCCGCACGGCGCGCCGCCGACCTCGCGACCCACGCCGACCTCGCGACCCACGCCGACCTCGCGACCAACACCGACTGAGGAGCCGGGACATGGCCATCTATCTCACCAAGGAGAGCAGGGTCCTCGTCCAGGGCATGACCGGTGCCGAGGGCATGAAGCACACCCGCCGCATGATCGCCGCGGGCACGAACGTGGTCGGCGGTGTCAACCCCCGCAAGGCCGGCCGCACCGTCGACTTCGACGACCGGGCCGTCCCCGTGTTCGGCAGCGTGGCCGACGGCATGGCCCGCACCGGCGCCGACGTCACCGTCCTCTTCGTACCGCCCGCCTTCGCCAAGGCCGCCGTCGTCGAGGCGGCCGACGCGGGCATTCCCCTCGCCGTCGTCATCACCGAGGGCATCCCGGTGCACGACTCCGTCGCTTTCCACGCGTACGCGCGACGCAGGGGCACTCGCGTCATCGGCCCGAACTGTCCGGGCCTGATCACGCCGGGCGCGTCCAACGCGGGCATCATTCCCGCCGACATCACCAAACCGGGCCCCATCGGACTCGTCTCCAAGTCGGGCACGCTCACCTATCAACTCATGTACGAGCTGCGGGACACAGGCTTCTCGACCTGTGTCGGCATCGGCGGCGATCCCGTCGTCGGCACCAGCCACATCGACTGCCTCGCCGCGTTCCAGGACGACCCGGAGACCGATCTGGTCGTTCTCATCGGGGAGATCGGCGGCGACGCGGAGGAGCGGGCCGCGGCCTACATCCGCGACCACGTCACGAAGCCCGTCGTCGCCTACATCGCCGGGTTCACCGCCCCCGAGGGCAGGACCATGGGCCACGCCGGAGCCATCGTGTCCGGCTCCTCCGGCACCGCGCAGGCCAAGAAGGAGGCGCTGGAAGCGGTCGGTGTACGCGTCGGCTCGACACCGACCGAGACGGCGCGGCTCGTGACGGAACGTCTCGCCGGCGGCGAGTGACGCGTTTCATACGTGCCAACCGCCGACCCCCGTACGGTCCTTGGCATACGGGAGGTGTCCAGCGGGCACCTCCCGTCCACAGCACCAACAGCCAGCAAGACGCCCGCCCCGACTGTGCACCGTGAGCGGAGACCGAAAGCAATGGCAACCACCCTCAAAGCAGGAACGTCATGGAACGACGCCTGGCAGCGCTGCCTCGGCGCGGCCCCCGAGGCCTTCCGCGACGACCGCGTCCTCAACCTCTGGAACGGCGAATGGCAGGCCGACGGCCGTGCGCTGCCCGCCACCACCCCCGTCGACGGCAGCCCCATCGCCGGCCCGCCCCGCCTCGACGCCGACACCGCCCACCAGGCGGTCCGCGCCAGTCTCGACCAGCACCGCGCCTGGCGGCACGTCCCCCTGCCCGAGCGCCGCGCCCGCGTCGCCGCCACCCTCGACGCCCTCACCCAGCACCGCGAACTGCTCGCCCTGCTCCTCGTCTGGGAGATCGGCAAGCCGTGGCGCCTCGCGCAGGCCGACGTGGACCGGGCCATCGACGGAGTGCGCTGGTACGTCGACGGCATCGACGAACTGCTCAGCGACCGCACGCCGTTGGCCGGACCGGTGTCCAACATCGCCAGCTGGAACTATCCGATGAGCGTGCTCGTTCACGCCATGCTGGTACAGGCACTGGCAGGGAACGCGGTCATCGCCAAGACCCCGACCGACGGCGGCGTCTCCTGCCTGACCCTCGCCTGCGCCCTCGCCGCCCGCGAGGGCATCCCCGTCACGCTCGTCAGCGGCAGCGGCGGGCAGCTCTCCCAGGCGCTGGTGCGGGCGCCCGAGATCGGCTGCGTGTCCTTCGTCGGCGGACGCGACACCGGCGCGGCCGTGGCCACGGCCGTCGCCGACCTCGGCAAGCGGCACATCCTCGAACAGGAAGGGCTCAACACCTGGGGCATCTGGAACCACACGGACTGGGACGGGCTGAAGGCCGCGATCCCCAAGCTCTTCGACTACGGCAAGCAGCGCTGCACCGCCTACCCGCGCTTCGTCGTCCAGCGCGACGCCTTCGACGCGTTCCTCGCCGCGTACCTGCCCGCCGTACGCACCCTGCGCGTCGGACATCCGCTCGCCGTCGAGGACGCCGGGGACCCGTACCCGCGGCTCGACTTCGGTCCGCTCATCAACGCGGCCAAGGCCAAGGAACTCACCGACCAGGTCAGCGAGGCGATCGACCGCGGCGCCGTGCCCCTGCACCGCGCAGTACCCGACCCTGACCTCTTCCTGCCCGGCCAGGACACCAGCGCCTACGTCCACCCGGTGACGCTCCTCAGCCCGCCCCCGTCCTCACCGCTGCATCACGCCGAACCCTTCGGCCCGGTCGACACCATCGTCCTGGTCGATACGGAGGCGGAGCTGCTCGCGGCCATGAACGCGTCGAACGGCGCCCTGGTGGCGACCCTCTCCACCGACGACGAGGAGACGTACGAGCGCCTCGCCCCGCAGATCCGCGCCTTCAAGGTCGGCCACGGCAAACCGCGCTCGCGCGGCGACCGGGACGAGCTGTTCGGCGGGTTCGGAGCGTCATGGCGCGGCGCATTCGTCGGTGGCGAGCTGCTGGTGCGCGCCGTCACGCAGGGACCGACGGGGGAGCGGCTGCCCGGGAACTTCCCCGAGTACCACCTGATGCCGTGACCGGCCCGTCGGAGGCCGCTCCGCAGTAGCTCCGCAGATCCGCCCACCGACGGCAAAACCCGAGGTCGAAGCCCCTTCCCGGACGCTGACGCGACCGCCCGGTCACGTACGGTGAAGGGGCGTCGCGCGGGGCCCCGGTGGGCGGATACGCAGGTGAAGAACGCCCCCAAAGCTTGGTATTGTTGTCCATGTCGCCGCGGGGGAAACCTCGCGAGCGCA
>NZ_JBHVIX010000005.1:110041-149743 GCF_042799415.1 Streptomyces sp. NPDC057694
CGCAGACACCTTGTCCGGGTGGCGGAATGGCAGACGCGCTAGCTTGAGGTGCTAGTGCCCTTTATCGGGCGTGGGGGTTCAAGTCCCCCCTCGGACACTCAGAGTGACTATGGAGTGCCGGTCGGGAGCGATCCCGGTCGGCACTTCGTCGTATCTGCCGCGTTGCCTGCCGGTGACGGCCGCAGGAGAGCGTTTATGCAGGTGGGAGGCGCTCTCAAAGCTTGGTATTGTTGTCCATGTCGCCGCGGGGGAGACCCCGTGAGCGCAGACACCTTGTCCGGGTGGCGGAATGGCAGACGCGCTAGCTTGAGGTGCTAGTGCCCTTTATCGGGCGTGGGGGTTCAAGTCCCCCCTCGGACACCAATACGCGTTTCTCGTCAAAGCCCCGGCCGGGCGTCATCCCGGCCGGGGCTTTGTGCTGCGCGCGCCGGGGCAGTCCCGATGTTCGGACGCGAACGAGTCTGGTCGTGTGCGAGTGATCCGTAGAGACCCTGAACCTCGCCGATGTGTCATGTTCCTGCCCCCGAGCCAGGACGAGGCAGAGGAATCGATGCTGATGCGTACCCCGAAGAAGACGCGTGCACAGGTGAGACCCGGATGGGCGGCGCTCGCCGCGGTGGCCGCCGTGATGGTGGGGACGGGGCTGTTCGCCGTGCCGCCCTCCCAGGCCGCGGCCGGCGACGACCCGGTGGACGTGGTGGTCGACGGCGATGACGTACGGGCCGACAACGTCAACGGGCTGACGTACAAAGGCCTGGGCGTTCTCAGCTGCAACAGTACGAGCAATCTGCTCATGGACTACAAGGCCGAGCAGCCCGAGCGGTACTGGCAGCTCATCCGGGTGCTGTTCGGCGGTGCGAATCCGCTCATCAATCACGTCAAGGTCGAGATGGGGGCGGACACCAACACCTCCACCGGGGCCGACCCGGCCACCATGCGGACTCCGGACGAGCTCGCCGACGCGTCCCGGTCGCCGGGGTTCCAGCTCGCCGCCGACGCCAAGACGGTCAATCCGAGGCTCAAGGTCTCCGTTCTCCGCTGGGAGATGCCGCAATGGGTCCAGCAGGAATGGGACAAGGGCACCGGCACCGACGACATGTACCGGTGGTACAAGGAGACCATTCTCGACGTGTACCAGAAATACGGGTACATGGTCGACTATGTGAATCCGGACAAGAATGAGACGCGGTCGCCGGACGTCGCCTTCATCAAGTGGTACAAGAACGCGATCGTGAGCGACACGAATTTCGCCGACGCGCGCTACGGGGTTCCGGAGAAGAAGCGGGAAGCCGTCGCGCAGGCATATCACCGCATCAAGATCGTGGCCTCCGACGAGAACAACACCCTCAACATGGGGCCTGCGATGCTCAGCGACGCCGATCTCTTCGGGATCGTCGACGCGACCGGCTACCACTACACGACGGACGACCGGCGCGAGGGCGCCGTCGGCAGCGACACATACCTGCCCTACACCAGGCTCGCGACCGGTGAGAACACGTATGGGCAGGACAAAGAGGTCTGGTACAGCGAGGGGACCGGTTCGTTCGGGTACACCGACTATCGCGTGAACAACACCGAGGGGCCGGGCGGCGCGAGCACCGGAATCGGTGGTGTGCAGAGTGCCCTCGACATCGCCAACCGGGTCGTCAAGAGTTACGCGAATTCGAAGCGCACCCACTACATCTTCCAGCCGGCGATCGGGTCCTTCTACGAGGGAGCCCAGTACAGCCACAAGGAACTCGTGAGCGCGCGCGATCCGTGGTCGGGGTACCTCCACTACGACGCGGCGATCTATGTCATGCAGCACTTCACCCAGTTCGCGAAGACCGGCTGGGAGAACGACACGAATACCGAGGGCATTTGGCGCACGGTTCCCGAGGCCAGTTACAGCGGAGTGAGCGGCACCGAGAACCTCGACGGTTCCAACGGCGCCCCCAGCTACATGACACTGGCCGACCCGAAGAAGCGGGACTTCTCGACGGTGGTCGTCAACGACAGCGACCAGCCGAAGACGTACCGCATCAAGGCGCAGGGACTGCGGCTCGGCCGCGACACGACGATGGAGGCGTGGGAGACCCGGGCCGCCGACGCCGGGCAGCGCTACGACGCCGACTTCAAGCACCTCGCCGCCGAGATCCGGCCGGACGACGCCGGCGACGGCACGTACACCTACACGTACACGGTGAAGCCGCGGTCCGTCACGACCCTGACGACGCTCGACAGGAGCGGCGACCCGGCCACGAAGCAGCGGCTGCCCGAGTCCGGCGACCGTGCCGTCCTCGACACCGACGCGAGCGGCAAGCGCGGCGACACCCGGGACACGTACCTGTACGCGGACGACTTCGCGTACAGGGAGGAGGGCAAGGTCCGCGTCGGTGCGTCGGTCCAGTCCTATCTCACCTCGCGCGGCAACCAGCCCCGCTACATGGTCGACCAGACCGGCGCGTGGGAGGTCGGCGACGGTGTGCTGTACCAGTACATGGACCAGTCCATGAAGGACACCGCCGCCTGGAACAAGAACACGCCCAACACCACGGTCGGCGACTTCCGCTGGGAGAACTACAAGGCGTCCGTCGACGTGTCGTTCCCCGACCCGGACGGCGGGCTCGCCGCACTCGGCGTGCGCCAGCAGAAGGGCATGGCGATCAGCGACGCCGCGTACAACCTGCGCATCGGGGCGGACGGCGCCTGGACGTTCTACGAGTACGGCACGGTCCTCGCGCGCGGCACGGTCGCGGCGGCCGACGGATACCGGCTCGCCGTCGAGGCGAAGGGCGCGAAGGTCACCGCCTTCGTCGACGGTGCGGAGGTGGCCTCGTACCGGGATCCGACACCGGAGACCGCCGGTCGCGTCAAGCTCGGCAGCGACTTCCACGAGACGGGCTTCGACAATCTGAAGGTCGAGAAGGTCGCCGGGTACGCGCCCTATGCCGCCGCGCAGACGGACAACATGGACAGCGCGGTGACGTACGAGGGCGACTGGAGCAGGAAGGCGTCGGGCGGCGATGCCATGGACTGGTACCGGACGACGTCGACGAGTACGACGGCCGGCGCGTCCGTCACCGTCCCGGTGCGCGGTACGGGCGTCGACGTCATCGGTGGGAACGACGGCAGCGCCGTGCTCGATGTCCTCGTGGACGGCCGGCTCGTCGCCAAGGATGTGAGGACCACGGTCACCGACAAGCGTCTGGCGACGTACTCGCTGCGCGGTCTGCCGGACGGCAGGCACGAGGTCACATTCGTCCTGAAGTCCGGGAAGCTCGTCCTCGACGCTTTCGACACCGCGTCCGGAGGCCGGGTCTCCGGTGTGGTCGACACGGCGCCCGTCCGTGACGCCCTGGCCGAGGTCGCGGAGGCGGAGCAGGGCGACTACACAGCCGGGTCGTGGCCGGTGTTCGCGCATGCGCGGGCGGCTGCGCGAGCCGCGGCGCACGGGCAGAAGGGCCTCGACACCGTCGGCGTCGGACAGCTCGCGGACCGGCTGCGGGCCGCCCATGGCCAATTGGTCGCGCGGTAGCCGACCGTCACCGTACGAGGGACGCTCCCGGTGGGAACGCCGCCGGGAGCGACGACGAGCGGATCATCAACTCCGGGAGGATCAGCGCCCGTTGCGCGGGGCGGCGGCTGCCTTCCAGGAGCCGCGCCACCATCATCTCGACAGCCGTGCGGCCCACCAGTGCCTTGGGCGGGCGGACCGCCGTGATCGCCGGATCGGCGAGATGGGCGACCTCGTCGTCGTAACTGACGAGCGCCATGTCGTCGGGGACCCTGATGCCCTGCTCGGTCAGGTACTGGACCACCGAGAGGGCGTCGGGGTCGCTGTGCACGATGAGCGCGGTGATGCGGGAGCGACGGCAGCCTTCCAGGATGTCGCCGATGATCCGGCGGTGCCCGGGGACGTCGAGGGCCACGCTCTCGCGTATCAGGAAGTCGGCGGACAGGCCGAGTTCGGCGCAGGCGCGATGCCAGCCGACGGCGAGATGGGCCGAGGTCGGGCTGCCCTTGGACAGGACGAGCCCGATGCTGCGATGGCCGAGCGAGTGCAGATGCCGGACCGCCATCTCCAGGCCGGTCGCGTGGTCGCTGCGCACCCATTCGAGCTGGTGCGGCGTCGGCGTCCACTCCGGGGTCTTGCGCTCCACGAAGACGACGGGGACGGGCAGTTTGCCGATCCAGTCGATCATCTCGTGCCTGCCGGGGCCCTCCAGGTTCGGGGCGAGCAGCAGCCCCTGCACCCGCCCCGACTCGACCAGCCGGACGATCTGCCGGCGGTCCTCCGCCTGGTCGTAACTGGAGCCCCGCAGTTGCACGTTGACCCCGTGCGCGGCAGCGGCGTTGCGGACGCCACTGACGATGTGCGGCCAGTAGAAATCGAGCGACGGCACGACCATCCCGATCGTGAAGGCAGGCGTCGCCAGGCGCCGCCGGCGCACCGGCTCCTGCTCCAGCGCGGACGGCAGCGTCGCGCCGCCGTGCACCCTGGTCAGCAGGCCGCGATCGGCCAGCGCCGCGATGTCGCGGCGGATCGTCAGCTCGCTGACCGACAGGTCCCGTGCGAGGTCGCGAACGCGAACGGCGCCGTGCAGCCGGAGTTGATCCATCAGGCGTTCGCGGCGTTGCAGCGCGAACAACTGGTCGCCGCCCGCCGCTCTGTCGTCCTGCCCGTGGTTCTTCGGTGTCATGACGCATCCCTCCCGTCCGGCACCGGTCCCGGCGCGATGTTCGAATCTGTTCAGGTTGTTACGTACGTGGTCGAGCTCTGGTGGGTCTGTGTGGGCGACCACTATCTCTGACTCAGCGTCTTCTGGCTGGAACTCGCCGGAAACACGGATGGCACCCGCTGTGTGAGCGGATGCCCGGAGGCAGAGGAGCCCGCACCGCATGCAGACCAAGGCCCGCGCTCTGGTCGTGATGAGCAGGTCCAGCTTCGAGGCCCACTTCGACCGGGACCGGCTGCGCCGCCTCGCCGACCTGGTAACCCTCGACGAGCCCTGTTGGACCGACGACCTCGACAGCGCCCGGTCACGCGAACGCCTGGCCCGCGCCGAGGTGCTGCTCACGTCCTGGGGCGCCCCCGCCCTCACCCCGCAGCGGCTCGCGGCGGCGCCCCGGCTGCGGGCCGTGCTGCACGGCGCGGGCAGTGTGCGCGACCTGGTCGGCCAGGAGGTGTGGCGGCGCGGGATCCGGGTGACCAGCGCCGCCGACGCCAACGCCGTACCGGTGGCCGAATACACCCTTGCCGCGATCATCTTCGCCGGGAAGAAGGCCCCGTTCCTCGCCGCCGACGAGCAGCGCGCGTACGGAGGTTGGGGCTCGGTCAGCGGCTACGGCGACCTGTCCAACTTCCGGCGGACCGTCGGCATCGTCGGCTTCTCACGGATCGGCCGGCAGGTCGTCGAGCTGCTGCAAGTGCTGCGCGGCACCACCTGCCTGGTCGCCGACCCGTACGCGGACCCGGACGAGGTGGCCAGGGCCGGGGCGACCCTCGTGCCGCTCGACGAGCTGCTGCCACGTGTCCACGTGCTGTCCGTGCACGCCCCCGAGACCGCCGAGACGCATCACCTCATCGGCGCCCAACAGCTGCGCCTGCTGCCCGACTTCGCCACTGTCATCAACACCGCGCGCGGCTCGCTCGTCGACTCCGCGGCGCTGGCCGCGGAGTGCGCAGACCGCAGGCTCTTCGCGATCCTCGACGTCACCGACCCCGAACCGCTGCCCGCCGACTCGCCGTTGCGCAGCGTCGCCCGCGTGATGATCACGCCGCACATCGCCGGATCCCTGGGCACCGAGATCGGCCGGCTGACCGATCACGTCCTCGACGAACTTGCCCGCTGGGTCGCCCGCAAGCCGCTGCGGGCCGAGATCACCGCGGAGAGCTGGGCCCTGGGCCTGAGCGCCTGAACCTGCCGCCCCCCGTTTCCGACCGCTTCACCCCGAGCTCAAAGGAGAGCCGCCGCCATGAAGTTGAACAAGAACCTCGCCCGCATCGCGCCGCTGGTCGTCGCCGCGGCGCTCACCGCGACCGCCTGCGACGCCAGCGGTACGGACAGCACCTCGTCGTCCGGCGGCAAGACCGTCGTGAAGATCGCGCTGTGGAACTACAAGACCACGCCCGAGTTCAAGGCCCTGATCGACGGCTTCGAGGCGGAGAACCCGACCATCGACGTACAGCCCGTCGACATCCTCGCCGACAACTACCCGGACAAGATCACCACGATGCTGGCGGGCGGTGACACCACCGACATCCTGACGATGAAGAACGTCACCGACTACGCCCGCTACGCCACCCGCGGCCAGCTCCTGCCGCTGACCGACGAGGCGGCCAAGCTCGACAAGGCGTCGTACTCGGGTCTCGACGAGTACGACCTCAAGGGCAAGTACTACGCGCTGCCGTACCGCTCCGACTTCTGGGTCCTCTTCTACAACAAGAAGATGGTCGGCGACACCGACATGTCCAAGCTGACCTGGGACGACTACGCGAAGCTCGCCAAGAGACTCACCAAGGGCTCGGGGTCCGACAAGGTCTACGGCACCTACCTGCACACCTGGCGCTCCGTCGTCCAGGCGATCTCCTCCGCGCAGACCGGCGGGGACCAGCTCGGCGGTGACTACGCGTACTTCAAGGACCAGTACGACATGGCCCTCGGCCTGCAGAAGTCGAAGGCGACGCTGTCGTTCTCCACGGCCTCCAGCAACCAGATCACCTACGACTCGCAGCTGACCACCGGCAAGGCCGCGATGGTCCCGATGGGTTCCTGGTGGGCGGCGGCGCTGCTCGCCGAGGCGAAGCAGGGCAAGAACGACATCGACTGGGGCATGGCGCCGATGCCGCAGATCAAGAGCGGCGAGAAGACCGTCACCTTCGGTTCGCCGACCGCGTTCGCCGTCAACAAGAAGGCCCGCAACGCCGACGCCGCCAAGAAGTTCGTCGCCTGGGCGTCGGGCCCCGAGGGCGCCGCCGCCGTCGCGAAGATCGGGGTCACGCCCGCCTACAGCAGCGACAAGGTCCTCGACACCTTCTTCTCCGTCGACGGCATGCCGACCGACGACGTGTCCCGCACGGCGATGCAGCCGGCCACGGTGCAGCTGGAGATGCCGGTCAGCGACAAGTCCTCCGACGTCGACCAGATCCTCAAGGAGGAGCACGAGATGATCATGAGCGGCGAGAAGTCGGTCGACGCGGGCATCAAGGAGATGGACAGCCGCGTGAAGGACGAAGTCCAGTGAGTGCCCCCACCACCGAGCACGCGACCCCCGGCGCTTCCGCGGCCCACCTGGCCGCCGCGAAGCGCCGGCGGCGCCGCACCACCCTCATCGGCTGGTCGTTCATCCTCCCCAACTTCCTGGGGTTCGCCGCCCTCACCCTCGTACCGGTGCTCGGCGCGCTCGCGATCTCCTTCACCGACTGGGACTCCTACGCCACCCCGAAGTGGGTGGGCCTGGACAACTTCCAGCGGCTGTGGAACGACTCCAACTTCTGGGCCGCGCTGCAGAACACCTTCTACTACGCGGCCGGTCACATCCCCCTCACCCTCGTGGTCTCGCTCGGCCTCGCCGTGCTGCTCAACCAGAAACTGCGCGGCGTGCGCGTCCTGCGGACCGCCTTCTTCTTCCCGTACATCACCTCGCTCGTCGCCGTCGCCGTGGTCTGGAACATGCTGCTGAGCCCGGAGGCCGGGCCGGTCAACCAGTTCCTGAACTTCCTCGGCATCGACGATCCGCCGGGCTGGACCAGCGACCCGGACTGGGCGATGCCCGCGCTGATCCTCGCGAGTGTGTGGCGGGACATGGGCTACTACATGGTGCTGTTCCTGGCCGGGCTGCAGACCGTGCCGGCCGAGCTGTACGAGGCGGCGCGGATGGACGGCGCGGGTCCGTGGCAGCGGTTCTGGCACGTCACCCTGCCGGGGCTTCGGCCCACCACCTTCTTCGTCACCGTCATGATCACGGTCTCCAGCTTCAAGGTCTTCGACCTGGTGCAGGTCATGACCGAGGGCGGTCCCGGCCGTTCCACCCTCGTCCTGTCCCAGCTGATCTTCCGCGAGGGCATCACGCAGGGCCGCTTCGGCTACGCCTCCGCGGTCTCCCTCGCGCTGTTCCTGATCTGCCTGGTGATCACGGCGGTCCAGTTCCAGATGCAGCGAAGGAGCGAGCGATGAACACCACCGTCCTTGACAAGGACGTCGCCGCGCCCACCGGCCCGGCCCCCGCCGCCCCTGCGCTCCCGAACCGCCGTGGCGCGACGGCGGTCGCCGGGCGGATCGCCCTGTACGTGCTGCTCGCCGTGGTGGCGCTGGCCGTCCTGCTGCCCTTCATCTGGATGCTGATCTCGTCGGTCAAGGACGACCGTGACGTGTTCACGGTGCCGATCCAGTGGATCCCTGAGACGTTCCGGTGGAGCAACTTCTCCAGCATCTGGACCCGGGTGCCGTTCGCCGCCTACCTCGGCAACTCGTTCTTCCTCAGCGTCGTGATCACGTTCCTCCAGGTGCTCACCGGCAGCTTCGCGGCGTACGGCTTCGCCAAGATGCGCTTCCCGGGCCGGGATCTGCTGTTCACCGGCTACATCGCGACGATCGCGGTGCCGTGGCAGGCGTACATGGTGCCGCAGTACGTGATCATGCAGAAGCTCGGTCTGGTGAACTCGTACACGTCGCTGATCCTGTTGCAGGCCTTCGGCGCGTTCGGTGTCTTCCTGATGCGGCAGTTCTATCTGACGATCCCGGACGAGATCAGCGAGGCGGCCCGTCTCGACGGCCTGTCGGAGTACGGCATCTGGGCGCGGATCGTGCTGCCGCTGTCCAAGCCGGCCCTCGCCAGCCTCGCGCTGCTGACGTTCGTGAACACCTGGAACGACTACATGGGCCCGTTCATCTACCTCACGGACAACCGCCTGTGGACCGTGCAGTTGGGGCTGCGCGCCTTCATCGGCCAGTACGACGCCGAGTCCGCGATGATCATGACGGGCTCGGTGCTCTCCGTGATACCGGTCCTCGCGGTGTTCCTGCTCGGACAGCGTTACTTCGTCCGGGGTATCGCCACCACGGGTGTGAAGGGCTGAGGGCATGGCGTCGACGCAGATGGGCCGCGCGCCCCGCAGGCAGCGGCTCAACGTGGCATACGGATCATGGGACTTGATCTGGTCGCACGTCCACCGCGTCCTGGTCGTCAATCTCGGGATGGCAGTGACCAACCTTCCCCTGCTGGCGGCCCTCCAGCTGACCCATCAGCCCTGGCGTCATCCGCTCGTCTTCGGGGTGCTCCTGCTGGTGCTGCCGGGGCCGTCGGTCGCCGCCGCATACGCGTATCTCGACGCGTCGTCGGCGGACGCGGACACACCGGCGCCGGTCCGACTGTTCGCGCAGGCCTATCGGCGGCTCTACCGGCGGGCGGTGGCCGTCTCGGCGCCCTTCGTGCTGCTCGTGATCGCGGCCGTGGCGGACGTCGTGACCCTGCGAACCTCCGCTCTGGGCGCGGCCGTTGTGCCGACGGCCGTCGTGGTCGCGGTGGTGGCGGCCGCCGCCTGGCCGGTCGCGCTCGCGCACGTGGCCGGGGGAGGGGCGGTGGAGCGGCGGCTCTTCCTGCTGGCGCCGTACGCGGCGGTCCGGCACGCGCTGCTCACCCTGATGAACCTGGTCCTGGCGGTGGTGTCCCTGCTGCTCGTCAATCAGGCTCCGCTGATGGGCCTCGCGGTCCTGCCGGGATGCGCGCTGTTCGTCGTGTGGCGCAACTGCCGCGTCATGCTGTCGCTCGCGGACCGGCCACGGCCGGCCGGTCCCGCCGTACGAGAAGGAATGCGGGGAGAAAGTTGAGAGATCTGAGTGAAGGGATCCGCGCGGCGGCCGACGCGGCTCGGAGCACGCCCCTGCCGCCGCTGCCGTTCTCCGCGTACCGCCGCTTCGACGACGACGGCGACCGCCTCGCGTACGAGGAGTTGTACTTCCGGCGCCGCGCGCACGTGACCGCGCTGGCCGCCGAGGCCCTGATCGACGAGGCGGCGCCGCTCGACGCCCTCGCCGACGCGCTGTGGGCCGTCTGCGACGAGTACACCTGGGCCCTGCCCGCCCACGAGATGCACGCGACGCGCCTGGACCGCGGCATGGACCGGTGCCTCGACCTGTTCGCCGCGCTCACCGCGCATCTGCTCGCCGAGACCGTCCAACTCTGCGGCGAGCGGCTCGATCCGCGGGTCGCCCGCCGTGTCCGCGATCAGGTGGACCACCGGGTGCTCTCCCTCCTCGCGGACGACGAACGCCCGCTCCTGTGGGAGGACTGGGCGCACAACTGGGCCGCCGTGTGCGGCGGCGCCGCCGGGCTCGCGGCCCTGGCCCTGTGGCCGCAGGGACCGCGACTGACCCGTGTCGTCGACCGCTGCCGCGCCGCCCAACTCACCTACCTCAGCGGCTTCGGCGACGACGGCGGCTGCGCGGAGGGCGTGGACTACTGGGTGTTCGGATTCGCGCACTTCGTGTATTTCGCCGAGGAGTTGAGGGCCGCGACCGGTGAGGACCTGCTGGCGCATCCCAAGGTGGCGGCCGTCGCCCGGTTCCCCTCGGCGGTGCACCTGGGCGGCGGACTCTTCCCCGCCTTCTCGGACGCGGCCGAACGGCCCCGCGTGCCCGCCGGTCTCGCGGCCCTGCTGGAACGCAGACTCGGTGTACGCGTTCCGGCGGAGGCCGTCGAGACCGGCGCCGCGGTGGCGCGGGACTGGGGCGACGTCTCCAGGACCCTGCGGTGGGGCGCGCCCCGACTCGACTCCGGCCTCCGCCCCGCGCCGACCACCACCCATCTTCCCGACCTGGCCTGGACGGTCGACCGGGGTGCGGACGTAGCGTTCGCGGCCAAGGGCGGTCACAACGGCGAACCGCACAACCACAACGACCTCGGCCAGTTCGTCCTGGCCGCCCACGGCGAGGTCCTGCTCGCCGACCTGGGCGGCGGCGAGTACCGCAACGGGTATTTCGACGACGCCACCCGGTACACCTACCTGCACACCTCCTCCCGGGGGCACTCCGTCCCGCGCGTCGACTCCCGTGAACAGTCCGCGGGCGGCGAACGCGGCGCGCGTCTGATGCACCATCAACTGTGCGACGACGGCGTCGACTTGACGCTCGACATCGCCGGTGCCTACGAGGTGCCCGGCCTGACGGCCCTGCGGCGCGGCTTCGCCTGGCGCCGCGACGGCGACAGTGACGGCGACGGCGAGAGCGGGGAGCTGCTCCTCGTCGACGAGGTGGAGACCGGGCGGCCGATGCGGGTGGAGGAGGTCTTCGTCAGCCGGCTGCGTCCCGAGGCGCGCGCGGGCCACGTGACCTGGCGGGGCGTCGTGGCGCAGGCCCGACTGGCCCTGCCCGACGGCGGTACGGCGCACGTGGAGGAGGTGGAGACCACCGATCACGAGGGCGCCCCCGACACGGTGTTCCTCCTCCGCGTCGGCTTCGACCTTCCCGCGGGGCGGAGCGGGCTGTCGTTCCGGTTCACGGTGGGCGGAGTGAGCGGGGTGATCGCCGGAGCGCAGTAGGTCGATAAGCCGACCTTTGACATCCCCCAAGCCTCCCGTATACCGTCCACGCCCAGATGGGCTCGAACAGTGGACGCTCGGGTCAGTGGCGATAGGTGGATACGGTGAACTCCGAGGCTGGCGAACGCTTCAGCAGGCGCGGTGTGCTGCGGATGACGGGAGCGGGCGCCGGTGTGCTCGCCGCGTCCATGGTCATCTCCGCGTGTTCGCCGCAGCGCAAGGACGACGGCGCGAAGGGGACGGCCGCCCGGGGTACGGACACGCCGGTCGAGAAGCTCACCCTGGCGCTGCCCTCGTCGCTGTCCAGCCTCGACATCAGCCGCGAGGCCGGCATCCTGAACTACCTGGTGGCCGCGCTCGTCCAGGAGTCGCTGCTCTCGGTGAGCCCCGCTGGTGAGCTGGAGCCCGGGCTCGCCGCGTCCTGGAAGCAGCCCGACGCCAAGACGTACGTGTACACGCTGCGGGCCGACGCCACGTTCTCCGACGGCGCGAAGGTCACCACCGACGACGTCATCGCCTCCATCGAGGCCGCCCGCGCCGAGGGCAGCGCCCTCGCCTACGCCTGGGCGAACGTGGCATCGGTGAAGGCCACCGGCGACCGCGAGATCACGATCGGGCTCAAGTCCCCGGACGCCGCGTTCGCCTGGACCCCGACGCCCGGCACCCTGCTCATCAGCAGCAAGGCGTTCCTGGCGAAGAACAAGGGCAAGGTCGGCACCGCCAAGACCCTGCTCCTGGGCACCGGCGCGTTCAAGGTGACGTCGTTCGTGCCCGACGACCACGTACAGCTGGAACGCAACGGCGCCTGGTGGGGCGACGCCCCCTCGGTGCGGTCGCTGAAGCTGTCGTTCATCCCCGACGCGGGCACCCGCCTCGTGGCCATGAAGTCCGGCTCCGTCGACGGAGCGCTGAACCTGCCCTCCGACGAGGCCCGCAGCTGGGAGTCGACCGCCGAGGTCACCTACACCGGCGACCGCTCCGTCGTCGCGCTGGCCTTCGACACGGCCAAGGCGCCCTTCGACGACATCCACGTGCGCCGCGCGTTCGCGTACGCCGCCGACCGCTCCGGCATGGTCCGCGGCATCCTGCACGGCAAGGCCGAGGTCGCCTCGACGCTCGTGTCCCCGCAGATGTGGGGCGACCTGCTCTCCGAGAGCAAGGTCAAGAGCGGTTACGCGGCGCTGCCCGCCTTCGACCACAGCATCAAGGCCGCCAAGGCGGAGCTGGCCAAGTCGCGGCACAAGGACGGCTTCAGCCTCGACCTCTCGTACCCCAACAGCGGCCCGCAGCTCGGCAAGGCGGCCCTCGCGCTCGCCGACGCTCTCAAGGAGCTGGGCATCACGCTCAAGGTCAAGGAGGTCACGCTGGAGCAGTGGATCGCCGACCTGGTGCCGGGCAAGAAGCCGTTGCAGTTCCTCTGGTACTTCCCCGTCACCGGCGACCCGGCCGAGCTGACCGACTCCTACCTGGCGAGCGCCGCCTCGGCGACGAACCTGCCGCACTACAAGAACGCCGACGTCGACGACGCGCTGGCCGACGCCAAGACGGAGACCGACAAGGCCGAGCGCGGCCGGCTCCTGCTGACCGCGCTCCAGGACGCGGCCGCCGAACTGCCCTACTTGCCGCTGTGGTGGGCGCAGACGGCCACGGCCCTCGCGAAGGAGTACGTCCTGGAGGAGCCCGGCGCGTTCGCCCTCGTCGGCCCCTGGGCGGCCCGCGTCAAGAACACCGCCTGACCGACCGGACCGCCCCGCCCGACGGGGCCGTCCCCTCGTCTGCGTGTGCCGGGTGCCACCCCTCACCCCCCGGCGCCCGGCACACGCGCCCCACCCGTCGCCACGAACGGAACGAGCATGCACCGCCCCGCCGCCCCCTCTCCCGCCCCCGAACGGCCCGCGGCCGCCACGGTGCGGCGCGTCCTGGAGGCGGTGCTCGGCCTCGACCATCCGCTGGAGGCGCGGCCGAGCCCCGACGGGCGGCGGGTGGCGGTGACCGTGAGCGGGCCCGGGGGAACCCACGTACAGCTCGTGGACCCGGACGGGCGAGAAGCGGGTGGCACCCTCGCCGGGCACCTGCCGCGCTGGCTGCCCGACTCCCGCACCCTGCTGCTCGTCACGGAGCCCGAACCGGAGCCCGGAGCAAGGCCCGGCACCGCGGCCGCGCTGCCCGCGCTGACCCTCTGGGACACCGTCGACGGCCGTACGACGAGGCTCACTTCGATACCCGGGGAGACCGAGGACCTGCTCGTCGCCGACGACGGGACCGAGGTACTGCTGCTTGTCGCCGACGACGGCGCCGAGCGCGACGGCATGCACCTCGGGCTTCCGGTGCGCCTCGGCCAGGACCCCGCCCCCGAGTCCTTCCGGCCCGACGCCGGACGCCGCCGCCTGCTGCACGGCACGCTGCCCGAACACCCGGCGACCGTCGTGCTGCGCGAGGCGGGCCCGCCCGGCCTCACCGTGTGGAACGTCGCCTGGCGCGGCGGCGCCGACGCGATCGCGACTATGTCGGCGGAGAACCTGCCGAGCGGCTACTACCGGAGCCGCCTCGTCCGCATCGACCTCACGGACGGCCGCACCCGCACGCTCTACACGCCTCAAGGACAGCTGGCCGCCCCCGCCCTGACCCCGGATGGCCGGCGCGCCGTCGTCGTCGAGGGCGTCTCCATCGTCGCCGGCCGCCCCGTCCTCATCGATCTCGCCGACGGCACCGTCACCCGCCCCACCGCCGCCGAGGACGCCACCTGGCTGCTGCCCGACCCGCACGACCCGGGCCGGCTGCTGCTGGCGGGCTGGGCCGGGACCGGCAGCCGGATCGCCCGTGTCCGCCTCGACCGCGAGGCCGACGGCGGCGCCGAGGTCACGACCGTGTGGCAGGACCAGGCGGTGCTCGGCGGGCCGTCGTTCCAGCCCGCGCCCGCCCTCAGCGCCGACGGCTCCCTCGCCGCCGCCGTCCTCGACGCCCCCGGCCGGCCGCCCCAGGCCGTCGTGGCGGCCACCGCCGGTCCCGACGCCTGGGCCTGGCGCCCCGTCACCGCGCTCAACCCCGACACCGTCGCCCGCGCCGCCCTCGCCCCGGTCCGCACCCGCGAGACCTCCTGGACCTCGACCGACGGCCGCCCCGTCCACGGCCTGCTGCTCGACGCGCCCGGCACCCCGGCCCCCGGCACCGACCGGCCCGGCCCCCGCCCCCTCGCGGTGCTGGTGCACGGCGGCCCATCCTGGCAGTGGTCCGCCGGACACGCGCCCGGCGACGTCCTCGGCCTCGCCCCCGCGCTCGCCGCGGCGGGCTGGCTGGTGCTGCTGCCCAACGTGCGCGGCAGCAGCGGCTACGGACTCGATCACGCCCGCGCGGTTGTCGGCGACTTCGGCCACGGCGACCTCGACGACCTGCTCACCGGCATCACCGCCGCCGTCGAGCGGGGCGAGGCCGCACCCGGCCGGGCCGCCGTGCTCGGCCACAGCTACGGCGGATACCTCACCGCCGAAGCAGCCCGCACCGGCGCGTTCCGCGCCGCCGTCGTGATCTCCGCGCCGACCGACTGGCTCAGCTTCGCCCACACCTCGAACATCGGCGGCGGCTACGAGCACACCTACGGCATCGGCGACGCCCGCACCCCCGAGGGCCGCGCCGCGCTCGTCGACCGCTCACCCGTCTTCCGCCCGGCCCCCGGCACCCCCGTGCTGGTGCTGCACGGCGAACGCGACCGGGTCACCCCCGTCTCCCAGGCCCACGAGCTGTACCGGGCCTGGAGCCGGGGCGGCACGGCCCCGGTGGAGCTGCACGTCTACCCCGGCGAGGGCCACGAGTTCACCGACCCCGCGCACCTCCTCGACGCGGCGGCCCGCGCCGAAGCCTGGCTGGCCCGCCACGTCCTCGGCGAGCGAGCCGCCCACCCCGCGAAGGACCAGACCCCGTGACCGCAGAACTCACCGCCACCGGCGCGCCGTTCGACGGCAGGCCCGTGCCCGCGCCCCCGCTGCGCGAACGGCTCGGCACAGCGCTGCCCTGGCGCTACGTGGCACGCCGGTTCGCCGGGACCGCGGCACTGCTCGCCGTGCTGTCCGTGGCCGTGTTCGCCCTGGTGCGGCTCGCGCCCGGCGACCCGGCCCGCACCCTGCTCGGCGCCCGCAACGCCACCCCGGACGCGCTGGCCGCCGTACGCGCCCGGTACCGGCTCGACGAACCGCTGGCCGCCCAGTACGGGCACTGGCTGCTCGACGCCGTCCGCGGCGACCTCGGGATCTCCATCCGCACCGGCGCCGACGTCACCGCCGTGCTGGGCGACCGGTTCGCGCTCACCGTCGAACTCGTGCTGCTGGGCTTCGCCGTGGCCATGCTGGTGGGACTGCCCCTCGGAGTCCTCGCCGGTCTGCGCGCCCGCCGCACGAGCGACCGGGTGGCGCAGAGCCTCGGTGTGGTCGCGCTGTCCACCCCCGCGTTCGCCGGGGGCCTTGTCCTCATCTACGTGTTCTCGCTGCTGCTCGGCTGGTTCCCCGCCTACGGCACCGGCGACGGCGGCGCGGGCGACCGCCTGCTCCACCTGATCCTTCCCGCCGTCACCCTGGGCCTCGCCGTCACCGGCGTGCTGCTCAAGCTGACCCGGGCGGCGGTGATCCGCGAACTCGACCGGGAGCACGTGACTTTCGCGCGCGCCCGCGGCGTTCCCACCCGCACCGTGCTCACCCGCTACGTCCTGCGCGGCACCGTCGTGCCCGTCACCACCGGCATCGGCCTGGTCCTCGCCTATCTCCTGGCGGGCACCGTGATGGTCGAGCAGGTCTTCGCCCTGCCGGGGCTCGGACAACTGCTCGTGTCGTCGGTGACGTTCCGGGACGTGCCCGTGGTCCAGGCCGAGGCGCTGCTGATCGCCGCGCTGATCTGTCTGGCCAACCTCGCCACCGATCTCCTCCACCCGTTGGCCGACCCGAGGCTGCGCCCCGCACCGACGGCGCCCCGCCGCGCGAAGAGGCAGGCATGACCACCGACACGCTCACCGAAGCGCCCCGCACGCTCGCCCGCCGCAAGCGGCGCAGGCCCGCGCCGCTCACCGTCGTGTGCACGGCCGTCGCCCTGCTGCTCGCCGTCGCCGCGATCGCCGGGCAGTGGATCTTCCCCGACTACGCGGCGCAGGACCTCCTGACCGGCGCCGTCATGCCGGGCGGGGGACACCTGCTGGGCACCGACGAACTCGGCCGGGACATCGCCCGGATGGTCGTCGCGGGCGCCCGCTCGACGCTCGCCGGAGCCGCCCTCGTCGCCCTCGGATCCATGGTCATCGGCAATGTCCTCGGCCTGACCGCGGGCTATCTCGGCGGCCTCACCGACGTCGTCGTACGCCGCTGGGCCGACCTGCTCCTCGCGCTGCCCGCCCTCCTCGTCACCCTCGTCGTGGCGGGCATCGGCGGCGGAGGGTATCTGCTCGCCGTCGCCGTCCTGGTGGTGCTCACCTCGCCGGGCGACGTCCGTCTCGTACGGTCCGCGGTCCTGGAACAGCGCCACCGCGCCTACGTGGAGGCCGCCGAGACCCTCGGCCTGTCCCGCACCACCGTGATGGTCCGGCACATCTGGCCCAACGTGCTGCCGGTGGTCGTCGCGAACACCATGCTGAACTTCGCCGGGGCCATCGTCGCCCTGTCGTCCCTGTCCTTCCTCGGCCTGGGCGTGCCGCCCGGCGCGCCCGACTGGGGCCGGATGCTCGCCGAGAACCGCACGCTGCTCTACGACAACCCGTCCGCCGCGCTCGCCCCCGCGCTCGCGATCGTCGTCTCCGCCGTGGTGCTCAACCTGCTCGGCGACCGGCTCTTCGAAATCTTCTCCGACCGGAGGTCCTGATGTCTCAGCTGTCCGAGGCGACGGATCCCGGCCGGACCACCGCCATTGAAGGCGGCCCCCTGCTGGACGTCACCGGCCTGCGCGTGATCGCCACCGCCGGACCCGGCGACCCCGTCACCCTCCTCGACGGGATCGACCTGCGCGTCGGGCCCGGCGAGAGCGTCGCCGTCGTCGGCGAGTCCGGCAGCGGCAAGTCCCTCACCACCCGCGCCGTGGTCGGCCTGCTCCCCGAGGGCACCGCCGTCGCGGGCGGCAGCGTACGGCTGAGCGGCGAGGAGGTCCTGCACCTGCCCGAGCGGGCCCGGCACGCGCTGCGGGGCCGCCGCGTCACGCTGCTCATGCAGGACCCGTTCACGATGCTGCACCCCCAGGTGACCTGCGGCCGGCAGATCGCCGACGGGCTCCGCCCCGACCTGCCCGCCCTCGCCGGAGCCACCGGCCGCCGGGCCCGCGGCGCCGCCCGGCGCGCCGAGGTCGCCGCACGACTGGCCGAAGTGGGCCTCGGCCCCGAGACCGCCGACCGCTACCCGCACGAACTGTCCGGCGGCATGCGCCAGCGCGTCGCCGCCGCGGCCGCCCTGGCCGGCGACCCCGAACTGCTCATCGCCGACGAGCCCACCACCGCCCTCGACGCCGCCAACCAGCAGGCCGTCCTCGACCTGCTGCGCGGCCTCCAGCGCGACCGGGGCATGGGCCTGGTCCTCATCACCCACGACCTGCGGGTCGCCTTCTCCTCCTGCGACCGGGTCTACGTCCTGTACGCGGGCTCCGTCCTGGAACAGGGCCGCTCCGCCGAACTCGGGGCGCACCCCCAACATCCCTACACCCAAGGGCTGTTGTGGGCCGAGCCGTCCGTCCGTGAGCGCTACGAGAGACTGCCGGTCATCCCGGGCTCCGTGCCCGCCCCCGACGGCCGGGGCACCGGCTGCCCCTTCGCCGACCGCTGCGCCCACGCCGCCCCCGTCTGCCGCACCACCCCGGCGCGGCTGTGGCCCGAGGACCCCGACGCGCGGCAGAGCGCCTGTGTCCGCGCCGCCGAACTCGGCGACCGGCTCGGCGCACCCCGCCCGCACACCACGGCCGGGCCGGAACACACCCCGGCCCCCGCCGACGCCGCCCCGGCCCTGAGACTCCAGGGCGTGCACCGCGTCTTCGGCTCCGGAGCGCAGCAGCACACCGCCGTCCGCGACGTGTCGCTGAGCGTGCCGCGCGGCCGGGTCACCGCCCTGGTCGGCGAGTCCGGCTCGGGCAAGACCACCCTGGCCCGGATCGCCGTCGGCCTGGAGACCTTCTCCGCGGGCGACGTCGAGGCCGGCGGCGTCCCACTGACCCCCGGCCGCCGCCCGGCCGGAGCCGAACGGGCCGCACTGGCCTCCCGGGTGCAGATCGTCTTCCAGGACCCGTACTCCTCCCTCAACCCGCTGCGCACCGTCGGCGCCACCCTGCGCGAGGCGCTGGCCGCCGCCGGCCGGCTCGACGCGACCGGCCGCCGCGCCCGCGCCGAGCAGGCCGCCGGCCTGGTCGCCGAACTCCTCGACCAGGTCGGCCTGCCCGGCCACTACGCCACCCGCAGACCGGGCGTCCTCTCCGGAGGAGAGCGCCAACGCGTCGCCGTCGCACGGGCGTTGGCCGTCCGGCCCGAACTGCTGATCTGCGACGAGGCGGTCGCCGCGCTCGACGTCTCCGTGCAGGCCCAACTCCTCAACCTGCTGGCCGATCTGCGCCGCGCGGAAGGGTTCGCGGTGCTGTTCATCACCCACGACCTCGGCGTCGTCCGGCAGATCGCCGACGAGGTCGCCGTGATGTACCGCGGGGAACTCGTCGAGCAGGGACCGGCCGCCGAGGTCCTGGACCGGCCCCGCCACGACTGGACCCGGAGGATGCTCGCCGCCGCCGACGGCTGACGCCCGCAGACAGACCGCCTAGACTGGCGCTGACCAGCACAAGTCCCCTGTACGGCCCCGGGCGTGCAGGCCAGCTGCCGAGGAGAAACGGTGCCCACGGTTCCCACGACACCCGCCGTACCCGCCCAGGCGGCGGGTACCCCGTCGGCCGTCGCGCCCGACGTCGCGCGGGACGCCCTGTCGGTGAACCTCAACAGGCGCCGCCTCGCCGGTGGTTGGAGCCTGCGCGAGCTGTCGGCCGCGACCGGCGTCAGCAAGGGGCTGCTCTCCCAGATCGAGCGCGCCGAGGCCAATCCGACGCTCGACGTGCTCCACCGCGTCGCGTCCGCGCTCGGCACCGACCCGGCGGAGCTGCTGCGGCGCTCCCTGCTGCCCCCGCACATCGTGCGCGCCGGTGAACTCGACGAGCCGGACGGCGAGACGAGCGTGAACCTGCTGTTCGCGACCCCCGGCCACGGCCGCACCGAGATCTACCGCTCCCGGCTGCACCCGCACTCGCAGAGCCAGCTCAGCTCGCACGGCGCAGGATCCGTGGAGTACGTGATGGTGGTGTCCGGCCGCGTGGACCTGGTCGTCGACGACGTACGCCACCAGTTGGAGGCGGGGGACAGCGCCCGCTTCGACGCCCGCGTCGGCCACTTCTACTCGACCCACGACGTCCCGGCCGTCACCCACAGCATCGTCGGCTACCCGATGAGCTGACTCCGCCGGCTCACGTCGCGGGCCGCGTCGGCCCGGCGACCGCGAGCCGCTGCACCCGCACCAGATCGGCCAGCGGGTCACGGGCGGACGACACCAGCGTGCCGCCGGCCTCGCGCACCGCCTGGGCGAGCCGCTCGGGCACGTCGCCGAACACCCACGTCACCTCCCCCTGCTGCCCCGGTCCGGCGGGCCGCGGACGGTACTCGGGCTCCTGATAGGCCTGCGCCCAGGTGCCCGCGTTGTCCCGCATCAGCTGCGCCGCCGCCTCCGCTATGCCATAGGTCCAGCCCGACCCGAGGAACGTGAACTGCCGCGCCCCGAGCAGCACTTGGGGCAGCGACTCCTCCATGGCCTCGTACGCGTCGTCGGTGGCGTCGTCCAGGTTCTCGCCCAGGTGCGCGCGGAGCAGCGCCAGCACGGTGGTGGGGAAGAGGGTGGCGATCGCCTCCGCGGGCTCGTCGGCGAAGTCCAGGCGCAGCGTGTGATCGGCGATGCCCGGCGCGTCGGGCGACGCGGTGAGGGCGACGCTGGGCACGCTGTCGTGCACCTTGCCGAGCAGCCGCTGCATCACCGGCGCCGTACCGGTGCGGGTGAGGGCCACGATGCGGTCGTACTCGCGGCCGTACAGGAACGCCGACGTGCTGAACGCGTCCGTCTCGCCGTGCCCCTCCGCCTCGCGCAGCGCCGCGTACGCCTGGGCCATCGCATACGACGCCCCGGACCCGATCACGGCCACCCGCTCACCGCGCCGGGGCAGCACCTCCCGGTGCCGCACGGCCAGTTCGGCGGCGCGCGTCCAGCAGTCGGGCTGCCCCTCGACCCCGTGGTCCGCCGACGGTGTGTCGCGGTCACTGTTCCTGTTCATGGCCCCCCCCGGGCTGTTCAGCGCAACTCACTCACCTGCGCGTTCTCTCCCAGGACGGTACTCGACGCGACCCGGCGCGTCCGTCGCGGGCCCGGTCCGGCCCGATGCGGACCGACGCACGTAGCATCGGCGTTCCACCGCCCGCAGCAGGACGACGTACGACGAGGCCGCATGCTGTCCGATCCCGCCCCCGACGCCCCCGTCATCGTGAGCGACGAGCCCGGCTCCTTCCCGCGCAGCGTGTTTCTCGACCGGCACCCGGCGCTGGTCCGACGGGTACTCGACGCCTTCCCGTACGGGCCCGGGCAGCGCCGGGCCCTCGACGCACTGCTGCGCGAGAGCACCCAGGGCGTGATCGAACCCCTCGCCGCCGACGCGCCGGACCGTGCGCGCTGGGACGCCTGGGGCGCGGCCGAGCACATCGGAGAGTCCTGGCTCGACGCGCCGTTCCTGTGGGCCGAGAGCTTCTTCTACCGCAAACTCCTCGACGCCGTCGGCTGGTTCGGCCCGGGCCCGTGGCAGGGCGTCGACCCGTTCCGGCCCTTCAAGCTGGCCGAACTGCACACCGCCGAGGCCGACGAGGAGCGTGCCGCCCTCGACCGGATCGCCGCCCGGCCCGCCGACGAACAGGCGGCGGCGCTGCTGCACGGCTCCCTGTGGGGCAACCGCGCCGACCTCGGCTTCCAAATGGGGGCCGACAAGGCCCAGGAAGGCGGGACCGGGTCGCCCGTGCTCGTGGACGACTCCGACGCCCTGTGGCGGCTGCTGCCCGCGGGGACGCCGAGCACGGTGTACCTGGTCGCCGACAACGCGGGCCGCGAACTCGTCCCCGACCTCCTCCTCGCTGACCATCTGCTGCGCCACGGCCGCGCGGCCCGCGTGGTGCTGCACGTCAAGCCGCACCCGTACTACGTCTCCGACGCCACGACCGCCGATGTGCTCGACGCGCTGCGGCATCTGACCGCCTCCGAGGCCCACGGCGCGGCGCACGCGGCGGGCACCCGGCTCTGGGCGGCGATGAGCGACGGCGTCCTCGAGGTGCGCGCCCACCCGTTCTCCTGCGCGCCGCTGCCGTACGCGGACATGCCCGACGACCTGCGCGCGGACTTCGCCGACGCCACGGTCACGCTCCTCAAGGGCGACCTCAACTACCGCCGCCTGGTGGGCGACCGGCTCTGGCCCGCGACCACACCGTTCGCCGAACGCACCGCGTACTTCCCCGGCCCGGTGGCCGCGCTGCGCACCCTGAAATCACAGGTGATCGTGGGCCTCGACGCGGGCACGGAGCGGGCGCTCGACGCGTCGGCCCCGGACGGCGCATGGCGCACCGCAGGAACGCACGCCGTGATCCAGGTCCGCCCGTGAACGACTGAACGTTCCCCCTCCCTCCGGCGTCCCAGGGCGGGACGGCGCACCGAGCGCCGTGCGGGGAGGGTGGTACGAGGATGATGCGGAACGCACTGCTCCGGGCGGCGCCGGCCGTCGTCGGGCTGCTGGCGCTCACGGCGTGCGGCACCGATGTGCCCGACGGACTGATCGTGAACAAGCCGTCGGCGGTGCCCGCGAGCCCGTACAGCGGGCCGCTGAAGGCGAAGACGCCCCAACAGGACGGCAAAGACAGCCCGTTGGAGGGCGGTGGCGCCGCCCTGCTGGCGCTGGAGTGCGGGGGCAAACCCCATGACGCGGGGTCCGTCGACGACGAGGGCTCGGGGGACGACGGGGCCGACTCGGCGGCCGAGGCGCTGGCCCGGCAGATGGGCAACGGGTCCGACGAGATGCCCGACCGCGGCTACCGGGCGGAGGCCCGCACCGGGCACCGCGTCCTGTACTCGTACGACGTCGCCGGCCGCACCCGGGCGGCCGTGATCGTGGCCGAGGACCGGCGCGGCTGGTTCGCGGAGACGCACGCGAGCTGCGACCCGTCGGAGTTCCGGGCCCGCGAGCGGGCCCGGCTCTCGATCTTCGTGTGGCAGGACACGCGGGGCCGGGCCGTATCCACCGCGAAGGTCGTCAGCTGGATGGGCGCCGAGCACTGCGACTGGCAGTCGGCGGAGTTCGTGACCCTCGACGGCGGCGACGACGGACGGCCGCGCGGACGGCAGTATCTCCGCGACCCCGAGGGCAAGTTGACCGACATCGACGGCCTGTCGTCGACGTACGCGAAGGACGTGGAGCTGCCCGCCGACGCCGTCGACACCGGCTACCGCCAGGACGGCCGGGAACTGTGGCTGGCCCGGGACAGGTCACACGCGTACGTGCGCGACGCCGACGGAACCGTGGAGCGCTGGCCGGGCCGGAAGGAGCCGGTGGGCTGCATGTAGGGGTCGCCTACCGGCTCGTTCATCTTTGGTTGCAGGTCCGGGGGCATCTCCAGGGGGCATCCGCCGGGATACGGTCCGAGCGGTTTCCCACACCGGAACCGGCTTTCGTCAATGAGGATTCGAGCCGATCGTGCCGTGCGGCGGCAGTTGACGGAGCCTGGCCAGGACAGTTCGAGGTGCCATGTCGACCACCGCTTCACCCGACTCGCCAGAAAGCCCCGAGATCGCCGAGATACCCGGGGCCGCAACGCCCCGGCGCGCGGCCGCCACCGTCGCGCTCGCCTGCGTCGGTGTCTTCGTCTCCTACCTGCCGGTCGTCGGTGTCTCCACCTCGCTGCCGGTGCTCCAGCAGGCGCTCGGCGCGTCCACCGTCGGCCTGCAGTGGATCACCGACGCGTTCATCCTGCCGACCGCCGCGCTCCTCCTGACCTGCGGGATGATCGGCGACCTCTACGGCCGCAAGAAGGTCTACCTGGCCGGACTCGTCCTCTCCGCGCTCGGCTGCCTGGTCTGTCTCACCGCGAACGGCGTCGCCCAGGTCTGCGCCGGGCAGGCGCTCACCGGGGTCGGCACCGCCGCCCTGCTCCCGTCGACCCTCGCCCTCATCAGCCGGGCCAGGCCCGCCCCGCGCGAACGCGCCACGGCGATCGCCCTGTGGACCGCCGCGCTGGGCCTCGGCCTCACCCTCGGCCCGCTGATCAACGGCCTGATCGTGGAGCACGCGAGCTGGCGCTGGATGTTCCTGCCCGCCCTGCTCGTCGCCGTGGTCACGGGTGTGACCGGCGCCTTCGTCCTCACCGAGTCCCGCTCCACCCGCGAACGCCACCTCGACATCCCGGGCCAACTCCTCGCGATCGTCGCCGTCACGGCCCTCGTCTACGGCGTCATCGAGGGCGGCAGCGCCGGCTGGGGCTCCACCGGGGCCGTCCTCGGGTTCGTGGTCGCGGCGCTCGCCCTGCCCGGCTTCGTCGTCGTCGAACTCCGCTCGCCCTGCCCGATGCTGGACATGCGGCTCTTCACGTCGCCGGCGTTCTCCGGCGCCGCGTTCGTCATGGCGCTGACCCTCTTCGCGCAGGTCGGTCTCGTCTTCGCGCTCAGCGAGTACTTCGGCCTCGTGCACCACGCCTCGACCTGGGACATCGGCCTGCGCCTGCTCGCCCTGAACGGCTTCACCGTCGTCCTCGGGCCGCTCGTCGGCCGGCTGATGCGACGCTCGACGCCACCCGGCCTGCTGCTCGTGTGCGGGCTCGTCGTCGGCGGCGTCGGCGCGCTGTGCGTCGGCCTGTTCCACGCGGACACCGGGACCGGCACCGCCGCCCTGGTCATCGCCGTCCTCGGCGTCGGCATCGCGCTCGCCATGGCGCCGATCACCACCATCGCGATGGACAGCCTGCCGGGGCGGCTCGCGAGCACGGCGGGCGCCGCCAACAGCGCGCTGCGCCAGATCGGCAGCGCGCTCGGCCCTGCCGTCTTCGGTGTCGTCCTCACCGAGCGCACCCTGTCCACACTGCCGGGCCATCTCGCCGACTCCGGCCTCGACCGGGCCGGACAGGGCCAGGTCTACGGCACGGTCTCCGACGTCGGCATCCAGGCGGGCGCCTTCCTCCACCTCGACTCGGGGCAGGACACCGCCCGCGCCCTCGCCGCGTACGGGGACAGCTTCACGGCGGCGCTGCACACCTGCGCCCTCGTCGGCGGTATCGGCATGCTGCTCGCCGCGGCCGTCGCCGCCGTCACCATCGGCGTACGGTCCAGGGCCGCGCACTGAGGCCGGGGGGACTACGGTCGAGGTGCACCTTGATCACCCCGCAGGACAGGAGACACCGTGTCCAAGCCCCCGCTTCCCGAAGCGGCCGTCACCATGCTGAGCGGCCCCAACCCCGCCACCGTCACCACGCTGCGTTCCGACGGTGCCCCCGTCTCCACCGCGACCTGGTACCTGTGGGAGGACGGCCGGATCCTGCTCAGCATGGACGAGGGCCGGGTGCGGCTGAAGCATCTGCGCCGGGACCCGCGGCTCACCCTCACCGTCCTCGACAAGGACGACTGGTACACCCACCTCAGCCTCATCGGGCGCGCGGTCGAGCTGCGCCCCGACGAGGGCCTGGCGGACATCGACCGGATCGCCCGGGTGTACACGGGCGGCCCCTACCCGGACCGGGTGCGCAGCCGGGTCACCGCCGTCATGGAGATCGAGCGGTGGCACGGGTGGGGCTCGTTCCGCGACAGCGACCAGGCCTCGACCTAGGGCCTGGACCGTCCCTACGGCACCCGTGCGGTCCATTCCTGGGTACCGAACTTCGTGCGGACGAGTTCCTCCGCCCGCGCCAGTTCGGCTCCGGTCACCGCGCCGTCGGTCAGCCCGTAGCGGCCCCGGAACGAGTCGATCATGCGGGCGATGACCTCCTCGCGCGGCAGCCCCGTCTGCCGGCGCAGGGGGTCGACCCGCTTCTTCGCGCTCTTCGTGCCCTTGTCGGAGAGCTTCTCGCGGCCGATGCGCAGTACCTCGACCATCTTGTCCGCGTCGATGTCGTAGGACATGGTCACGTGGTGCAGCACCGCTCCCCGCCCGGCGGCCACCCGCTTCTGGGCGGCGCCCGCGACCTTGCCGACGTCCGTCGCGATGTCGTTCAGCGGCTGGTACCAGGCCTTGATGCCCATGTCGGCGAGCGCGCCGAGCACCCAGTCGTCGAGATAGGCGTAACTGTCCTGGAAGGACAGCCCCGAGACCAGCGACTCGGGTACGGCCAGCGAGTACGTGATCGTGGACCTCGGCTCCGCGAACATGGCGCCGCCCCCCGAGATCCGGCGCACCACCTCGACCCCGTGCCGTGCCACGCCCTCCTGGTCCACCTCGTTGCGCAGCGACTGGAAGCTGCCGATGATCACCGCGGGGCGGTCCCACTCCCACACCCGCAGTGTCGGCGGGCGCTGCCCGAGCGCGACCTGCTCCACCATCACCTCGTCCAGGGCCATGTGCAGCACCGGGGACTGCGGGGCGTCGTGGATCAGCTGCCAGTCGAAGTCCCGCCAGTCCGTGGCGCGGGCCAGCGCGCGGCGCACCGCGGTGGCGACGCCCTCGGTGGTCAGGCCGAGCATGACCGTGCCCGGGGGCAGCGCCGCGTCGATCCTCGCGGCCAGCGCCGCCGTGTCCGCGTCGGCGGGGGCGCCCTCCAGCGCGGCGTCGATCGCGGGCAGCGCCTCGTCGGGTTCCAGGAAGAAGTCACCGCCGATCCGCACCCCGCTCAGGACGCCGTCGGCCTCCTCCACATCGGCCACGACCAGCTTGCCGCCGGGGATCTTGTACTCGCCGTGCACTGTGGGCCGCCTTCCACCGCGGGATTCTCCGATATCGGCCAACGCTAACCGGAAGCCGGACATTCCGGGGACGAGGGGCCGGGCGCGGCGGGTGGCCGGGGAGCGCCGCGCCCGGCCACACTGAGCGGCGCCGATGATCGAGTCGCACGGTGCGGACGCCCGTGCGGGACGCGCCGAGAAGCAAGGGGAAGACAGTGGCTGTGCCGGGTGGGGGCTGGGACGGGGTGGCGTGGGACTGGAGCGACCACGACGACATCCGGCGGCGGCTCGACGAGGGGGCGGATCCTGAGCGGTGGGGCCGCTGCAGGCCTCTCCACCGTGCGGCGGCCTTCGGCTCCCCGGAGGTCGTCGCGGAACTGGCCGGACGGGTCGCGGACGTGGACGCGCTGGAGGACGGCGTGACCGCGCTGTGGGAAGCCGTCATGTCCCGACGGTCGGAGAACGCGCGAGCGCTGGCGGCGGCCGGTGCCGACCCGTGGCGCCCGTCGTGGGGCGGATGGTCGCCCGGGAGACTGAGCCTCGCCGGTCCCGTCCCGGACCTGTTCGCGGCGCCGGCCGGTGAGTCCCTCACGGCCGCGCAGCACGCGCAGGCCGAGGAGGCCCGGCGGCTCACGGCGGCGCTCGGCACCTTCCACCACGAGGGCACGGGGCTGGCCTGCGTGCGGGGCATCGACGCGGCCGAGGCCGTCCGCCGCCTCGAAGCGACGCCCGCCGCCGACGACTTGATCGCCGACGTGCTGGAAGACCCGTACGACTGCGACTCCGAGGAGATCGAACTGCTTGTCGGCGTCACGTCCGTACCCGGCGGCTGCGTGGTGACCCAACCCTGGGGGTACGCCCCGCAGATGCCCGGCGTGCTGACCCGGCTGACCGCCGGAACGGTCGGCTACGGCCTCTACGCCAATCCCAAGAGCGGCAATCAGGGCAGCATCGCCCGCGACGGCCGGATCGAGGGCTCGGACCTGCACCCGGGCGGCGGACCGGACGCGACGGACACCCCCGAGGAGCTGTTCACCGCCTACCTGTATCAACACGACGCGGTGGCCTACTCGTGCGCGTACGCGGGACTGCGCCTCACCGACCGCCGCGCCGTGGTCGGACCGCCCGACGTCTGGGTGCATCTGCCGCCGCGTGATTACTGGCGGGCGAACCGGAAGCAGTCGGACAGCTGAACACCGGTGTTCTGCAAGAGCCTTGACGAATCCCGTGAGCGACCCGCGACAATCTGTTGCGTCACGTTGCTTTCTGGTGAATCGTGTTCGCTCCGAGGAGGCTGCCCCGCCATGTCCGTCACCCGCAGAACCGTGCTGGCCGCCGGTGCGGCCACTCCGCTGGCCGGGGCGCTCGCCGCGCCCGCCGCCTCCGCCGCGACGGCCGACCGCACCGGCGTCGCAGGCCGCCGCACCGTCGACCTCGCGGACGGCTGGCGGTTCGCGCTCGTCAGCCTCGACGGCATCACCGACCCGACCGGCGCCTACGACGGCGCGGAGCGGCCGGAGTTCGACGACGGGAAGTGGCGGACGGTCGCCGTCCCGCACGACTGGAGCATCGAGCAGACCCCGACCACCGCGCACAACACCACGAGCGGCACCGGCTTCCTGCCCGGCGGACTCGGCTGGTACCGCAAGCGGTTCACGGTGCCGCGCGGCAGTGCGGGGCAGCGGATCTCCGTCGAGTTCGACGGCGTCTACATGGACGCCGACGTGTACGTGAACGGCGAACGGGTCGGCAACCACCCCTACGGGTACACCGGCTTCGCCCACGACATCACGGATCTGCTGCACCTGGACGGCACGACCGCCAACGTCCTCGCCGTCCTGGTCCGCAACCGGCTGCCCAGCAGCCGCTGGTACTCCGGCAGCGGCATCTACCGGGGCGTCCGTCTCGTCGTGACCGAGCCGGTGCACGTGGCCCGCTGGGGCACCGCCGTGACCACCCCCGGCCTGGCGGACACCCTCAAGAAGGGGTACGCCACCGTCGACGTCCGCACGGACGTCGTCAACGCGTCGGGCGCGGCCCGGGACGTCACCGTCGTCTCCACCGTGCGCGACGCCAAGGGCCGCCGGGTCGCCCGCACCGAGTCCGTCCTCGACGCGGTGGCGCCCGGCGGCGACCCGAAGACGGCTCACCATCAACTCACCCTGAAAAAACCGCAGTTGTGGTCCATCGAGACGCCGGGGCACCGCTACACGCTCGTCACCGACCTGCGCGTGGGCGGCGCCACCGTCGACACCTACCGCACCCGCTTCGGCGTCCGGCACGCGACCTTCGACCCGGCCGACGGCTTCGCGCTCAACGGCACGTACGCCAAGGTCAAGGGCGTCGACCTGCACCACGACCTCGGCGCGCTCGGCTCCGCCGTCCACCCGGACGCGGTGCGCCGCCAGTTGAGCATCATGAAGTCGATGGGCGTCAACGCCCTGCGCACCTCGCACAATCCGCCCGCGCCCGAGGTGATCGAGGCGTGCGAGGACCTCGGCATCATCATGCTCGTCGAGGCGTTCGACTGCTGGCGCACCGGCAAGAACACCTACGACTACGGCCGGTTCTTCGACGCGCACAGCGACGACGACATCGCCGAGATGGTGCGCGCGGCCCGCAACTCACCGGCCGTCGTCATGTGGTCCATCGGCAACGAGATCCCCGACTCCACCCGTACCGAGGGCATCGCCATCGCGCAGCGCCTCGTCGCGGACATCAAGGCCATCGACACGACGCGGCCGGTCGTCATCGGCTCCGACAAGTACCGCTCGCTGCCCGCCGCGGGCTCGCCCGCCGACCAGATCCTCGGGCTGCTCGACGGCCTCGGCCTCAACTACAACACCGCCGCCTCGGTCGACGCGCTGCACGCCCGCTACCCGCACCTGTTCCTCTTCGAGTCCGAGTCGTCGTCGCAGACGTCGAGCCGGGGCACGTACGAGGAGCCGCAGCATCTCAACACCGGCGAGAACCAGACACCCGGCAGGCGCGCCACCTCCTCCTACGACAACAACCTCGCCTCCTGGACGATGAGCGGCGAGTACGGCCACAAGAAGGACCGCGACCGGCGCTGGTTCACCGGCCAGTTCCTCTGGTCCGGCATCGACTACATCGGCGAGCCCACCCCGTACGACGTGTTCCCGGTGAAGGCGTCGTTCTTCGGCGCGGTCGACACCGCCGGCTTCCCCAAGGACATGTACCACCTCTTCCGCAGCCAGTGGGTGGCCGAGCCGATGGTGCATCTGCTCCCCATGGACTGGACCTCCCACAAGGCGGGGGAGGAGGTGGAGGTCTGGGCGTACGCGAACGTGGCCGAGGTCGAGCTGTTCCTCAACGGCCGCTCGCTGGGCGTGCGTTCCTTCGACGCGAAGAAGACCGAGGACGGCCGGGCCTACCTGGAGACGACGGAGGCGACCGGCGACGACAAGACCGTCACCGGCGGCCCCTACCCGGGCAGCTACACCTCGCCGACCGGCAGCGCGGGCAAGCTGCACCTGACGTGGAAGGTGCCCTTCGCCGCCGGTGAGCTGAAGGCCGTCGCGCGGAAGGGCGGCAAGGCCGTCGCCACGGACGTGCTGCGCACCGCCGGGCCAGCGCACGAGGTGCGGCTGACCACCGACCGCGCGTCGGTCGCCGCCGACGGCCGGTCGCTGGTGTTCGTGACGGCGGAGGTCGTGGACGCCAAGGGCGTCGTCGTGCCCGACGCCGAGCACCTGCTGGAGTTCGACGTCTCCGGCGGCCTGCTGGCCGGAGTCGACAACGGCCGGCAGGAGAGCGCCGAGCGCTACCAGGCCAGCACCCGCACCGCCTGCCACGGTCTGGCCCTCGCGATCGTCAGGGCCGGCACGAAGCCGGGCCGCCTCACCGTCACCGCCGCCGCGGCCGGGCTGAAGACCGGAAAGGTGTCCGTCCGCGTGACAGGGCCCGCTGGCGGCCCCGTGACCCCGCGCGAACCGTTCGCCCCCGACCCGGGCCCGGACGCGCCCAAGTACCCCCTCGCGGACGCCAGTTACTCGGGTGCGACGACCACCCTGCCCGCAGGGATGCTCGACGGGGACCCGGCCACCCAGTGGTCCAACGCCTTCCAGAAGTCCGCGACCGCCCTGCTGCCCGCCTTCAACGGAGCCCGGGCCGCCGACTGGGTGTCCGTCGCCTGGGAGCAGGAGCGGACCGTCGGCCGCGTCGAGGTTTCCTTCACCGTCGACGCCAAGCACTCCCTGCCCCAGGCGGTCGAGGTGTCCGCCTGGGACGGCGGGCGGTACGTCGCCGTGCCCGACGCCGACATCGCCTGGGCCAACGCCTCCGGCGAACCGACGGTCATCACCTTCGACGCGGTCCGCACCCGCCGGATCCGCCTCGGCCTCACCAGCCGGCATCCGGGAGCCGTCGAGGGCGCCCTCGGCATCGTCGCCCTCGACGTGGCGGAGTCGTGACACCCGACGGGCGCTAGCCTGCCCGCCCGGTGCCGAGCTCCAGGGCGACGGCCTGTGCGAGGAGGGCCCGCGCGCGCTCCAGCGTGGTCGAGCCGGACAGCCAGCGCATGCTCAGGCCCTCCACCTGTGCGGTGAGCCGTTCCGCCGCCGCCGCGGAGTCGATGCCGGTGGCGACCTGGCCGGCCGCCTTCGCCCCGTCGATCAGGCCGGCCAGGTCCGCCACCCAGCGGGCGGTCGCGGCGGCGAGCTGTTCACGCAGCTCGGCGTCGAAGACGGCGGTGGCGCGCAGCTCGCCCCACGCGGCGCTGTTCTCCCGCACCTCCGCGTCGTCCTGGAGCTCCAGACGCAGCATCTGCGAGAGCTGGGCCAGGGGATCGGCGTCGGCGTCGAAAGCCGCGTCGGTGTAGTGGACGGCCCGTTCGTTGATGAACTCCAGCGTCCGGCGCAGCAGCCCCGTGCGGTCGGAGTAGTGGTAGTAGATCAGCGCGGTGGAGACCTTGGCCTCGGCCGCGACCCGCTCCACCCGCAGACCGCGCACACCGCGCCGGGCGATCAGCCGGGCGGCCGCCTGGAGGATCCGGGTGGGCTTGTCGGACATCGCGAGGGGCTCCTGTTCATGACGCGCTGCTGACCGCTTCGGGTCCGTTCAGATCATGCCTTACGATCGTCCTGACTGAAATTTCAGTCAGGAATGCTGGAGGATGATGGTGCGCATGTCCAGGAGGCAGTCGCTGCGGGCCGCGACGGGGGCGGCCGTGGGCGCCGCACTCGCGGGCGCGCTCGGCGCCTGCACGTCGCGCGGCGCCGCGCAGGCCTCGGCCGCGGGCGGCGAGCGGTGGCGGATGCCCGACGAGGCGCACCCGCACCACGCGACCTACATGTCCTGGCCCACCCGGCGGATCTGGGGCTCCGACATCGACGGCGTGCGCGCCGACATCGCGGGGATCGCGCGGGCCGTCGCCGCGTTCGAGCCGGTGGCGCTCCTGGCCAACGACGAAGATGTCACGGCCGCCCGGAAGGCGTGCGGCTCGGGCGTGGAGGTCGTGCCGACGCCGGTCGACGACCTGTGGGTGCGTGACACCGGGCCCACGTTCGTCCTCGGCGACCGCGGCCGGCGCACGGCCGGCGTCGACCTGCGCTTCAACGGCTGGGGGAAGAAGCAGACCCACGGGCGCGACAGCAAGGTCGCCGCACGGATCCTCGCCGACGAGGAACTGCCCAGGATCGTGGCGCCCGTCGTGGGGGAGGGCGGCTCGATCGAGACCGACGGCGCGGGCACGCTGATGGCGACCGAGAGCTCCCTGGTCAACGCCAACCGGAACCCCGGCAGGTCCCGCGACGACATCGAGGCCGCGCTGAAGAAGCTGTTCGGCGTCACCGAGGTGATCTGGGTGAAGGGCGTCAAGGGGCAGGACATCACCGACTACCACATCGACGCCCTGGCCCGGTTCGCAGAGCCCGGCGTCGTGGTGATGAGCACCCCGGACGCGCAGGCACCGGACGACGTGTGGACCCGCGCCTACGACCAGGCCCACCGGGTCATCGGCGCCGCGACCGACGCGCGCGGCAAGCGCCTGGAGATCGTCGCGCTGCCCGAGCCCGTCGACATCGGCCGCCGCGGCGCGGACTTCCTGGCCAGTTACGTCAACTACTACGTGGTCAACGGCGGCGTCGTCATGCCGCGCTTCGGCGACCGGCGTGCCGACCGGGACGCCGCAGCCATCGTGCGCGACCTGTACCCGGGCCGCGAGATCGTACAGGTCTCCGTCGACACGCTCGGCGAGGGCGGCGGGGGCATCCACTGCTCGACGCAGCAGTTGCCGCGCGCCCAGGGCGTGTGACGTGAGGGCAAAGCGGGACCGATAACTTCCACGAGTATTCCGGTAACGTCGACGCAACCTAGAGCCGCTTCCCATGGCTGTCAATGGGTGTCACACGCTGGGGAGTTGGCCGAGGGCTTGACCAGCGGACCGCGGTGGCATGTCCTACGGTTTTCCGAAAGGCGTCCGGATATTTTTCGGGCGGAGTTGTCGACGGAGGTGGGGAACGTGGCCGGGGAAGGCGCCCAGCGCAGGACAGTCACGCAGCGCCCGGACGGGCCGGCCAAGGTGACGATCACCGATATCGCACGGGAGGCCGGGGTGTCCGTGCCCACCGTCTCCCGTGTGGTGAACGGACGCTCCGACGTCTCGCCCGCCACCCGGGCCCGCGTCGAGGACCTGCTGCACCGGCACGGCTACCGGCGCCGCCCGGGCGCGCCCGGCGACCGCGCCGCCCTGCTCGACCTGGTCTTCAACGACCTGGACAGTCCCTGGGCCGTCGAGATCATCCGGGGTGTGGAGGAGGTCGCGCACGAGCAGGGTGTCGGCACCGTCGTCTCCGCGATCCACGACCGGGCGGGCGACGCGCACCAGTGGATGACCAATCTGCGGGCCCGCGCCTCGGACGGCGTGATCCTCGTGACGTCCGTCCTCGAACCGGGCCTGCACGACGAACTGCGGCGCCTGGGCGTGCCGTTGGTGGTGATCGACCCGGCCGGCTCGCCCACCTCGGAGATGCCGACGGTCGGCGCGACCAACTGGGCGGGCGGCATGTCCGCGACCGAGCACCTGCTGGCGCTCGGGCACCGCAGGATCGGCTTCATCGCGGGACCGCCCCGGCTGCTGTGCTCGCGGGCCCGCCTCGACGGCTATCGCGCCGCGCTCGACGTGGCGGGCGTACCGGTCGACGACGACCTGATCGTGCCCGGCGACTTCTACCACGAGTCCGGCTTCACCGGCGCCGACCACCTGCTCGATCTCCCCACACCGCCGACCGCGGTCTTCGCCTCCAGCGACCAGATGGCGCTCGGCGCGATCGAGGCGCTGCGCCGGCGCGGTCTGCGGGTGCCCGAGGACATGAGCGTCGTCGGCTTCGACGACCTGCCGGAGGTCCGCTGGTCCTCGCCGCCGCTGACGACGGTCCGCCAACCCCTGTCCGACATGGGGAAGTTGGCCGCCCGCGCCGTGCTCGATCTGGCGCGCTCCGTCGCACCCGCCGCGCCGCGCGTGGAGCTGGCGACGGAACTCGTGGTCAGGGCCAGTACGGCGGTGCCGCGCACGGCCTGAGTCGCGGATCCCGCCACCGGGGGTGTCAACAACCCGTTTTGTTAAGGGCGTTGACACCCCCGTCGCATGCCCGTAACTTCCGTGGCCATCTCCCGATAATTTTCGGATCACTTCCGGAAGGTGTGCCATGCCAGCCTCGGATGTCTCTCGTTTCTCCCGCCGCCGCTTCCTCGGTGCGGTCTCCGTCGCCGGTCTGGGCACCGCGGTGCTCACGGCCTGCGGCGGATCCGACTCCGGCAGCACGGACAGCAAGGGCAGGACCGTCTTCGAGTGGTGGCACATCCAGACGAGCGAACCCGGCAAGAGCCTGTGGGCCGAGCAGGCCAAGGCGTTCGAGAAGGCGCACCCGGACATCCGGGTCAAGATCGTGGCGCTGGAGAACGACGCGTTCAAGTCGAAGATGACCGCCCTGACGGGTTCGGGCAAGCTGCCCGACCTGTACAACACCTGGGGCGGCGGCGTGCTGAAGCAGCAGGTGGACGCCGGTCTTGTCGAGGACATCACCGACCAGGTCAAGGACTGGATCGACGAGCTGGTGCCCGCGTCCCGCGAGGCCTATGAGTTCGACGGCAGGACCTACGCCGTTCCGAACGACATCGGCGCCGTCGGCTTCTGGTACAACAAGGCGCTCTTCGAGAAGGCGAAGATCCAGGCTCCGCCGGCCACTTGGTCCGAGCTCCTCGACGCGGTCAAGAAGCTCAAGTCCGCCGGGATCACGCCGATCGCCCTCGGCGGCAAGGAGAAGTGGCCCGGGATGTACTACTGGGCGTACCTGGCGATCCGCATCGCGGGCATCGACGGCATGCAGAAGGCCGCCGACGCCAAGGACTTCACCGGCGACGCGTTCGTCAAGGCGGGCGAGCACCTCAAGGAGCTCGCCGACCTCGCCCCGTTCCAGAAGGGCTTCCTCGGCGCCGCGTACTCCGGGCCCACCGGACAGGCCGCCACCATGGGCAACGCCAAGGCGGCGATGGAGCTGATGGGCCAGTGGGCGCCCCGCGAGGAGGCGGCCCAGGGCAAGGGCCTCGGCGACGACCTCGGCTTCTTCCCGTTCCCCGCCGTCGACGGCGGCCCGGGCAAGTCCACCGACGTGTTCGGCGGAGGCGGCGGTTACGCGGTGCGCAAGGGCGGACCCAAGGAGGCCGTCGAGTTCCTCAAGTTCTTCGTCGGCGCCGAGGCCAACCGCAAGGAGGTCAAGGGCGGGGTGCTCCCGGTGAACAAGGCCGCCCAGGACGCGCTCGACGACCCCAACCTCAAGGCCGTACTCGACCTGCTCAACAAGTCGACCGGCTTCCAGCTCTACCTCGACCAGGCCTACCCGCCCGCCGTCGGCCAGGAGGTCAACGACTCGGTGGCCGCGCTCCTCGCGGGCTCCAAGTCCCCCGAGCAGGTGGCCCGTTCCATCACCCAGGTCGCCAAGAGCCAGTAGATGACGATGACTTCCTCCACCCACACCGAGGACCAGCGCCCCGCCGTGACCAAGGAGCCGCAGGCCGCTCAGGAGGGGAACCGGCGGCCCCTGGCCCGGCGGGCGCGCGACTGGCTGACCGCCTTCCTCTTCACCGTCCCCGGCCTGATCCTCTTCGCCGTGTTCGTGATCGTCCCGATCCTGTACGCGGCATACGTCTCCCTGTTCAACTGGGGCGGCTTCGGCTCGCCCTCGGACTTCGCGGGCCTCGACAACTTCACCCGCCTCTTCCAGGACCCCGTCTTCCTCGGCGACCTGTGGCGCGGGCTGCTCCTGGTCGTCCTCTCGCTCGGCCTGCAACTGCCGTTCGCGCTCGCCATGGCCGTGCTCCTCAACCAGAAGCTGCGCGGCCGCGCCGTCTACCGGATGCTGTTCTTCGTCCCGTACGTGCTGTCGGAGGTCATCACCGGCGTCCTGTTCAGCATGATCTTCGCGCCGGACAGCGGACTCGCCGACAAGGTGCTCGGCTCGGTCGGCCTCGACGGGGCGGGCGGTCTGTGGTTCTCCGGCCAGAACACCGTCATGGCCACCCTCTTCCTGGTCATGACCTGGAAGTACTTCGGCTTCCACATGATGCTCTACCTGGCCGGCCTGCAAGGCATCCCGCCCGAACTCGCCGAGGCCGCCCGCATCGACGGCGCGAACGCCTGGCAGCGCTTCCGCAACGTCACCCTGCCGCTGCTCGGCCCCACGCTCAGGATGAGCGTCTTCCTGTCCGTGATCGGCGCGATCCAGCTCTTCGACCTGGTGTGGGTCGCCACCCAGGGCGGGCCCGACCACCACTCCGAGACGATGGCCGTCACCATGTTCCAGTTCGGCTTCAAGCGCTACCAGATGGGCTATGCCAGCGCGATCTCCATCGTCATGTTCCTCATCAGCCTCGTCTTCGCGGTCATCTACCAGCGCTATGTGCTGCGCCGCGACACCGAAGGCGCCCTCACGAACATGCGAGGTGCCCGATGACCGTACAGACCGCACCGGCGGCCGCCCCCGTGACCGTGACAGCGCGGGCCGCCGCACGCCGGCGCAGGCTGCGCTCGGTCCCGCTGTACGTGACCGTGTGGGTGATCGGCGTCGTCATGGTGACGCCGCTGCTCTACGCCCTCGTCTCCGGCTTCAAGTCCACCGACCAGCTCTCCGGGAACACCTTCGGCCTGCCCTCGCCGTGGGTGGTCGGCAACTACACGTCGATCCTTGAGGACAGCGCGTTCTGGCGGGCCCTCGGCTCGTCGACGCTGATCGCCGTCGGCACGACCGCCCTGACGGTCGGCGCGGCCGCCCTCGCCGCCTTCTCGCTCGCCCGGTTCGCCTTCCGCGGCCGGGAGTTCCTCTTCACGCTGTTCACCGTCGGCCTGATGTTCCCGTTCGCCGTCGCGATCCTGCCGCTGTTCGTCCTGCTGCGCACCTTCGGCCTGCTCGACAACCCGTGGGGCGTGATCCTGCCGCAGGCCGCGTTCGGTCTGCCCATGACCGTCGTCATCCTGCGCAACTTCTTCCGGGAGATCCCCGGCGAACTGGAGGAGGCGGCCACCCTCGACGGCTGCTCGGCCTTCGGCTTCTTCTGGCGGATCCTGCTGCCGATGGCCCGGCCCGCGCTCGGCACCGTCTCCGTCCTGGCCGTCGTGACCAGCTGGAACAACTTCCTGCTGCCGCTGCTGGTGTTCAGCGAACCCACCTGGTGGACGATCCCCGTCGGAGTCCAGCAGTTCCAGGGCCAGTACTCGGCCGACACCGCCCGCGTCTTCGCGTACCTCGTCCTGTCCATGGTGCCCGCACTCGCCTTCTACGCGGTCGCCGAACGGCAGCTGATCGGCGGCATCACGATGGGCGCGACCAAGGGCTGACCCGCGCCGACGAGCCGCCGTCCCCCGCACATCCCGTACCTGAGGAGTTCCATGGCCGAGCCCTGGCAGGACACCGCACTGCCCGCCCACGTCCGGGCGGCGGACCTGCTCGCCCGGATGACCCCCGAGGAGAAGGCCGCCCAGCTGTCCAGCGTGTGGCTCGGCACCGAACCCGACACCGACAGCGGCGCCGTCGAGGTCGCACCGGGACAGCACGCCTACGCGGACCGCAGCGCCGCCCTCGACGGCCTGCTGCCGTACGGGCTCGGGCACCTGACCCGCCCCTTCGGCACCGTGCCCGTCGAACCGGGCGAGGGCGCCGCCCGCCTCGCCGCCCTCCAGCGCACGATCCGGGCGGGCAACCGCTTCGCCCTGCCCGCACTCGCCCACGAGGAGTGCCTCACCGGATTCACCGCCTGGCAGGCCACCGTCTTCCCGACGCCGCTGGCCTGGGGCGCCACCTTCGACCCGGCCCTCGTCACCGACATGGCCCAGGCGATCGGTACGTCGATGCGCGCGGTCGGCATCCACCAGGGACTCGCGCCCGTCCTCGACGTCGTACGGGATCCGCGCTGGGGCCGCACCGAGGAGTCCATCGGCGAGGACCCGTACCTCGTCGGCACCATCGGCACCGCCTACGTCCGCGGTCTGGAGGCCGCCGGCATCGTCGCGACCCTGAAGCACTTCGCCGCCTACTCGGCCTCCCGCGCCGCCCGCAACCACGCGCCCGCCTCGGTCGGGCCCCGCGAACTCGCCGACGTGCTGCTGCCGCCGTTCGAGATGGCGGTCCGCGACGGCGGCGCCCGGTCCGTGATGCCCGCCTACAACGACATCGACGGTGTCCCGGGACACGCCAACACCGCACTGCTCACCCAACTGCTTCGCGATACATGGCAGTTCACCGGCACCGTCGTCTCCGACTACTTCGGCCTGTCGTTCCTGGAATCCGCCCACCGGATCGCGGAGTCCGCGACGGACGCCGCCCGGCTCGCCCTCACGGCCGGTGTCGACGTGGAACTGCCGGCCGGCCGCTGCGTCGACGTCACCGACCGGCCCGCCGACGCGCTCCTGGACCGGGCGGCGCTGCGCGTCCTGACCCAGAAGTGCGAACTCGGGCTGCTCGACCCGGACTGGGAACCGGTCACCGGCGACACCCCCGTCGACCTGAACCCGCCGCACATGCGGGACCTGGCCCGGCGCCTCGCCGAGGAATCGGTGGTCCTGCTCGCCAACGACACCGGGATCCTGCCGCTGCCCACCGCCCCGCGCCTCGCCGTCGTCGGCCCGCTCGCGGACGAGCAGGCGGCGATGCTCGGCTGCTACACGTTCCCCCGGCACGTCGGCGTCAACCATCCCGAACTCCCCCCGGGCGTCGAGGTGCCGACCCTCGCCGAGGCGCTGCGCGCGGAACTGCCCGACGCCGTGTTCGTCACCGACCCGGCGGACGCGGACATCTGCCTCGCCGTGGTCGGCGACCGCTCGGGCCTCTTCGGGCGCGGCTCGTCGGGGGAGGGCTGCGACGCGGCCGACCTCGAACTCCCCTACGGACAGGGCGGGATACTCGACGACGCGCTCGCCTCGGGGACGCCCACCGTCGTCGTCGTGCTCAGCGGCCGGCCCTACGCCCTCGGCCGCTGGGCCGACCGGGCCGCCGCCGTCGTCCAGGCGTTCTTCCCCGGCCAGGAGGGCGGCGCCGCCGTCGCCGGAGTCCTGTCCGGCCGCGTCGACCCGTCCGGACGGCTCCCCGTCGGCGTACCGCGCCGTCCCGGCGGCCAGCCCGCCCCGTACCTGGCACCGCCGCTCGGCCGCCACGGCGACCCCAGCAACGTGGACCCGACACCGCTGCACCCCTTCGGGCACGGCCTGTCGTACACGACGTTCCGCTGGGACGCCCCGCACTGCGACAGCCCCGAACTCGCCACCGACGGCGAGACGACACTGCGCCTCACCGTCCACAACACCGGCGACCGGCCCGGCACCGAGATCGTCCAGCTCTACCTGCACGACCCCGTCGGCACCGTGGCCCGCCCCGAGGTCCGGCTCGTCGGCTACGCCCGGGTGCCGCTCGACGCCGGGGCGAGCGCCGAGGTGCACGCCACCTTCCCGGCCGACCTCGCCGCGTACACCGGCGCCGACGGCCGCCGCACCGTCGAACCCGGCGCCCTGGAACTGCGCGTCGCGGCTTCCGCCGAGCACGTCCATCACATCGTGCCGCTCACCTTGACGGGTGCGGTGCGCGAGGTCGGGCACGAGCGCCGGATGCGGTGCGAGATGCGCGTCAAGTGACGGGGTTACCAGGTCTGTTCAGCGGGCGCGCCACCGTCGTGGCTGGTCGCGGGGGGGTCCCCCCCCCCCCCCCCCAAGAAAAACAACCCCCCCCGGAGCGGGAAAAGGGCGCGAAAAAG
>NZ_JBHVIX010000005.1:149753-153373 GCF_042799415.1 Streptomyces sp. NPDC057694
GTGTGGGGCGTGGGGGGTGGGGGGGGCGGGTTTGTTGGCGTGGGGGGGCGGAGGAGGGCTCGTGGGGGGGGGAGGGGGGGACCTCCGCGAGACGCGGCCGCCGGCCGTCAGACGAACGACAAGCCGGGATCTCCGCGATCAGCGGGGCGCCGGGCTCTGGATCAGATGCGCCGCGTGATGGACGATCAACTGGAGCCCACCAGGCAGCCGTGACGTCGTCACCAGCACCGAAGCCTCCCCGTACAGCGGATGCCGCAACCGTCGCGCCCACGCCTCGGACGGCAGCCGGGGCGAGCGGGAGCGCCACAGCCGGGCGCCCACCGGATCGGCGGCGATCCGGCCCGCGAGGGTCCGCAGCGGGGCGTCGGCCGGGATCTGGGCGAGGGCCGCGCGGACCCGGGCGACGGCGTCGGCGCGGACCTCGTCGATGTCGGCGAACCGCCGCGCAGCTTCCTCGGTGAGCAGCCACAGCACCAGATTGGGAGGCCCGTCCGGCGTCTCGGCCGGGTCGGTGAAGAGCCGCGCCACCGACGCGTTCGCCGCCAGCACGGTCCATGCGTGGTCCGTGATCAGGGCTGGATTGGGCTCCATCAGGTCGATGTGGGCCAGCTCCTCGATGGTGGGCCGGCGTCGCTCCACGAGGTCGTACGGGCTGACGTCCGGCTCCGCCGCGAGCAGCAGGAAGGTCTCCCGCAGCTGCCCGGTCAGGCCGAGGCCGCCCGCCACACGCTTGAGGCCGCCGAGGTCGATGCCGTGCCCCGCGCCGTCCTCCAGCGCGCTGTAGCGGTGCTCGGGCAGGCCCGTGGCGCGCGCCGCCTGCTCCACGGTCAGCCCCAGCGTCTGTCTCCTGCGCGTCAACAGGGCGCTCAGCTGCGTGTCGCGCAGGTCGTCACGGTGCGTGATTTCGTGCCCCCGGTCCGATGCCATGGTCTCCCCGTCGTCGGCGCTGCCGTCCAGGCAGTTGGTGCGGATGCGGACATGGGTGATGATGCGGACCGCCGCCGCCGAGGTTCGCCATCACGGGCAGTTATCACTCGTAAGAGGTGCTGAAGGCAGGGGCGTTCGGGGAATCGGGCGTGAACGGCGTGAGCGCACGCCGCCGGCGCGCGGCTACGACGCGTCGCGCACGCCGAGGCGGTCCCGTTCCTCCGCCACGATCCGGCGGGCCAGCTCCGCGTCCGACACGTCGAACGCGTCGGGGCTCGCCTCCGCCGTGGCGCTGCGCCGGGCGTACGCGTCGAACAGCCGGTCCTTGGTGGTGAGGATCCGCACCATGCGCTCGTCGACACCGCCCGGCGCGAGCAGCCGGTGCACCCGGACCGTTCTGACCTGTCCGATCCGGTGCGCGCGGGCGACGGCCTGGTGCTCCAGGGTCGGCTTGATCTGCGGTTCGCACAGGATCACCACGGACGCGGCCTGGATGTTGAGCCCGATGCCCGCCGCCTGGATCTGCGCCACCAGGACGGCGGGCCCCGAGGCGGCCGAGTACGCGTCGACGAGAGCCTGCCGGCGCGCGGGCGGCACACCTCCGGTCAGCGGTCCGAACACCGGGCCGCCGACCCGTGGTTCGGCGGCCTCGGTGTCGAGAGCGTCGTGCACCGCGTCCAGGACATCGCGGAAGTACGAGAACACCACCACCTTGGAGCCGTTCTCACCCGCCTCCCGTACGAGGTCGCGCAGCCGCTGGAGCTTGGCGGACCCTTCGGGGCGGGCGTAGGCGGCGCGGCGCATCGCCATGAAGTTCCCCGCGGCCACCGCGTCGCGGTAGGCCCGCTCGTCCGACGTGCTCAGCTCCTCCCACTCGTCGGTGTGCTGGAGGCTGGGCAGTTCGGTGAGCACGTCGTCCTGGTTGCGGCGCAGGTAGACGGGGGCGACCGCGGTGCGGAAGGCCACCGATCCGGCGAGCCCGGCCTCCGTGTCGAGACGGTCGGCGAGGGCGGGGTCCAGCATCCGCACCAGGCTGCGGAACTCGGTGACCCGGTTCTCCATCGGGGTGCCGGTCATCAGCAGGACCCGCTCGCAGCGTGCCGCCCACCCGGCGACCGCCTGGGCGCGCAGGGTCTGCGGGTTCTTCACGGCGTGCGCCTCGTCGACGACCAGCATGCCCAGCTCGCCGCCGCCGGGCGTGGGGAAGCCGCGCAGGGTGTCGAAGGTGGTGACCGCGACGCCGCCGCGCCCCTTCCAGTCGGCGAACGCGTCCTGCCGCCCGGGCCCGTGCAGCGGGACGGCGCGCAGCCGGCTGCGCGTCTCGATCTCCCGCGTCCAGTTGACGAGGACCCCGGCCGGGCACACGACCATGAAGTGGCTCTGCCCCTCGGCGGCGAGATGGGTGAGCACGGCGAGTGCCTGGACGGTCTTGCCCAGGCCCATCTCGTCGCCGAGGACCACCCGGCGCCGGGCCAGCACGAAGCGCGCGCCGAACGTCTGGTAGCCGCGCAGCGACACCCGCAGGCCGGTGTCGGTGAGCTGCTGCGTGCGCACCTCGTCGGCGATCCCGGCGGGCAGGAACCCCTCGGCGGCCTCCGTGTCGGGGGCCTGCCCGGCGATCTCCCCGAGCACCCCGTAGTACTCCGCTGCCCGCAGCTCGAAGTCGACCCAGGCGGCGGCCTCGGACGCGGGACCGCGCAGCAGGTCCACGGACGCCTGGGCCAGCAGCTCGCCGGTGCCGGCCCGCGCCGCCTCCTCGGTGATCCCGCGCACCTCGGCCACGGCCGCCAGGGCCCGGGCCCGCCCGTCCCGCCCCGCGACCAGCATCCGCAGCCGCCCCGCGACGGGCCGCGCCGTCTCCAGGAGCGGGCCGAGCCGCCCGGTGAGGCCGCCCGCCTCGGTCACCGCCCGCCGCCCGTCCGGGCCCGCCGCCACCAGCACGTGCAGGGCGGCGACGAGCGCCGTCGTCCGCGGCTCGGGCCGGTCCACGTCGATGTGCACGGCGGCGCTCTCGCGCACGGCGTCCGCGAGGCGGCGTGCCGCGCCCAGGAGATGGACCGACGTCACCCGTCCCACACCGGGGATCTGCTGGAGCCGTCCGGGCCCGGCGTCGAGCACCTCCCGCACCGTGCGCAGCCCGCTCCGCTCGACGGGGTCGAGGCGCAGCCTGCCCTCGGTCGCCTCCTGGAGCCGGGACACCGGCATCGCGTCGAGCGTCTGCGTCACCTCGTCGTCGAGGAGCGGCGCCAGCGCCTCCCGCGCGGCCCGTACCGCCCGCTCGTGATCGGCCAGCAGCGACCGCGCCGCCTCGTGCAGCCGATCCCCGCCCGCGACCACCTCCCGCTCCGCGCGCCCCATCCGCCCCGGCTCCTCTCCTCGGCCCCGCTGTCGACCCCCACCCGCCCGGCCTCGCATCTTCTCACCGGGGGCGTTGGCCGGTGCGGACCGGACGTCTACCTTCTGCTCGGCTCATCGAACCCATGTCGACATCTCGAACGCTGCAGGAGAGGTTTCCCATGGCATCCGGTCCCACCAGACGAACCCTGCTGGGCGCCGGCGCCCTCGGCGCGGCGGCGCTCGGTCTCGCCCCGGGCCGCGGGGGGGGGGCCCCAGCAGGCGCGGCGGCAGCATCGGGGGCTTCCTTTTTTACGTGCGAGAAATCATCAAGTAGAGTGAGGGGGTGCAGGAAGAGG
>NZ_JBHVIX010000005.1:153383-377089 GCF_042799415.1 Streptomyces sp. NPDC057694
GGGAGGAGGGGTTTTCCGTGGCGTCCGTCCCAACAAAGAGACCTTTTTGGGGCCCTGTCGCCTTCGGCGCGGCGACGTTCGTTTTCTCCCTGGGCCGCGTGGCCGCCCCCCCGCGCGCGGCGGCCACGACGTCGGTCCTTCCCTTCGCCCTGGACGAAGTCGCCTTAGGCGAGGGGGTGTTCGCCGAGAGGCGCCGACTGATGCTGGACTTCGGGCGCGGCTACGACGAGATGCGCCTGGTGCAGGTCTTCCGCGGGCACGTGCGCGACACCGTCGGCGACTGGTTCGACCCGGCCGACGGTGCCGCGGTCGTCGCCGCCGCGCGAGCGGGGACGTACGCGCCCTGACGGGAACCCTCAGGCGGCCGGCTGGAGCCCGGCGTACACCCCGCCTCTGGCCAGGAGTTCGGCGTGGGTGCCGGTCTCCGCGATCCGGCCGCCCTCCATCACCACGATGCGGTCGGCGCCCCGGATCGTGGAGAGCCGGTGCGCGACCACGAACACGGTGCGGCCGTGCACCAGACGGGCCAGCGCCTCCTGGACCAGCGCCTCGGATCGGTTGTCGAGCGCCGACGTCGCCTCGTCGAGGACCAGCACACGCGGATCGCGGATCAGCGCCCGCGCGATGGCCAGACGCTGCCGCTGTCCGCCGGACAGCCGCGCCCCGCGCTCGCCGACGACCGTGTCCAGACCGTGCGGCAGCCGCCCCACGAACTCCAGCGCGTTCGCGTCGCGCAGCGCCGCGAGCAGCGTCTCCTCGTCGGTGTCGCCGAGACCGTACGTGACGTTGTCGCGGATGCTGCCCTCGAACAGGATCGACTCCTGCGGGACCACCGACAGGAAACGCCGGTAACTGCGCAGGTCCAGGCCCGCCATGTCCGTACCGTCGAGCAGGATCCGGCCCGACGTCGGCCGGATGAACCCGATGAGCAGATTCAGCACCGTCGACTTGCCCGCGCCGGACGCGCCGACCAGAGCGATTGTCTCGCCGGGCCGCGCGGCGAGCGTGAATCCGGCGACGGCGGGCTCGTCCGGCTTGTCCTCGTAGGCGAACCCCACCCCGTCGAAGTCGATCCGGCCGGTGACCCGCTCCACGGCCGCCTTGCCCGCGTTGCGCTCCAGGTCCGGCGCCTGGAGCACCTCGCCCGCCGAGCGCACCGACTCAAGTCCCTTGCTGATCACGGGAGCCAGGCCCAGCAGGGTCGTCACCGAACCCGTGAGGATCGTGAAGAACGAGCTCAGCATCACCACGTCACCGGGCGACACCGGCAGCCAGCCGTGGTACGCCACCAGCGCCGAACCCGTCAGACAGGCCACCCCGAGGATGTTGAGCAGCACCCAGGCCGCCGAGTTGAAGCGGCCGTTGACGGTGTCGAGCCGCACGCCCGCGGCGAACACCTGGCGCAGCGAGCCGTCGACCCGGCCCAGCGCCGTGCGCTCCAGGCCGTGTGCGCGGGTGATGGGGATCAGCGTGGTCATCTCGCCGACCTTCGAGGAGAGTTGCTCCACCTCGCGGCGGAACTCCTCGTTGTGGGTGCGCATCCGCATCCGCAGCCGCATCACGAGCAGACCCGCCACCGGGACGACGATCAGGAACACCGGCAGGAACGCGGGCACCCGCACCCCGATGACCACCAGGCCGCCGACGAGCGTGACCACGGCGCCCAGGCCCATGTCGGCGCTCTGCTGCACCATCTGCTCCACCGACTCGACGTCCCGGACCACCTTGGCCTGGAGGACGCTGGAGCTGACCCGGGAGTGATAGCCGATGTCCAGTTGCTGCATCCGGCGGCACAGGGCCGAGCGCAGCGTGGTGCCCATCCGGCGGATGCTGCCGGCCAGCAGCCGCACGTACCACTGGTGCAGCGGATAGTTGATCACCAGGATGAACATGAGCACCCCGGTGGCCTGCCACAGCCGGTCCTGCGGCCCGTGCTGCACCACCACGTCCAGGACCACCGCGGTGATCATCGGGAGCAGCCAGATCGGACTGTGCTTGACGACGAACAGACCGGCCGCGCCGAGGAGCCGGCCACGGTCGGGGCGGAAGAGGTGCCCGAGGGTGCGGATCGGGTTCTCGCCGCGGTAGCGGTGGTCGAGGTGGTCGAAGTCGGGGGCCGGCGGATGCGTAGAAAGCGGTTGCTGCATGGGATGATCTCACCCCGTTCGGTCCCGTGCTTCAACCCCCCATCGCTTCCGTGGGGTTACGGGTGCCGGGCGGATGGCGCCGGCTCAGAGCAGCGGTGCCGTCGGCCCCTCCGGCGCCGACGACCGGGCCGCCACCACCGACGCGGCCACGGCGCGCACCTCCGCCTCCGGCACCTGCCGGTAGCCGTCCCGGGTGATCAGCGCGACCGACGGATAGATGTGTCGGGCCAGGTCGGGACCGCCGGTCGCCGAGTCGTCGTCGGCCGCGTCGTACAGCGCCTGCACCGCCACCGTCGTGGCGTCCGCCGCGGACAGGCCCGGCCGGTACAGCTTCTTCAACGCCCCGCGCGCATAAGGCGATCCGGACCCGTCCGAGTGGAAGCCGACCGCCTCGTACGGGCCGCCGGTGACATCGAAGCTGAAGAGGCGGCCCACGCCCCGCGCCGTGTCGTACCCGGCGAGCAGCGGGATCACGGCGAGGCCCTGCATCGCCTCCGCGAGGTGGTCGCGGACCATCGCGGCCAGCCGCTGCGCCTTGCCGTTGAGGGTGAGCGGGCGGCGCTCCAGCTTCTCGTAGTGCGCGAGCTCCAGCTGGTACAGGCGGACGAGTTCCTTCGCGAGCCCCACCGTCCCGGCGAACGCCACCGCCGTGTGGTCGTCCGCCCGGCCGATCTTCTCCAGGTCGCGCTGCGCGATGACGTTGCCCATGGTGGCCCGCCGGTCACCTGCCATCAGGACACCGCCGTCGAAGGTCAGCGCGAGCACGGTGGTGCCGTGCGGCACGTCGCGCACCGGACCGGTGCCGCGGTTCCACGGCAGGGTGTGCGGGGCGACACGTTCGACGAAGCGGGTGAACGACGAGGTGCTGCTGTCCAGGAACGCGGACGGCAGACCGGGCGTGGGTTCGGTCATGGGTGCTCGCCTTCTCTCGGATCCTCGGCCGGGGCGGGCCGCCGCCCCGTACGGCTATCTGTCCCGCAACCGGCCGGGCGGAACGCGCTTTCGCGCCATCGTGACGTTCCGGGCCGATGAGCACAGTTCCGGCCGCCAAGTAACGCGCGCATCAGGCGAGTTGGATTTCACCGCCGTGTGTCATGTCCCTTGCGGGCGCCGCGAGGGCCCCCTATTGTCCACGCCAGAAAGCGCTTTCTCCGCGCTTTGTTTTCTGTGACGATCCGTCCCGTGGAAGCGCTCCGCCGCTTCCGGATCCGGCACAGCTGCTCCACACCCCCCGCGGTGCCGACCCGGCACCCAGGAGCACCATCCGGAATCCGAGAAGGAACAGGGACACCAGCATGAGACGACGAGTCGCACGGAGAATCTACGCAGCGGCGGCGGCCATGGGCGTGGCCGCCGCCACCGGGGCGGTCCTGTCGATGCCCTCGGCATCGGCGGCCGCGGCCGGCAGCGCCTCCGGGTACGCCACCCAGAACGGCGGCACCACCGGCGGCGCCGGCGGCACGACGGTGAAGGCCACCACCGGCACCCAGATCCACGAGGCCCTGTGCAACCGGGCCGCGAGCGACACCCCGATCACCATCGAGGTCGAAGGCACCATCAACCACGCCAACACCGCCAAGGTGTCCGGCGACAGCTGCAACACCGCCGCCGGCGTGATCGAGCTGAAGCAGATCAGCAACGTCACCCTCGTCGGCGTCGGCAGCGGCGCCGTCTTCGACCAACTGGGCATCCATGTACGGGAGTCCAGCAACATCATCATCCAGAACGTGACCGTCCAGAACGTCAAGAAGTCCGGCAGCCCCACCTCCAACGGCGGCGACGCCATCGGCATGGAGAGCGACGTCCACAACGTCTGGGTCGACCACGTGGACCTCCTCGCCTCCGGCGGCGAGTCGGACGGCTACGACGGGCTCTTCGACCTGAAGGCCAACACCCGCTACGTCACCCTGTCGTACAGCACGCTGCGCAACTCGGGCCGCGGCGGCCTGATCAACTCCAGCGACAGCGCCATCGAGAGCAGCTTCGTCACGTTCCACCACAACCTGTACGAGAACCTCGACTCGCGCGCACCGCTGCTGCGCGGCGGCACGGCCCACATGTACAACAACTACTACGTGAGCCTGAACGAGTCGGGCATCAACTCCCGCGTCGGCGCCAAGGCCAAGGTCGACAACAACTACTTCAAGGACTCCAAGGACGTCCTCGGCACCTTCTACACCGACCTGGCCGGATACTGGCAGGTCAGCGGCAACATCTTCGACAACGTGACCTGGTCGTCGCCCGGCGAGGACACCAACCCCGCCGGGCCGGACCCGGTGTCCAACACCACGGTCTCCATCCCGTACGCGTACTCCCTCGACGCCGCGAACTGCGTGCCGGACGTGGTGACGCGGACGGCCGGCGCGGACACCGGCCTCAAGGTGTCGGACGGCAACTGCTCCCCGCAGAGCCCGGACCCGACCACCACCCCGACGGCGAGCCCGACCACGTCCGAGCCCACCGAGCCCGCCGGCACCAACCTCAGTCTCGCGGCGGGCGCCGACGGCACCAGCAAGGCCTCCGGCACCAGCTACGGCAACGTACGGGACGGGGACCTGAACACCTACTGGTCGCCGTCCGGCACGACCGGCGCGGTCTCCGTCAAGTGGGGCTCGGCCACCACCGTGTCCTCCGCCCGGATCCGCGAGGCGGCCGGAGCCACCGGTGCCATCGGCTCCTGGCGGCTGCTCAACGGTGACACCGGGGCCGTCCTGAAGACCGGCAGCGGCGCGGGCACGATCTCCTTCACGGCCACCGCCCTGAAGAAGCTCACCTTCGAGATCACCGGCGCCACCGGGACCCCGAAGGTCGCCGAGTTCGAGACGTACGCCTGACAGACCTGGTGCGGGGCCGCCGCCCATGATCGGATACGCTTCCGCGGACCTGACATGTACAGCAAGAGGAGCTACGTCCGTGAAGCGGCGCCCCGCACTGGCCGGACTCACCCTGGCGCTCGTCGTCACGCTCACCGCGTGCGGCGGCGGTGACAACGGCAAGGCGGCCTCGTCCTCGGGAAGCGGCAAGACGGGCAGCGTCACGGTCGACCAGGACACGACGCCCCGCAAGGCGAAGAGCACGAAGGTCACGGGCGTCCGCGACATCGAACGCCACGTCACCCGGAAGACCTCCACCTCCACCCGGCCGCACTACGTCAAGAAGTGCGACACCGACACCCACCGGGTCAAGCACACCAAGCGCAGCAAGGGCCGCACCAAGACCTGGTACACCACGGAGACCGACCGCGACTGCCACAAGGTGCGCCGCGGCACCGAGAAGCACACCAGCGTCGTGCGCCGCGAGCGCTGGTGCGTACGGCTCGACGACGTGCGCGGCGCGCAGGTCACGTCCGGCAAGGACGACGTCTGGTTCCGGGTGCCGCACTCCGAGTACAGCGACGTGCGCATCGCCGACCAGCGGTCGAAGGTGACCATCGAGCCGACGGCGCAGGGGTGTTGAGCTCCCGACGCACCCCCTGTTGAGCCCCCGGCGCATCCCCTACAGCGAGTTGGTGTGCGCCTTCGCCGAAGGCGCCGTGGGGGACACGGACAGCAGTCGGCCGTGCGCGGCCACGATCAGGGCGTCGTCGACCAGGGTCAGGGACGGCGCCGAGCGCATGCCCCCGGCCGCCTTGGGCGCGGGGCGGTCCGGGCCGCGCCACTTGACGAGGCCGGTGCGCGGCTCGACGGCGGTCAGCCGGTCGGCGGCGGACAGGAAGTAGGCCTCGTCCCGCCGCGCGTTCAGCACGGGCGCCGCGGCGACTCCGAGGCTCTCCGCGCCGCCGGTGCGGGACCACAGGCGGCGGCCGGTGAGCGCGTCGACGGCGTCGACCTTGCCGGTGTTCCGCAGGAAGTAGACGATGCCGCCCACGAGATGAGGGGTGGCGTCCGCGCTCGGACCGAGGCCGGTGATCGGTGTCGTGGTCGGCGAGCCGGTCGTCGTGTCGATGCGGACGAGACGGGTGTACGCGCCGGGGTCCGCCCGGCCGGAGCCGTCGGCCTCGCCGGTGCCGAGTGCCACGATGTCGCCGTCGGCCACCCCGATCGGCCGGATCCTGTCGGGTGTGGAGGCGAGCTGCCGCACCGCGCCGTCGTCGGGCCGGAACCGCAGGACCTTGTGGGGCCCGTCGCCGGTCTCGCACGTGCCGTACAGCGTGCCTTCGTACGCGTCCAGGTCGCAGCCGCCCGGCCGGTCGGCCCGCCACATCTCCTGGCCGTCCGTGGCCCGCAGCGCCACGATCCGCCCGTCGTCGGGCCGGACGGCGAAGACGGTGCCGTCGCTCATCGCCGCGAACCGGCGGTCGCTCGCCATGCCCTGCTGCCAGACGATCCCGCCGTCGTCGAGGGCGCGGCCCACGACGACGAAACCGCCGGCCGGGGTCTTCTCCAGGGTGACCACGGTGCGGTCGGTGACGCCGAGCGGCCGGATCACGTCCTGCGGGATGCCGGTCCGCCAGGCCACCGACCCGTCGGCGGCGTCGACGCGCGCGACGGCGTGCTTGCCGTCGACGCAGTACAGCTCCTGTCCGTGGACCGCGCAGCCCTGGGCGTCCGCGTGCGCGCCGCCCCTGGTGGTGCCGAGCACCGTCTGCCAGGCGTGCCAGCCGGCGGGCAGCGCGGCGGACGAGGCGGACGCGGACGGCCCGGCGCCTGAGCTGCCCGACGCGGCTTCGGGAGCGTGCAGCAGCACGGCACCGCCGCCGACCACCACGGCCAGCCCGAGCGCGCCGCCGACCAAGCCGAGCAGCGTGCGGCGGCGACGGGCTGGCGACGCGGTGCCGGACGTCGTCGTGGACGTCGCGCTGGGGAACGCCTTGGTGGGTGGAGCCGGAGCCGGAGCCGGAGCGGGCGACGGGTTGTCGGACGTCCTGGTGGTGTCGGCCGCCGCCGCGGATCCGGACGCGGGCAGGAGCGGCGCGGACCCGGTCGTGGGCAGGCGGAGCAGCTCCGTCAGGAGGCTGTCGAGGGAGGCCCGGTCGGTCTCCTCCTTGGCCAGGCACGGTTCGACGGCGGCTCGCAGGGCGCCCGGGACCCCCGTCAGATCCGGCTGCTCGTGCACGACCTGATACGCGGTCAGATACGGGCTGTCGCCGTCGAAGGGGCCGCGCCCCGTCGCCGCGAACACCAGCACCGCCGCCAGCGAGAAGACATCGGACGCCGGGCCCGCCGCACGCGGGCTGCGCACCTGCTCCGGCGACATGAACGGCGGGGTGCCGAGCACCCGGCCCGTCATCGTCAGGGTCTGGTTGTCGGCGGCGCGCGAGATGCCGAAGTCGATGACGCGCGGCCCGTCCTGCGACAGCACGATGTTGGCCGGCTTCAGGTCACGGTGGACGAGCCCGGCGCGATGGATGTCCCGCAGCGCCTCCACCAGACCCACCGCCAGATCCCGCAGCTCCCGCCCGTACAAAGCACCTTGGGAACGGACCCGGTCGGCGAGCGTGGGCCCCTCGATGAACGCGGTCGCCATCCAGGGGCGTACGGCGTCGGGGTCCGCGTCGACCACGGCCGCGGTGAACGCCCCGCTGACCCGGCGCGCGGCGGCCACCTCCTGACGGAAGCGGCCCCGGAACTCCTCGTCGTCCGCGAACTGCTGGTGCACCACCTTGAGCGCGACCCGCCGGCCCGTCGGGGACGTGGCCGTGTAGACGACCCCCATGCCGCCCGAGCCGATCCGGTCGACCAGCGTGTAGTCGCCGATCGCCTGCGGATCCTCCCTGCTCAGTGGCACCCCGCTGGTCCTCTCGCTCGCCCGTGATCCGTGCGGACCCAGCCTAGGCGACGGCTTTCACCGGCTCCGCGGGGGCAGCGGCCGGGGGCCGGTCATCGGGCCCGTACCGCCCGCTGGAGCGCCTCCGCGGCGAGCTGTGCGGCCGCCCGGTGGGTCGCCGAGGAGAGCAGTTCCTCGCGGATCGGACCGCCCGCGGCGAGATGCCGGTCGTAGGGGAGGTGGACCACCCCGACGCCGGTCTCGCGCAGGTGGCCCATGGCGGTGCTGAGATCGAGGTTCTGGTCGGGGGTGCCCGAGGTCAGGGCCACGACCGTGGAGGACAGCGCGGAGTGCGGCAGTCCGGACAGCCAGTCCAGCACCACGCGGGTGCCGCCGACGCCCTCGACCGTCATCGGCGCGACGACGATGCGGGCGTGCGCGGTGTCCATCGCGGTCCGCGCCACCTCGCCCGGCAGCGTCTCGCAGTCCGCGACCGTCACCGCGAAGTGCCGGCGCAGGCTCAGCGTGACCGTGCGGTACGTGGGGATGTCCAGCGGCGGCCCGACCCGGCCCTGGCTCGCGGGCAGCAGCCAGCCGCCGTCCGGCAGCGGCACCAGATACCCGGTGATGTCGAGCAGATGCATCGACGGCGTCAGGATCTGCGCCAGCTCGGTGATGGACCAGCGCACGGTCGGCGCGCCGAGCCGCACGGCCAGCGTGCCGAGCGCGGCGTCCGCCTCCAGGGCGAGCACCGGATCCTGCCGTACGCGTTGCAGCGTCCTCGCGACCAGCGCGGCCGTCGTCGTCTTGCCGACACCGCCCCGGATCGACGTCACGGCGACGACCCGCCCCGAGCCGACCGGTACCTGCAACTCCCGTGTCAGGCGCGCCTCCGCGCCGCGCGGCTGTGCCTTCGCCGCGGCGAGCCGCCGGATCGACTGCCCGGTCCGCCGCGCCACCGAGTCCCCGTGCACGGGCCGCCCGACGGCCTGCGTCAGCCGCGGATCGACGGTCGGCACGGACTCGGGCGCCGGGAAGGGGATCGCCGGAGCGGCCGTGCGCGGACGCACCACGGGCACCGCACTCGGAGGCACCGCGCTCGGCGAGGGCACGGGCGCCGGGGGCTGCGCGGGAGGCGGGGGATTGAGAGGGGGAGGGGAAGGGAGGGCAGCGGTGTCGGCGGGCGGAGGTATGGGCGTGGGGGCGGGCGCCGGTACGGGCGCCGGTACGGGCGTGGGGACTGCGTCCGCCGGTACGGGCGTGGGGACTGCGTCAGCCGGGACTGCTGGTGCCGGTGCCGGGATCGCGGTCGTGCCCGTATCCGGACGTGCCTGCCCGGCTGGTGACGCGGCATCAGCGCGCGCGGGCGGCGCGTCGAAAGGGCTGGGCGGTTCCGGTTCCGGTGCCGCGTCGAACGGGCCAGCGGGCGCGTCGCCGGTCTCCGGTGCGGGAGTCGGCGCCGGCGCCGGTGTCTCGGCGGTCTTCGGGCGCGCGGCCGCGGCGGGCCTGCGGCGGCCCGGGTGGGCGCGGGACGCGTCCGGGTGGCGGACCGGGAGCGGGACCTTGGCGGTGGCCGGCGCCGGGGCGCCGCCCGGGGCGGACCCCTCCACCGGCGTCACGGCGGCACCGGGCTCATGACCCGCGATGTCCTGCCGCAGGGGCCGGGCGGGCCCCACGGGACCGGTCCTCACGTCGAACTCCATCGGCGCACCCCCGAAATCGAGCCTCACCGGCCACACCTGCTCGCGCACGGCCCCTGTGGAACACTGGCCGCAAATCCTATCCCCCGCCCGGTGATCGCAGTGGCAAAGCCCCCCGTACCGGCGGTCAGGCGTCGAGCAGGCGGACCCGTCCCGCGCCCACACCGGCGATGCCCATCGGCACGCACAGCACCGCGAGCAGCGCCAGCGGCACCGTCCAGCCGCCCGTCGCGTCGTGCAGCGCGCCCAGCAGGAACGGCCCCGCGGCGGCGAGCAGATAGCCGACCCCCTGCGCCATGCCGGACATCTCCGCGGCGCGCGTGGCGTCGGGGGAGCGCAGCACGATCACCGCGAGTGCCGTGCTGATCAGCAGGCCCGAGCCGAAGCCCTGCATCAGCATCCAGGCGTACGCGCCGCCGACGGGCGCCACGATCAGGCCGATGAGGGAGCCGAGGAAGAGGAGGGTGCCGATGAGGGCGAACGGGACCTGGTTGCGCAACCGGCCGACGAGCGCGGTGAAGACGAGGGAGCCGACGATCCCGACGAGGCTCATCAGGGACAGCATCCAGCCCGCCTCGGTGCTGGACATCCCCTCGCTGGTGAGCATCGCGGGGATCCAGGCCGCGCACGCGTAGTACTGGAGGGACTGCAGCCCCATGGCGAGCGTGATCTGCCAGGCCAGTGGCGAACGCCGCAGGGGCGTCCGGGGCGCGGACTCCGTGGCCGACGTCACGGTCGGGAGGTCGGGGCGGCGCAGCTGTGGCACCCACACCAGCAGGGCGAGGGCGGAGAGGACGGCCCAGACGCCGATCGCGCCGCGCCAGCCGAGCCCGAGCGCGTCGCCCAGCGGCACCGTGACCCCGGCGGCGAGGGCGGCGCCGCAGAACAGGGCCACCGAGTAGAGCCCCATCATCAGGCCGGTGTGCCGGTGGAAGTGGCGCTTGATGATGCTCGGCACCAGGACGTTGGAGAGGGAGATCGCCGCGCCGATCAGGGCCGTTCCGGCGAACAGGGCGGGCAGCCCGGGGGCGAGCCGCAGCGCGATGCCCGCCGTGAGCAGCAGCATCATCGCGCCGAGCGCCCGGGTCATACCGATCCGGCGGGAGAGCTTCGCGGCGAACGGGGCGAGCAGCCCGAAGCACAGGATCGGCAGCGTGGTGAGCAGGCCCGCCATGGATCCGCTCAGGCCCGTGGAGTCGCGTATCGCGTCCAGCTCGGGGGAGACCGAGACGACGCCCGGCCGCAGGTTCATGGCGATCAGCAGGATGCCCGCGGCGAGCAGACCGGCGACGGGCGGTGCGGGGGTCCCGGCGCCCCGGGTCTCGGATGCGGTGGTACTGGATTGATCGGCAGTCTGCGGCATGCGCACCAACGTAACATCCCATGTTTCGATGCCAACAAGCGGCAAAGAGCCCAAAGCAGGGGCAAAGCGATCTCGGGGCCCGTCCTAGATATGGGATATTTGGCTGAGGCGCGTCAGGTGAGAACCTGCGACCACGGGAAAGCGCGAGAGAGGCCGCCACCTTGTCCGAAGCAGCACAGCCGACGCTGGTCCAGCGGACCATCGGCCGCATCGAGCGCGCCATCGAAAGCGGCGAATGGGCCGTGGGCGACCGCATCCCGGCCGAGGGGCAGCTCGTCGAGACGCTCGGAGTGGGGCGCAACACCGTGCGCGAGGCGGTGCGCGCACTGTGCCACACCGGTCTGCTGGCGGCCCGGCGCGGCGACGGGACGTACGTACGCGCGGCCAGCGACCTCAACGCCGCGCTCCAACGACGCCTGCGCCGGGCCGAGTTGAAGCACGTACTCCAGGTGCGTCTGGCCATCGAGCGGGAGGCGGCACCGGCCGCCGCCGTGCACCGCGGCGAGGACGACCTGGCCCGCATCCTGTCCGCCTTCCTCGCCCGGCGCCGCGCCCAGGAGGGCGGCGACGCGGCCGCCTACGTCGACAGCGACCTGGAGTTCCACCGCGCCATCGTCGCCGCCGGCGGCAACCCGTTGATGACCGAGCTGTACGAATCCCTCGTCGAAGCCGTGCGCGACAGCATCGCCTCGCTGCGCCCGACCTGGACCCCGGAACTCCCCGGCGCCTGCGCCCACGAGGACCTCGCCGACGCGATCGCCCGCCGCGACCCGGACGCCGCGACCAAGGCCGCCTGGGCACACACGCAGACCGTGGAGGCCGCCATGGAGCGGATGGGGGAGCGGACATGAGGCCGGGGCCCGGCGAGGTGCTGCACTTCTCCGAGGATCCGTCGATCACCGAGTTCCGCCCGCACGTCGCCGCCACCGCGCGACAGGCCGAGCCCTACGTCTGGGCGGTCGACGCCGGCCAGGCGCCCGCCTACTGGTTCCCGCGGCAGTGCCCCCGCGCCCTGGCCTGGGTCACCGAAGGCACCACGGAGGCCGACCGGCGCGCCGTGTTCGGGGCCGCACCCGAGGAGCGGGTGCACGTGATCGAGTACGGCTGGGCCGAGCGGCTGCGCACCGCGCGCCTCTACGCCTACCGGCTGCCCGCCGACCGATTCGCGCCCTTCGGCGAGCCCGTGCCGCACGCCTGGGTCGCCACGGACACCGTGCTGCCGCTCGCACCCGCCGAACCCGTCGGCTGCCTCCTGACGCTCCATCAAGAAGCCGACATCCAGCTCAGATTCGTCAACAACCTCTGGACATACTGGGACACGGTCACCACCAGCACCCTGGGTTTCAGCGGTATCAGGCTGCACAACGCGACCCCGCGCTGACCACTGTCGAAGGCCCCCTGCCCGGCTCTACTCTGGCTGTGCCTCAACGGTCTTGAGGGGGGTCGCATGAGCGAGAGCAGCGCGCGACGGGAACCACCGCCGAAGAGCGGTGAACGGCTCGCGGACTGGGCGGACGGCCGGCTCGGCATCTATCAGCTGGCCAAGTCCCAGATGCGGAAGGTGTTTCCCGACCACTGGTCCTACATGTTCGGCGAGATCTGCCTGTACAGCTTCATCATCCTCATACTCACCGGCACGTACCTGACGTTCTTCTTCCATCCCACCGCCGCCGAGGTCGTCTACAACGGCAGCTACGAACCACTCAAGGGCGTCCTCGTCTCCGAGGCGTACGCCTCGACCCTGCACATCAGCATGGAGGTGCGGGGCGGCCTGCTGATCCGGCAGATCCACCACTGGGCCGCGCTCATCTTCGTCGCCGCGATGCTCGCGCACATGATGCGGGTGTTCTTCACGGGCGCGTTCCGCAAGCCGCGCGAGGTCAACTGGCTGTTCGGCTGGACCCTGCTGATGCTCGGCATCGTCACGGGCCTGACCGGCTACTCGCTGCCCGACGACCTGCTCTCCGGAACCGGCCTGAAGTTCGCGCACGGCGCGATCCTGTCGGTGCCGGTCGTGGGAACGTACCTGGCGTACTTCCTGTTCGGCGGCGCCTTCCCCGGCGACGACTTCATCGCCCGGCTCTACCCCGTCCACATCCTGCTGCTGCCGGGCATCATGCTGGGCCTGGTCGCGGCCCATCTGATCCTGGTCTTCTACCACAAGCACACCCAGTTCGCGGGCCCCGGACGCAGCGAGAAGAACGTCGTCGGGGCTCCCTTCATGCCGATCTACATGGCGAAGGCGGGCGGCTTCTTCTTCGTCGTCTTCGGCGTCCTCGCGCTCATGGGCGCGGTCGCCACCATCAACCCGGTGTGGGCCTTCGGGCCGTACCGCACGGACCTCGTCACCACCGGCGCCCAGCCCGACTGGTACCTGGGCTTCTCCGAGGGACTGATCCGGGTGATGCCGGGATGGGAGATCAACGCCTGGGGCCACACCCTCGCCCTCGGCGTGATCATCCCGTTCTCGCTGTTCCCGCTGATCATGATGCTGATCGCGGTGTACCCGTTCCTGGAGGCCTGGGTCACCGGCGACCGGCGCGAGCACCACATCAGCCAGCGGCCGCGCAACCACCCGGTCAGGACCGGCCTCGGCGTGGCCTGGCTGGTGCTGTACGCGGTGCTGCTGATCGGCGGCGGCAACGACATCGTGGCGACCCATCTGCGACTGTCCATCAACGCCATCACCTGGACCGTCCGGATCGGCTTCTTCGTCGCGCCCGTCCTCGCGTTCGTCATCACCCGGCGGATCTGCAACGGACTGCAGATCCGCGACCGCGAGAAGGCACTGCACGGCCGCGAGTCCGGCATCGTCAAGCGGCTGCCGCACGGCGAGTACATCGAGGTCCACGAGCCGCTCACCCGCGCCGAGCTGTACACGCTGAACGCCCACGAGCAGCCCCCCGCCTACGAGTTGGGGCCGAGCGTCGACGGCAACGGGGTGGCGCGCAGGTTCACGGTGCGCCAGCGGGTCCGGGCCCGCCTCGCCAAAGCGATGTACGGACCCGGAACCTATGTGCCGAAGGCCACCGCCGAGGAGTACCGGGCCCTGCACGCGGGCTGGCACGAGTCGGAGCGGGTGGACTGATCCCGACTGATCCCGGTGCGCCCCCGCCCGGACGGAACGGACGGGGGCGCACCGGAACCGACCCTCAGTCGAAGTGGTTCGCGGGCCCCACCTCCAGGAAGGTGGCGCGTTCGGCCGGGCGGCCCGCCGTCCTGCTGGAGGACTCCAGGAGCTTCCCGGAGTCCGGCGCGATCACGAGACGGATCGTGCTGCGCTTTCCGGTGAACTCCGAAGGCGCGGTGGTGTATTCGACCGCCGTGCCCGAGCGGCCCTGGCTGTCCTTGACCGTGCCGACCAGCCGCACGCCGTCCTGCGCGGCGAGGATCTCGAACAGTGCGGCCCGCACCGCGGGCCGCACCGGCGCGTCCTCCAGCAGGATCGAAGCCTGGGCGAACGCGCCGTCGCCGAGCCGGGCGGCCAGCGCGTCCGCGTCGGCGGGCAGCGACGACAGCTGACGCCACGTCAGCAAGTCCTTGCCCACCGGCCAGCGCTTCAGCTTCGGCCCCTGCTTCGTCACCGAACCGTCCGGCTCCATCCACCAGATCCGGCCCGCCCGGTCGAAGTAGACGGTGTCGGTGCGCTGCCCGTCGTCCTCGTTGACGACCTCCTTGTGGACCTTCCAGTACGGGGCCTGCGTCGCGGTCCCCTCCGACGCGACGTCGGCGACGGACGTGAGGAAGGACGCCGCCGACGCGCTGGCGGCCGGATCGCCGCCGAGGCCGACGACGGGGTAGACCGCCCCGCCCACGGCGAGCGCCGCCACCGCGGCGGCCGCGACCAGCAGCCGCCGGCGCCTGCGTACGGGCTTCGGGGCGACCGGCGCGGCGAGGTCCCGCAGATCGGGCCGGTCCATCAGTGCGGCCTGCGCCACGGCGAGCCGCGCCGCCCGCACCGCCTCCGCTCCGGGCGGTGTCACCCGGCCCGCCGCGACGAGGTCGTCGGCGCCCGCGAAGTCCAGTACGTCGTCCCTGTCGAGGGTGAGCGCCTCGGCCGGGCCCTCGTGACGGTCGTCGGTGCGGCTCATGCGTGTTCTCCTGTCGGGCGTACGGGCTGGGGTCGAGGGGCGCGGCCCGCGGGCGCGGCCGGGCCGAGCGCCCCGCTCTCCCGCAGTCGGGCACGGGCGCGGTGCAGCCGTGAGCGCGCGGTACCCGCGGGTATCCCGAGCACCTGCGCCGCCTCGGCCGGCGTGAGCTGCTCCCACGCCACAAGGAGCAGCAACTCGCGCTCCACCGGTGGCAGTTCGGTGATGACACGACGCAGTGCGGGCGCGAGCGCGGAGGCGTCCAGACGGTCGTCCACCGCCTCCCACGGATCGCCGTGGGCCCCCTCGCCCGGCGTGCCGCGCGACTCCTGCGCGACACCGCGCCAGTGCGCCGACAGCACGTTCCTTGCGACCCCGAACAGCCAGGCCCTGGCCGACCCGCGTGCCGCGTCGTAGCCGTGCCGGCCTGTGTAGGCCCGCAGCCACGTCTCGGCCAGCAGGTCGTCGGCCGCATGCGGCGCCCGGCGCGCGAAGTACCCGTGGAGCGCCGCCGAATGGCGCTCCACGAGGTGCTCGAACCCACTCGTGTCCCGCGCCGCTGCGCCCAGCAGCGCGGCATCGTCCTGCCCGTTCTCCACTTCCGTGGACACGGAACCTCCCTGGCGACCGCCGCTCGGCGGTCTCACCCCGTACTTGTGTCCACGCCGCCCTGCCGTTCGCGGCGCCCCCGACCCGACCTGCCCGACAAGGCCGACAAGGCCGACAAGGCCTATGCGGCGTACGCCCAGAAGTCCCGCATGATCTGCGGCGGCGTCGGCCCGCTCATCGCCAGCTGGGTCAGCAGGATCGTCACCGCCCCGGTCGACGGGGTCAGATGCGCGGCGGTGCCGGTGCCGCCCACCCAGCCGTAGCGCCCCGGGACCTGCCACTTCTCGCGCGGCTCCACGTCCACGGAGCCGCCGTAGCCCCAGCCCTGGCCCTCGGTGAACAGCTCGCTCGCCGCGCGCTGCCCGTCCGTCAGATGGTTCGTCGTCATCAGGCGCACCGACTCGGCGGAGAGCACCGGACCGCCGCCGGCGAGGAGCATCCGCGCGAACGCCCACCAGTCGTCGGCCGTGGAGACGAGCCCGCCCGCGCCGGAGGGGAACGCGGGCAGGCCGCTCCACTGGCCGTCCGGTGTGTCGACCGGTTCGCGGCCGCCGTCGGGCGTGGGGACGTACTGGCTGGTGAAGCGGGCGCGCTCGGCGGCCGGCACCTCGAAGCCGGTGTCCTTCATCCCGAGGGGCGTGAAGATCCGCTCGGCCAGGTAGTCGGGCAGGGAGGTGCCGGTGACCCGCGCGATCAGGACGCCCTGGATGTCCGAGCACGTGTTGTAGAGCCAGGCCGTGCCGGGCTGGTGCAGCAGCGGGACCCGGGCGAGCGCCGCGAGCCAGGTGTCCGGCTCGGGCATCCGCATCGGGTGGTGGGGGTCCATGAGCGGGAAGAGGAACTGCATCGCGGGCAGCGAGAAGTCCGAGGAGAAGCCCCATCCCGCGCGGAACGTCAGCAGGTCCTCGACCGTGATCGGGCGGGCCGCCGGGACGACGTCGTCGACCGGGCCCGCGGGGTCGCGGACCACGGTCGGCGCTGCCAGCTCCGGGAGCCAGTGGGCGACCGGCGAGTCCAGTGCGAGCCGCCCGTCCTCGATCAGGGTCAGGACGGCGGCCGCCACGAGCGGCTTGGTGATCGAGGCGATCCGGAAGATCGAGTCCCGCGCGAGCGGAGTCGTGCCCTCGGCGTCGGCGTGGCCGACGACCGCCACCTCGACCTCGTCCCCCCTGGCCACCAGGCCCACGGCGCCCGGCACCGGACCCTTCGTGACATGCGGTGCGAGTACGCCGGCCAGCCCACTGGTGTCGGTCATCGTCGGTCACCCTTCTCGGATTCGTACGTTCGTACGTCGGACGCGTACGTACTACCAGGGTGACTCCGAAACCGCCCTCAACTCATCGGTCGGGCTCCCTTCAGGAGCGGGTGTCGTCGTGCGCCGCCCCGTTCTCGACCGGCGGCACCGGCCGCCAGGGGGCGAACGCGCTCGCCTCCCGCGGCAGCAGTCCCGCCAGCTCCGGGCAGTGTCGCAGTACGACCGACTTCATGCCGCCCTTCTCCACCCAGTCGATGCCGAGCGGCGTATAGATCTCCGGGCGGTAGTCCACGGTGAGGAAGCGGTCGCTCTGCAGGCGGCGCGTCGCCATCAGGAGGAAGACCCGGAAGGCGGTGTCGGAGAAGCCGAACCCGGTCGGCGGGTTCTCCGCGAAGAGGCCGACGACCGTGTCGATCTCGTCGACGTCGCGGTACACGTCCTTGAGGCGGGCCAGCGTCTCCGGCTCCCGCGTCAGGTCCTCGAAGCGGCGGATGCGCTCCTTGTGCAGCCCCGCGCGGAAGTCGTTGTAGCGGGGCACCCCGCGGCGCCGGGTGCGCACGAGGTCGACCACCGACAGGTCGATGATCTCGCCCTCGCGGTGGAAGTGCCGTAGCGATTCCGGGTAGTTGTGGAGCGTGATCGCGCCCGGATGCGCGATGCCGAACGAGTACAGCGTGTTCGCCAGGCCCGTCTTGCGGATCTGGCTCTCGGCCGCCGCTCCCTGGATGTCGGAGAAATCGAGGGTCTCCAGGCGCTGCCCGAAGTGGTACTCGCGCAGTTCGTAGTCGTCGGGGATCAGCGGATGCATCCGGTAGACCGTGACGAAGTCCTCGGTGAGCGCGTACGGCGCTCCGTGGTGGTCCGGCAACGTCTTCGGGATGCCGGTCAGCGCGTGCGATTCGAGCAGCCACAGGCCGAGCTGGTTGATCCAGGTGCGGGGCGGGCCCTGCCAGTTCGTGTGCAGACCGACGTCGATCGTTTTCGTCGCGAGCATCGCCGGCGTCCACTCCACCGTGTGGATCTTCGCGATGAGCGCGGACACGACGAGCCGCGCCGTGTGGTAGATCCGCTCCTCGTTCATCGACGGATACTCGGCGCGCAGCGCGTCGCACACCGTGTTGTGCTCGCGCGCGAACAGCGTGTGCATCGCGCTGAGCCCCATCCACCAGTTGTCCTTGAACCCGGCGAGCGGGATGCCGGTGCGGTCGATCGGGATGTGCCCGCCTTCGAGCAACAGCCGCGCTCCGCCGTCGGGTTCGCGCAGCGAGCGTGCCGTGTGCTCGTCGCCGCCGTACACCTCGGAGCCGTCCCACCAGTGCGAGGCCGTGTTTCCGAAGAGGACCGGCGGCTGGTCGCCGGGCAGCTCGATGCCCTCGTTCTCGGCGAACCGCATCACGTTCTCCTGCGGCCCGTTCGGCTGGTTCACCCAGGTGCCGCCGCCCGGCGGCAGTGGAACCTCGACCGTCCGGCCGCCCTCCTTGTACCGCCGGTGGTTCACCCAGTCGTGCACCTGGAACTGGATCCAGGCCGCGGCGATGATGTTGAGGCCCGTCGCCGGGACGAAGCTGTCCCGCGCGAGGAGCTGACGGCTGACCGTCACCGGGTTCGGGGTGTCGAAGAGATCGGGCCGGTACACGGGCTTCAGATTGCGGCCGAACGCCGCGCCGACCGCGCCCATCGCCGGCGCCGAGAGATCGTTGTACGTGCCGTCGTACGAGCGTGCCGTCCGCAGCCGCTCGTCGACCGGCGCCGGTACCGGCCGCGCCCTCGGCGGAGCCTGCGGAGCGTCGGTGTCGATGAGGTTGAACCGGCGCAGCGCCTTGCGCAGGAACACCAGGTTCAACAGGCTCGCGTCCAGCGGGAGTTTGTGCCACGGCACCACCCGGTTCAGGATCCGGAAGGCGAGCCCGACGGGCACGTCGAGGACCTGGTTGCGCAGCGGCTCCTCGGTCGTGAAGCGGGTGCCGCCGCGCTGCGCCGCGCTCGCCTCGTAGGCGGCCTTGCGGGCCCGGTTCAGATTGCCGAGCGGCCGGAACTCCTCCGTGGTGAACCAGGGGTTGAAGGCCAGCTCCTCGATCCGCCGGGCCGCCGACCGCGCCTCGGCCGTCGTGATGTCCTGCCGCGGAATCGTCAGCCGCGCCACCGGGACGGGCGGCGCGACGGCCTCCTTCCACTCCACCGACCCGTCCTCGACCGGGGTCCTGCGCTCATCGACGTAACGCTGCACGCACAGGTCGAAGGAGACGTCGTCGCGGGCCAGCCGCCGCGCGAGTTCCTTGTGCAGGAAGTCCGGGTCCTTGCGGTCGGGGCGCGGTTCGGTGGCGCCGCCGACGGAGGGGCGCAGCAGATAGCGGACGGGCCCCGCCTCGCTCCACAGGATCGCGCCACGGCTCCAGTACGTCTCCCGGGCAAGGCTGTTGACGGTGCGCCGGGTCGCCGCCTGCACATTGCGCCGCATGCGGGCCGCCGTCCCCAGACCCACGGCGAGCGGCAGCTTCACGAACAGCCCGTACGCCTTGCGCAGCGGGGTGTCCGCCCCGGCCATCGCCTTGGCGAACGCCACGAACTCGCGGGCGTCACGGGCGTGCGACACGGGGAAGTTCGTCGCCAGCAGGTCGTGGCTCTCCTCGCCGGTGACCTGGACGCGTACGGCGACACCGCGCAGATCGGGAGCGCCGTCCGGGCCGCGCATGCCGCTCGCGTTGGAGAGCCGCACCGTCGCCGGATAGTCGGCGCCGGGGCGGGCGAAGCCGCTGCTGAGCGCGGCCGGAAGATCGTCGTTGAACCGCAGGCGGGCGTTCTCCACGCCGAGTGCCGCTTTCGCATGGAAGGCGCGCTCGAAGCCCGGCGCGCCGCTCGCCCGGCGGTTCGCGACCTGGATCCGCATGATCTCGCGGGCGAGGCGCTGGAAGACGAGGCGCTCGGCCTCGGGGCTGCCGCCCTCGTACCGCTCGTACTGTGCGTACCGTTCGGTGTCGGCCATCGGTTGCCGTCCCTGTCGTGTGGTGCGGACGTCCGGAGGTCCTGCGCGTGGTGTCTGTACGTGCCTGTACGCGCACGGGGAGGGGTCAGCGACGCTATCGGCGCCGTCTCGCGCCCCGCAGCGTCCGTTCCCGCCATGTCGCGGCGTCGGCCGACGAGGCGAACTCCTGCTTCCGTACGGGGATTCGGGCTCGTCAGGAGCGGCTGCCCGGGTGGCCGTCCGATGGCCGGGACCGATACGGCCCACCCCGCGCCGCCCGGCCCACACCCGCCTCACCCGACGGCGCCGCCGATGGCCGGTCGGCGCCGTCCCTGATCCCCGGCCCCGACAATCGTCACGGGTGGATCGTGGACCGGCTCACGCCAACTGCCGCCGCACCAGCTCGTGCAGGCGCCCGCCCGCGTCCCGCAACAGTTCCTGCGGCGCGCCCTGCTGCACGACACGGCCCTCGGACATCACGACCACCCGGTCCGCGTCCAGCACGGTCGACAGCCGGTGCGCGATGACGATGCGGGTCGCGTTCAGCTTCCGGGTGCTGTCGATCACGGTGCGCTGCGTCTCGTTGTCCAGCGCGCTCGTCGCCTCGTCGAAGAAGAGGATGCGCGGGCGCCGGATCAGCGCCTGCGCGATCATCAGGCGCTGGCGCTGCCCGCCGGAGACCGCCCCGCTGCCCGCGATCAGCGTGTGCAGCCCCATCGGCATCCGCTTGATGTCCTCGGCGAGCCCCGCCATCGCCGCCGCCTCCCACGCCTCCTCCTGCGTGAACGACTCGGCGCCGCAGATGCAGTCGAGGATCGAGCCGGTCAGCGGCTGCGCGTTCTGCAGCACGACCCCGCACTGGCGCCGCACCGCCGACTGGTCGAGCGCGGTCAGGTCCTGGCCGTCGTACAGGACGCTGCCGTGCGTGGGCGCGTCGAAGCCGATCAGCAGGCGCAGCAGCGTCGACTTGCCGCAGCCGCTCTCGCCGACCACCGCCACGAACTCGCCCGGCCGCACCGACAGCGACACGTCGTCGAGGACCAGCGGGCCGTCGTCGGTGTACCGGAAGGAGAGGCCGCGCGCCTCCAGGGCCCCGGTCAGCTCGCCCGGCCGGCCCGCCGCCTCGCGCACCTCGGGCTCCGCGTCGAGCACCGGCTTGATCTGCTCGTACATCGGCAGCACGGCCGCCGCCGAGATGAGCGCGCCGGTCAGCTGGGTCACCGACGTCAGCAGCATCGTCACCGACGTGTTGAAGGTGAGGAACGCCGCCGCCGACAGCGAACCGCGCGCGGGGCCCGCGAGCAGCATGAACATCACCAGCGAACACAGCGGCAGATAGACGGAGTTGAGCACCGTCGTCACGTTCTTGATGCGGCCCGCGCGCCGTTGCAGCTCCCGGCTGCGCGCGAACTGCTCGGCCCACGCCGCGTACGCGAAGCTCTCCGCGCCCGCCACCCGCAGCTTCGGCAGCCCGCGCAGCGTCTGGAAGGCCTGGTTGTTGAGACGGTTGCCGAGCTTCACCAGACGGCGCTGCCAGCGCAGTTCCCACAGGCCGAGGGTGAGGAAGAGCCCCGCGACCACGGCCAGCATGGCGAGCGCGGCCAGTGCGAGCGGCACGCTGAAGACCAGGAGCAGGACGAGGTTCATCGCGCCGATCGTCGACGCCTGCACCACCACCGGGCCCACCCCCGAAAGGAGTCGCCGGATCGCGCTGATGCCCATCGCCGCACTCGCCAGCTCACCCGTGGAGCGCGACGCGAAGAACCGCGTCGGCAGTCTCAGCAGGCGGTCCCAGACGGCCGGCTGGAGGACGCTCTCCACCCGGCCCTCGACCCGGAGCACCGTCAGGTTCTGCACCAGCGTGAACGCCGCCGACACGATGCCGGCGACCACGACCGCGAGGGAGACCTGGGTGACGAGGTCGGTCTGCGCGTTCGGGACGTAGGTGCCGAGGACCTGGCCCGTCGCGAGCGGCACGAGCGCGCCGAGGGCGACCGTCACCAGGCCCGCGAGCAGCAGCCGGCGCACGTCGCCGCCCATCGCGCGCATGCTGAACCGGGCCAGCCGCCACGGGCTCAACTCCCCTTCGGGCAGCGGCCGGTAGAGCAGCGTGGCCCGCTCGTCGAAGTCCTCCGCGTTGTCCTCGTCGATCCGGGTGCGGCGCTCGCCCGCCGGGTGCACCGCCTCGTAGCCGCCCCGCCGCCACAGCAGCGCGACGGGCGCCCCGGACGCGGCCCGGAAACCCACCAGGGGGCCCGAGTCCTGCCGCCACCAGTCACCGGTCAGCCGCACCGGACGGGTCCTGATCCGGGACGCCAGCGCGATCTGCTCGACCGGGTCGATCCGGTCGCTGACCGCGCCGCCGCGCCCCGGGTCGACGAGCGTGATGCCCGCCGCACGGGCCACCACCTTGCACGCCGCGTACGTCGCGTCGACCCCGGCCTCCGAGCCGCGAGCCCGGCGCCGCTGCTTGCCGATGGAGGCGAGCAGGGTGCGGTCGGCCTGCTCACGGACGGCCTCGCCCGCCCTGATCCCGGCGGCGGCCCGGTCCTCGTGGGCGCTCTCCATCCGCTCGATCCAGCGGTCGAGCGTCGACAGGAGCCGGTACTGCTGGTTCACCATGCGCTGCCACAGACCGCCGTCCACCAGCAGATCGGCGGCGGCGTCGGCCGCGTACGCCGATCCGTACTGCACACTGCCGGGGGAGAGCTGCGGCCACAGCACGTCGTCGTCGGTGACGGAGTCCTCGGCGGCGCGGCCGTCCCTCCCGTCGAGCGGTGCTTCGAACAGGACCCGCTGCCCACGCCCCACCCCGAGCGCGAACGCCTCCTCCAGCAGGCTCCACGCCATGTCGTACGACCCCTGCGAGGCGTCAGCGCTGTAGGGGAGCTCCCGCAGCGGCACGCGGCGCACCGCGCAGCCCGCGAGCGGGCGTCCCACCAGGGTGTGCTGGGTGCCCTCGACCGGGCCGAGCAGCAGGGTGCCCGGCTCCAGGCGGCCCAGGAAGTGCCAGTGGCCCTGCGCCAGGACGTCCACCGCGAACAGGTCGAGCGCCCCGCCCGCGACGAGCCACAGCACCTGCGGACCCTCCAGCGGCAGACTGCGCAGACCCGTGCAGTCGACCGGCGCGCCGAGCCCGCCGAACGCGGCGACGACCTGGTCGGACGTCGTGAACTCCGGTTCCGTGTACGTCACTTCAGTGCTCCCTGACCAGCTCGGCATAGGGTCCGCCCGCCGCCACCAACTGCTCGTGGCGGCCGCGCTCGACGATCTGCCCGTGGTCGAGGACCACGATCTCGTCGCTGTCGCGGACGGTGGACAGCCGGTGGGCGATGACGACGCAGGCACAGCCGCGCCGCCGGATGTTGTCCATCACCATCTGTTCGGTCTCGGCGTCGAGGGCGCTCGTCACCTCGTCGAGGACGAGGATGCTGGGGCGGCGCACCAGCGCCCGCGCGATCTCCAGACGCTGGCGCTGCCCGCCGGAGAAGTTGCGGCCGTCCTGCTCGACCCGGCCGTGGATCCCGCCGGGCCGCCGCGCCACCACGTCGTACAGGCACGCGTCGCGCAGCGCCTCCATGACGGCCTCGTCGGTGATCGACGGATCCCACAGCGCCACGTTGTCCCGGACCGTCCCCTCGAAAAGGAAGACGTCCTGGTCGACGAAGGACACGGACGCGGCGAGCGCGCCGCGCGGGATGTCGTCCAGCCGCCGGTCGTCGATCCGGATGACGCCCTCCCACGGCGCGTACAGGCCCGAGATCAGCCGGGACACCGTCGACTTGCCGCTGCCCGAACCGCCGACGAGCGCGACCTGCTGGCCGGGCCCGACGGTCAGCGAGAACCCGGTGAGCAGCGGCTTGTCGAGCGGGCTGTAGCCGAACGTGATGCCGTCCAGCTCCACCTGCCCGCGCAGCCGCCGCGTGCTGCGCACCTGCTCGGGGCGCGCGTACAGCGTGTCGACGGGGAAGTTCTCCACGTCCTTGAGGCGTGCCACGTCCGCGGCGAAGTCCTGGATGCGGCCCGCGACCCCGTTCAGCCGGGTGATCGGCGCGGTGAACCGGGTGACCAGCGCCTGGAAGGCGACGAGCAGGCCCACCGACAGATGCCCCTCGATCGCCCGCAGCCCGCCGATCCACAGGATCAGCGCGCTGTTGAGCGTCGCGAGCGTCGGCGCGACGATCCCCAGCCAGGCGCTCGGCACCCCGAGCCGCTGCTGCTCCTCAAGGGTGGTCGCGTGCTGTCCGGCCCACTTGCGGAAGTAGCCGTCCTCACCGCCGGTGGCCTTCATCGTCTCGATCAACTGCAAGCCGGTGTACGAGGTGTTGGTGAGCCGCGCCGAGTCCGCCCGCAGCTTCTGCGTGCCCGTCGCCCGCAGCCGCACCACGATCCGCATCGCCACCACGTTCAGCAGCGCGATCCCGACGCCGACCATCGTCAGCTGCGGGTCGTACGTCCACAGCAGCGCCGCGTACAGCAGCACCACGATGCCGTCGACACCGGCCGCCGTCAGATCGCGGGCCAGCGTCTCGGCGACCGCGTCGTTCGACTGGAGCCGCTGCACCAGGTCGGCCGGGCTGCGCTGCGCGAAGAACGTCACGGGCAGCCGGAGCAGATGCCCGAAGAACCGCGCGCTGCTCAAGGTGGAGGAGATGATGCGGCCGCGCAGCAGGTTCGCCTGTTGCAGCCAGGTCAGCGCGGCCGTCAGCGCCACCATGGCGCCCATCGACGCGAACAGCGCGCCCAGCAAAGACGTCTGATCACCGATCAGGAAGAGATCGATGTACGTCTTGCTGAGCGCGGGCACCGCCGCGCCCACCGCCACCAGCAGCAGGCTCGCGAGCAGCGCGGCGAGCATCGTGCCCGTCGTGCCGCGCAGCCGCCCGGGCAGCGCCTTCAGCACACCAGGCCGCCGCCCGCCGGCCGTGAACCCCTCACCCGGCTCCAGGACGAGCACGACACCGGTGAAGCTGGAGTCGAAGTCCTCCATCGGTACGAACCGGCGCCCCTTGTCGGGGTCGTTGATGGACACTCCGCGCCGGCCGAACCGTCGCGTCACGCCCTCGTACACGACGTAATGGTTGAACTCCCAGAACAGGATCGCCGGACCCTGCACCTCGGCCAGCGCGGCGGGCTCCATCTGCATGCCCTTGGCGGTCATCCCGTAACTGCGGGCCGCTTTCAGGAGGTTGCTGGCGCGGGAGCCGTCCCGCGAGACGCCGCACGCGATGCGCAACTCCTCCAGCGGGACGTGCCGGCGATGGTGCGCGAGCACCATCGCCAGGGCGGCGGCGCCGCACTCGACGGCCTCCATCTGAAGGACGGTCGGGGTGCGCACCGTGCGGCGTCGCTTGCGCGGCGGGGGAGCGGGGCGGGCGCGGCGGCGGCCGTGTCCGGCGGGCGGGAGCGAGGTCGTCGTCACGGCAGCAGCCAGTCGATCGGGCGCTGCGTGGCGAGATGCACGGCGCCGGAGGTGAGGGTCATGGAGGTGAGTGCGTAGGGCGGCCCGTCCTCGGTCGACCAGGCGTAACCCGACCTGGTGGAGGCCGACTTGGTGAGCTGGACGAGGACCGGCACCCGGGTGCCGCCCTTCGTGAACTGCCCCGCCAGCTCGCTGTCGCCGAGGAAGTCCGCGACCTGCCGACGCGTCTGCGGAGCACGGCCGACGGCCTTCACGGTGCCGCGCAGCACCCCGTAACTCTGCGCGGCGGGCACGGTCAGGTCGACGGACGCCCCGGCCGGGATGTTCGCCGCGCCGGTGGCGGGCACGTAGACCATGGCCACGAGCGGATCGCGGGCGGAGCCGGTCTTCTCCACGGTCGCCACGTCGGCCCCGGTGCGCACCACGGACCCGATCCGCGCGACCAGCGCGGTCACGCGCCCGGCGTCGATGGCGCGGACGGCCCGGTTCCCCTGCTCCGTACGTATCTTGAACAGGACGGTGTCCGCGGCGACCCGCTGCCCCTCCTTCACGTACACGCCGGTGACCTGTCCCGTGACCGGCGTCTGGAGCACGTAGCTGCCCTGCCCGTAGGTGAGGATGCCGCTCGCCCTGAGCGTCGACGACACCGACCCGGTCACCGCCCACACGGACGCCGCCGCCATCACGACGACGGTGACGGCGAGCGCGAGCAGCCCCTGCGGCCGGGCGAGCCGCACCGGGAGTTCGAGGCTGTCGGGTGACTGCAGTTTGGACAGGGCCTGTTGGCGGAACTGCACGCGGGTCTTCCCTTACTCGGCTTCAGGTCCGGGCGAGCGACATCGTCGCCCGGACGTGCCCGAAGGCCCCGGGACACGGGGTCCCGAGGCCTTGGGCGCGCGGCCCGTCAGGTGGGCGGCGCGATGATCCGGTGGATCGGCTCAGAGGCCGGCGACCAGACCCGTGACAGCACCGGTGTTCAGGCCGGTGAGGCCCTCGACCGTGTTGGTGACACCGGCGATGGTGCCGGAGACCGGGACGATGCCGTCGACGGTGCCGGTGACCTGGCCGACGAGGCCGCCGACGAGACCGCCGGAGACGTTGTCCAGCTCGGCGTCGGAAATCTCGAGGGTCTCGACCTTGGGGGTGTTGCTCATGAGGAGAGCCGCCCTTCGCATTGGTGTCAGAGGGTATTTCGCAAAACGCGGAAGGTGCCGTGATCCGGTGGCGCCGAATCCGTCGCCGTTCCGCGATGCGGAGGATCAAAGCACGTTGACGCGTCGCACAGCCAATCGGAAGATCGCCGGTCAGAGCGGATGTGCGAGGTCAATTGCCAAGACGTGCAGGCCCGTTCACAGGCCGGTGGCAACGTCTCCACATTCTTCATGGAGTGAATTGCGCACGTCCGGTTCGCGCATTCACCAAAGGGGACACCCGCGCATCAATGGGTTTCATCGTGTGCACCGTGCATTGAATATCCGGCGCCTTGCGTGACTGCTCTGCGCAATCGGTGTGCAGGTTTCTGGCACGCCACCGCGCACGCCGTGAGCACGACGGGCGGAACGAACCCCCAGGGCGGCGCGGCCGTGTGCACGGCGACGGCGCAGGCGGCCCCGCCGACCACCGCCACCAGGCGCGCGGCCGTCCACAGTTGCCCGGCGCCGCGCCCGGTCCCGTCCACCGCGCCGGTCACCAGCGTGGTGAGCGTGCCGGTGAAGTAGGTGGTGGGCGCGCCCCCGGCGCCGGCGGCGACCATGGCCGCGGACTGCCCGCCCATCGCCACGGCGCCGCCCGCGAGCAGCGCGATCCGCCAGCCCTCGCCGGGCCGCCCGCCGAGCACCCCGGCCGCGACGGCCACGGCGGCGAGCAGGACGCACTGCGCCGCGAGGCAGGCGACGACGGCCCCCGGCCACAACTGCCCCGCGGCCCGCCGACGCGAGCCCCGGCATGCGAGCGCGGCGCAGGCGGCCCCGACGACGTAGCCCCCGAGGGCGACCAGCGGCCCGGTCACCTCCGCCCCGTCCCCGCGCCCCGCGGAGATCCCGAGCAGGACGAGGTTCCCGGTCATCACCCCGGCGAACACGCTGCCCAGTGCTGTGAAGGCGAGTGCGTCCACGGCGCCGGAGGCCCCGGTCAGCAGGAGGAGAGTGATTTGGGCGCGTTTGTTCATGCCCCGACGGTAGGTGCCACCATGCCCGGCCACGCGGAACGGCGTGGGTGGAGTACGACGTTCGTGACGCCCGGCGACAGCATGCGCGCCATGCGTCTCCGGTGACCCGAGGAACTCGGCCGAACCTGTAATCGGCCCTGGTAGCACGAGAGTTGGCGTGGTAGCTTCACCGGCAGTTCCCAGGGCGGGACCGGCTTACGGGGGTTGGTCGGTGAACATGAGCACGCCACAGGAGCCGGGCGGCGTGTTCTTACGCTTGGTCTCGGCCCTCACCGATGGGCTGTGCGCACTGCAATGCGTGCGCGAGGCTCCGCAGCGATCCGTGTACACCACACTGGTCTGCGAAGGCATCGGGATGCAGTGGCTGGAGCGGGGGATGCCGGTGCGGGGGGAGATCGCCGAGTTCGTCAGACAGGTCCTGCGGCACAGTGGCGGACGAGGGTACGGGGCGCTGACCGAGGCGGTCGCGGTCCTGGAAGGACGCGAGACGGCCGACCGGCTCGACCGGCAGGTGCGCCGCGAGGTGTATGCCGTGGAGAGCCGCCCGGTCCTGGAACTGCCCGGGGTGTTCGACGCCGACATGCAGCGCAAGGCCTGGGATCTGCTGCTGCACGGATCCGTCCCCCAGCCCGTCCTCTACAGCGTCCTCGCCGGTGAACTGCGGATCGCTCTGCCGGACGGGGAGAGCGCCCTCGGCCTGTTCGTCCACTTGGTCGAGCAGAACGCGCAGTCGGACGGACTGCCGCCCGCCCTGGTCCTCGTCGAGGTGGTCGCCGCCCTCGGCTCGTCCCAGGCCGTCGCTCTGCGGGCCTGGTCCGACGAGTGGGCCAAGGTCGCGGGTCTCGCCGACGCGCTGCGCGAGCGTCGCGCCCACATCGCGTGCCACGCGGAGCCCGACGGCACGGTGCCGCGCGCCCTGGTCGTCATGGTCGACCCGGCGTACGACCGCACCGACCGGATCTATGTACGCCACTGGGTGAACGCGGCGGCCGGGTTCTGGCAGCCGCGCGCCTTCGCGCCCGAGGAGACCACGCTCGACGGGCTGGGCCCGGCCGTGCTGCGCGCGGTGCGGCACGGGGAGGCGCAGTGGGCCGGGGGGACCGACGACAGCCCCGTCCATGTGGAGTTCGTCCTGCCCCACGCCCTGCTCAACCACGACGTGGCACGCCTGAAGGTCGCGGCGGACGCCCTCGAACCGCTCCCGCTCGACCTGCGCTACTACATCCATCTGCGCAGCCTCGACCGGATGCGCGCCCGGGACGCCAGGCAGCGGGAGCTGTGGCGCAAGCGCTGGCGCACCTTCCAGGAGGCCCCGGCCGCGGAGACGTACCGCTGGGACGGGGTGGCGGATCCCCTCACGTCATGGAAGGAAAGGCTCCGCGACAACCCCCGGGCGACCGGCGTCATCCTGCAGCACCCCGCGGAGCGCGGGCGAGGCCTGGAGGCGCTGAAGGTGGCGCTCACCGAGGGCGTGGGGCTCGTCGTCTGGGACCGGCGCCCCGACATGCCCCAGTCGGTCGAACTGCTCCAGCTCCTGCTCGGCCACAGTCCCGGTCAACTTCCCTTCAAAGTCCACCAGTTGAGAGTCCGGGCCGAGACGGAAGAAGTGGGCCGGCTTCTGGTGGGCAGATATATCGCGTTCCTGTGGGACGACCCGAACCGCCTCGTCGACTGTGAGGAGATGCCGGCATGACCGAGCAGCACGGCACCGCGTGGCGTGTGTTCCACGGCGTGGGCAGTGCCCCGGTGGGTACCGGGCCCAGCCTGCCCGCAGCACCGCCCTGGCGGACGTTCGCGGGCGGCCCGGCGCAACCGCTGCCCGACTGCGACGACTCGCGGGCCACCCGGCGGCGGCTCGGCGACGACCAGGACCTGGTCCATCTGCGCCAGGAGGACATCGACATCGTGAACGCGGCGCTGCTGTTGCGCCGCCCCCTCCTGGTCACCGGACCGCCCGGCGTCGGCAAGTCCTCGCTCGCCTATCTCATCGCCCGCGAACTGGGCCTCGGCCGCGTCCTGCAGTGGGGCATCGTCTCGCGCACCGCGCTCAAAGAGGGGCTGTACGCCTATGACGCCATAGGCCGCGCACAGGCCATCGCCGCCTGGCGCGCCGGGGCCGACCCGGACGCCGGTGAACAGGCGCCGCGGATGGGCGACTTCGTCACTCTGGGCCCCCTCGGCACCGCCCTGCTCCCGTACGAGCAGCCGCGCGTGCTGCTCATCGACGAGCTGGACAAGAGCGACATCGACCTGCCGAACGACCTGCTGCACGTCCTGGAGGACGGCTCCTACGACATACCCGAGCTGAAGCGGAGTCCCGAGGACGAGATCAGCGTCTTCACCGACGACCCGGGCGCCCGCACGACCGTCGAGCGCGGACTGGTCGAGTGCCGCGCGTTCCCCGTCGTGGTGATCACCAGCAACGGCGAGCGCGAGTTCCCGCTCGCGTTCCGGCGCCGCTGCCTGCCGCTGGAGCTGCGACTGCCCTCGCGGGAGCGGCTGCTGTCGATCGTGGCGAGCCATTTGAGCGGCAGCGAGGACGTCGTCGGGGAGCTGGTGGACGACTTCCAACGACGGGTGCAGGACGGCGGAACGCACTCGGTGGACCAACTACTCAACGCGGTCCTGCTGGTCACAACGGGTGGTTTTCAGGCCGACGCCGACGGGCGTAAGCTCGTCGAGATGCTGCTGCGCGACCTCGCGAAAGGCCGCTGATGACCGGCTTGCCCAGGGAGCGCGCCCCCGACCCGAGCGGCGGCGGAAGCGGCGCGCCGACCGGCTCCTCGGAGGACGGGCCGGACTGGCGCGACCTCGCGGAAGCCACCTGGCTCGCGGCCGCGTGGCTCGCTTCAGGACGGCGCGCGCCCGGCTCTTCGCGGCGGCCGGAAGGCGATCATCCGGATGACTCGGCGGAGCCACCTGTGGCCCCGGACACCGCCGGCGTTCCCGGCTCCGGCCTGCCCCCTGACAGCGGACCGGCGGGCGGCAGCACGGCGATCCCGTACGCGTACGCGTTCCAGACCCCCGGACCCGACCTGACCTCGACAGAGACCGGCGGCGAGCCCGTCTTCCAGCTGCCACCCGCCCCCGCGTCACCGCCGGCCCACCCGCTGCGTCTGGCGCGGGTGCTGCGCGCCCTGGGCCGCCGCGTGCCCACGAACGCACCGGGCCCGCTGGACGAGGACGCCACCGCGCAGCACGGGCTGAGCGACGGGCTGTGGATGCCGTATCTGCTGCCCGCGTACCAGCGCGCCCTGGACGTCGTGCTGCTCGTCGACGACACGCTCACCATGCGGGCCTGGCGCGGCACCGTCCGCCGGATCGCCGACGAGGCGGCCCGCAGCGGCGCCTTCCGCGACGTACGCACCGTGCGGATCCGGGTCCCCGCCGAGGGGCCCGCCGTCGTGTGCACCGCCGACGGACGGGCGGGCGACCCGCGCGAACTCCTCGACGGCAGCGGCAAGCGGCTGTTCCTCGTCGTCACCGACGGACTCGGCGCGGGCTGGGCCGCACCGGGCGCCGACGGCCTGCTCACGGCGCTGGCCCGCGGCGGTCCCACGGCGCTGGTCCATCTGTTACCTCCGTACCTGCGTCACCGCTCCTCGCTGTACCCGTTCCGCGCGCAGTTCGGCGCCGCCGGTTTCGGCGCGGCCAACACGGCCCTGGACTGCCGTCCGCCGCACGACGTCGCCGACCCGCTGCGCCCGCTCCCCGAACCCGACGACGGCACGGTCCCGGTGCCCGTGCTCAGCACCCACCCGGCCTCGTTCACCGCCTGGGCCGACCTCGTCACCGGCGAGCCGGGCGTGCACCGCGCCCTGCCGATGCTGCCCGCGGGCGCGCTCGCCAAGGGCGCCCCGGCGCCCGGTCTGCGCACCCCCAGGATCGACGGACCCCGCGCGGCGGCCGCCGCCGTGGCCCGCTTCGCCGGCCTCGCCAGCCCGCTGGCCCGCCACCTGGCACTGCTGCTCGCCGTGATCCCGCTGGACTTCGACCTCATCGAGGAGTTGCGCGAGCGCGCCGTCCCCGAGGCGGGCCCCGACCATGTCGCCGAGGTCATGATGGGCGGGCTCATCGACTGGGAACACGGACACGAGGGGGAGGGGAGCGGCCCCGAGTTCGCCGACGGGGTGCGCGAGGCACTGCTCGCCACGGGCACCCGGACCCAGCTGGCGCGCATCATCGACGTCCTCGCCGAACTGCGCAGGGGCCGTGGCGCCACGGCCCCGCTGCGGGCCGCCGTGCGCAACCCGGAGGACACCCCGCTGCCCGACACCACCACCCCCGGCCGCCCCTGGCTGCGGATCGAACTCGCGGTCCTGCGCGCCCTGTCCGGGCCGCACGCCCGGCGCGCGGCCCGGATCGTCGCGGGGCTCTCCGGGGGCGCATCCCTCTCGAACGGGGGTCGTACGGGAGTGATCAGAGATGGTGACGGGTCTGGTGACGGGCTCGACGGGGAAGGGCTGGTGGCGGAGATCACCAGCGAACCAGGAGTCCCCTTGGCGTCACCGGCCGGAACCGAGACAACCGAACACACCGAAGCTGGGAAGGCTGACTCAACCATGGACCTCAAGGCTCCCGAACACCGCTTCGTCCGCAGCGGTCAGCCGAAGATCATGGGGAACGTCCCGCCCAAGAACCCCAACTTCACAGGACGCGAGATCCTGCTGGAAGCCGTCGACGAGCAGTTGCGGCAGAAGGAGACCGCCGCCGTCCTGCCGCACGCCCTGCACGGCATGGGCGGGGTCGGCAAATCGCAGATCGCCATCGAGTACGTGTACCGGCACAGTCCCGAGTACAACGTGATCTGGTGGGTGCCGTCCGAGCGTGAGTCGCTGATCCTCGCCTCCCTCGCCGAGCTGGCCTCCTTCCTCGGTCTCGACACCGGACCGCAGGCCAACACCGCGGTGCCCGCCGTGCAGGAGGCGCTGCGCTCCGGAAAGCCGTACGACAACTGGCTGCTGGTGTTCGACAACGCCGAGGACATCGACGCGGTCCGTGCCTACTTCCCGAGCGGCGGCCCCGGCAAGATCATCGTCACGTCCCGCAACCGCGACTGGGAGCGCGTCGCCACCCCGCTCAGCGTCGACGTCTTCGAGCGCGAGGAGTCCATCGCCCTGCTCCAGCGGCGCGCACCCGACCTCGCGACCGCCGACGCCGACCTGCTCGCCGGCGCCCTCGGCGATCTGCCGCTCGCGATCGAGCAGGCCGGAGCCTGGCACGCCGCCACCGGCATGCCCGTGACCGAACACCTCGAACTCCTCGCCCAGCGCCGCGTCGAGATCCTCGACCTCGACCCGAACCCGGACTACCCGGTGCCGGTCGCCGCGGCCTGGAACCTCTCCCTCGACCGGCTGGCGCAGGAACACCCAGCGGCCCGCCAACTCCTCGAGGTCTGCGCGCTGATGGCGCCGGAACCGATCCCGCTCAGCCTGCTGCGCGGCGGGCGGAACGTGGAGGTCAGCCCCGAACTCGACCCGGTGCTGCGCGACCCGGTCCTGCTGGCCAGGGCCACCCGCGAGCTCAGCAAGTTCTCGCTGATCCGCCTCGACCACAAACGCGGCACCCTCCAGATGCACCGTCTGATGCAGAGCGTGCTGGCGACCGGACTGGACAAGACCGCCGAGGCGCAACTGCGGCGCGCCGTCCACCAGCTCCTGGCCACCGCGAAGCCCGGCGAGGGCGCCTCCCCGGAACTGTGGCCCGCCTACCAGGCGCTGCTGCCGCACGTGCAGGCGTCGGGGGCGGTGCGCAGCTCCGACCCCTGGGTGCGCGACCTCGTCTACGACGTCGTGTTCTTCCTCTACTACTGGGGCGCGCACGACACCGCGATGAACATGGCCCGCCAGGCCTGGACGATCTGGCAGGCGCAGTCCGGCGACGACGACATCATGGTCATCCGGATGGCCAAGATCCTGGCGTTCATGCTGGGCAAGTTCGGCAGCCGCGACGAGGCGCTGCGGCTCAGCGAGAAGGCTCTCGACCAGTCCAGGACCGGAGAGGTGCCGGACGAGGAGCTCGTCAACTCCATGTCGCAGATGGCGTTCTCGCAGCGCTATCAGGGCGAGTTCCAGGCCGCCCGCGCACTGGACGACGAGGCGCTGTCCATGGCCCGCCGGCTGTTCGGCCCGGACGATCCGGTCACTCTGCAGGCCGCGCACAGTTTCGGAGTGTCGCTGCGCTGGTGCGGCGCGTTCGCCGAGGCCCGCTCGCTCGACGAGGAGACCGCCCGACAGTTCGACGTGCTCTACGGACCCACGAACGGCTTCACCCTCAACTCGCTGGGCGGCCTCGCCGTCGACCTCCGCGAGACCGGCGACTACCGCTCCGCCCACCTCCTCATGGAGTCCACGTACGAGGCGTACCTCGGCAACTTCGGTGTCGACAACGCCTCCACGATCATGGCCGCGCGGGAACTCGCCGTCTGCCGCCGTCGGGTCGGCGCCACCGCCGAGGCGCGGGAACTCATCGAGGACACCTTCGTCCGGTTCACCGAGCGCTACGGCACCGAGTACACGGACACCCTGGCCGCCGCCATGAACGTGGTGGTGGACCGCCGCATCACCGGCGAGCTGGCACAGTCGCGCGACCTGGGCGAGAAGGTCGTGCTCCGCTACCGCAACGCGCTGGGCGAGAACCACTCCGCCACGGTGAGCGCGCTGGTCAACCTGGCGGCCACGCTGCGCGCGATCGGCGACGTCGGCGGCGCGGAGCGCTGCGACGTCGAGGCCGTCGAGCGGTTCACCGCCACCCTGGGCGAGCGGCACCCGAACACGCTCACCGCCCGCATCAGCCGGGCCAACGACCACTACGCGCGCCTCGACTTCGCGGCGGCCCGTGCGGTGGACGAGGCCGTGCTGCCGCTGCTCGACGACGTCCTGGGCCCCGATCACCCGGTGACCCTGACCTGCACCGCCCACCTGGCGCTCGACCTGCGCGGCCTCGGCGAATCCGCCGTGGCCGACCGGCTGAACGCGCAGGCGGTCGAGGGCTTCACCCGGGTCCTCGGCGCCGACCACCCCTGGCGCACGGCGGCCCAGCTGCACCAGCGCATCGAGTGCGACATCGCCCCGATGCCGCTGTGATCCCGCACTGACCGAAAGCCCGGCGTGATGTGTGGTGCGGACCTGTTCCCGCGCCGCGCATCAGCCCCAACTGCCCTTGCCTGCACTTAAGATGACCCTGCGCGATGCAGGAAGCAGTTCATCGGACCGGCACGGGGGCTGGGCTTGTGACCACGGTCGTCTTCATTCACGGTACGGGGGTCAGAGAGCCCCGCTTCAGCGCACTGCACGCCCGGGTGATCGAGGGGCTCGGCGCGACGGCGCCGCACGCCCGCGTCGTCCCCTACTACTGGGGCGAGGCGCACGGCGCCGTACTCGCCGCCCGGGGCGCCAGCATTCCGGAGCCGCCGGGCGGCATGAGCCGCGGCCTCGACGACGTGGACGACACGGATCCCTGGGCGCTGCTGTACGCGGATCCCGAGGTCGAACTCGCCCTCGCCGCGGCCGGTGCGGGCACCGCCGTGACGGCGCCCGGAGCGGAGTTCCCCGACGAGCGTCCCCGTCGCCTGCTCCGCCGACTCGGTGACATCGCACCGGAGTTGGGCGGCGACCTCCCTGCGCGTGCCGCCGAACTCGCCCGCTCCCCGCTGCTGGCTCCCGCGGCAGCCGCCCTCGATCCGGACCAGCTGGCGCGGCTGCTCGCCCGCGCGGTCGCCGCCGCCGTCATCGGCGCCGCCCTGGACGCCGACGCGCCCGTCCTGTGCACCGGCGACGTCCGGGACGCGGCCGTCGGCCGGATCGCGGAAGCACTGGGTGCCACCCCCGAGGGCACCGGACGCGGCCTGCTGCTGCGCGTCGCCAAGGGGCCGCTGCTGAGGGCCGGTTCACGTACGGCGGTGCGTCGCCGCCGCGCCCTCACCGAAGCCGTCCATCCGGCTGCGGGCGACATCCTGCGCTATCTCGCCCGCGGCGCGGACGCCCGCCACGGGCTGCGAGAGCTGATAGGCCGTCAAGAAGCGCCGGTGGTACTGCTCGGGCACAGCCTCGGCGGGATCATCGCCCTCGACACCCTGATCCTGGACCCGCAGCCCTCCGTCGCGCTCCTCGTCACGGTCGGCTCGCAGGGACCGCTCCTGTACGAGACGGGCGCCCTGCCCTCCCTCACCCACCCCCAGTCCCTGCCCCCGCACGTGCCCGACTGGCTGAACCTGTACGACCGCCGGGATCTGCTGGGCTACATCGGCGCCCACCTCTTCCCCGGCCGGGTCACCGACGTCGCCACCGACAGCCGTCAGCCCTTCCCCGTAGCGCACAGTGCCTACTGGGACGACCCCGCCGTCTACCGGGCCATCGCGGCCCGCCTGCCGTGACGTACCCCGAGATCGATCCGCGCCGGGTCACCGCGCTCGTCGTCGGCATCGAGGAGTACGCGGCCGGGGAGAGCTGGCGGCTGCCCGGGCCCGCCGACGACGCCGTCCGGTTCCACGGCTGGCTGCGCGAGCGCGGGGTGCCCGAGGCCAACATCCTGCTGCACCTCGCCCCCGCCGAAGGGCACCGGCCCGCGATGGCGCACCGGCCCGCCGACCAGGCCGCACTCCACCACACCCTCACCGACGAAATACCCTCCCTGGAAGGCGACTTCCTCTGGGTGTGGTGGGGCGGTCACGGCGTCCTCGACCAGGACGAGCGGATCCGCCTCTACTACGCCGACGCCACCGCGCAGGGGCGACGCAACCTCGACCTGGACTCCGCCTGCCGCCTTCTGGCCAGTGACGCCGTCACCGGATTCGAGCGGCAGAGCTGGATCGTCGACGCCTGTCAGACCTTCGACGAACGGCACGGCTTCCCGCGCACGCTGGACACCGAGAAGCTGGGCGCGGGCGCACGCACCACCGTCCACGAACAGGCGCTGCTGCTGGCAGCCTCCCGCGGCGAGCGCGCCGCCAACGATCCGGTGCTGCGCAGCGGCGTCTTCTCCCGCCTCGTCCAGGACGAACTCGACCGGGCCGGCACCGGTGTCGCCCTCGACCCGGAGCGGCTCTTCGCCGCCGTACTGACCCGGGTGGAGCAGGAGATCTGGGCGCCCGGCCGATCCGGCCAACTGCCCACCCTGATCATCAAACGACCAGGCCAGGAGCGGACGTTGGGCCCACCGGCCGCGCGACGGCAGGGCCCCGGGGCCCTCAGCGCACTCGGCCGCGTCGCCGACGCGCTGCTCGACTACCCGTTCACCCACAGCTCCGACGAGCGGCAGACCCTGGTGCTGCTGCTCGATCCGCGGCTGACCGCCCGGATGCGCCGCAACCCGGCACCTCGCCCCGACCTGGTCGCCATCGTGAGTGCCCACGGCCGCCGGGCCGACGCCCTGTGGACCCTGTACGAGGCGGTGACCTCCCTCGACGACGATCCCGAACGGGCCACCGAACTCGCCGCATCCATAACGGAGTTGATCGACAGCTGAACCCGGCTGACCCGACGGGAATCGGCCAACAGACGGTTCCCGATCTTCCACGGGGCCTACGGGTTCCGGGACCGGGCAAGCTTCGTCATGATGGGTACAGGACCAAGGCGGCATTGAGTGCCGTCGTGGGTGAAGGGGGAGAACACCTTGAAAGAGCCGGTGCGCGCCGACCGTCCGGCGGACCATGTGGAGTCGGACCTGGCGGATCTCGCCGAGGTCGGCCTGGCTGAGCTGCGCCGGTATCCCGGCATCGGGCCCAGCCGCAGACTCCTCGACGAGACCCGTCGCCCCCGCCCGGGCGCGATCTCGGGCGGCAGCAATCCCGGCCGGGCCGAGTAGAAAAGGGTGGCTGCGTCGTCATCGTCCGGCATACCCTCCTCCCCGGTTCCGTCGGCCCTGCGCATGCCGGGGCGCCTCTTCGACGAACTGGCCGCGGGTGGCGGCTCCGAGGAGGCCGTCGCGTTCCTGCTGAAGGGCGAGCGCACCCGTCGGCTGCTCCTGCTGCGTGAACTGCTCGACCGTCTCGACGACATGCCCCGGATCCTCGGCCCGGCGGGCGACGTCGAGCAGGTGTGGGGGGTGCTGGAGACGGCCGCCCGGCGCGCCCCGGCTGCGGTGGACGGCCTGCTCATGAGCCCGCAGTGCGGTGCCTGGATCGCGCACATGCTGCGCCGCCTGCACAGCGTCGCGTCCGGCCCGCCGCTGTGGGCCGACGCCGGACACCTGGGCTGCCTCGCCGCCACCGCGAGCATCGTCGCCGGCACCGACGCCGACCTGACCGCGCCCGTACGGGCCGGGGCACTGACCCTGCCGACCCTCGGACTCCTCCAACTGGCCAACCCGGAAGTCGACTTCGCGACCGTACGGGTGACCGTGCGGGCGGGGCTGCTGACCGCCGGGACGGTCTCGGTGCGGCCTCTCGACCAGGACACCGACCTCCCCGGCTGGCTGCCGCTGCGCTCGCTGAGTCCCAGCGGCGCGACCCTCGACGACCTCGACCCGTACCGCGACCTGGACCAGCCCGTGGAGCCGGCCCGGCTGCCGGCCGACGAATTCGCCTACTGGGAGAAGACGCTCGACGAGGCCCACGCCCTGCTCGCCCGCACCCACGACCCCGACGCCGTCGGCGCGATCCGTCCCGGCGACATCACCCGTATCGTCCCCTGGATCACCGAAGAACGCTCCGCGATCCGGCTCAGCGCCTCCACCGGTGACGCCTTCGGCTCGATGATCGCCTCCCGCCCGGACGGCGCCCTCGACCTCGCCGAAACCCTCGTCCACGAGTTCCAGCACAGCAAACTGGGCGCGCTCCTCCACCTCTTCCCGCTCCTCGCCGACGACCGCAGCGAGCGCTTCTACGCGCCTTGGCGCGCCGACCCCCGCCATCTGCCCGGACTGCTGCACGGCGCCTACGCGTTCACCGGCGTCGCCGGCTTCTGGCGGGCCCGGATGGGGGACCGCGAGGCCGACCCCGAGGGCGCCGCCCCCTTCCACTTCGCGCTGCGTCGCCTGCAGACCCGCCTGGTGGTGCGCACCCTCGCGACGTGCGCCGACCTCACGCCGACCGGCCGCCGGCTGCTCGACGGACTCGCGGCGACGCTCGACCGATGGCTGCGCGAGCCGGTCGACCCCGAGGTGGCCGCCCGCGCCCGCGCCGCGGCCGTCAGCCACCGGGTCGAGTGGCGGCTGCGCAACCTGCGCTGCGGACCGGCCGAACGCGCGGCGCTGGCCCGGGCCCGGCAGGACGGCGGCACACCGCCGTCCGCGTTCGAGCCGGAGCTCGCGCCGAGCGGATCCGCCGCACACTGGGAGGACACCCGGACCGCGCTGTACCTGTCGCCGCGCCCGGGGCCCGACGCCGACGCCTGCCTGACCACGGGTGACCCGGCCCGCGCCCGCGACCTGTACGCGGCCCGGCTGCACGACACTCCGGGCGACGCGCACGCCCTGTCCGGACTGCTGCTCGCACAGGCCGAGGCGGAACCCCGGACACGACGGCTGCTGGCCCGCCCCGAGCGGTTCGCCGCCGCGCTGGACGCGGTGGGCGGCGACGCCGGTGAGGCCGTGCGCCTGCTGACCGGGACACGCTGACGATCGCGGTGGGGTCGGGGAACACCGCACCCCGACCCCCCCCCCCCCCCCCCGCCAGGCCGTGCAGCCGCCAGAACCACGACAGGGCCGCCATGAGACGCAACCCGTCATGGGGAGCCGCCCCCACGAGGTGGCGCAGGGCCGCGTCCAGATTGCCCTGCTCGGCGGAGAGCCTGGCCAGCCAGGGAAGCTGACCGTGCCCGCGCAGCTGCGGCTCGGCCTCCTCCGCGAGGTGCAGGAAGTACGCGGCGTGCGCGTCCCGCAGCTCACCGAGCACGCCGTCCTGAAGCTGCTCGGCACAGAAGGCACGGATCGTCTCCAGCATCCGATAGCGACCGTCGGCCGCCTCCAGGAACGACTTCTCGGCAAGGGAAGCGAGGAGATCCTCCGGGTACGGGATGCCGCACACCTCTTCCACCGCGTCCAGCGTCGCGCCCCCGGACAGACCACTGCCGGCGAACACGGTCAGCCGGCACGCCAGGTCCCGCTCCTCCCTGTCGAGCAGTTCCCAGCTCCACTCCACGACGGCCCGCAGCGTGCGGTGCCGCGGCGCCTTGGTGCGGTCACCCCGGGACAGGACACGGAACCGGTCGCCCAGCCGCTCCGCGAGTTCGTCCACCGTGAGCGTGCGCAATCGGGCCGCGGCCAGCTCGATCGCGAGAGGCAACCCGTCCAAGGCGGCGCAGATGTCGTCGATCACGGCCACGCGTGCGTGGCCGTGCGCCGCGAAGTCGGGCCGTACCGCCGCGGCCCGGTCCCGGAACAGCTGGGCCGCCGGGCCCGAGGCCAGCGGCGGCACCGGACACAGGGCCTCACCGGTGAGGCCGAGCCCCTCCCGGCTCGTCGCCAGGACGCGCAGCCCCGGGCAGGCTCCCAGAAGGAGGCCCGTCACCCTGGCCGCGTCCGCGATCACATGCTCACAGTTGTCGAGCACCAGCAGCAGCTCCCGGTCCTCCAGGGCGGCCGTGAGGCGGTCCATGGCATCCGTGCCCTGCCGCCCGCGCAGCCCTTCGCGCACCCCGAGTGCGGTGAGGATCGCGTACGGGATCCGGGTGCCTTCCGTAAGCGGTGCGAGTTCCACGTAACAGACATCCGTGCGGGAGCGGGCCGCCTCACAGGCGAGACGGGTCTTGCCCGCGCCACCGGGGCCCGTCACCGTCACCAGGCGCGCCCCGGCGAGCAGCTCGTCGATCCTGGACAGCTCGTCCGTCCGCCCCACGAACCGCGTCAGCTGCGCGGGCACCCCGCGCACGCGTACAGGCTCCTGCCCCTGCAACAGCTCCAGGTGGAGCGCCGCGAGATCCGCGGACGGGTCGGCCCCCAGCTCGTCGGCGAGGGTGCGCCGCGCCTCCTCGTAGACCTGTAGTGCCTCTGCGGAACGGCCCGCCGTGTGCAGCGTCCGCATCAGCAGCCCGTACAGGCGCTCGCTGAGGGGATGCAGGGCGAGCAGTTCCCGCACCTCGGCGACCAGGTCGGCGCCACCGCCCAGCGCGAGGTCCGCCTCGATCCGGTCCTGCGTCGCGCCGAGCCGCAGCTCGTCCAGGCGCGGCAGATCGGCCGGGGCCGGACCCCGCCACAGGCCGAGGCCCTCGCGCAGCAGCGCCGCGGCGCGCGCGGGATCCCCGGTGGTCAGCGCCTGCCTGCCCTCGCCTGCGAGGCGCTCGAAGCGATGCAGGTCCACGGCGTCCGGGGCCACCGCGAGGCGGTACCCGGCCGGCCCCGACCCGATGTCCAGGTCGAGGCGCTTGCGCAGCCGGGAGATCTGCGACTGCAGGGCGTTCGCCGCCCCCGCCGGGGGATCCTCGCCGTACAGGCCGTCGATCAGCCGCTCCGCCGAGACGGTGCGGCCCGCGTCCAGGAGCAGCAGGGTCAGCAGGGCGCGCGGCCGTGGCCCGCCGGGGTCCAGGGGGCTGCCGTCAGGGGCCCTCACGTCCAGAGGGCCGAGGATGCCGAACCGCATGCGCAGAGTCTGGCAGTCGCCACTGACAGTCGTGGCCGGTACTGCGGATCTTGGACGGGACCGACGGACCCGCAGGGGGCGGGCCCCGGACGGCGTCCGGAAAACGAAGAAGCCGGTCCCCGAGGGGACCGGCTTCTTCAAGCAACCAGCTAGGTGGCCGCGCTACGCGTAACGTCAGCGCGAGACCTTGCCGGCCTTGATGCACGAGGTGCAGACGTTGAGCCGCTTCGGCGTCCGCCCGACCACTGCACGCACACGCTGGATGTTCGGGTTCCAGCGGCGAGACGTACGGCGGTGCGAGTGCGAAATGTTATTGCCGAAGCCCGGCCCCTTGCCGCAGACGTCGCAGTTGGCAGCCACGGGTCACTCCAAAGACTTCAGATGCACTTACGGTTAATCCCGGCATGCCGGGATCGAGATCGAAAAGGATCTGAGTGGCGGTGCCAGGGGGATGGCCCGATGGATATCGGGCAACCGGAGCAGCATACAACGGCTGCTCCGATACAACGAAACTACCATGGTTGCCCGGGCCGCCGTCCCCGGGCCTCGGACCAGGCCCTCTTCCCGGGCGGCTCCGCGCCGGGGTCTACTCTGCGTGCCAGTCCCGCCGCTCGAAGGAGGCGTAGGTGCCGCAGGTGCCGCAGGTGCGACACGTACTCGACGTAGCCGCGGTACGCGCCTGGTGCTCACTCGCCCTGGAGGCGCTCGGCAGAGAGCGCGCGGAGATCGACGCGATCAATGTGTACCCCGTCGCGGACGGGGACACGGGGACCAACCTGTATCTGACCGTCGAGTCCGCCCATCAGGCGGTCGAAGCGGTCTTCACCGGACTCGAACCCGCCACTCCCGCGCTGCCCGACGTGATGCGCGCCATGGCGCACGGCGCTCTCATCGGCGCCCGCGGCAACTCGGGGACCATCCTCGCCCAGCTGCTGCGCGGCATGTCCCAGGTGCTCGCCGACGGACACCCCGGTGACGGGGATCACGGAGGTCCGGCCGACGGGGAGGCGCTGCGGGTGGCCCTGCGACGGGCCGCCGAGTCCGCGCGCGAGGCCGTCGCCCACCCCGTGGAAGGCACGGTCCTCACGGTCGCGACGGCGGCCGCGGACGCCGCGACCGGCACGGACGGCGATTGCGGGGCCGTGGCGCGGGCCGCCTACGACGGCGCGTGCGCGGCACTCGACGCGACACCGGGGCAGCTCGCGGCCCTCGGCAGCGCCGGAGTCGTGGACGCCGGCGGGAGGGGACTCGTCGCCGTGCTGGGGGCGCTGAGCCAAGCCGTCTCCGGCAACGCCGTACCTGTGTGGCGCCAGCGGCCGACGGACGGGCACGCGCGCGTGGATGCCGTTTCCGCCGGTGCCGACCTCGAGTGCCCCGACGACCACGGTGCCGCCGGGCCCGCCTTCGAGGTCATCTTCCTCCTGGAAGCCGACGATCGGGCCGTGGCCCGGCTGCGGACCCGGCTCGACGCCTTGGGCGACTCCCTGGTCGTCGTCGGCGGGGAGGGGCTGTGGAACGTGCATGTGCACGTCGACGACGCGGGCGCGGCCGTGGAAGCGGGCGTCGAGGCCGGGCGGCCGTACCGCATCCGCATCACACACTTCGGCCTCGGTGACGTACACGCCGACCGTGCCTCCGCGCCGCCTCGCGAGCGGGCGCAGCGCGCTGTGGTCGCCGTCGTACCGGGGGAGCGGCTCGCGGGGCTGTACGCGGAGGCCGGCGCGACCACCGTGCCCGACCGGCCCGGCGAGCCGCCCGCCAGCGGTGAGCTGGTCGACGCGATCCGGCGCGCGCACGCCCGCGAGGTGGTGCTGCTGCCCAACGACGCCGAGCTGCGCCACACCGCCGCGGCGGCCGCCGAGCAGGCCCGCTCCGAAGGCGTACGGGTCGCGCTGATCCCCACCCGGTCCGCGGTCCAGGGCATCGCCGCGCTGGCCGTGCACGAGCCCGACCGGCGCTTCGACGAGGACGTCGTCGCCATGACCTCGGCCGCGGGCGCCACCCGCTATGCCGAACTGGCCGTCGCCGAGCGGCAGTCCTGGACCATGGCCGGCATCTGCCAGGCCGGGGACGTGCTCGGTCTCATCGACGGAGACGTGGCGGTCATCGGCCACGAAGTCCCGACGACCGCCCGCACGGTGCTCGACCGGATGCTCGCCGCAGGCGGCGAACTCGTCACGCTCGTCCTGGGCGACGACGTGCCCGATGAGGTCGCGAACGCCCTGGAGCGGCACGTCCGCGAGGCTCATCTGGCCGTCGACACCGTGGTCTACCGGGGTGGGCGGCAGTCGGCGCTGTTGCTGATCGGGGTCGAGTAGGCCCCTGGGCGGCGGCGGTCGCTCAGCGCGCCCGCAGCGCGGCCAGAGCCTCCTCCGCCTCGGCACGGCGCTTCTCGTCGCCGGCCTCGCCGAACGCCGCGGCGGCGGACTCCAGGTGCGCCGCGGTGTCCACGGCCGCGCCGCGCCGCTCCAGGAGCTCCGCGAACTGGCGGTGCGTATGACCCAGGTCGGACAGCAGCGCGGGCCGGACCGCGTCGTCGGACGGAAGCGCCTCCTCGCACGTGCGGATCGCCGCGCCCATCAGCTCCCGCTCGTCGTCCTCGGACGCGGAGTCCAGCCAGGCACGCGCGCGTAGGCACCGCACCACGGCGGGCACCTGTCCGAGGGAGGCCCACAGCTCACCCGCGCGTGCGTAGGCCCGGTCCGCCTCCTCCGGGCGGCCCGCCCGGTCCAGGGCGTCCGCCGCCAGGTTCGCGAGCATCGCGTGGTCGCGCTGCTCGGGCCAGTGCTGGGCGATCTCCGCCGCCTTAAGCCACGCCTGCGCGGACTGCAGGTGTTCGCCGAGCGCGCGGGCACAGTCGCCGAGCCACCAGCGGGCCTGCACGATCGTTCCGTCGCCGTGGTCGTCGGCGGACAGGTCGAGCAGCGCCGACTCCAGGACCTCCGCGGCCTCGGCCATGCGCTCCGCACGCAGTAGATGACCACCCAACTGGAAGCGTGCCCAGGCGCCGAGCCCCGCGCTCTCACCGGCTTCGTCGGCCCAGTGCGTGGCCTCCAGGGCGTGGTCGGACGCGGCTGCGGACTGCCCGCTCGCGGCGAGGACGTCGGCCAGCTGGAGGTGGAGCTGGGCCGCTCCCATCGGCTCCAGATATCCGGTCCCGTGCTCCAGAGCGGCCCGCAGCGCCCGCTCGGCGCCCTGGGCGTCCTCCCGGTCACGGGCGAGCCCCGCGAGGCGCACCTCGCAGTCGACGGCCAGCCAGGGCCGTCCGGCCGCGACGTGGTCGGCTGCTGCCTGCGCGTACAGCGCCGCCGCGGCTGCCGTGTCACCCCGGTGCAGCGCGATGTCCCCGAGCATCGACCGTGCCGAGGCGGCCTGAGAGGCGAGCCGCGGCACGTCCGTGAACGGTTCGACGAGCGCGAGCAGCTGACGTACGCACGCCTCCGCCTCGTCGATCTCCGCGTCCCCGGAGTGCGCCTGGAGCAGGATGCGCGCACGGCACACCAGGACGGCCGCCGCCGGGCGGGCCGTCGCGGCGTCCAGACCGGGAAGGACCTCGAGCACCTGTTCGTACGGTTCCCGGATTGCGGCCAGCGCCTCGTCCGTCCGGCCCGCGCGCGACAGTGCGTACGCGCCGCGCGCGCGGGCCGCCCGGGCCTCCTCCGGATCGCCGCCGGCCTCGTACAACTCGGCCGCGCGGGCGAACAGTTCGATGCCGTCGTCGTCCGAGCCCATCGCGCTGTAGTCGGCCATCTCGGCCCGGTCGTGGACGGTGAGCTCCAGCCCCTCCGCCTCCGCGGCGCGCGAGGCCCGCTCCCAGGCGAGGCCCGCTTCCGGGCCGCCCTCCTCGGCGGAGAGCCGCCGGGCCTCGGCGACCAGCGTCGACGCGTCGGCGGGCTGCTCGGCAGGCGCGGCCACCACGGGCACGGGTCGCGCGGATGCCGGTCGTACGACGCGTACGCCCAGCGGGAGACGGTCGAGCAGCGGCCGCTGATCCATGCGCTCACGCACTCGCCGGCTCACCCGGTCGGTGCCGTTGCGCCCGTCGAACCGGGACGCGAGGGACAGCGCCTCCACACGCGCGTGGACGGAGAGATCGGCCGCCGTCCAGGTCCGCCCCGAGGGTCCCGGAACGCTCTGCTCGCCCAGGCGCAGTTCGACCAGCCGGTCCATCACCAGAGCCGTCACGGACAGGAAGTCCATCAGGCCGTCCGGGTTTCCGGTGTCGGTGAAGTACGCGGGCCGCTCGGCGAGCAGTTCGATGGCACGGGCCTCGTTGCCGGTCAGGGCGCAGAACTCCACGTGCGAGGCGAACGCGCCCCGCATGGACTCCATCTGCCGGACCAGGCGGTAGCCGCGCAGATGGTTCGCGCGGGCCTCCTCCGGACGGCCGAGACGCAGCAGGGGCAGCAGCGAGGCCGCGAGCGCGGCGTGCGGCTCGTGGGCGCACGTGTGCTCGCCCTCCAGGACGGGCCGCCACAGCTCCAGGGCCCGCTCGTCGTCCCGCAGGTCCGCCTGACGGACGCCCTGGCCGTTCAGCTCACAGGCGTGGCAGTCCGCCATGTCGTCGCGGTCGGCGGCCAGCCATGCCTCGTACGCGCGCGTGGCCCGCTCCTCGTCGCCTATGTGGTCGGCGACGTAGAACTCGCTCATGCGCACGGCCCGCTCGGAGTGCCCCGCCAGCCGGTAGCGGTGCTCCATCTCGCCGAGCCACTTCTCCATGGAGGCGAGCGGGATGTGCGGCTGGTTGAGCATGCCGCCCGACATCCACTTGAAGACCCAGTGCAGCGAGTGCGTCTCGTAGGCGTCGAACTCCTCGGGGTGCTCGTCCCACATGCGCAGCAGACGCGCGAAGGGGACGAACATCTTGTCCTTCTCGGAGCTGTAGTTGTACATCTGCAGCTGGTGGCCGAGCGCCTCGATGACCGCGAGGGGTTCGGCCAGCTTCTCCGCCCCGGCGAGCAGTTGCTCCGCGCGGGCGCCGCGGGCCGGGCCCTCGGGCTGTGCGGCGTTCTCCGCCATCGCGCGCCGCAGGGCGTCCAGGTCGGTGATCTCGTCGGTCCCGTTCATCGGGTGTCGTCCTTTCCGGTGCCGGGGTGTGTGGCCCACTCCAGGAGGCCGATGAACGAGCGGTTGAGGAGCGCCGAGTCGGCGGGGCGCAGCGGGCGCTGAGCCATCAGCAGGGCCTGCCCGTAGAGGGCCTCGGCGGCCGTTCCGATCAGATCCGCGTCGGCCAGGGAACTCACCCTGCGGATCAGCGGGTTGAGGTGGTTGAGAACGAGACGCGCGCGTGGAGCGCTGCCGCGCAGCGAGCCCAGGATGCCCGCCCACAGATCGTCGGCCTGCGCCTCGGCCTCCGCGCGCGCCTGCTCGTGGCGGGCCGCCCGGTCGTCCAGATGCAGCGCGGGCACCGTCAGCGGATGGAAGGCCCGCAGGACGACGTCGCAGCCCAGCGGGTCGAGCCGGGTGCGGGCCGCCGCGAGGAACGCCGACAGGGCCAGCTCCTCGGCCGGGTCGACCGAGTCCAGGTGCGCGGTCACGGTGTCCGCGTCCAGCTCCGCCACGGGAGTGCCCGGGCGGACCGAGGGCAGGGCCGCGACCAGATCGGCGTCGTACGTGTAGCCGCCGTTGACGACCCCGATGCCCTGCGCCGACGCGATCGGCGCGACCTGCCGGAACTCCTCCACGGTCCGGGTGAAGTGCACGACGGGGTGGCGCTGCGCGAACTCCTCCAGGGAGACCCGCCCGTCCGTCGTCTCGAACGGCAGCCAAGGAAGCATCGTGCGCAGCATCTCCTTGTCGTGCCGCGCAAGGGACTTCACCCCTAGGTGGTGCACCGACAAGAAGGCGGCGAGGCGCTCCGGATCGCCCGCGGCGAGCGCGGTCAGCCACTCCCGGATGCGCTCGCCCAGGGCCTCCCGGACGGCGGCCAGGGTCTCGTCCTCGTACAGGGACTCGCGCGAGGCGGTGGGTCGCAGGCTGTCCGTGTCGATCACACAGCGCACGAAGAAGGCCCAGTCGGGCAGGAGCTGCTCGGCCCGGTCCGTCAGCAGCATGCCCTTCAGGTGCACCCGGTGGCCCGCTCGCTGCGCCGGGCTGACCGTCTGCGGAAGTACGTGCGCGACGCCCCGGATGCCCGCGAGCGGCACATCCAGTTCGATCGAGTCCAGCGGTGTGAAGCCGAACAGGTCGTGGCAGTGCCGGGCCAGCGCCACCCGGCGGCCGGCCGGCGTCGGATACGCGCGGTTCCAGACGGCCGGCAGATCGGTCACCGGCGTCCCGCCCACCCGCACGTCGTACGGCAGCAGCGAACCGAAGTCCCGCGCGAGCGACAGCACCCGCTCCTCGGACAGCCAGTCGGCGGCGCCCGCGCGAGCTTCCAGATGCACGGTCGTACCCGGCTCGGTGCGGGCCGCGTCCGGGAGCGTACGGACCGTGTACGAGCCGTCGTCGCGGGCCGTCCACTCGACGGGCGGCGCGTCCGGGGTGCGGGCGCTGCGGCTGACCACGCGGATCCGCTCGGCGACCACGAAGCACGCGAGCAGCCCGATGCCGAACTGGCCGAGGAAATCGGCACGGGCCGACTCCAGGCCGTCGCCGCGCTTGGAGCTGCGGCCGATCGTCGCGAGCAGGCTGTGCACATCGGACTCGGTCAGGCCGATGCCGGAGTCCTCGACCCGCAGCGAGCCGCCCTCGGCGAACAGCCGAACGGTGGCAGGGGAGTCGGGCTGCTCGGCGCGGCGGGCGGTGATGGCGTCCACGGCGTTCTGCAGCAGCTCGCGCAGGTAGACCTTCGGACTGGAGTACAGGTGGTGGGAGAGCAGATCGACGAGACCGCGCAGGTCGACCTGGAAGGTGTGCGGCGCCTGGGCGCGCTGGGCATCGTGAGAAGTCTGGGAATCCATCGTCGCTGCGCCGGTGGGGGGACAGGCGACGGCGCGGGTCGGGCGGCCCTGCGTGAGGTGACCGCGAAAAGAGGCGGAAGGCGGTCATCCTAGGGCCGGAAAGCCGCTTCCGACCAGCGGTTTTCAGGGATTCCGGGACGCTGATTCCGGGGACCTGCCGAGGATTGTCAGTGGCGTGGTGTGCAATGGATCTCGTGCCTGTGCTCGAAGAACCGCTGAAGAAAGTGCTCGGCCCCGCCACCGCGAAGGTGATGGCCGAGCACCTGGACCTGCACACCGTCGGTGATCTGCTCCACCACTACCCGCGCAGATACGCCGAGCGCGGTGAGCTGACGCGTCTCGCGGAGCTGCCGCTGGACGAGCACGTCACGGTCGTCGCCCAGGTCGCGACCGCCCGCGTCCTGAGGTTCAACGGCGGCAGCGGGCAGCGCCTCGAAGTCACCATCACCGACGGCAGCGGCCAGATCCAGCTCGTCTTCTTCGGCAAGGGCATCCACAAGCCGCACAAGGAACTGCTGCCGGGCACGCGCGCGATGTTCGCCGGCAAGGTCTCGGTGTTCAACCGCAAGATGCAACTGGCGCATCCCGCGTACCAGTTGCTGGGCGCCGAAACCGCTGAAGACGCCGCCGAAGCGGCCGAGGCCGTCGGTTCCTGGGCCGGCGCCCTCCTTCCGATCTACCCGGCCACCGCCAAGCTGGAGTCCTGGAAGATCGCCAAGGCCGTCGACCTGGTGCTGCCCAGCGCACCGGAGGCGGTCGACCCGCTCCCGGAGTCGCTGCGCGAGGGCCGCGGCCTGGTGCCGCTCCCCGAGGCGCTGCTCAAGATCCACCGGCCGCACACGAAGGCGGACATCGCCGACGCCCGCGCCCGCCTCAAGTGGGACGAGGCGTTCGTCCTCCAGGTCGCCCTCGCCAGACGCCGGTTCGCGGACACCCAGCTGACCGCCGTCGCCCGCGAGCCGAAGCCGGACGGACTGCTGACCGCCTTCGACGCCAAGCTGCCGTTCACGCTCACCGACGGCCAGCAGAAGGTCTCCAAGGAGATCTTCGACGACCTGGCCACCGAGCATCCGATGCACCGGCTGCTCCAGGGCGAAGTCGGCTCCGGCAAGACGATGGTCGCCCTGCGCGCCATGCTCACGGTCGTCGACGCGGGCGGCCAGGCCGCCATGCTCGCGCCCACGGAAGTCCTCGCCCAGCAGCACCACCGCTCGATCACCGAGATGATGGGCGAGCTGGCCCAGGGCGGCATGCTCGGCGGCGCCGAGCACTCCACCAAGGTGGTGCTGCTCACCGGCTCCATGGGCACCGCCGCACGCAAGCAGGCACTGCTCGACCTGGTCACCGGTGAGGCCGGGCTCGTCATCGGCACGCACGCGCTGATCGAGGACAAGGTGCAGTTCCTCGACCTGGGCCTGGTCGTGGTGGACGAGCAGCACCGGTTCGGCGTGGAGCAGCGCGACGCCCTGCGCTCCAAGGGCAAGCAGCCCCCGCACCTGCTCGTCATGACGGCGACCCCGATCCCGCGCACGGTCGCCATGACGGTCTTCGGCGACCTGGAGACCTCGGTCCTCGACCAGCTGCCCGCCGGGCGCTCGCCGATCGCCAGCCATGTCGTGCCCGCCGCCGACAAGCCGCACTTCCTGGCCCGCGCGTGGGAGCGCGTGCGAGAGGAGGTGGGCAACGGCCATCAGGCGTACGTCGTCTGCCCCCGCATCGGCGACGACGAGGACGACAAGCCCAAGAAGGGCAAGAAGAAGTCCGCCGAGGACGAGGCGGAGAAGCGGCCGCCGCTCGCGGTGCTCGACGTCGCCGAGGAGCTGGCGCGCGGGCCGCTCCAGGGCCTCAAGGTCGAGGTGCTGCACGGGCGGATGCACCCCGACGACAAGGACGCGGTGATGCGGCGGTTCGCCGCCGGGGAGACCGATGTGCTGGTCGCCACGACGGTCATCGAGGTCGGGGTGAACGTGCCGAACGCCACAGCGATGGTGATCATGGACGCCGACCGGTTCGGTGTCTCTCAACTCCATCAGCTGCGCGGCCGGGTCGGGCGCGGCTCGGCGGCGGGGCTGTGCCTTCTGGTCACGGAGATGCCCGAGGCGAGTCCCGCGCGGGCCCGGCTGGGCGCCGTCGCCTCGACGCTGGACGGGTTCGAGCTGTCCCGGATCGACCTGGAGCAGCGGCGCGAGGGCGATGTGCTCGGGCAGGCCCAGTCCGGCGTGCGGTCGTCGTTGCGGATGCTCACCGTCATCGAGGACGAGGAGATCATCGCCGAGGCGCGGGAGGAGGCGACCAGGGTCGTCGCCGCCGATCCGGAGCTGGAGGGGTTGCCGGGGCTGCGGACGGCGCTGGACGCGCTGCTGGATGCCGAGCGGGAGCAGTACCTGGACAAGGGGTGACGCCGAGCCCAGAGTGCGGCGGTGTCGGGGCTGGGGCCTGATGGGGCGCTCGCCCCGCGCCGGGGTGCCGCCTTGCCCACCCTGCCGCCCCTGGCGGCAGATTGCCCAAGGCGGGGGGCGGCCGGGAAGCGGGGGCCCGCCATGCCCTGACACACTGGACCCACTGTGACCAGCACGACGATCAATAAGGACCGGGAACCGAGATGACCCGCGTGATTGCCGGGCGCGCCGGCGGACGCCGCCTGGCCGTGCCGCCGGGGAACGGCACCCGCCCCACCTCCGACCGGGCGCGCGAGGGCCTCTTCTCCACCTGGCAGGCCCTGCTCGGCACCCTCGACGGCACCCGCATCGCCGACCTCTACGCGGGGTCGGGGGCCGTCGGCCTGGAGGCCGTCTCCCGCGGCGCCGCGCACGCGCTGCTCGTCGAGGCCGACGCCCGGGCCGCCCGCACCATCCGCGAGAACATCAAGGCTCTCGGCCTGCCGGGGGCAGAGGCACGTACCGGAAAAGCGGAACAAGTCGTCGCGGGTCCGCCGCCGGCCACACCCTACGACCTGGTCTTTCTCGACCCCCCGTACGCCGTCTCGGACGACGATCTTCGGGAGATCCTGCTCACACTCCGGGCCCAGGGCTGGCTCGCGGACGAAGCGCTCGTCACCGTTGAACGCAGTACAAGAGGCGGCGAATTCCGGTGGCCGGACGGGTTCGATGGACTGAGGTCCCGTCGATATGGCGAGGGCACGTTTTGGTACGGTCGCGCCGCCTTGAACACCACCCTCACGTGCGACGACGCACGATGACCGGACCGGAGAGCGAGGGACTTCCCGTGCGCCGCGCAGTCTGTCCCGGGTCGTTCGACCCCATCACCAACGGCCACCTCGACATCATCGCCCGCGCCTCGAAGCTGTACGACGTGGTGCATGTCGCGGTGATGATCAACAAGTCCAAGCAGGGCCTTTTCACCGTCGACGAGCGCATCGAGCTGATCCGCGAGGTCACCGCCGAGTTCGGCAACGTGGAGGTCGAGGCCTTCCACGGCCTCCTCGTCGACTTCTGCAAGCAGCGCGACATCCCGGCCATCGTGAAGGGCCTGCGCGCCGTCAGCGACTTCGACTACGAGCTGCAGATGGCCCAGATGAACAACGGCCTGTCGGGTGTGGAGACGCTCTTCGTCCCCACCAACCCCACCTACAGCTTCCTGTCCTCCTCGCTCGTCAAGGAGGTCGCGGCCTGGGGCGGCGACGTGTCGCACCTGGTCCCGCCGGTGGTGCACGCGTCGCTGACCGAGCGCCTCCCCAAGAAGTGACACGCACACACCAGTTGGGCATACAGTCGTCCCGTCCGTCTCCAACACCCCTCACATTCCTGTGAGCAGACGAGAGAGTGGCGAGCACACGGTGGACGTGCAACAGAAGCTCGACGAGATCGTCGCCGCGGTCGGCAACGCCCGGTCCATGCCCATGTCGGCCTCGTGCGTGGTCAACCGCGCCGACCTTCTCTCGATGCTCGAAGAAGTGCGCCAGGCGCTGCCCGGCTCCCTGGCGCAGGCCCAGGAGCTCATCGGCGGCCGCGAGCAGATGGTCGAGCAGGCCCGCTCCGAGGCCGAGCGGATCATCGAGACCGCGCACGCCGAGCGCGGCACCCTGATCTCGGACACCGAGATCGCCCGCCGCTCGCAGAACGAGGCGGACCGGATCCTCACCGAGGCCCGGCAGGAGGCCGAGGAGGTGCGCGCGGAGGCCGACGACTACGTCGACTCCAAGCTGGCCAACTTCGAGGTCGTCCTCACCAAGACCCTCGGTTCGGTCGGCCGCGGCCGTGAGAAGCTGCTCGGCACGGGCCCCGGTATCGACGAGCAGGGCTACGAGGACGAGGACGCTCCCGAGCGCAGCCACGACCCCGAGACCCTGCGCCGTGATGCCGACGCCTATGTGGACGTCAAGCTCGGCGCCTTCGAGGCGGTGCTCGCCAAGACCCTGGAGGCCGTCGGCAAGGGCCGCCAGAAGCTGCACGGCCGGCTCGCCAGCGACGACCTGGGCGCGCTGCACACGGACGGCGAGGGCGGCGCGCAGGCGCACACCAGCGACGCCGACTACCTCGCGGGCCTCGCGGAGATCGGCGGCCAGGTCGCCCAGCCCGTCGCGCAGGAGCAGCAGGCGCCGATGGCCCCGCAGATCCCGGCCCAGCAGCCCGCGTACGCGCAGGACGTACAGCAGCAGGACCAGTACGGGTACCAGCAGCAGCCCCAGGCCTACGGGCAGCAGGACCCCTATGCCGTGTACCAGCAGCAGGATCCGTACGGATACCAGCAGCAGGATCCGTACGCGGCTCAGGTCCAGCAGGACCAGTACCAGTACGGCTACCAGCAGGACGCCCAGCAGCCCCAGGCCGCCGCCCTCGACGAGACCAGTCTCTTCGACACCAGCATGATCAGCATGGATCAGGTGCGGGAGTACGAGCGGCAGTACGACCAGGGCCGCTGAACCCGGTCGTGCCAAGGTGGCCGGGACCGGATTGGGCCGTGAGCGAATGGTCCAGTATCCTGGCTGTTCGGTCGCGCGTACACGTGCGTTCCGAGCTGCCCGGAATGGTTCCCCGGAGTACCGGGGCAGCCAGTCCCCGGAGCTCTTCACAAGCCTCGTAGAACGAAAGCAGGACCAGCCCTGAATACCCACCTCGACCACCGCAACCCTCTCGTGTTCGACACACACGAGCTGGGTCGGCGTCCTGGTGCCATGCAGCGGCTGTCCCGCACGATCGACGCTCCCAAGGACTTCGGTATCCAGGGAGTCATCGAGGTGCCGGAAGGCGCCCCGGTGGAGCTTGATCTCCGCCTGGAGTCGGTCATGGAAGGTGCGCTTGTCACAGGCACCGCCCGTGCATCGGCCAAGGGGGAGTGCGTAAGGTGTCTGGAGCCGCTCGACCTCGAGGTCGACGCGGACTTCCAGGAGATGTTCTCGTACCCTGACGCCGACGACCGGGGCCGCGTAAAGGCGGAACCGGGCGACGACGCCGAGGACGACGAGGACAGGCTCTTTCTCGAGGACGGCCTGTTCGACCTCGAGCCTGTGCTGCGTGATGCGGTGGTGCTCGCACTGCCGATGCAGCCGGTGTGCCAGGAAGACTGCGAGGGTCTGTGCTCCGAGTGCGGAGTACGGCTTTCGGACGAGCCGGGCCACCACCACGACGCCGTCGACATCCGTTGGGCGGCACTGCAGGGACTCGCTGGCACCATCCAGGACGGCGAGAAGGACGAGATGAGCGGCGCCGAAGCACAAGCGGGCGTCGACGAGAAGCAGGAGAAGTAGCCGTGGCTGTTCCGAAGCGGAAGATGTCGCGCAGCAACACGCGCCACCGCCGGTCGCAGTGGAAGGCTGCGGTCCCCACCCTGGTTTCGTGTGAGCGTTGCCAGGAGCCCAAGCTGCAGCACATCGCGTGCCCCGCTTGTGGCACCTATAACAAGCGCCAGGTCCTCGAGGTCTGAGCGGCTGGTGAGAGGCACAGTGGCTAGCCATAAATCGGCGGATGACGCCAAGAAAAAGGCGGACACCACAGCCTCGTCCCACACGCTTCTGGAAGGGCGGCTCGGGTACAAACTCGAGTCCGCCCTTCTGGTGCGTGCGCTGACGCATCGCTCGTACGCGTACGAGAACGGTGGCCTGCCGACCAATGAGCGGCTCGAGTTCCTCGGGGACTCGGTGCTCGGTCTCGTCGTCACGGACACCCTTTACCGAACCCACCCCGACCTGCCCGAGGGCCAGCTGGCCAAGCTGCGGGCCGCGGTGGTCAATTCGCGTGCGCTTGCGGAGGTCAGTCGCGGGCTCGACCTGGGCTCCTTCATCCGGCTCGGCCGGGGTGAAGAAGGCACAGGCGGCCGGGACAAGGCGTCCATCCTCGCCGACACCCTTGAAGCGGTGATCGGCGCCGTCTATCTGGATCAAGGTCTGGACGCAGCGGGTGAGCTGGTGCACCGGCTCTTCGACCCGCTGATCGAGAAGTCCTCGAATCTGGGTGCCGGCCTGGACTGGAAGACCAGTCTCCAGGAACTCACGGCGACCGAGGGGCTCGGTGTTCCCGAGTACCTGGTCTCCGAGACCGGTCCTGATCACGAGAAGACCTTCACTGCTGCCGCCCGCGTCGGAGGCGTCTCGTACGGCACCGGCACCGGCCGCAGCAAGAAGGAAGCGGAGCAGCAGGCCGCGGAGTCCGCGTGGCGCGCCATTCGCGCCGCCGCGGATGAGCGGGCCGAGGCCGCCGCGTCGTCCGAGGGCGCCGACAGCGCCCCCGGGGTGTAGGTCTTCGTTTTCTGAAGCGCCCGTTCTCGCCGGTTTCCGCCGGTGGGGGCGGGCGCTTTTTCTATCGTTGTCGTCTGCGGGCCGGTGGGGGCTGGTCGCGCAGTTCCCCGCGCCCCTTCGGGGCGCAGTACGCCATGGAGGATTTGTGCCGGAACTTCCCGAGGTCGAAGTCGTGCGGCGAGGGCTCGCGCGGTGGGTGGCGCGGCGGACCGTCGACGAGGTCGAGGTGCTGCATCCGCGTGCCGTGCGGCGGCACATCGCGGGCGGGGACGACTTCGCGCACCGCCTCAAGGGGCAGCGGGTCGGCGAGCCGAGCCGCCGCGGCAAGTATCTCTGGATCCCTCTCGACACCACGCACACGGCCGTCCTCGCGCACCTCGGCATGAGCGGCCAGCTGCTCGTGCAGCCGCACGACACCCCCGACGAGAAGCACTTGCGCATCCGCGTCCGGTTCGACGACGACCTCGGCACCGAACTGCGCTTCGTCGACCAACGCACCTTCGGCGGACTGTCGTTGCACGACACCATCCCCGACGGGCTGCCCGACGTCATCGCGCACATCGCCCGCGATCCGCTCGACCCGCTCTTCGACGACGCCGCGTTCCACGACGCCCTGCGCCGCAAGCGCACCACCATCAAGCGCGCCCTGCTCGACCAGTCGCTCATCAGCGGTGTCGGCAACATCTACGCGGACGAGGCGCTCTGGCGCGCGAAGCTGCACTACGAGCGCCCCACCGCCACGTTCACGCGCCCGCGCACGGCCGAACTCCTCGGCCACATCAGGGACGTGATGAACGCGGCGCTCTCCGTCGGCGGGACCAGCTTCGACTCCCTCTACGTCAATGTGAACGGGGAATCGGGGTACTTCGACCGGTCCCTCGACGCCTACGGGAGGGAAGGACTGCCCTGCCGACGGTGTGCCACACCGATGCTGCGCCGCCCGTGGATGAACCGGTCCAGCTACTTCTGCCCGCGCTGTCAGCGGCCGCCGCGCGTCGCGTCGTAGCGCTCACGCGCCACCAGTACGTCGTCCATGCGGCCCTCCACGAACTGGATGAGGGCCAGCAGCCGGCCGGCCACCTCGTGGCCCAGCGGGGTGAGTTCGTAGTCGACGCGCGGCGGGTTCGTCGGCTGGGCCTCGCGGTGCACCAGGCCGTCGCGCTCCAGTGCCTGCAAGGTCTGGGACAGCATCTTCTCGCTCACGCCGTCGACCCGTCGGCGCAGCTCGTTGAAGCGGAACGAGCCGTCGTGCAGCGCCCCGAGCGTGAGCGCGCCCCAGCGGCCCGTCACGTGCTCCAGCGTGCCGCGCGACGGGCAGGCCCTGGCGAACACGTCGTAGGCGCTGTCCGTGACGCCGTCCGTGGTGCTGTCGGCGGCGGTGGCGCTGGCGGTGTCGGTCGAGGTCATAGATGCAGAATACTCCCGGTTAGCGCTCGCCCAAGGGGTGCGCTAACTGGGAGTAAGTGTCGAGCTCCTGGGTGCTAGTACCCGAAGTCCTGCGTCCACCACGGGCCGCCGGAGCCGAAGTGCACTCCGACGCCGAGGGTCTTGAAGTCGCAGTTGAGGATGTTCGCCTTGTGGCCCTCGCTGTTCATCCAGGCGTCCATGACGGACTGGGCGTTGGCCTGGCCGCGGGCGATGTTCTCGCCGCCGAGGTTGGTGATGCCGACCTTCTTGGCGCGGTCCCACGGCGTCGCGCCGTCCGGGTCCGTGTGGTCGAAGAAGTTCCGCGCGGCCATGTCCTCGCTGAAGGCGCTCGCCAGCGAGGCGAGGTCGCTGTCGGCGGTCACCGGGGAGCAGCCGACCTTGGCGCGCTCCTGGTTGACGAGCGTGAGCACCTGGGCCGCGGCCGCCGCCTCGTCGGAGGTGGTCGTGGCCGAGCCGCCGGCGGCGGGCGCCGAGGTCTTCTTCACCGGGGCGGTCGTCGCCGGGCTCGCGCTCTTCGTCTTCGTGCCGCTGTCGGGAGCCGAGGTCTTGGACTCGGCCGGCGTCTTGGACGGCTTCGCGGACGGCTCGGCCGACTCGGTCGACTTCGAGGGCGAGGCGGACGGGGAGGCCGAGCGCTGGTCGTCGCGGCTCGCGGCGGACTGCGAGGCGCGGTCCTCGACCGTGCCGTCGGTTCCGCCCTGCGCCTCGACGCTGGGGGAGTCCGCGGCCTGCACCTTGTTGCCGCCGTGGTCGCCGCCGAGCTTGAAGGTGTCGCCGCCCGGGATCAGCCCCGAGGCCACCGCGACCGCGCCCATGGCCACGCACGCGGAGGCGCCGAGGAGCCCGGTGCGCAGCGGGACACCGTCGCGCTTCTTGCGGCGACGGTGTGCGTGCCCGCGCGGCGGGTCGTCGGATCCCCCGGCCGCGGACACGGAGCCGTACACGGCCGTCACGGTCTCGTCCTGCGGCGCGTAGGGCGACGTGGGGGCGTACGAAGACGTCGGCGCCACCGGAGCGGGCGCCGGTGCGTAGGAGGGGGCGGAGGCGTACGCGGAGTGCGCGGAATGTGAGGGGTACGAGAAGGTCTGCTCCTCGTGCGCCCCAGCGTGATCAACGCCGTACGGCTCGCCGTATTGTTCGGTGTACCAGCCCTCGGAGTGCTGCTCCTCCGGAGTGCCCGCGGCGCGGCCCGTGGCGGCGCGGCCGGCGTCGGAGCGTCGGTGGCGTCCCATGATTGTGGCCTTCCTCGATCCTCGCGGTCGTCGATGTGACTCACCCGTACGGGTGAGGCTCACCGGTCCGCGACGGTACCCCAGAACGCAAGGGGACGAAGTGCTCAGTGAGCAATTGGCCGGTTAGCGTGCAGCCATGAATGAAGATGTGCGCCTGGTCGCGTGGGTGCGAGGACGCGTCCAACGTGTGGGTTTTCGCTGGTTCACGCGGGCGCGGGCCCTGGAGATCGGCGGCCTGAGTGGTTTTGCTCTCAATTTGGACGACGGCCGTGTGCAAGTGGTCGCCGAAGGGCCGCGCGAGGCGTGTCAGCAACTGCTCGACTGGCTGCACGGCGACGACACACCCGGCCGCGTCGACGGTGTCACCGAGATCTGGGACACACCGCGTGGCGGCTACGACGGATTCGCCATTCGCTGAAGCGGCGGCGCCGATGGCCCGCGCGGTGGGGGCGCAGAGGTGCCGTGGGCAACTGCTCCGGGCAGAAACGCCCTGGTGGTTGCCAATACGGGGGAGTCGTGGCAGGCTCCGGAGGTACGGATGATCTCCACGCCCCCAGGGCCCCGACGGTCCGGCCGCGCCGCACGATCGAAGGCGCAGAGCCCCCGGGATGCCCACCAATACGGGGCGTGATCGTGTTGACCGTCAAACTTTTTGGTGAGACTCTGGAATCCCCGCGCACCTTAGCTGTTTGGCATGTGGGAACGGCCAGCAAGACAAGAAGTGCCAAGCACCGCGGGTGCGTTTTCCCTCTCAACCTCACGACCCACCATCGCTTCGGTCGGTCACTCAGTGTGGAGGACCATCCATCATGGCAAAGGCGCTTCTCGGTTACGTCGGCGGCAGCGACCCGCGACTTCTCGCCGAGATGCGACGGCTCCAGCAGCGTGTCCAGGATCTGGAATCCGAGCTCGGCCGGATCCAGGCCGAGAACGACGCGCTCGCGGCTGCCGCTTCTCACGACGCTCTCATCGAGGTCGACGTACCCCAGGCGGAGCCCGCGCTCACCTGACCGCATTCAACGGGCGCAGAGGCATCGGCGCTCGCGGTCCGGCTGCTCGGAACCATCGCTTGGCAGAGCAACGCATCGGATAAGCACGAGATATGCAAGGGACGCTTCGGCGTCCCTTCTTTCTTTCCTTCCCGCCTGCTCCGGTCTCCGACCCCCGCGCACCGAAGCGCTTTCTTAACGTCTGATGTGCCCTGCACCTTCATCGGTGAAACCGTGGGTTCATGGAGTGAGACAGGGGCGCCCGGTAGAGTCCGACGGCGTGCACCTCAAGGTTCTGACCCTGCGCGGGTTCAAATCGTTCGCCTCGGCCACCACGCTGCGGTTCGAGCCGGGCATCACCTGTGTCGTGGGCCCCAATGGTTCGGGCAAGTCCAATGTCGTGGACGCCCTGAGCTGGGTCATGGGCGAGCAGGGCGCCAAGTCGCTGCGCGGCGGCAAGATGGAGGACGTCATCTTCGCCGGCACCACCGGCCGGCCGCCGCTCGGCCGCGCCGAGGTGTCGCTGACCATCGACAACTCCGACGGGGCGCTGCCCATCGAGTACGCCGAGGTCACCATCACGCGGATCATGTTCCGCAACGGCGGCAGCGAGTACCAGATCAACGGCGACACGTGCCGCCTCCTCGACATCCAGGATCTGCTGTCCGACTCCGGCATCGGCCGCGAGATGCACGTCATCGTCGGGCAGGGCCAGCTCGACTCCGTGCTGCACGCCGACCCCATGGGCCGCCGCGCCTTCATCGAGGAGGCCGCCGGCGTCCTCAAGCACCGCAAGCGCAAGGAGAAGGCGCTGCGGAAGCTGGACGCGATGCAGGCCAACCTCTCCCGCGTACAGGACCTCACCGACGAACTGCGGCGACAGCTCAAGCCGCTCGGCCGGCAGGCGGCCGTCGCCCGGCGGGCCGCTGTCATCCAGGCCGATCTGCGCGACGCGCGGCTGCGGCTGCTCGCCGACGACCTCGTACGGCTGCGGGAGGCGCTCAGCGCCGAGGTCGCCGACGAGGCCGAGCTGAAGCGGCGCAAGGAGGCCGCGGAGGGCGAGCTGAAGAAAGCCCTGCTGCGCGAGGGGCACCTGGAGGACGAGGTGCGGCAGCTGACCCCGCGGCTCCAGCGGGCGCAGCAGACCTGGGTCGATCTGTCGCAGCTGGCCGAGCGGGTGCGCGGCACCGTCTCGCTGGCGGACGCGCGCGTGAAGAGCGCACGGTCCGCGCCCGCCGAGGAACGGCGCGGCCGTGACCCCGAGGACCTGGAGCGCGAGGCCGCCCGGGTGCGCGAGCAGGAGGCCGAGCTGGCCGCCGCCCTGGAAGCGGCGCAGACCGCGCTCGACGAGACGGTGTCCCACCGCGCCGACCTGGAGCGTGAACTGGCGGTCGAGGAGCGCCGGCTCAGGGACGTCGCCCGGGCCATCGCCGATCGCCGGGAGGGCCTCGCCCGGTTGCAGGGGCAGGTCAACGCGGCGCGCTCGCGGGCCGCCTCCGCCCAGGCCGAGATCGACCGGCTCGCCGCCGCACGGGACGAGGCGGAGCAGCGGGCCGTCACGGCGCAGGAGGAGTACGAGCAGCTCAAGGCCGAGGTCGACGGGCTCGACGCGGGCGACGAGGAGCTGGGAGCGCGTCTTGAGGAGGCGAAGACCGGGCTCGCCGGGGCCGAGTCCGCGCTGTCCGCGGCCCGCGAGGCCGCCACCTCCGCCGAGCGCAAGCGGGCCGCCGTCGCCGCCCGGCACGAGGCGCTCGCGCTGGGGCTGCGCAGGAAAGACGGTACGGGGGCGCTGCTCGGCGCCAAGGAACGGCTGAGCGGGCTGCTCGGACCGGCTGCCGAACTGCTCTCCGTCGAACCGGGATTCGAGGTGCCCGTGGCGGCGGCGTTCGGGGCGGCGGCCGACGCCATCGCCGTGACGTCCCCGACCGCCGCTGCCGAAGCGATTCGCCTGCTGCGCAAGCAGGACGCGGGACGGGCCGCCCTGCTGCTCGCCGGGGACGCTTCCACTGATCAGCAGGACAGCCAGGATCACGGGCCGGACAGCCCGCCGTACGCCGCCGAACTCGTCCGGGGACCGGCCGAGCTGCTGCCCGCGGTGCGCCGGTTGCTGCGCGGCATCGTTGTCGTGGGGACGTTGGAGGACGCCGAGGACCTGGTCTACGCCCGGCCCGAGCTGACCGCGGTGACCGCCGAGGGCGATCTGCTCGGGGCGCATTTCGCGCAGGGCGGGTCCGCCGGGGCGCCCAGCCTTCTGGAGGTCCAGGCCTCCGTCGACGAGGCCGCCGCCGAGCTGGAGCGGCTGGCCGCGCAGTGCGAGGAGCTGGCCGAGGTCCAGCACGCGGCGGGGGAGCGGCGCCGGGAGTGCGCCGCGCTCGTCGAGGAGCTGGGGCAGCGGCAGCGCGCCATAGAGCGGGAGCGCTCCGGCCGGGCGCAGCAGCTCGGGAGGCTCGCCGGACAGGCGCGGGGCGCCGCGGGCGAGGCCGAGCGCAGCGCCGCCGCGGCGGCCAAGGCGCAGGACGCGCTGGAGAAGGCCGCCATGGACGCGGAGGAGCTGGCCGAGCGGCTCGCCGTGGCCGAGGAGCAGTCCGCGTACGGCGACGGGGACGAGGAGCCGGACACGTCCATGCGCGACCGGCTCTCCGCCGACGGTGCCAACGCCCGGCAGACGGAGATGGAGGCCCGCCTTCAGGTGCGTACGCACGAGGAGCGGGTCAAGGGGCTCGCGGGGCGCGCCGACTCGCTCGACCGGGCCGCCCGCGCCGAACGCGAGGCACGCGCGCGTGCCGAGCGGCAGCGGGCCCGGCTCCAGTACGAGGCCGCCGTCGCCGAGGCCGTCGCGTCCGGCGCCCGGCAGCTGCTCGCGCACGTCGAGGTGTCCATCGCGCGGGCCGACGCGGAGCGCACCCTCGCCGAGCGGGCCAAGGCCGCACGCGAGCAGGAACTGGTCGCCGAGCGGGGCCGCGGCCGGGATCTCAAGGCGGAACTCGACAAACTCACTGATTCAGTCCACCGGGGCGAGGTACTGGGAGCGGAGAAGCGGCTGCGGATCGAGCAGCTGGAGACCAAGGCGCTGGAGGAACTGGGTGTCGAACCGGCCGGACTCGTCGCGGACTACGGTCCCGGCCGGCTCGTGCCGCCCTCGCTCCCCGCCGAGGGCGAGGAGTTGCCGGAGGATCCGGAGCATCCGCGCAACAAGCCGCGGCCGTTCGTCCGTTCGGAGCAGGAGAAACGGCTCAAGTCCGCAGAGCGCGCCTATCAGCAGCTGGGCAAGGTCAATCCCCTTGCTCTGGAGGAGTTCGCGGCACTCGAAGAGCGCCACAAGTTCCTCAGTGAGCAGCTGGAGGACCTGAAGAAGACCCGTACCGACCTCCTTCAAGTGGTGAAGGAGGTGGATGAGCGGGTCGAGCAGGTCTTCACCGAGGCGTTCCGGGACACGGCCCGGGAGTTCGAGGGCGTCTTCAGCCGGCTGTTCCCGGGCGGCGAGGGGCGGCTGATCCTGACCGACCCCGACAACATGCTCACCACGGGCGTGGACGTCGAGGCCCGCCCGCCGGGCAAGAAGGTCAAGCGGCTGAGCCTGCTCTCGGGTGGTGAGCGCTCGCTGACCGCCGTGGCGATGCTGGTCTCCATCTTCAAGGCGCGGCCCAGCCCGTTCTACGTGATGGACGAGGTCGAGGCCGCTCTCGACGACACCAATCTGCAGCGCCTGATCCGCATCATGCAGGAGCTGCAGGAGGCCTCGCAGCTCATCGTGATCACGCACCAGAAGCGCACGATGGAGGTCGCCGACGCGTTGTACGGCGTCTCCATGCAGGGTGACGGGGTGTCGAAGGTGATCAGCCAGCGCCTGCGGTAGGCCGGGGCGGGGCGGCGAGCCCGCCGTTCCCGGCGACCTTTTGAGGTCCTGACCGGCTTCCACCGGCCCTCATCAGTCTTCAAGACTTGAACACTGTGCGCCTCTCCTGTGCTCAAAAATTCACAGCACCCCAAGTATTGACTTCGAAACTTGAACACATAGTCTCTGCAACGTTGCTTTTACCTTCAGGTGGTGGGCCGCGTGATGCTGTGCGCCACTTTGAAGAGCTCGCCCCCACCCCCGGCAGCGAAGCCGGTGGCCCGAGGAGTACACGTGACCGACACAGCGGCACCTTCGTCCGGAGCCCGGGACGCTCATCCCGAGCATCTGGGCCATGTCATCTTCATCGCGGCCGCGGCCGCGATGGGCGGCTTCCTGTTCGGCTACGACAGTTCCGTGATCAACGGTGCCGTCGAAGCCATCCGCGACCGGTACGACATCGGCTCTGCCGCACTCGCGCAGGTGATCGCCATCGCCCTGATCGGCTGTGCCATCGGCGCCGCCACCGCGGGCCGGATCGCCGACCGCATCGGACGCATCCGCTGCATGCAGATCGCGGCGGTCATGTTCACCATCAGCGCCGTCGGTTCGGCGCTGCCCTTCGCCCTGTGGGACCTGGCGTTCTGGCGGATCGTCGGTGGCTTCGCCATCGGTATGGCCTCGGTCATCGGCCCGGCGTACATCGCCGAGGTCGCCCCGCCCGCCTACCGCGGCCGGCTCGGTTCCTTCCAGCAGGCGGCGATCGTCATCGGCATCGCCATCTCCCAGCTCGTCAACTGGGGTCTGCTGAACGCCGCGGACGGCGACCAGCGCGGCAAGCTGATGGGCCTCGAGGCCTGGCAGGTCATGCTCGGCGTCATGGTCATCCCGGCCATCCTCTACGGCCTGCTCTCCTTCGCGATCCCCGAGTCGCCGCGCTTCCTGATCTCCGTCGGCAAGACCGAGCGGGCCAAGAAGGTCCTCGAAGAGGTCGAGGGCGACAAGATCGACCTGGACGCGCGCGTGGGCGAGATCGAGAACGCCATGCGCAGCGAGCACAAGTCCACCTTCAAGGACCTGCTCGGCGGCAGCTTCTTCTTCAAGCCGATCGTCTGGGTCGGTATCGGCCTCTCCGTCTTCCAGCAGTTCGTCGGCATCAACGTCGCGTTCTACTACTCCTCGACGCTGTGGCAGTCGGTCGGTGTCGACCCGTCGGACTCGTTCTTCTACTCGTTCACGACGTCGATCATCAACATCGTCGGTACGGTCATCGCGATGATCTTCGTGGACCGGATCGGCCGCAAGCCGCTGGCCCTGATCGGTTCCGTCGGTATGGTCATCGGCCTCGCGCTGGAGGCCTGGGCGTTCTCCTACGACCTGGTGGACGGCAAGCTGCCGGCCACGCAGGGCTGGGTGGCCCTCGTCGCGGCCCACGTGTTCGTGCTCTTCTTCGCCCTGTCGTGGGGTGTCGTCGTCTGGGTCTTCCTCGGCGAGATGTTCCCGAACAAGATCCGCGCCGCGGCCCTCGGTGTGGCCGCCTCGGCCCAGTGGATCGCCAACTGGGCGATCACCGCGAGCTTCCCGTCGCTGGCCGACTGGAACCTCTCCGTGACGTACATCATCTACACGGTCTTCGCCGCGCTCTCCATCCCGTTCGTGCTCAAGTTCGTGAAGGAGACCAAGGGCAAGTCCCTGGAGGAGATGGGCTGACCCGCCCACTCCTCGTACGACCCGGGGAGGCGGCTCTTGTTCCCCCGCCGCCGTCTCCCCGTACGACTGCGCCGCCACCGGTCTCCGGTGGCGGCGCAGTCGTCGAGGGGGGTCACCAGATCAGGACGCCGCCGCCGATCTCCAGCGCCTTGCGGCAGCTCTCCTCGATGATCCGCAGCCGCTGCTCGATCCCGCGCCGCTGCTGCTCCGACGTGCAGACCCTCGCGGTGGCCCGGGCGAGCTCCGCCGCGTGGGTGCGCAGCAGATCCACCTCCGCGAGCAGAGCGGGGACGTCGGGCGCTTCGACGTACAGATCGTCGATGGCGAGCAGCGGCAGCAGCCGGGCGCCGAGCGAACGTGCCGTGGGCGAACCCCACACCGTCTTGCGCCACGACTCGAAGCCCCCGGACTGATACACGTCGTCCGGTACGTCGAGGATGCGCATCTCGCCGTCCGGGTCACGGACGAAGACCTCCACGAGCAGGCTCATGCCCGCAGTGCATCACCGGCGGCCGCCGCTCAGCCACCGGATATCGCCGGAATGACCTCCTCCGCGAACAGCCGCAGGCTGCGCCAGCCCTCCTCCAGGGGCATACCGCCCGACAGCGGGTGCAGTACGTAGTTGTCGAGGCCCTGCGCCACGCACTCCTCGGGCGTGAGGATCCGGTAGACGCCCTCGGCGCGCAGCTCCTCGACCGTCGAGGCTCCCGACTTCACCGCCGACTTGATGTCCCCGGACTGCCAGGACGCGTACGTGCGCGCCTCGTGCAGGAAGTGCTCGCCGTGCTCGGCCCAGCTGCGGTCCGGGTCCTCGGAGAGGTGAAGCAGCGGGGTGGTCTCGGTGGGCATCATGGTCCAGCCCTCGGTCCCGTACTCGACGAGCTTCTCCTTGTAGTACGTCTCCAGCTCCGGCAGATGCGCACTGGGGAAGAGCGGCAGCCCGAGCCGGGCCGCCCGGCGCGCGGCCGCCTGCGAGGAGCCGCCGACCAGGAGCAGGGGATGGGGCTGGGTGAACGGCCGGGGAGTGACCCGGACCCGGCGTCCCCGGAAGGTGAACTCCTCGCCGGACCAGGCCTTCAGCAGCGTCTCCAGGAGCTCGTCCTGGAGCTTGCCGCGCCGCTTCCACTCCACGTCGAACTGGGCGTACTCCTCGGGCCGGTAGCCGATCCCGGCGACCGTCACCAGGCGTCCGCCACTGAGCAGGTCCAGAACGGCGATGTCCTCGGCGAGGCGCAGCGGGTCGTGCAGCGGGCCGATGATCGCGGAGACCGTGACCGCGATCCGCCGGGTGGCGCCGAGGACCGCGCCGGCGAAGGTGAACGGCGAGGACAGCCAGTTGTTGGCGACGCCGTGGTGCTCCTCGGTCTGCACGGTGTCGATGCCGTGCTCGTCGGCGTACACCGCCATCTCCACGGCCGCCTGGTAGCGGGCGCTGAGCGACTCCGGCGTACCGGCGGGATCGACCAGATTGAACCGTACGACGGAGACGGGCATGGAAAAGTCCCCCTTCAGCGGGCTCGGGGCTCGGGTGAAGGGGGACGGTAGCTGACAGTGCGTCAGATAGCCATGGCCTCGGGCTCCCGGGGCGCCTCGTCGGCGGCGTCCGGGTCCCTGGTGGTGTCCACCGGCTTCGGCAGCGCCAGGTAGAGCAGGCCGGAGACGACGATCGTGACGATCCAGCCGAGGCCGTACTCACCGATGAAGTTGTTGCCGGCGAGCGGGCCGGAGAACCAGTCCGACGAGGTGAAGAGCAGCCCCGCGCCGAGGCCCGCTGCCCAGGAGGCGACGGCGGCGGGGGAGAAGCCGCCCTTGTACCAGTAGGCGCTGGTGCGGGTGGTGTCGAGCATGGCCGCGGCGTCGTAGTGCTTGCGCTTGAACATGTCCGCGCCGAAGACGCCGACCCAGGCGGAGAAGGCCACCGCGAGCAGCGACAGGAAGGCGATGAACGAGCCCATGAAGCTGGTGGCGACCAGCATCAGGATGCCGCCGAAGATCAGCGAGATGACCGCGTTGACCGAGACCGCCCAGTGGCGCGGGACCTTGAAGCCGAGGGTCTGCGCGGTGAAGCCGGCCGAGTACATCGACATGGCGTTGATCAGCAGCATGCCGACCAGGGAGATCAGCAGGTACGGCACCGCGATCCAGGTCGGCAGCAGCTCACCGAGGAAGGAGACCGGGTCGGACGCCGAGGCCAGGTCGGGCGTGGAGACCGCCATGACGGCGCCCATCAGGACCATGGGGAGCACGACGATGCCCGCGCCGCCGATGGAGGTGCCGACGATCGCCCGGGAGGAGGCGGTGCGCGGCAGGTACCGGGTGAAGTCCGGGGAGGACGGGATCCAGCTGACGCCACCGGCCGCGATCATGCCGATGCCCGCGACCATCAGCGAGGTCTGCCCGGCGGGGCGGCCGAAGACCGCGGACCAGTCGGTGTTGATGATCAGGTAGACCAGTACCAGTACCGAGAAGAGTCCGAAGAGGTACGTCGCGTACTTGTTGCACTTCTGTACGGCGTTGATGCCGAGCCCCGAGATCACGAACGTGGCGACCACGAAGGCGAGCAGGGTGACGATCACCAGGACGTTGTTCTTCTTGATGTCGAACAGAATGCTGAGGATCGTCAGGACGGCGTAGGCACCCGTCACCGCGTTGATCGTCTCCCAGCCCCAGCGTGCGACCCAGATCAGTGATCCGGGCAGCAGATTGCCGCGCTGGCCGAAGACCGCCCGGGACAGCGCCATGCCGGGGGCGCCGCCGCGCTTGCCCGCGATGCCGATCAGACCGACCAGGCCGTACGACACGATGGGCGCCGCGATCGCGACGACGAGGGCCTGCCAGAAGTTCAGCTTGTAGGCCACGACGAGGCTCGCGCCCATCGTGAGCAGCAGCACGCTGATGTTGGCGCCGACCCAGGTGGGGAAGAGGTCGCGGGTCTTGGCGGTGCGCTCGGAATCGGGGACGGGCTCGAGGCCGCGCGTTTCGAGTGCGCCTTCGGATGCGGCGGTCTTGCTCATAGCGGTGGGGTTCCGTGCCTCTCGCTCGGCTCAGACGTGGGGGACGGGAGAGCCGGTGGGGGTGGGTGCCTGTCGGGCCAGGGCCGGCCCGGTGGTGCCGGGCGTGTCGCTCTCGATGGACTCTACGCGCGTTGACGCGACCTCTTCCATCGTACTTTAGTCCGAGTCATACCCTCCAGGCCCCTTTGTCCTTTGGAGGAAGCAACGAGAACAGCCCCGCCCGGGGCCCATGACTGATACTGGACGAGTTATGGAAATCGTCATCCTTGCTGTAGTCATCGCGGTGGTCGCGATCGTCGCGGTCAGCGGGCTGGTGGTCAGCGGTCGCAAGAAGAAGCAGCTGCCGCCTCCTCCCCCGTCGGCACCCGACATCACCGCCGCCCCGCCCGCCGAGCCGCACGTCGGCGACGAGGCCGAGACGCCGCGCGACGAAGCGCGGCGCACGATCGAGGAGGTGGACCTTCCGGTCACCGAGGAGCCCGCGGCTCCTGTGGTGGTCGAGGAACCCGCAGCTCCCGAGGTCGAGGTACCGGAGCCGACCGCGGGCCGCCTGGTGCGGCTGCGCGCCCGTCTCTCCCGCTCGCAGAACGCGCTCGGCAAGGGGCTGCTCACGCTCCTGTCGCGTGAGCACCTCGACGAGGACACCTGGGAGGAGATCGAGGACACCCTGCTCACCGCCGACGTCGGTGTGCAGCCCACCCAGGAGCTGGTCGAGAGCCTGCGCGAGCGCGTGCGGGTCCTCGGCACCCGCACCCCGGACGAGCTGCGCGGCCTGCTGCGCGAAGAGCTCCTCAAGCTGCTCGTTCCCGAGTTCGACCGGGCCGTGAAGACGGACTCGAACCTCGACACCCCGGGCATCGTGATGGTCGTCGGGGTCAACGGCACCGGCAAGACCACCACCACCGGCAAGCTCGCGCGTGTGCTGGTCGCCGACGGCAAGAACGTCGTGCTCGGCGCCGCAGATACGTTCCGCGCCGCCGCCGCCGACCAGCTCCAGACCTGGGGCGAGCGCGTCGGTGCCCGCACCGTGCGCGGCCCCGAGGGCGGCGACCCGGCGTCCATCGCCTTCGACGCCGTGAAGGAGGGCATCGAGGAGGGCGCGGACGTCGTCCTCATCGACACCGCGGGCCGGCTGCACACCAAGACCGGCCTCATGGACGAGCTGGGCAAGGTCAAGCGCGTCGTGGAGAAGCACGCGCCGCTCGACGAGGTGCTGCTCGTGCTCGACGCGACGACGGGGCAGAACGGGCTGGTCCAGGCCCGCGTCTTCGCCGAGGTCGTCGACATCAGCGGCATCGTGCTGACCAAGCTGGACGGCACGGCCAAGGGCGGCATCGTCATCGCGGTCCAGCGCGAGCTGGGCGTGCCGGTCAAGCTGATCGGCCTGGGCGAGGGCCCGGACGACCTCGCGCCGTTCGAGGCCGAGGCGTTCGTGGACGCGCTGATCGGCGAGTAATCGATTCGGCGCCGCCGGACGCAAGGGTGCGGGGAACTGCGGAGACGCAGTTCCCCGCACCCTTCTTTGTGCGGCCTTCTTTACGCGGCTCTTCTCTTGCGGGGTGACTGCGCGCGGGGGCGGCCGTGCGCAGGGCGGGTGGGCCTACGCGCAGGGCGACCTGTGAGCCACGTACGCCAGTGCGCCCAGCAGCAGTCGCGCCTGCGGCGGCTGCGTCGCCGTGTCCAGGGACGGGGCGCGCAGCCACGTCGCGGGTCCGAGGCCCGCACGGTCGGACGGCGGAGCGGTGATGTACTCACCGGCGCCGAGCGCGTGCAGGTCGAGCGAGGCGCCGTCCCAGCCCGTGCGGTAGAGCAGGGTCGGCAGTTCGGCCGCGGCACCCGGGGCGACGAAGAAGTGCGCGCGGCCCTCCGGGGTGGCGACGACCGGGCCGAGGGGGAGTCCCATGCGCTCCAGGCGGATCAGGGCGCGGCGGCCCGCCGCCTCGGGGACGTCCAGGATGTCGAAGGCGCGGCCGACGGGGAGCAGCACCGCGGCGCCGGGGAACTGCCCCCAGGCCGCCGTCACCTCGTCGAGAGTGGCGCCGGCCGGTACCAGGGCGGTCGGGTCGAGCGGGTGGGCGCCCGGGGCCGGGCAGTCCGTCTTGCCGCACGAGCAGACTCCGCCCGCGGCGCGGGCGCCGGGAATCACGTCCCAGCCCCACAGTCCGGTGAACTCCGCCACCGTGGTGCAGTCCGAAGCGCGGCCGGCCGCGCGGCCCCGGCGTCGTGTGCCGGAACGCATCTCGCGAATTCCGCCGATCGTGAAGCCCATGCCCCCTCCAACAGGTCCCGCGCGCCGGTGGTTACGCGACGGATACGGATCGTGACCCGATGCACTCGCCACTTGGTCAAGGCGGCGCCGAGCCGCATCCGGGGTGGTGCGCCGTGGGGTCACGCGCCCCGGCGCACTACGCTCCGCCCATCTCCGGCTGTCCTATGTCAAGTGAATCGTGTGTGGGCGCAACTGAGTTCATTCGAGGGGGTGGCGAATGGTGGCGTTTCGGGGTTCGCCCTCGCGAGAGGGGTGATCGTAGGATTACTTTCAGTGCACGAACCCTCGGGGTACATGCACTCGTGGGTATGCCGGAGGCAAGCCGGATTCCTGTTCGAGGAGTGACAACTGCCGGACGGGGGGCCGTGGTTGACGGCATCCTGGTAGTGCTTGCTGACAATGAGTGGCCGACAGGGCTCGACAGGGCTTCGGCGTTTGGCGTCTCGGACGGCACAGATCGCTCGGCGGCGGAGATCGCGTAGATGGCTTCAGGGAATGGGGGCGTTCCAGTGGGCGGCAGCGGCAGCGGCAGCGGCGGCAGCGTGGCGAACGCGGAGAAGCGCCCGAACGAACTGCTCAACTCGTGGTTCCTGCGCAGTGGCTGGTCGAAGGGCGAGCTGGCACGTCAAGTGAACCGGCGGGCGCGGCAGTTGGGCGCGAACCACATCTCGACCGACACCTCGCGGGTCCGGCGCTGGCTCGACGGGGAGAACCCGCGCGAGCCGATCCCCAGGATCCTCAGCGAGCTGTTCTCCGAGCGGTTCGGCTGTGTCGTCGCGGTCGAGGACCTGGGCCTGCGCGCCGCACACCAGGCACCCTCCGTGTCCGGCGTAGACCTGCCGTGGACCGGGCCGCAGACCGTCGCGCTCATCGGTGAGTTCTCGCGCAGCGACCTGATGCTCGCCCGCCGCGGCTTCCTCGGCAGCTCGCTCGCGCTCGCCGCGGGACCCGCCCTCATCGAGCCGATGCAGCGCTGGCTGGTGCCCACCCTGGGCGCCGGAGCGAGCCGGCCGGACCAGGGAAGCGCCACCGCCGCCCCCCGCCGTGGGAACCGGCTCTCGACGCCGGAGCTGGACCTCCTGGAGTCCACCACCGTCATGTTCCGCCAGTGGGACGCCCAGTGCGGCGGCGGACTGCGCCGCAAGGCGGTCGTCGGCCAGTTGCACGAGGTCACCGACCTCCTCCAGGAGCCGCAGCCCGAGGCCACCACCAAGCGCCTGTTCAAGGTCGCCGCCGAACTGGCGGAGCTGGCCGGATGGATGAGCTATGACGTGGGTCTGCAGCCCACAGCCCAGAAGTACTTCGTGCTCGCCCTGCACGCCGCAAAGGAAGCGGGCGACAAGCCGCTGGGCTCGTACATTCTCAGCAGCATGAGCCGCCAGATGATCCATCTCGGCCGCCCCGACGACGCGTTGGAACTCGTCCATCTCGCCCAGTACGGCAGCCGCGACTGCGCCAGTCCGCGTACCCAGGCCATGCTGTATGCGATGGAGGCCCGCGCCTACGCGAACATGGGGCAGCCCGGCAAGTGCAAGCGTGCCGTGCGGATGGCCGAGGACACCTTCACCGACGCCGACGACTGGGACGAGCCGGATCCCGACTGGATCCGCTTCTTCTCCGCGGCCGAACTGCACGGCGAGAACAGCCACTCGTTCCGCGACCTCGCCTATGTCGCCGGGCGCAGCCCCGCGTATGCGTCGATGTCCGAGCCCCTGATGCAGCGCGCCGTCGAACTGTTCGGCCAGGACGCCGAGCACCAGCGTTCCTATGCGCTGAACCTGATCGGGATGGCCACCGTGCACCTCCTCCAGAAGGAGCCGGAGCAGGCGACCGTGATGGCCAGGCAGGCTCTCGGCATCGCCCGGAAGGTGCGCTCGGAGCGGGTCAACACCCGGATCCGCAAGACCGTGGACACCGCGGTCCGCGACTTCGGCGACCTCGCCGAAGTCATCGATCTCACCGAACTGCTCGCCGCACAGCTGCCCGAGACCGCCGAAGCGGCGGTCTGAGCACCTCCAGAACCCCGGCCGCGACCGGCCCGTCCCGAAACAGCCCGACTCGGCTCCCCCGCGCCAGGTCATCGAGGACGGCGGCCGCGGCCGGTCCACGTGCACGCCGCGACCGTCGCTCGGTTGCGCCACGATAACGATCGGCAAACCCGTCATCCGGCAGTTCATGGACGCGTAACACCCACGACCTCTTCGTCACTGCGGCGAAACATCGAGGGGCACCCACGGAAACCGCGCTGCGCCAATCTCATGGCTCATAACCGGCCCACCCCTCATGTGACCGCTCAGGCTTCGCCCGCACGGGGCCGTACCAACGACGAGGAGACGCCGATGGCACCAGCCGCCATCACGCTCGCCGCAGAAGCGCCCAAGCTCTCTGCCGCGAACACAGGCTTCATGCTGATCTGTTCCGCCCTGGTGATGCTCATGACGCCGGGCCTGGCCTTCTTCTACGGAGGCATGGTCCGGGTCAAGAGCACCCTGAACATGCTGATGATGAGCTTCATCAGCCTCGGGATCATCACGATCCTGTGGGTGCTGTACGGCTTCTCCGTCGCGTTCGGCACGGACAAGGGCTCGCTCTTCGGCTGGGACGGCGACTACGTCGGGCTCAGCGGGATCGGGCTGACCCAGCTCTGGGACGGCTACACCATCCCGGTCTACGTCTTCGCCGTCTTCCAGCTGATGTTCGCCATCATCACGCCCGCCCTGATAAGCGGCGCCCTGGCCGACCGCGTCAAGTTCACCGCCTGGTCGCTGTTCATCGCCCTGTGGGCCACGATCGTCTACTTCCCGGTCGCGCACTGGGTGTGGGGGACCGGCGGCTGGGCCTTCGACCTCGGCGTGATCGACTTCGCCGGCGGTACGGCCGTGCACATCAACGCCGGTGCCGCCGCGCTCGGCGTGATCCTGGTCATCGGCAAGCGCGTCGGCTTCAAGAAGGACCCGATGCGGCCGCACTCGCTGCCGTGGACGATGCTCGGCGCCGGTCTGCTGTGGTTCGGCTGGTTCGGATTCAACGCCGGCTCGTGGCTCGGCAACGACGACGGCGTCGGCGCGCTCATGTTCGTCAACACGCAGGTCGCCACCGCCGCCGCGATGCTCGCCTGGCTGATCTACGAGAAGATCCGCCACGGCGCGTTCACCTCCCTCGGCGCCGCCTCCGGTGCCGTCGCCGGCCTTGTCGCGGTCACTCCTTCCGGTGGTTCCATCTCGCCGCTCGGCGCGATCGCCGTCGGCGCCATCGCCGGTGTCCTGTGCGCCATGGCCGTGGGCCTCAAGTACAAGTTCGGCTACGACGACTCGCTCGACGTCGTCGGCGTCCACCTCGTCGGCGGCATCGTCGGCTCGCTCCTGATCGGCTTCTTCGCCACCGGCGGCGGCCAGTCCGACGCGGCCGGCCTGTTCTACGGCGGCGGCCTCACCCAGTTCTGGAAGCAGTGCGCCGGTGTCGGCGGTGTCCTCGCCTACTCGCTGATCGCCTCCGCGATCCTCGCCTTCCTCATCGACAAGACCATCGGTATGCGGGTCAGTGAGGACGACGAGGTCGCCGGTATCGACCAGGTCGAGCACGCCGAGACCGCGTACGACTTCAGCGGAGCGGGCGGCGGCTCCATCGCCCGCACGGCCGTTCCCGCCCCGGTCGCCCAGGACTCCAAGAAGGTGGACGCATGAAGCTCATCACCGCGGTCGTCAAGCCGCACCGGCTCGACGAGATCAAGGAAGCCCTCCAGGCCTTCGGCGTCCAGGGGCTGACCGTGACCGAGGCCAGCGGCTACGGCCGTCAGCGCGGCCACACCGAGGTCTACCGTGGAGCCGAGTACACCGTCGACCTGGTACCCAAGATCCGGATCGAGGTCCTCGTCGAGGACGACGACGCGGACCAGTTGATCGATGTCGTCGTGAAGGCGGCACGGACCGGCAAGATCGGTGACGGCAAGGTCTGGGCGGTCCCCGTCGAGACGGCCGTGAGGGTCAGGACCGGTGAGCGCGGACCGGACGCGCTGTAACCGATTCGACGGACGGAACGGGAGTCGCTGGGTGACGAGTGTGAACGACGTACGGACCGAAAGCTCGGACGACCGACCCAGCGGCTATGCGGCGGCCCGGCTGCGTCTTCTCCAAGGAGAGGCGCAGTCCGGGCCGCCGCGCCGTTCTGCCCTCGCCGAGCTCACCGACGACTGGCTGACCGAACTGTTCGGCCAGGGCGCGCAGGGGATGTCGCTGGTGGCCGTCGGCGGCTACGGACGCGGAGAACTCTCCCCGCGCAGCGACCTCGACCTGCTGTTGCTGCACGACGGCACCGCCGACCCCGGCGAGATCGCGGCCCTCGCCGACCGCGTCTGGTACCCGGTGTGGGACCTCGGCCTCGCCCTCGACCACTCGGTGCGCACCCCCGCCGAGGCCCGCAAGACCGCGGGCGACGACCTCAAGGTGCACCTGGGTCTGCTCGACGCCCGGCACATCGCCGGTGACCTCGGTCTGACGGCCGGGCTGCGCACCGCCATCCTCGCCGACTGGCGCAACCAGGCGCCCAAGCGGCTCCCTGAGCTGCGCGAGATGTGCGAGGAGCGCGCCGAACGCCAGGGCGAACTGCAGTACTTGCTCGAACCCGATCTGAAGGAGGCGCGCGGCGGCCTGCGCGACGCGACGGCGCTGCGGGCCGTCGCCGCGTCCTGGCTCGCGGACGCCCCGCGCGAGGGGCTCGCCGACGCGCGGCGCAGACTGCTCGACGTACGGGACGCGCTGCACCTGACCACCGGACGCGCGACCGACCGACTCGCTCTGCAGGAGCAGGACCAGGTCGCCGCCGAACTCGGCCTGTTGGACGCCGACACCCTGCTGCGACAGGTGTACGAGGCCGCGCGCACCATCTCGTACGCCAGTGACGTCACCTGGCGCGAGGTCGGCCGGGTCCTCCAGTCGCGTGCCGTACGGCCCCGGCTGCGCGCCATGCTCGGCGGCGGTAAGGCCGCGCCGGTGGAGCGCTCGCCGCTCGCCGAGGGCGTCGTCGAGATGGACGGCGAGGCCGTGCTCGCGCGGGCCGCCAAGCCCGAGCGCGACCCGGTCCTGCCACTGCGGGCGGCCGCCGCCGCGGCCCAGGCGGGACTGCCGCTGTCGCTGCACGCGGTGCGCCGGATGGCCGCCGCGGCCCGGCCGCTGCCCACCCCCTGGCCCGCAGAGGCCCGCGAACAGCTCGTGACGCTGCTCGGCGCCGGACGCTCCACCGTCGACGTGTGGGAGGCGCTGGAGGCCGAAGGGCTCATCACCCGGCTGCTCCCGGACTGGGAGCGGGTGCGGTGCCGGCCGCAGCGCAACGCCGTGCACACCTGGACCGTCGACCGGCACCTGGTCGAAACGGCGGTCCGCGCGAGCGAGCTGACCCGCCGGGTCGGCCGCCCCGACCTGCTCCTGGTGGCGGCGCTGCTGCACGACATCGGCAAGGGGTGGCCCGGCGACCACTCGGTCGCGGGCGAGATCATCACCCGGGACGTGGCCGCGCGGATCGGCTTCGACCGGGCCGACGTGGCCGTGCTGGCCTCCGTGGTCCGCCACCACTTGCTGCTCATCGAGACCGCGACCCGCAGGGACCTGGAGGATCCGGCGACGGTACGGGCCGTGGCCGACGCGGTCGGTTCGGTCGGCACCCTCGAACTGCTGCACGCACTGACCGAGGCGGACGCGCTCGCGACCGGCCCGGCCGCCTGGTCGACCTGGCGCGGATCCCTCGTCGCCGACCTGGTCAAGCGGGTCTCGGCGGTGCTCGCCGGGGACGAGCCCCGCGATCCGGACGCGGCGGAGCCCACGGCCGAGCAGGAACGGCTCGCCGTGGAGGCACACCGCACTCGCGGGCCCGTGCTCTCCCTGCGCGCGCAGACCGAGGCGGCGCCCGACCCGTCCGACGGACCCGAGCCGCTGGGCGTGGAACTCCTGATCGCCGTACCCGACCAGCCGGGCGTGCTGCCCGCAGTGGCCGGAGTGCTCGCCGTGCACCGGCTGACCGTGCGGACGGCCGAACTGCGGTCCCTGACGCTGCCGGAGGGCGTCGAGGGGGCCGTGCTGCTGCTGAACTGGCGGGTCGCCGCCGAGTACGGCTCCCTGCCGCAGGCCGCACGGCTGCGCGCCGACCTCGTACGGGCCCTCGACGGATCTCTGGACGTCGCGTCCCGGCTCGCCGAGCGGGACGCCGCCTATCCGCGGCGCCGCGGCGTGGTGGCGCCACCGGCCCGGGTCGCCGTGGCATCGGCCGGATCCCGGCTCGCGACCGTGATCGAGGTACGGGCCCAGGACGCGCCGGGGCTCCTCTACCGGATCGGACGGGCACTGGAGACATCCGGCGTCCAGGTGCGCTCCGCCCACGTGTCGACACTGGGAGCCAATGCGGTGGACGCGTTCTATGTCACCGGGGCCGAGGGGGCGCCGCTGCCTGCCGAGGAGGCGGCTTCTGTGGCCAAGGGGTTGGAGGGGGCGCTGCGGGCCTAGGGTCTGTCTTCAAACTCCTCTCTGCCGCGCGACGCCTGGCACGCGCCCCCACCCTCGAACCGGCTTCGCACGGCTCGGGCGGGAGGTACCCCCTTCGCCGCACCGGGCACAACGCCGAGTACGTCCAGTACGAGGCCTTGCACCCGGCACGCCGAGAGCACGCACCAGACGCCGCGCGGCCGCCCTCCGGGCGACGAGAGGAGTTTGAAGACAGGCCCTAGGGCGCCGAAATCAAGCCCCTCCGGTGATTGAGGAGCGGGGTCCGGGGCGGAGCCCCGTGCTGCGCGGCGCACTCGCGTGACCGGGCCGCAGACCAAGCAGCCGCGGCCCGATACCCTGGAGGGCGACCTGTCCGTACAGCCCACCGACCCGAGGATTCGCGACCGCCGTGTTCGACACTCTTTCCGATCGCCTCGCAGCGACATTCAAGAACCTCCGCGGCAAAGGCCGGCTGAGCGAAGCGGACATCGACGCCACGGCCCGCGAGATCCGCATCGCGCTGCTCGAGGCCGACGTCGCCCTTCCCGTCGTCCGTGCCTTCATCAAGCAGGTCAAGGAGCGTGCGGCCGGCGCCGAGGTCTCCCAGGCGCTGAACCCCGCGCAGCAGGTCATCAAGATCGTCAACGAGGAGCTCGTCGGCATCCTCGGTGGCGAGACGCGCCGCCTGCGCTTCGCCAAGACCGGCCCGACCGTGATCATGCTCGCGGGTCTGCAGGGTGCCGGTAAGACGACGCTCGCGGGCAAGCTGGGCCTCTGGCTGAAGTCCCAGGGCCACTCGCCGCTGCTCGTCGCCTGTGACCTCCAGCGGCCGAACGCCGTGAACCAGCTGAGCGTCGTCGCCGAGCGCGCCGGCGTCGGCATCTACGCCCCGCAGCCGGGCAACGGCGTGGGCGACCCCGTCCAGGTCGCCAAGGACTCCGTCGAGTACGCCAAGACCAAGGTGTACGACGTGGTCGTCGTCGACACCGCCGGTCGCCTCGGCATCGACCAGGAGCTGATGCAGCAGGCAGCGGACATCCGCGACGCCGTCAGCCCCGACGAGATCCTCTTCGTCGTCGACGCCATGATCGGTCAGGACGCGGTCAACACGGCCGAGGCGTTCCGCGACGGCGTCGGCTTCGACGGCGTGGTGCTCTCCAAGCTCGACGGTGACGCCCGCGGTGGTGCGGCGCTCTCCATCGCGCACGTCACCGGCCGCCAGATCATGTTCGCCTCGAACGGCGAGAAGCTGGACGAGTTCGACGCGTTCCACCCGGACCGCATGGCGTCCCGCATCCTCGGCATGGGCGACATGCTCACGCTGATCGAGAAGGCCGAGCAGACCTTCTCGCAGCAAGAGGCCGAGAAGATGGCCTCCAAGCTGGCCTCCAAGAAGGGCCAGGACTTCACGCTCGACGACTTCCTGGCGCAGATGGAGCAGGTCAGGAAGATGGGCTCCATCTCCAAGCTGCTCGGCATGCTGCCCGGCATGGCGCAGATGAAGGACCAGATCAACAACCTCGACGAGCGCGACGTCGACCGCACCGCCGCCATCATCAAGTCGATGACCCCGGCCGAGCGCGCCGACGCCGCGATCATCAACGGCTCGCGCCGCGCCCGTATCGCCCGGGGTTCCGGTGTCGAGGTCAGCGCGGTCAAGAACCTGGTCGAGCGGTTCTTCGAGGCCCGCAAGATGATGTCGCGCATGGCCCAGGGCGGCGGCATGCCGGGGATGCCCGGGATGCCGGGCATGGGCGGCGGTGCCGGCCGCACGAAGAAGCAGCCGAAGAAGGCCAAGGGCAAGCAGCGCTCGGGCAACCCGATGAAGCGCCAGCAGCAGGAGCAGGAGGAGGCCGCCCGCCGCGCGGCCGCCGCCGAGTCCGGCGGCGCGCTCGGTCTGCCCGGCGCGGACCAGCAGGGCGGCAAGGACTTCGAGCTTCCCGACGAGTTCAAGAAGTTCATGGGCTGACCTGCCCGAATACGCGCGCGAAGGGCCCGGAACCGCATCGGTTCCGGGCCCTTCGCGCGCCTCCTCCCCGGTGGCGGCCGGTCCTGATCTGTGCGCTGATGGGCCCAAGAACCAAGGATCAAGGACCAGGGCAGTCGGCAGGAGGGACCAGGCGTGGCGAACCCCGTACCCCCGCGCGACCGCACCGATCAGCCCTGGCGTTCCGAGGGCGCACCGCCACCGCCTCCGCAGCAGCCGCCCAAGCGCAAGATGCCCGGCGGCTGGGGCGGCCTCATCCTGACGGCCCTGATCGTCTACCTCATCGCCAACCTGGTCCTGTCCTTCTTCAACCAGGGCGACGAGCCGACCATCTCGTACACCGAGTTCAGCAAGCAGGTCGCCGACGACAACGTCACCAAGATCTACGCGAAGGGCGACGCGATCCAGGGCCAGCTCAAGAAGGAGCAGCCCACCCCGGACGACAGCGACAGCCGGGCCAAGAACTACACGAAGTTCACGACGCAGCGGCCCTCCTTCGCGGACGACGACCTCTGGGCGAACCTGGAGAAGCACGACGTCACGGTGACCGCCGAACCGGTCGTCCAGGAACGCAGCTTCCTGTCCAACCTGCTCATCTCGCTCGCCCCGATGCTGCTCCTCGTCGTCCTGTGGATCTTCATCGCGCGCAGGATGAGCCAGGGCATGGGCGGCGGCGCGGGCGGCATGCTCGGCCGCAAACAGCCGCCGAAACCGGTCGAGTTGGAACCCGGAAAGAAGCGCACCACCTTCGACGACGTCGCCGGCATCGACGAGGTCGAGGGCGAGCTCAACGACGTCGTCGACTTCCTGAAGAACCCCGACGCGTATCGCGCCATGGGCGCCAAGATGCCGCGCGGCGTGCTCCTCGCGGGCCCGCCCGGAACCGGTAAGACGCTGCTCGCGCGAGCGGTCGCGGGGGAGGCGGGCGTCCCGTTCTTCTCCGCCTCGGCCTCCGAGTTCATCGAGATGATCGTCGGCGTCGGCGCCTCCCGCGTCCGGGAACTCTTCGCCGAGGCCCGCAAGGTCGCGCCCTCGATCATCTTCATCGACGAGATCGACACCATCGGCCGCGCGCGGGGCGGCGGCAGCGGCATGGGCGGCCACGACGAGCGCGAGCAGACCCTGAACCAGATCCTGACCGAGATGGACGGCTTCTCCGGCTCCGAGGGCGTCATCGTCATCGCCGCCACCAACCGCGCCGACGTCCTGGACCCGGCCCTGACCCGGCCCGGCCGCTTCGACCGCATCGTCACCGTCTCGCCGCCCGACCGCGGCGGCCGCGAGGCCATCCTCAAGATCCACACGCGGCAGATCCCGCTCGCCGACGACGTGAATCTCGCCCAGGTGGCCCGTACGACCCCGGGCATGACCGGCGCCGAACTCTCCAACCTCGCCAACGAAGCGGCCCTCCTCGCGGTCAAGCGCAAGCAGCAGGAGGTCACCCAGACCGACCTCTCAGAGGCGTTGGAGAAGGTCCAGCTGGGCGCCGAACGGCCGCTGGTGATGCCCGACGAGGAGCGCCGCCGCACCGCCTACCACGAGAGCGGCCACGCCCTGCTCGGCATGCTGCAGCCCGGCGCCGACCCGGTCCGCAAGATCACGATCGTGCCGCGCGGCCGCGCCCTCGGCGTCACGCTGTCCACCCCGGACTCCGACAAATACGCGTACACGGAGGAGTACCTGCGGGGCCGCATCATCGGCGCGCTCGGCGGTATGGCCGCCGAGCAGGTCGTCTACGGGGTCGTCACGACCGGTGCGGAGAACGACCTGGAGCAGGTCACCAACATCGCCCGCGGCATGGTCGCCCGCTGGGGCATGAGCGAGAAGGTCGGCCGCCTCTCCGCGCTGCCGAACGACGCCCAGCAGGCGTACGGGCTCGCCGCCGCCCCCGACACCCTGGACACGATCGACGGCGAGATGCGTCGCATCGTGGACGAGTGCTACGAGGAGGCGTGCCGCAAACTGCGCGACCACCGCGACCAGTTGGACGCCCTGGCGGCGGCGCTCCTTGAGAACGAGACCCTGGAGGAGGCCGACGCCTACCGGGTCGCCGGCGTCACCCGGTTCACCAAGGACTGAGCGCCCGCGCGCCTCAGGTAGTACGGGCGATCAGATACCGGAAGACATTGGGCATCCACACCGTGCCGTCCCTGCGCACATACGGCTGGAGCGCCTCCGTCACCTCCTTGTCGACCTGAGCCGAGTCCGTCGCTCCGACCGCCGCGTCGAACAGACCGGTGGACAGCAGCCCCTTGAGCGCGCTCTCCGTGTCCGCGTAGCCGAAGGGGCACGCCACCCGGCCCGAGCCGTCGGGCCGCAGCCCGGCCCGCTGGGCGACCTCTTCCAGGTCGTCACGGAGGGCGGGGCGCCAGCTGACCGTGCTGCGCAGGGGGTCGGCCAGCTTCGTCGCCACCCGCAGCACGGACGACGCGGTGCAGCGCTCCGGGGGACCCCAGCCGACCAGCACGACGGCGGAGCCCCGCGCGGCGAGTGGCGCCACGCTCTCCAGGAGCGCCGAGAGCCCCTCCGAGTCGCCGGCCGTGCAGCCGATCGGTTCGAAGGCGGTGACGATGTCGTACGGCTTGTCGTCGGGCCCGGCCACGGCGGTGTCGTCGCCGCCGTCCGTGAGCCGGGTCTTCGGCCTGCCCCGTCCCGCCCAGACCTCGGGCAGCAGCCGCTCGCGGGCGAGCGCGAGCCGCTCGGGTTCGGCGGACTCCACGCCGGTCACGGCCGCGCCGCGGGACGCAGCCATGAGGAGGGCGAGACCGGAACCGCAGCCGAGACCCAGGAGACGGGTGCCGGAGCCGACCTCAAGCCGCTCGTACACCGCTTCGTAGAGCGGGACCAGCATGCGTTCCTGAATCTCCGCCCAGTCACGCGCGCGTGCGCACAGGTCCGCGCGCGGCACGGATGCCGCGTGGGAAAGGTGCCGCTGCACGAGCGTAGGTGTCATGGAAATTCCCCAATTCGCCGAGAGATGCCGAGAGTTGTCGCCGATGCGTACGGTCCGTTTTCGCGCGCTGCTCGCACTCCCCCCGTATGCCAGAGAACTCCGCATCGTCCCCCGCGTCTAGGGGGTGTCGGGCAGGCGTACGCGCAATGCGCGCGTACTCGGTCGTGCGCCCCCTGGCGGTCATATGACGGGTGCACGCCGGGCATACGGGCGAAAAGGATTCCCGTGCTCCGCAGTCCGCGCCGTAGCATGCGCGCCATGGCCAAAGCCCCCGTTCTCACGCCCCAGGCGGAAGACTTCCCGCGCTGGTACCAGGACCTCGTAGCCAAAGCCGAACTGGCGGACAACGGACCGGTGCGCGGCACGATGGTCATCCGACCGTACGGCTACGGCCTGTGGGAGCGGATGCAGCAGGACATGGACGCGCGCATCAAGGAGACCGGCACGCAGAACGCGTACTTCCCCCTCCTGATCCCGCAGTCCTACCTCACCAAAGAGGCCGACCACGTCGAGGGTTTCGCGCCCGAACTGGCCGTGGTCACACACGGCGGCGGCAAGGAACTGGAGGAACCGGCCGTCGTCCGCCCCACCTCCGAGATGATCGTCAACGACTACTTCGCCAAGTGGATCCAGAGCTACCGCGACCTGCCCCTGCTCATCAACCAGTGGGCCAATGTGGTGCGCTGGGAACTGCGTCCCCGTCTCTTCCTGAGGACGACGGAATTCCTCTGGCAGGAGGGCCACACGGCCCACGCGACCTATGAGGAGGCGCGCGACTTCGCGGCGCGCATCCACCGGCACGTGTACGCCGACTTCATGGAGACCGTGCTCGCCATGGACGTCGTCCTGGGCCGCAAGACCCCGAAGGAACGCTTCGCGGGCGCCGTCAACACCCTCACCCTCGAAGGGATGATGGGCGACGGCAAGGCTCTCCAGATGGGCACCAGCCACGAACTCGGCCAGAACTTCGCCAAGGCGTTCCACACGCAGTACCTCTCCAAAGAAGGCAAGCAGGAACTCGTCTGGCAGACCTCCTGGGGCTCGACGACCCGCATGATCGGCGCCCTGGTGATGATGCACGGCGACGACCACGGCCTGCGCGTCCCGCCGCGCCTCGCGCCCACCCAGGTGGTCGTCCTCGCCATCAAGGACGACGCCGCGGTGCTCGCCAAGGTGCGCGAGATCGGTACGTCGCTCAAGGCGGCCGGAATCCGCGTCCACGTCGACGACCGCACGGACACCCCCTTCGGGCGACGCGCCGTCGACTGGGAGCTGAAGGGCGTGCCGGTCCGCGTCGAGGTGGGCCCGCGCGACCTGGAGAACGGGACCGCGATGCTGGCCCGCCGCATCCCCGGCGGCAAGACGCCGGTCGCGCTCGACGGGCTCGCCGCACTCCTGCCCGGCATCCTCGAGGAGGACCAGGCGCTCCTGCTGAGGCAGTCGCGCGAGCGCCGTGAATCCCGTACGAGCGACGTCGCCACGGTCGACGAGGCCGTCGAGGCGGCGACGGCCGGCGGCTGGGCCCGCATCCCATGGGCCACGCTCGGCGAGGCGGGCGAGGCGAAACTCGCCGAGCACGGGGTGTCCGTACGGTGCCTGCTCACCGCGGACGGGGCGGTGCCGGACGCGGACGACGCACCCGGTAACGTCGCTGTCGTGGCGCGGGCCTACTGAGGCCTGAGGCGCGGGCCGACTGAGGCCTGTTGAGGCCGAAACCACCTCTTGCGCATCCGGCGCCCGGCGCGTAGCTCCGACTACGCGCCGGGGCGTACGTGACACTACGCACCACCTTGGTGCGGGCTGTGCTTCTTCTCCGCAGATCAGCGCACCCGCCCTCGTCAGGACGCATGAGCGGCAACTGACTGGTACGTGCAAATTATTTGGGATGCCCCGGAATAGGAACACGGAGGCACCCCGGCTCGTTGTCACGACGTGAGCACGACACCACCTGTTCTCGCCGCAGAGCTGGCAGGGGCGTGGGCCGACATTCAGCGGCACCACCCCGAACTGCCGGATCTTGCCGCGCCCGAATCCCTGATCGGGGAGTCGTCGTCCGCCTGCGGACACGAACTCTCCTTCGAGCGACTGCTTCACGAGGCAGTCCATGGCATCGCAGCCGCGCGCGGAATCCGCGACACCTCACGCGCCGGCCGGTACCACAACCGCAGATTCCTGGCCATCGCCGAGGAGCTGGGCCTCGACCACCCCGAGGAACCGCACCCGAGCAGTGGTTTCTCGCTGGTCACACTCAACCCGGAGGCGAAGCAGCGTTACCGGCAGACGATCGAGCGGCTCCAGCGCGCGCTGAAGGCCCACACGGTGGCCACGGCCGCGGACACCAAGCGCAGCTTCCGGGGGCCGGCCGCACGGCACGGCTCCTCCGGCGGCGGTGTCCGCGTCAAGGCCGTCTGCGACTGCGGCCGCAACGTCCGCGTCGTGCCGTCGGTGCTCGCCCAGGCGCCGATCGTGTGCGGCGGCTGCGGCAAGCCGTTCCGTATCCCGGAAGTGGTGGGCGCGGCCGCCGGGTGACCGGCGGGTCCTCGCTCCTGGTGGGGCGACGTGGGGCGGCCGTACTCCGGTTCGGTCGCCCACTCGGCATATGGCACAATGGCTAGCTGTACTCGCAGTCGAACAGGACCCCTCTCTCCTCCGGCTGACGCGTCCATCGGGCACTCGGGTACCGCAACCCCACGCGGCAATCTCGCCGTGCCCACCCACGTCAAGACCAGGAGACACCACTCCCGTGGCAGTCAAGATCAAGCTGAAGCGTCTGGGCAAGATCCGTTCGCCTCACTACCGCATCGTCGTCGCCGACTCCCGTACCCGCCGTGACGGCCGGGCCATCGAGGAGATCGGCCTGTACCACCCGGTGCAGAACCCCTCGCGCATCGAGGTCGACTCGGAGCGCGCGCAGTACTGGCTGGGTGTCGGCGCGCAGCCGACCGAGCCGGTCATGGCCATCCTGAAGCTCACCGGTGACTGGCAGAAGCACAAGGGTCTGCCGGCCCCCGAGCCGCTGAAGGTCGCCGAGCCCAAGAAGGCCCGTCCCTCCTTCGAGGCGCTGGCCACGGCCGACGAGCCCAAGGGTGAGGCCATCACCCAGAAGAAGAAGGCTGAGAAGAAGGACGAGGCTGCTGAGGCTGCGTCCGAGTCGACCGAGGCCTGAGCATGCTCGAGGAGGCTCTTGAGCACCTCGTGAAGGGCATCGTCGACAACCCCGACGACGTGCAGGTCGCCTCGCGCAACCTGCGCCGTGGGCGCGTGCTGGAGGTCCGGGTCCACCCCGACGACCTCGGCAAGGTGATCGGCCGCAACGGCCGCACCGCGCGCGCTCTGCGTACCGTCGTGGGCGCCATCGGCGGCCGTGGCATCCGCGTCGACCTCGTCGACGTGGACCAGGCCCGCTGACAAAGTTGAACACCGGCTCGGGCCGGGGAGGGCTTACGAGCCGTCCCCGGCCCGAGTCGTTTGACCCGGCCTAGCCGTATGACACAGGAGAGTTTCCGACGTGCAGTTGGTAGTCGGGCGCATCGGCCGCGCCCACGGCATCAAGGGTGACGTCACCGTCGAGGTGCGCACCGACGAGCCGGAGCTGCGGCTCGGCCCCGGTGCGGTGCTCGCCACCGACCCCGCCTCCACCGGGCCGCTCACCATCGAGTCCGGCCGGGTGCACTCCGGCCGTCTCCTGCTGCGCTTCGCGGGCGTAGGGGACCGGACCGCGGCCGAGGCGCTGCGCAACACCCTCCTGATCGCCGAGGTCGACCCGGAGGAGCTGCCGGAGGACGAGGACGAGTTCTACGACCACCAGCTCATGGACCTCGACGTCGTCACGACCGACGGCACCGAGGTCGGCCGGATCACCGAGATCTCGCACCTGCCCTCGCAGGACCTGTTCATCGTGGAGCGGCCCGACGGCACCGAGGTCATGATCCCGTTCGTCGAGGAGATCGTCACCGAGATCGACCTCGAGGAGCAGAAGGCGGTCATCGATCCGCCGCCCGGCCTGATCGACGACCGCGCCGAGATCGCCTCCAGCCGGGACGCCGAGCCCGACGAGGGCGCGTCCGCATGAGGCTCGACGTCGTCACGATCTTCCCCGAGTACCTGGAACCGCTGAACGTCTCCCTCGTCGGCAAGGCACGCGCGCGGGGCCAGCTCGATGTCCACGCGCACGACCTGCGGCAGTGGACCCACGACCGCCACAACACGGTCGACGACACCCCCTACGGCGGCGGCCCCGGCATGGTCATGAAGACCGAGCCGTGGGGCGACTGCCTCGACGAGGTGCTCGCCGACGGGTACGAGAACGGGGCGCACGGGCCCGTCCTGGTCGTCCCCACGCCCTCCGGGCGCCCCTTCACCCAGGAGCTCGCCGTCGAGCTCTCCGAGCGCCCCTGGCTGGTCTTCACGCCCGCGCGCTACGAGGGCATCGACCGCCGCGTCATCGACGAGTACGCGACCCGCATGCCGGTCTACGAGGTCTCCATCGGCGACTACGTCCTCGCGGGCGGGGAAGCGGCCGTCCTGGTCGTCACGGAGGCCGTGGCGCGCCTGCTGCCCGGTGTCCTCGGCAACGCCGCCTCGCACCAGGACGACTCCTTCGCGCCGGGCGACATGGCGAACCTCCTCGAAGGACCCGTGTACACCAAGCCGCCCGAGTGGCGCGGCCGGGACATCCCCGACGTGCTGCTCAGCGGCCATCACGGCAAGATCGCCCGCTGGCGGCGCGACGAGGCGCTGCGCCGCACCACGCGCAACCGCCCCGACCTCATCGAGCGCACCGACCCCAAGGCCTTCGACAAGAAGGACCGCGAAATGCTCTCGATCCTGGGCTGGGGGCCCGGCCCCGACGGCCGATTTGGGCCGACGCCGGGGGCCGTGGAAGAATAGGCCGCTGCTGTACGTCCAGCCTGCGCCCCTGCCACAGGGGGAATGACGCAAGGCCCGACGCGATCAGCTACCGAATCTCATCGCATACCTCCCGCCGATGACCTGTGGCATCGGGCGAAGAAAGCAGACGATCATGTCTCACCTGCTCGACTCCGTCGACTCCGCGTCGCTGCGCAGCGACATCCCGGCCTTCCGCCCGGGTGACACCGTCAACGTCCACGTCCGCGTCATCGAGGGCAACCGCTCGCGTGTGCAGCAGTTCAAGGGCGTAGTCATCCGCCGCCAGGGCGCCGGTGTCCGCGAGACCTTCACGGTCCGCAAGGTCTCCTTCTCCGTCGGCGTCGAGCGCACCTTCCCGGTGCACACGCCGATCGTCGAGAAGATCGAGCTCGTCACCAAGGGTGACGTCCGTCGCGCCAAGCTGTACTACCTGCGCGAGCTGCGCGGCAAGGCCGCGAAGATCAAGGAGAAGCGCGAGAACTGATCTCGCGTTCGGGGTCAGCACGTCGCCGGATAGCATCTGGCTTCGATGGACACCGAAGCACAGCCTGTGGAGCGCGACCGCTCCTCCCAGCCCGCGGAACACACCCCGGAGGGCGAGGAGGACCGGTCGCGCTCCTCTTTGCGTTCTCCCCACCCGCTGAGGCGGGGTCTGTCCCGGGGGATCGACGCGGTCGCCGCCTGGCTGCCCGGTGGCCGCGTGACGCTCGCGCTGCTCAGCTGCCTGGCGTTCCTGCTCGCCTTCAGCGTCCTGGTGATGCAGCCGTTCCAGATTCCCAGCGGCTCCATGGAGAGCACATTGAGGGTCGGGGACCGCGTTCTCGTAAATAAGTTGGCGTACCGTTTCGGTGCCGAACCGAAGCGGGGAGACGTGGTCGTCTTCGACGGCGACGGGTACTTCGGTGAGGCCGACTACATCAAGCGCGTCGTGGGTGTGGGGGGAGACCATGTGGTCTGCTGCGACAGCAGGGGGAGGATCGAGGTGAACGGGCAGTCCGTGGACGAGCGGTCCCTCCTGTATGCCGGAGACGCGCCCTCTGAGGTGTCGTTCGACATCAAGGTTCCCGACGGGACCCTCTTTCTGCTCGGCGACCACCGCAGCGACTCCCGGGACTCCCGGGAACTCCTGGGCGCACCCGGCGGCGGTTTCCTCCCCCTCGACCATGTGATCGGCAAGGCCGAATGGGTCGCCTGGCCGACCGGACACTGGCGCTCCCTGTCCCGGGCGGACGTCTACGCGCGCGTGCCCGCCCCCGGCGGCTCCCATGGGTAGGCGGGGCAGGGCGCCCGGCGGCGAGAGCGACGAGCGGCTGCCCACCGGGAGCCGGCCCACCAGCGGGCCGGCGCACCCCGGGCGGGCGGAGCGGCGCAAGCTCGCGCGCAAGGTGAAGCGCAAGCGCAGGCGCTCGGCGCTCAAGGAGATACCCCTCCTCATAGGCGTGGCCCTGCTCATAGCCCTCGTCCTGAAGACGTTCCTCGTCCAGGCCTTCGTGATCCCGTCCGGCTCCATGGAGCAGACGATCAAGATCGGCGACCGGGTCGTGGTGGACAAGCTCACCCCCTGGTTCGGCGCCGACGTGCACCGCGGGGACGTCGTCGTCTTCAAGGACCCCGGCAAGTGGCTGACGGCGGAGACGGGCCAGAAGAAGGACCCGCCGGTCGGCGTCAAGCAGATCAAGGAGGGCCTGACCTGGATCGGTCTGCTGCCCTCCGACAACGACCGCGATCTGATCAAGCGGGTCGTCGGTGTCGGCGGGGACACCGTGAAGTGCTGCGACAAGCAGGGCCGCGTCACCGTGAACGGGACGCCGCTGAACGAGACTTCGTACATCCACCCCGGCAACACCCCCTCCAAGTTCGATTTTTCGGTGAAGGTTCCCGAAGGCCGTCTGTTCGTGATGGGCGACCACCGTGCCAACTCGGCGGACTCCCGCTACCACCTCACCGAGGCGTACCACGGCACGGTCTCCGAGGAGTCGGTTGTGGGACGGGCCCGTGCCATCGTGTGGCCGATCGGCGACTGGGCCACTCTGGGCGAGCCTGAAACGTTCTCGGCCGTGGCCGACGCGCAAGGCGACGGATCGACCGCCGCGTCCGGCGCGTCGCATAAGGTGGCCACCACGAACAGCGCCGTCATGAGTTCGAACGCATCGGATTCGGACGGAATGATCCCCCTCCCGACCCCTGCGGAACTCCCGCTCGTTATGGGAGTGGTGGGCCTGCATCGCGTAGGGATCAGGCAGCGGCACGGAGTGAGGAGTGGATGTGGGGGACTTGGCGGTCGGCGCACGGTCAGGGCAGGGGCCCGAAGAACAGCCCGGGCGATCCGACGACGCGGCGAGTCCGGCCGTGACGGACCAGGGTCCCGCAGCCGGTGAGGGTGTGGACCCGGGTACCGGAGGCGGTGACGACACCGGCAGGCAGCCGAAGAAGCCCCGCTCCTTCTGGAAGGAGCTGCCGCTCCTCATCGGAATCGCGCTGGTCCTGGCCCTGCTGATCAAGACGTTCCTGGTCCAGGCGTTCTCGATCCCGTCGGCGTCGATGGAGAACACGCTGAGAATCGGCGACCGGGTGCTCGTCGACAAGCTCACGCCGTGGTTCGGCTCGAAGCCGGACCGTGGCGAGGTCATCGTCTTCCACGACCCGGCCGACTGGCTGGAGGGCGAGCCCACCGCGGACCCGAACGCGATCCAGCAGGTGCTGAGCTGGGTCGGCCTGATGCCGTCCGCCGACGAGAAGGACCTCATCAAGCGCGTCATCGGCGTCGCGGGCGACACCGTCGAGTGCTCGGGCACGGGCCCGCTCAAGGTGAACGGCAAGGCGCTCAACGAGACGTCGTACGTCTACGACGGCAACACCCCGTGCAGCGCGGACAACGCGGGCGGGACCTTCAAGGTGAAGGTACCCGCGGGCAAAGTTTGGGTCATGGGTGACCACCGCCAGGACTCGATGGACTCCCGCTACCACCAGAACGACAAGAACGACGGCTTCGTCCCGGTGGACAACGTCGTGGGCCGCGCGATCGTCGTCGCCTGGCCGCCCACGCACTGGTCCACGCTGCCCGTGCCGGACACCTTCGACCAGTCCGGGATCGCCGCGGCGGCGAGCGCGGCTCCGGGCGCGCTCGGCCTCGCGGGTGCGGTGCCGCTGGTGATCTGGCGCAGGCGCAAGATCACCAAGGGCCTTACCGACGGGAACACCAGGGTTTCTGGGACCGGTACCGCCGGGTAGGGTGCCGTCCCAGATCGCCGATCTTCCGTGGTCCGTGCCATTTCGGGGCCGGGCCGCGAGATCGATTTCTCCGACGCGGGGGAGCAACTGGGATGAGCAGGACACGTCGTACGGACGAGGGCCACGGCAAGGCCGGCAGCGTGCTGTCAGGCATAGCCGTGGCCCTCGGCTGTGTGCTGTTCCTCGGCGGATTCGTGTGGGGTGCCTTCGTGTACCAGCCGTACACGGTGCCCACCGACTCGATGACGCCGACGATCGGCGCGGGCGACCGGGTCCTCGCGCAGCGCATCGACGGCAGTGTGGTCAAGCGCGGCGACGTCGTCGTCTTCCAGGAGGCGACCTGGGGCGACATGCCGATGGTGAAGCGGGTCGTCGGCATCGGCGGCGACAAGATCGCCTGCTGCACCGACGGCAAGCTGACCGTCAACGGCAAGAAGATTGACGAACCGTATCTGCCGGCCGGTAAGAACGCCTCGCTGTCCGGCATCAAGTCCACGACGGTGCCCCAGGGGCGTCTCTTCCTGCTCGGTGACGAGCGCAGCGGTTCCCTGGACTCCAGCGTCCACCTCGGCGACTCGGAGAAGGGCTCGGTGGAGCGCGGCGCGGTACAGGCCCGGGTGGACGCCGTGGCCTGGCCCCTGAACGGCATGCTGGCGAAGCCCACCGGGTTCGAGGAGCTGCCCGGCGGGATCTCGCAGCCCGGGCCGCTGAAGTGGATGGTGTACGCGGTGGTGGCCGGAGCGGTGCTGGTGCTCGGTGGGGCCGCGTACGGCCCCACCGCGAAGCGCAGCCGGCGCTCGCGGACACGGACCGCGGAGCCGGTCCGTGTCTGAGCCGGAAGACGGGCTCCGCAAGGTGGCCCGGGTCGTGCTGCTCGATCCGCAGGACCGCGTCCTGCTGCTGCACGGGCACGAACCGGACGACGCGTCGAACGACTGGTGGTTCACCCCGGGCGGCGGCCTGGAGGGCGACGAGACCCGTGAGCAGGCCGCCCTGCGCGAGCTCGCCGAAGAGACCGGCGTGACGGACGTCGAGCTGGGCCCTGTGCTGTGGGAGCGAGTGTGTTCCTTCCCGTTCGACGGGCGGCGCTGGGACCAGGACGAGTGGTACTTCCTGGCCCGTACCCGGCATCCGGTGGCCTTGGAAGCGGAGTCGATGATCAATGAATCGGGCCTGACCGACCTGGAACGCCGCAGCGTCGCCGGAGCACGCTGGTGGACGTACCAGGAACTGGCCGAAGCGCATGAGACGGTGTATCCGACCAGACTCGCCGAGCTGCTGAATCGGCTGTTCGGCGAAGGTCCCCCGAGCCGGCCGCTGGTCCTCGACACGGAAATCGTCTAGAGGCCCCGGAGACTGGCGCACAATAGGGGGACGCACGGCTGAAGGGGAACATGCCATGAGCGCCGAGGACCTCGAGAAGTACGAGACCGAGATGGAGCTGAAGCTCTACCGGGAGTACCGCGACGTCGTCGGTCTGTTCAAATATGTGATCGAGACCGAGCGGCGTTTTTACCTCACCAACGACTATGAGATGCAGGTGCACTCGGTTCAGGGTGAGGTGTTCTTCGAGGTGTCGATGGCGGATGCCTGGGTGTGGGACATGTACCGGCCTGCCAGGTTCGTGAAGCAGGTTCGCGTTCTCACGTTCAAGGACGTGAATATCGAAGAGCTGAACAAGAGCGACCTGGAGCTTCCGGGAAGCTGAGTTCGGCACGCTGTCCCTCGGGCGGGTGACGGGGTTCTCCACAACCTGCCGGTAGTTCACCAAGATCCACTTCCTTTTCGCCGCTGCGTCAGCGTGGGCGTCGGAGGTGGTGCCGACGTGAACGCACAGGGAGCACTGGGGAAGTACGGCGAGGACCTGGCCGCGAGGCGGCTGGCCGAGGCCGGGATGACGGTGCTCGCGCGCAATTGGCGCGCGGGCCGGTCGGGCGAGATCGACATCGTGGCGCGGGACGGCGACGCGATCGTGGTGTGCGAGGTCAAGACCCGCCGAGCAGTGGGCGGCGCGGGCCGTGGCAGGGCTTTCGAGGACCCGATGGCCTCGATCACCGCGGTCAAGGCGCGGCGACTGCGGGATCTCGCCGAGCGATGGGTGCAGGAGCACGGCGGGGCGCCACCCGGCGGCGTGCGCATCGACCTCGTCGGCGTCCTGCTGCCGGAGCGTGGCGCGCCCCGCGTCGAGCATGTGCGGGGGGTGTCCTGATGGGATTCGCGCGTACGTGTTCCGTAGCCCTGGTGGGTGTCGAGGGCGTCGTCGTCGAGGTGCAGGCCGACCTGGAGCCGGGGGTCGCCGCGTTCACGCTCGTGGGGCTGCCCGACAAGAGCCTGGTGGAGAGCCGGGACCGGGTCAGGGCCGCCGTGGTCAACTCGGGGGCGGACTGGCCGCAGAAGAAGCTCACCGTGGGGCTCAGTCCGGCCTCCGTGCCCAAGGGCGGGTCGGGTTTTGATCTGGCTGTCGCCTGCGCCGTGCTCGGCGCCGCCGAGCGGATCGATCCGCGGATCCTCGCCGACATCGTGATGATCGGGGAGCTGGGGCTCGACGGCCGGGTGCGGCCCGTGCGCGGGGTGCTCCCGGCCGTGCTCGCCGCGGCCGACGCGGGCTACGAGCAGGTGGTGGTCCCGGAGTCCACGGCGGGCGAGGCAGCGCTCGTGCCGGGCATCTCCGTCCTCGGCGTGCGCAGCCTGCGCCAGCTCATCGCGGTCCTGGCGGACGAGCCGGTGCCGGACGAGGAACCGGAGACGCACGGCCGCCCCGACCCGATGCTCGCCGGACTGAGCATGCCCGGCAGCGGGGCGGGCGCCGGAATCGGCGGCCCGCTGCACGACGGACAGGGCCTCGATCTCGCCGATGTCGTCGGCCAGCTGTCGGCCCGCACCGCGATCGAGGTCGCCGCGGCGGGCGGCCACCACGTGATGCTGTCGGGTCCGCCGGGAGCGGGCAAGACCATGCTCGCCGAGCGGCTGCCCGCGATCCTGCCCCCGCTCACCCGCGAGGAGTCGCTGGAGGTCACGGCGATCCACTCGGTGGCGGGCATGCTGCCACCGGGCAAGTCGATGATCGACATCGCGCCGTACTGCGCGCCGCACCACTCGGCGACCATGCAGTCCCTCGTCGGCGGCGGACCGGGGATGGCACGGCCGGGAGCCGTCTCGCTGTCCCACCGCGGGGTGCTCTTCCTCGACGAGGCGCCGGAGTTCAGCGGCCGGGCCCTCGACGCCCTGCGGCAGCCGCTGGAGGCGGGGCATGTCGTCATCGCCCGGAGCGCGGGAGTGGTCCGGTTGCCCGCCCGCTTCCTGATGGCACTCGCCGCGAACCCCTGCCCCTGCGGGCAGTTCCGGGTGCACGGAGGCGAGTGCGACTGCCCGCCCGCCGCGGTCCGGCGCTATCAGAGCCGACTCTCCGGACCGCTGCTCGACCGCGTCGACCTGCGGGTCGAGGTGGACCCCGTCACGCGCAACGAACTGGCGGGGTACGGCCCCCGGGGCGACTCCACCCGGCTCGTCGCCGACCGGGTGCGCCAGGCCAGGGAGCGGGCGGCGGCCCGGTTCGCGGAGTCCCCGTGGCGGACCAACGCCGAGGTGCCGGGCCACGCCCTGCGCACCCGGTGGCCCGTGGCCCCGGGCGCCCTGGACGAGGCCGAACTGGACCTGGAGCGCGGCTTCCTGACCGCCCGAGGGCTCGACCGGGTGCTGCGGGTGGCCTGGACCGTGGCTGACCTCGCCGGGCGCGACCGGCCCTGCGCCCAGGACGTGGCGCTCGCGCTGCAACTGCGGACCGGCATCTCGCGCGGGGCGCCCATGACGATCGGGTCCGGCACATGACCGGGCGGAGCGTCCCGAACGAGGTGCGGCTGGCACGGGCACGGCTGACCCGGATCGTGGAGCCCGGGTGGGAGCCGGCCGGCCGGTGGTTGCGGGAGTTCGGGGCGGTGGAGACGGTGCGGCGTATCGATGAGGCCGACGAGGGAGCGACGGACCCGGCGCTGCCCGGGGTGCGCGAGGCGCGCTGGGCGGGCCTGGTGGCGCGGGCCCGTGAAGCGCCGCCCGCGGACCTCGACCTGACGCGGACCGGCCGGCTCGGGGCGCGCTTCGTGTGCCCGGGGGACCCCGAGTGGCCGGGACAGCTGGACGACCTGGGGGACGCACGCCCCCTCGGGCTGTGGGTGCGGGGCGGCGCCTCCCTGCGGATGTGGGCGCTGCGCTCGGTGGCCGTGGTGGGAGCGCGGGCCTGCACGGACTACGGGGTACGGATGGGCGCGAGCCTCGGCGCCGGGCTCGCCGAGCGCGGCTGGGTGGTCGTCTCCGGCGGCGCGTACGGCATCGACGCCGCGGCCCATCGCGGGGCGCTCGGCGCCACCGGGGCCACGGTGGCCGTCCTCGCCTGCGGCATCGATCGCACCTATCCGCGAGGGCACGAGCAGTTGATCGACCGGGTCGCGGAACAGGGTCTTGTGGTCGGCGAGTTGCCACCGGGCGCCCATCCCACGCCCAGCCGCTTCATTCTGCGGAACCGGGTGATCGCCGCACTCACCCGAGGCACGGTCGTGGTCGAGGCGGCCTACCGCAGCGGGGCGCTGGGCACGGCCCGCTGGGCGCTGCGACTGGGGCGGCACGTGATGGGCGTGCCGGGACCGGCGACCAGTGCTGTCTCCGCCGGGGTCCACGAACTGCTGCGCAAGGAGGGGGTGCTGGTGACGGACGCCGAGGAAGTCGTCGAGCTGGTCGGTGAGATGGGGGAGCTCGCGCCGGAGCGGCGCGGCCCCGTGGTGCCGCGCGACCTGTTGGGCCCGGCCACCGCACGCGTGCTCGCGGCACTGCCGGCGCGCGGGACGCGGACACTCGCCGAGGTCGGCCGGGAGGCCGGTGCGACCGACGACGACACGACCGGTCGGTTGTACGAACTGCGCTCGTTGGGGTTCGTCGAACGACACGGCGACGGCTGGAAGTTGACACGCCAGGCGATCCAGTCGGTCTTTCCGGACGGAGGCGCCTGCTGACCCACGGTGTTGCGCCGTCCGGATGACCCCTCGATGACCTTGGCAATTCCGGCAGTTGACGCTCCGTCCCGATCGCGTTCGGTACCGGAAGCGTCTGCGCAAGTCGCCCAAGGGAACGTATCTGCGCGCGTACGATCCCTTACCCTTCGCACACTGCGACGCTGCAGTCACGCTACGCTCACCAGGATTCGGGTTCGTCACCTCAATCCGTAATCAGGCAGGCAGCTCGGTACCAGTCATCACTAGACGGGCAACACGGCATCTTCACCAGCAAAAAGATCCCAGCGGCTTCCACGACCAGGACCACGGGCAGCACTCAGGCCCAGGCTCAGGCCCCGACCCGGGGCACCCTCTCCGACTCACTCGGTACGCAGCAGAACGGCACAAGGCGGCGCATGCCACAGCACACCTCCGGATCCGACCGGGCGGCGGTTCCCCCCGCAGCCCGCGGCTCCAGCGTGCGGCCTCCGGCCCCCTCCTCTCTCGAGGAGCTGTGGAGGTCGTACAAGGCGACGGGCGACGAGCGGCTGCGGGAGCAGTTGATCCTGCACTACTCGCCGCTGGTGAAGTACGTCGCCGGCCGGGTGAGCGTCGGGCTGCCGCCCAATGTCGAGCAGGCCGACTTCGTCTCGTCCGGGGTCTTCGGGCTGATCGACGCGATCGAGAAGTTCGACATCGAGCGGGAGATCAAGTTCGAGACGTACGCGATCACCCGGATCCGCGGCGCGATGATCGACGAACTGCGGGCCCTGGACTGGATCCCCCGGTCCGTGCGGCAGAAGGCGCGCAATGTGGAGCGGGCCTACGCCACGCTGGAGGCCAAGCTGCGGCGCTCTCCCTCGGAGAGTGAGGTGGCCGAGGAGATGGGCGTGGCGCTGGAGGAACTGCACGCCGTTTTCAGCCAGTTGTCCCTGGCGAACGTGGTGGCGCTGGAGGAGCTGTTGCACGTCGGGGGTGAGGGTGGCGACCGGCTCAGCCTCATGGACACCCTCGAGGACCAGGCCGCCGACAATCCGGTGGAGGTCGCCGAGGACCGGGAGCTGCGGCAGTTCCTGGCGCGGGCGATCAATACGCTGCCCGAGCGGGAGAAGACCGTCGTCACGCTCTACTACTACGAGGGGCTGACCCTCGCCGAGATCGGCAATGTGCTGGGCGTGACGGAGAGCCGGGTCAGCCAGATCCACACGAAGTCGGTGTTGCAGCTGCGTGCGAAGCTGGCGAGTTTCGGACGCTGACGGCGCATCGGTGACCGGCGGTGGCGAATCGTCCCTGCCATGATCGGCGACCCGTGATCGGTGGCCCGTGAGTGGGTGGGTGCCGGGCGGCCGAGTCCGCTGAGGCTCCCGTAGCGGGCGGCGCGTCCGTACAGTGGATGTGTGCCAAGGATTCGAGCGGCCTCTGTGGCCGAGCACCGGTCTATGCAGCGCGCGGCCCTTCTGGATGCCGCGCGTTCCCTGCTGTCCGAGGGTGGGACGGAGGCGCTGTCGTTCCCCGCTCTCGCGGAGCGGACGGGGCTCGCGCGGTCGTCCGTGTACGAGTACTTCAAATCCCGCGCTGCCGTCGTCGAGGAGCTGTGCGCGGTCGACTTTCCCGTGTGGGCCGCCGAGGTCGAGGCCGGGATGGCGCGGGCCGCGACGCCTCAGGGCAAGGTCGAGGCGTATGTGCGGGAGCAGCTGGCACTGGTCGGGGACCGGCGGCACCGGGCTGTCGTCGCCATCTCCGCGAGTGAGCTGGACGCGGGGGCCCGGGAGAAGATCCGGGCCGCGCACGGTGGGCTCGTCGCGATGATCGTCGAGGCGCTGGGGGAGATGGGGCATGGGCAGCCCCGGCTCGCGGCGATGCTGGTTCAGGGGGTTGTCGATGCGGCGGTGCGGCGGATCGAGCTCGGGGCCGCCGAGGAGCCGGGTGTGATCGTGGATGCCGCCGTGGGCATGGTGCTGCGGGGCGTTCAGGGCTGAGGTCGGTTTCGGCGGTGCTGCGGCTGGGGCCGGCGGAGCGCTCACCCCGCGCCGGGGCGCCGCCTTGCCCACCCTGCCGCCCATGGTGGCAGATTGCCCAAGGCGGCGGGGCGGGAAGCGGCGGGCGGCAGATTGCCCGAGGCGGGGTAGGCGAGCGGCGGCAGATTGCCCGAGGCGGTGGGGGCGATGTCCCATACGGGCAGTAGGCGTGCGGGCCTGTGCCGCAGCAGCGATGGGTCCAGCAGTGACAGCGGGTCCAGGTACGTGTCGCCTCTCAGTAGGCCCCAGTGCAGGCACGACGGAGCCGTGGGCGGGCAGTGGCCCGTCGGGAGTTCCAAGGTGCCGAGCACCTGGCCCGGCGCGACCTCGTCGCCCTTCGCCACGGTGGGCGTCACCGGCTCGTACGTCGTGCGAAGGGGCGGGTCCCCGGTGCCCGTCAGCTCCATGGACACCACGCCTCGTCCCGCCACCCGGCCCGCGAAGGAGACCCGGCCGGCGGCCTGCGCCCTTACCGGGGCGCCGATCGGGGCCGCGAGGTCCACGCCGCGGTGGCCCGGGCCGTAGGGCGTCGCAGGCGGGGACCAGGCGCGTACCACTGCAGGGCGGTCGCCCACCGGCCAGAGACCGGCCGCGTGCACCGCTGCACCGGCGGCCCCGACGCTCAGCACCGCCAGAAAAATAGTCACGCTCAGTAGTCGTCGCATGGCGGAAATGATCCGCGAACCGGCACGTTCCGGGGGATCTTGGCCGGGAAACGTGGACTACCCGGCGGTTGTGGACAGCGACGTCACCCGGTACCTCCAGGGTCCCGTACACTTCATGTGGCGATCCGGCCCACCGGATCGACTTCGCACGCCCCGACACCGGGCCCTTTCGGGTTCGTGTCAGCGCCTTTCGGTCCCGTGCTCACGCACGAGGCAGGCGCGCATCGGGGCGTCAGGAAACAACCGAGAACACTCAGAGGAGTACGGCCATGGCCGTCGTCACGATGCGGGAGCTGCTGGAGAGCGGCGTCCACTTCGGTCACCAGACCCGTCGTTGGAACCCGAAGATGAAGCGCTTCATCTTCACGGAGCGCAACGGCATCTACATCATCGACCTGCTCCAGTCGCTGTCGTACATCGACCGCGCCTACGAGTTCGTCAAGGAGACCGTCGCCCACGGCGGCACGGTCATGTTCGTCGGTACGAAGAAGCAGGCGCAGGAGGCCATCGCCGAGCAGGCGACCCGCGTCGGCATGCCCTACGTGAACCAGCGCTGGCTGGGCGGCATGCTCACCAACTTCTCGACCGTCTACAAGCGTCTGCAGCGCCTCAAGGAGCTCGAGCAGATCGACTTCGAGGACGTCGCCGCGTCCGGTCTCACCAAGAAGGAGCTTCTCGTGCTCTCGCGCGAGAAGGCCAAGCTGGAGAAGACCCTCGGCGGTATCCGCGAGATGTCCAAGGTTCCCAGCGCCGTCTGGATCGTGGACACCAAGAAGGAGCACATCGCTGTCGGCGAGGCCCGGAAGCTCAACATTCCGGTCGTCGCGATCCTCGACACGAACTGTGACCCCGACGAGGTCGACTACAAGATCCCGGGCAACGACGACGCGATCCGCTCCGTCACCCTGCTCACCCGCGTGATCGCCGACGCCGTCGCCGAGGGCCTCATCGCCCGTTCCGGCGTGGCCACGGGCGACCAGAAGCCGGGCGAGAAGGCCGCCGGCGAGCCCCTCGCCGAGTGGGAGCGCGACCTGCTCGAGGGTGAGAAGAAGGCCGACGAGAAGGCTGAGGAGGCCCCGGCTGCTGCCGAGGCTCCCGCCGCGGAGGCGCCGGCCGCTGAGGCCCCCGCCGCCGAGGCTCCCGCCGCTGAGGCCCCGGTCGCCGAGGCTCCGGCCGCTGAGGCCGAGCAGGCCTGACTCGTACGGGATTTCGGTTTCATGAGGTGACGGCGGGGGCCCCACAAGGCCCCCGCCGTTCACCCGTGACCATCCTCCGTACGACCTTTCGTCGTCAGACACTTCAGACTTCGTAGAGAGAAAACCAGGATCATGGCGAACTACACCGCCGCTGACGTCAAGAAGCTCCGCGAGCTCACGGGCGCCGGCATGATGGACTGCAAGAAGGCGCTCGACGAGGCCGACGGTCAGGTCGACAAGGCCGTCGAGGCGCTCCGCATCAAGGGCCAGAAGGGCGTCGCCAAGCGCGAGGGCCGCTCCGCCGAGAACGGCGCGGTCGTCTCCCTCATCGCCGACGACAACTCGACCGGCGTCATCGTCGAGCTGAAGTGCGAGACGGACTTCGTCGCCAAGGGCGAGAAGTTCCAGGCCGTCGCCAACGAGCTGGCCGCGCACATCGCCAAGACGTCGCCCGCCGACATCGACGCCCTGCTCGCCTCGGAGATCGAGGCCGGCAAGACCGTCCAGGCGTACGTCGACGAGGCCAACGCCACGCTGGGCGAGAAGATCGTCCTGGAGCGCTTCGCCCAGTTCTCCGGCGCGTACGTCACGGCCTACATGCACCGCACCATGCCCGACCTGCCCCCGCAGATCGGTGTTCTGGTCGAGCTGGACAAGGCCGACGCCGACCTCGCCAAGGGTGTCGCGCAGCACATCGCCGCCTTCGCGCCGAAGTACCTCACCAAGGGCGACGTCCCGGCCGAGGTCGTCGAGTCCGAGCGTCGCGTCGCCGAGGAGACCACCCGCGCCGAGGGCAAGCCCGAGGCCGCGCTCCCGAAGATCGTCGAGGGTCGCGTCAACGGCTTCTTCAAGGAGGCCACGCTCCTCGGCCAGCCGTACGCGCTCGACAACAAGAAGTCGGTCGAGAAGGTCCTCCAGGAGGCTGGTGTCACCCTGAAGCGCTTCTCGCGCATCAAGGTCGGCATCTGAGTCCGTACCGCGTCCGACGCGAGACCCCGCTAGGGTCGACAGCAGTCGTCCGGGTACGCACTGGACGACCGCAGATGTGACGAGGAGGCCATTGCCGCGCATGGGTTGCGAAACACCCCATCGGCAATGGCCTTCTTCGTATGTGTGCCAAGCAAGAAGAGGCGAGAATCCATGACCAGCACCCAGGCTGCAGACAAGGGCGACAAGAGCGACGACGGCAAAGGCGCGGGGCGCTTTCTGCTGAAGCTCTCCGGTGAGGCGTTCGCCGGGGGCGGGGGTCTGGGTGTCGACCCCGATGTGGTGCACGCCATCGCCCGGGAGATCGCGGCCGTGGTCCGTGACGGGTGGCAGATCGCCGTCGTCATCGGCGGCGGCAACTTCTTCCGCGGTGCCGAGCTCCAGCAGCGCGGCATGGACCGGGCCCGCTCGGACTACATGGGCATGCTCGGTACGGTCATGAACTGCCTGGCCCTCCAGGACTTCCTGGAGAAGGAGGGCATCGACAGCCGCGTCCAGACCGCCATCACGATGGGCCAGGTCGCCGAGCCGTACATCCCGCTGCGCGCCGTGCGCCACCTGGAGAAGGGCCGCGTCGTCATCTTCGGCGCCGGCATGGGCATGCCGTACTTCTCCACCGACACCACCGCCGCGCAGCGCGCCCTGGAGATCGACGCCGAGGCGCTGCTCATGGGTAAGAACGGTGTCGACGGTGTCTACGACTCGGACCCGAAGACCAACCCCGAAGCCGTGAAGTTCGACGCGCTCGGCTACGGCGAGGTCATCACGCGCGACCTGAAGGTCGCCGACATGACCGCGATCACCCTGTGCCGTGACAACAAGCTGCCGATCCTCGTCTTCGAGCTCCTCACGTCGGGCAATATCGCGCGCGCCGTCAAGGGTGAGAAGATCGGGACGCTGGTGGGCGAGCAGGGCACCCGCGCCTGACCCTCAGGTCCGTGACACCCCGCGAGGGATGGACAATGTCCTGCCGGTCGGACACCGTGCAAGGACACCGCAGGACACCGCAGGAAGCCGCGCGAGTACACCGCGCGGGAAGCAACAGACGCGACGCAGCCGGCCGCCCCGTGCATGCCGGGCCCCACTCAAGACACGCAGGAGCAAGTGGTGATCGAAGAGACCCTCCTCGAGGCCGAGGAGAAGATGGAGAAGGCCGTCGTGGTCGCCAAGGAGGACTTCGCCGCGATCCGCACCGGCCGTGCGCACCCGGCGATGTTCAACAAGATCGTGGCTGACTACTACGGTGCGCTGACGCCGATCAACCAGCTGGCCTCGTTCTCGGTGCCCGAGCCGCGGATGGCCGTGGTGACCCCGTTCGACAAGAGCGCGCTGCGCAACATCGAGCAGGCGATCCGTGACTCGGACCTGGGCGTCAACCCGAGCAACGACGGCAACATCATTCGTGTGACGTTCCCCGAGCTCACCGAGGAGCGCCGCCGCGACTACATCAAGGTCGCCAAGAGCAAGGCGGAGGACAGCAAGGTGTCCATCCGTTCCGTCCGTCGCAAGGCCAAGGAAGCCATCGACAAGGCGATCAAGGACGGCGACATCGGCGAGGACGAGGGCCGTCGCGGCGAGAAGGAACTCGACGACACCACCGCCAAGTACGTGGCCCAGGTCGACGAGCTGCTCAAGCACAAGGAAGCCGAGCTGCTCGAAGTCTGAGGCAGCGCGGAACATCGAGGTTCGAGGAATCTGTGAACGACTCTTCCTGGGGGGCGCCGCAGACCGGGCCCGGGTACTGGGGGCCCGCTGATCAGGACCGGGCCCCGGCAGGTCCCGCCTACGGTCAGGGCCCCTCGTACGACCAGGGACGCGCTCCGGCGGGTCCCGCGTACGAACGGCACGCGGTTGAGGAGACTCGGCCCATGCCCATCGTGCCCGATATGCCCGACGTGCCCGCCGGTGGCGGTGACGACCAGGACGACCGGGGGGCTGCTCGGCTGAGCGGTCCCCTGTTCCGCGACGAGGCGGCCGCTCCGCTGGCTCCGCCCGAGCCGCAGACCGGCCCACAGGAGCCCATGACCGGCGCAGCGCCTCAGCCCCAGCAGCCCGAGCCCCAGCCGCAGCCTCAGCAGAAGAAGAGCGCGGGGCGGGATCTCGGTGCGGCCATAGGGGTCGGCGTCGGGCTCGGTGCCGTGATCATCGCGTCGCTGTTCATCGTCAAGGCGGTGTTCATCGGCGTGATAGCGGTCGCCGTCGTGGTGGGCCTGTGGGAGCTCACCTCGCGGCTCGAGGAGCGCAAGGGCATCAAGGCGCCGCTCGTGCCGCTCGCCGTCGGTGGCGCGGCGATGGTCGTCGCCGGTTACGTCCGTGGGCCCGAGGGCGCGTGGGTGGCGATGGCGCTGACCGCGCTCGCGGTCCTGGTGTGGCGGATGACCGAGCCGCCCGAGGGCTATCTGAAGGACGTGACGGCCGGGGTCTTCGCCGCCTTCTACGTTCCCTTCCTCGCGACGTTCGTGGCGATGATGCTCACCGCGGACGACGGGGCCTGGCGGGTTCTGACCTTCCTGATCCTGACCGTGGTCAGCGACACCGGCGCGTACGCGATCGGCTGGCGCTTCGGCAAGCACAAGCTCGCGCCGCGCATCAGCCCCGGAAAGACCCGCGAGGGCCTCTTCGGTGCGGTGCTCTTCGCGATGGTGGCGGGCGTCCTGTGCATGCAGTTCCTGATCGACGACGGGACCTGGTGGCAGGGCCTGGTCGTCGGCGCCTGCGTCGCGGCCAGCGCGACCCTGGGTGACCTCGGCGAATCCATGATCAAGCGGGACCTCGGCATCAAGGACATGGGAACCCTGCTCCCGGGCCACGGCGGCATCATGGACCGCCTGGACTCCCTGCTGCCGACGGCGCCTGTGGTGTGGCTGCTGCTGGTGCTGTTCGTCGGGTCCGCCTGACCTGACGCGAGCTGACGGAGAAGGGGCGGGCACCTATTGGGTGCCCGCCCCTTCTGCGTTGCGGCAGCCGGTGTCGGGCGCTATTCGCTCGCCTTCAGGTGGCGGCGCCATACGATCCGTCGATTGACCAGCAACACAGCCCAGACCAGTACTTGGGCTGCGGAGGCCAGGATCTGTCCCACTGGGGCGCCGTCCGCGATCCTCCGGACCAGGAGAGCGCCGGACACGACGAGCAGTGGCCAGAACAGCCATGGGGACCACCGCACGGTCCATGCCGCTCGGGGTGGAAGAACACCGGCTGACGCCGTCGCGCCTCGGCGCATGTCACTCACCGCGTTCCCTTCGGTCGGAGGCTGCCCGGACATCGTGCGGCTCGTGACCCCGCGGACGCCAGGCCCGCTTGCGACGCCTCTGCGACAGACCGCCGTCGAAGGAGCGCGGCCGGCGCCCCGGTCCCTGGCATTCTCGTGTGCACCTGGCTCGACGGCATCAAGTGTGCGTACATCCGCAGCGCCAGGCATGGACCTGGCGCACACGGACGTCCATGCCCGGCGGCTGAACCGAAACGATCGACGAGCTCGCCCCACGGGACCGGTATGCCCAGGAGATCCTCGCTGCCTTTGAGGCGTCATCGAGCCCGAGCTCGTAAGGCGGACGGGATGGGAGCTGGCGTGAGTGGTGGGTCGGGGCGTAGTTCACTCGCCCAGTTTCTAACCAGCCCGGACCTCGGTGTTCTGGCCGACATGCAGCAGCCAGTCGCCGTCACTCTGCTTGGTCATGATGTAGAGCGGGGAGCCTTCCGTGTCGCCGTCTGCCGAGTGGTAGACCTGCCGAATCTTGACAGCCGCCACGTCGGGTCGCAGGAACTGGATGTGCACTGCCTCGTACGTGACATCACCGTCCCAGGTGGCGTTGGGCAGCACGGCGCGGGTGAACTCGGCGATGGCGTCGAGGCCGATGAGGACTTTGCCGTGAGCGGTCGTCCAGACGGCATCAGAGTGGAAGAGCGCGAGGAAGCCCGTGGCATCTTTGGCGCGCTGCGTCTGCTCGACGGTGGCAATGATCTGTTCGATGGCCTTGGTGTCGGCGCTCTTGGTATCCATGTGAATCATGCTGGAATCTCAACTGCGCTTGAGGTCAAGGGCTTTCGGATGCTGGGTGTCGATCGGAGGGACAGCTCTCCGCCTCCAGCAATGGCCGCTTCACTCCACTGATCTAGGCTTCTTGATCAGATGGTCGGCCGATCACCTGGCGAGTCGAGGCGACGAGGCGTGGCTGTGCTCGGGCCGCGAAGCTAGCTGGTCAGACATGGGGAAGCCGAGGGTTTCGGGCCGCCACCGGGCCGCCCGTGGCCGCTCAGCAGTGATCAGACGCTACCGACAGTGACAGGCGCCCAGCGCGACGACCCCAGGTCACGCCCATCCATCTGCGACACTGGTACAGCCATGCCTAAGCCCGGAGAACTCACCTTTGTCGCCCCCCGCGGAGCCAAGAAGCCGCCGCGGCACCTCGCCGATATGACTCCTGCGGAGCGGAAGGAGGCTGTCGCTGCTGTTGGCGAGAAGCCGTTCCGTGCCAAGCAGCTGTCGGCGCACTACTTCGCGCGGTACGCGCACGACCCCGAGCAGTGGACCGACATTCCCGCCGCGTCGCGGGAGAAGCTGCGGGAAGCGCTGCTGCCCGAGCTGATGTCCGTCGTGCGGCATCTGTCGACCGACCAGGACACCACGCGCAAGACGCTGTGGCGGCTGTTCGACGGGACGCTCGTCGAGTCGGTCCTCATGCGGTATCCGGACCGGGTGACGATGTGTATCTCGTCGCAGGCCGGGTGCGGGATGAACTGTCCGTTCTGTGCCACCGGGCAGGCCGGTCTCGACCGGAACCTGTCGACCGGTGAGATCGTGCACCAGATCGTGGACGGGATGCGGGCGCTCAGGGACGGGGAGATCCCCGGTGGGCCGGCCCGGCTCAGCAACATCGTGTTCATGGGGATGGGGGAGCCGCTCGCCAATTACAAGCGGGTCGTCCAGTCCATTCGCGCGCTCACCGATCCCGAGCCGGACGGGCTCGGGCTGAGCCAGCGCGGCATCACCGTGTCGACCGTGGGACTCGTGCCCGCCATCCACCGCTTCTCCGACGAGGGCTTCAAGTGCCGCCTCGCCATCTCGCTGCACGCGCCTGACGACGAGCTGCGCGACACCCTCGTACCGGTCAACACCCGGTGGAAGGTCCGCGAGGTGCTCGACGCCGGGTGGGAGTACGCCGCCAAGTCCGGGCGCCGGCTGTCCATCGAGTACGCGCTCATCCGGGACATCAACGACCAGGCGTGGCGCGGTGACCGGCTCGGCCGGCTGCTCCGTGGCAAGCCGGTGCACGTCAACCTCATTCCGCTGAACCCGACACCCGGGTCGAAGTGGACGGCGTCGCGGCCCGAGGACGAGAAGGCGTTCGTCGAGGCGATCGCCGCCCACGGCGTGCCCGTGACCGTGCGCGACACCCGTGGCCAGGAGATCGACGGGGCGTGTGGTCAGCTCGCGGCGACCGAGCGGTAGCCTGGCAGCCGTACGTCGTACGTACACTCGTCGAAACATCTTCATATTCCGACAGGGGAGCGCCACAGCGCTGAGAGTGCGGTAATGACCGCAGACCCTCTGAACCTTGCCCAGGTCATTCTGGGTAGGAAGTTCGGTCACCACTCAAGCTGTTGCGCCCTGCCCTGGGACCGTCGAGGTCCCGGGGCAGGGCCGCGTCTCTTCCTGGACACCCCCAGGAGGAAATCTAGTGAGCAAGAAGACCTATCCGCTCGCGGCCGTCGCCGTGGCCGTGGGGCTCGGCCTGGTCACGCTGTCCGCGTGCGGGTCGTCCTCGGACACCGCGGGCTCGGGCGGCGACTCCAAGACCGTCACGCTCGTCAGCCACGACTCGTGGGCCGTCTCCAAGAGCGTGCTCGCCGACTTCGAGAAGTCGTCCGGGTACCAGGTGAAGGTCCTCAAGGACGGCGACGCCGGAGAGGCCGTCAACAAGGCCATCCTGTCCAAGGGCAATCCGCAGGGCGACGTCTTCTTCGGCGTCGACAACACCCTGCTCTCGCGCGCCCTCGACAACGGCGTCTTCGCCTCCTACAAGGCCAAGGGCCTGAGCGAGGTGAAGGAGCAGTACCAGCTCGACGCCCAGAAGAACCGGGTCACGCCGATCGACACCGGCGACATCTGCGTCAACTACGACAAGAAGTACTTCGAGCAGCACCACCTGACGCCGCCGTCGTCCTTCGCCGACCTGACGAAGCCCGAGTACAAGGACCTGCTCGTCACCGAGAACGCGTCCACCTCGTCGCCCGGCCTCGGCTTCCTGCTCGGCTCCGCCGCGAGTTACGGCGACGACGGCTGGCAGGGCTACTGGAAGAAGCTCAAGGCCAACGGCGTGAAGGTCGTCGACGGCTGGGAGCAGGCCTACAACGAGGAGTTCAGCGGGAGCGCCGGCGGCAAGAAGGCGGGCGGTGAGCGGCCGCTCGTCGTGAGTTACGCGTCGTCGCCGCCGGTCGAGGCCATCTACTCCGACCCGCAGCCGAAGACCTCGCCGGTCGGGGTGGCGAAGGGGACCTGCTTCCAGCAGATCGAGTTCGCCGGGCTGCTCGACGGCGCGAAGAACGAGAAAGGCGGGCAGGCGCTCATCGACTTCCTGATCTCCAAGAAGTTCCAGGAGGACATGCCGCTCAACATGTTCGTCGACCCGGTGACGAAGAACGCCACCGCGCCCGCCGCGTACACCAAGTACGCGGTCCCGGTCGACGACGCCGAGACGATGGCGCCGCGCAAGATCGCCGAAAACCGTGACGACTGGGTCAAGGCGTGGACCTCGCTCGTACTGAAGTAGGAGGCGGCCGGAAGGCGTCCCACGGGAACGCGGCGCGGCTGGGCCTGATGGTCCTGCCCGTCGTGTTCTTCGCGGTCTTCTTCGCCTGGCCCGTCGTCGCGATCGTCCAGCGCGGGCTGCACGTCGACGGCGGCTGGCAGTTCGGGCGGATCACCGAGGTGCTCGGGCAGTCCGACATCCGGCACGTGCTGTGGTTCACCGTGTGGCAGGCGCTCGCGTCGACCGCGCTCACGCTGCTGATCGCGCTGCCGGGAGCCTATGTCTTCGCGCGCCTCGACTTCCCCGGCAAGCAGCTGCTGCGGGCGGTGGTGACCGTGCCGTTCGTGCTGCCGACCGTGGTCGTCGGCACCGCCTTCCTCGCCCTCCTCGGGCAGGGCGGCCTGCTCGACGAGCTGTGGGGGGTGCGGCTCGACACCACGGTGTGGGCGATCCTGCTCGCGCACGTCTTCTTCAACTACGCGGTCGTCGTACGCACCGTGGGCGGCCTGTGGGCGCAGCTCGACCCGCGTCAGGAGGAGGCCGCGCGGATGCTCGGCGCCTCGCGCCTCGCCGCCTGGCGGAGGGTCACGCTGCCCGCGCTCGGGCCCGCCGTGGCCGCCGCCGCGCTGATGGTCTTCCTGTTCACCTTCACCTCGTTCGGCGTCGTGCAGATCCTCGGCGGGCCCGGGTTCTCGACGCTGGAGGTCGAGATCTACCGGCAGACCGCGCAGATCTTCGACCTGCCGACCGCCGCCGTGCTCACCCTGGTGCAGTTCGCCGCCGTCGGCCTGATCCTCGCTCTGCACGCCTGGACCGTGCGCCGCCGGGAGAGCGCCCTGCGGCTCGTCGACGCCTCGCAGACCGCCCGCAGGCCGCGCGGCGCCGGGCAGTGGGCCCTGCTGGGCGGGGTGCTCGCAAGCGTCGTCGTACTGATCCTGCTGCCGCTCGGCGTGCTGGTGCTGCGCTCGTTCGACACGGCGGACGGGTTCGGGCTCGGCTACTACCGGGCGCTGCTGTCGTCCGACGGCGGGACCTTCCTCGTACCGCCCATCAACGCCATCGCGAACTCGCTGGAGTACGCGGTCGCCGCCACCGCCATCGCGCTGCTGATCGGCGGCCTCGCGGCGGCGGCGCTGACCCGCCGGGCCGGGCGGCTCGTGCGCGGCTTCGACGCGCTGCTGATGCTGCCGCTGGGCGTGTCCGCGGTGACCGTCGGATTCGGGTTCCTCATCACCCTCGACAAGCCCCCGCTCGATCTGCGGGCCTCCTGGATCCTGGTGCCGCTCGCGCAGGCGCTCGTGGGCGTGCCCTTCGTCGTACGGACCATGCTGCCGGTGCTGCGCGCCGTCGACGGACGGCTGCGGGAGGCCGCCGCCGTGCTCGGCGCCTCACCGCTGCGGGCCTGGCGGGAGGTCGATCTGCCGATGGTGCGGCGGGCGCTGCTGGTCGCCGCGGGCTTCGCCTTCGCCGTCTCGCTGGGCGAGTTCGGGGCGACCGTGTTCATCGCGCGGCCCGACAGCCCGACCCTGCCCGTCGCCGTGGCCCGTCTCCTCGGCCGCGCAGGCGACCTCAACTACGGTCAGGCGATGGCCCTCTCGACGATCCTGATGCTCGTCTGCGCCGTCTGCCTGCTGCTGCTCGAACGCATCCGGCCTGCGAAGGCCACGACCGGGGAGTTCTGATGCCGTCTCCACTGGAACCGCCGCCCCTGCTGGAACTGGGCGACGCCACCGTGCGGTTCGGCGGGCGGGCCGTGCTCGACACGGTCGGCCTGGAGGTCGCCGAGCACGAGATCGTGTGCGTCCTCGGGCCCAGCGGCAGCGGGAAGTCGACGCTGCTGCGGGCCGTCGCGGGGCTCCAGGACCTCGACTCGGGGCGGGTGCTGCTCGGCGGGCGCGACCAGCGCGGAGTGCCCGCGCACAAGCGGGGCGTGGGCCTGATGTTCCAGGACCACCAGCTGTTCCCGCAGCGCGACGTCGGCGGCAACGTCGCCTTCGGACTGCGCATGCACGGCGCCTCGAAGAGCGAACAGGCCGACCGCGTAAGTGAATTGCTCGCCCTCGTCGGACTGCCCGGCGCCGAGCGGCGGGCCGTCGCCGCGCTCTCCGGCGGTGAGCAGCAGCGCGTCGCCCTGGCCAGGGCGCTGGCGCCGCGGCCCCGGCTGCTGATGCTGGACGAGCCGCTCGGGCAGCTCGACCGGTCCCTGCGGGAGCGGCTCGTCGTCGAACTCCGCGAGCTGTTCGGCGAGTTGGGGACCACCGTCCTCGCCGTCACCCACGACCAGGGGGAGGCCTTCGCGCTGGCCGACCGGGTCGTGGTGATGCGGGACGGGCGGATCGCCCAGTCCGGTACGCCCCTTGAGGTGTGGCAGCGGCCGGCCGACGAGTTCGTGGCGCGCTTCCTGGGCTTCGACAACGTCGTGGAGGCGGCCGTCTCCGGCGAGGTCGCCGTCACCCCCTGGGGCAAGGTGCCTGTGCCCGCCGGGACGGCGCAGGGGGCCGCGCACATCCTCGTACGGCCGGCCGGAGTGCGTCTGGTGCCCGCCGACGAGGCACAGGTGACGTGCACCGTCGCCGCCCGCACCTTCCGGGGCACGCACGTCGCGCTGCACCTGCACCCCATGGACACGCCCGCGCCCCGGCTGGAGGCGGCGTGCGCGCTGCGGGAGGCCCCCGAGGTGGGGGACGAGGTGGGCGTCGCCTTCGACGCGGACGACATCGTGGTCCTGGACGGCTGAGCGGTCCGGACGTACAAGAGCCGACCGGCCCGGGCACGCAAAAGCGGCCGTACGAGGCGCCGGCGGTGATGCTTCACCGGTGCGTCGTACGACCGCTCAAGTGGGTCAGGCCTTCGCGCCACGCTTGCGCAGGGCGAACACCACGCCGCCGCCCGCGAGGACCAGCGCCGCCGCGATGCTGGCGAACAGACCGGTGTTGGAGCTGGCTCCGGTCTCCGCCAGGTTCGAGTCACCCGCCGGGGAGGCCGAGTTGGCGGGGGCCGGGGCGGCCTCCGAGGTGGACGCCGAAGCGCTCGGCGTGGCCGACTCGGCCGGGGTGCTCGGCGCCGAGGACGACGGCGTCGCGCTCGGGGTCGGCTTCTCGGTCGGCTTCTCCGTGGCGCACGCGGTGGCCGGCGTGGTGACGCCGCCCTTGACGTCCTCGTCGACGTTGTACTTGTCCGTCTTGACGTGGATGCGGTACGTCGCGTTCGGCGCCCAGTTCTCTTCGAACGTGACGGTGGCGCCCTCACGGGTGCCCTTCACGACCTGCGAACCGACCTCCTTCTCCGAGCCGTTCGACTGGAGGTAGACGGTGACGGTCGCCGGGGTGCCCGAGCTGTCCTTGTCGGTGACGGTGATGACGCCCTTGTCGCCGTTGCAGCTCGCCGCAGCGGAGAACTCGGAGATGTTGCACGCCGACGCGGTGCCCGCGGCGCCGAGGGCCAGCACGGTCGCGGCGCACGCGACACCGGTGAGGCGCCCGGCACGGCCGGATATACGGGAGGAAAGGGAGGGGGGTACGGACACTGTTGTCCTTCACGGGATCTTGTCGAGATGACGGGGGCGCTGTGGGACCGCACGCGGCTATCACCACGGAACCCCCACGGTCACCTCACGTTTACAAGTGCACGTGACGCAACGTCAATGCACAAACAGGGCACAGCAGTCAGTCTTGACCTGCGCTTGACCCTGCGATCCGTTTCAACGCCTCGCCGGCCTCCTCCACGGAGTCCACGAGCGCGATCCGCGACTCCATGGAGCGGCCCCGCGCGAGCGACCGGAGCAGCGGCCACGCCGGCAGCTCCTCCGTCCAGTGCGTACGGCCGACGAGGACCATCGGCGTGGGTTCCCCGCGCGACTCGTAGTAGTTCGGGGTGGCGTTGTCGAAGATCTCCTGCACGGTTCCGGCCGCGCCCGGCAGGAAGATCACGCCGGCGTTGGAGCGGGCGAGCAGCCCGTCCTCGCGGGTGGCGTTCGCGAAGTACTTGGCGAGGTGCGAGGCGAACGGGTTGGGCGGCTCGTGGCCGTAGAACCAGGTGGGGATGCCGACCGAGGAGCCGCCGTCCGGCCAGCGGGTACGGACCTCGAAGGCCGCCCGCGCCCACTGGGTCACCGACGGGGTGAACGACGGCGATTTCGCGAGGAGTCGGAGGGCCTCGGCGAGCATCGTGTCGTCGAACGGCGCCGCGTACGCGCCCAGGTTCGCCGCCTCCATCGCGCCCGGACCGCCACCGGTCGCCACGGTGAACCCGGAGCGGGCGAGCGTACGGCCGAGGTGGGCCGCGCCCGCGTAGGCGTCCGTGCCGCGCGCCATGGCGTGACCGCCCATGACGCCCACCACCCGGGCACCGGTGAGCAGTTCGTCGAGTGCGTCGGAGACCGAGTCGTCGTGCACGGCGCGCAGCATCGAGGCGAAGACGTCGCCGTCGGCCTTGGTCCGCTGGAACCAGTCGTAGGCGCGGGCGTCCGGCGTCGCCTCGTACCCGTCGTCCGTGGCCAGGCCCGCGAAGAGTTCGTCGGGCGCGTAGACATGACCGCGGTACGGATCGAAGGGGAGCCCGGGGACGGGCGGGAAGACGAGGGCGCCGCGCGCTCTGACGCGCGCGGCGGCCTCCGGCTCCATGGGGCAGCCGAGGAATATGGCGCCCTGGACATCGGTGGTGAGCAGGGCCTGTGTACGGGCCGTCAGGTCGACGGCCTGTACGCGGTGTCCGGTGAGGCTGCCGCCGTCCCCGACGGTCCGGTCGAACTCGGCGAGCGTCTCGATCTCGCGGTCGGCGGTGGTGCTGGGCGGGGCGGCGTCGCTGGGTGTCGGCATCCGCTCAGCTTAAGCACCCCTGCCCACGGGCGAGTTGGTCAGCCCTCGACGACCGACGGGTCCATCCACGCGATCTCGAAGGTGTGGCCGTCGAGGTCGTCGAAGGCCCGGCCGTACATGAACCCGTGGTCCTGCGGTTCGCCGGTCTCGGTGCCGCCCGCGGCGATCGCCTTCTCGACCATCTCGTCGACCTTCGCGCGGCTCTCGGCGCTCAGACACAGCAGCACCTCGCTGCTGGTGGTCGAGTCGATGATGGACTTCTTGGTGAAGCCCGCGTACTTCTCCTTGGTCATCGGCATGAGGATGATGGTGTCGCTGACGACCACGGCGGAGGCCGTCTCGTCGGTGAACTGCGGGTTGATGGTGAAGCCCAGCTCCGTGAAGAACTTCTTGGCGGCGTCCAGGTCGCTCACGGCCAGGTTCACGAAGATCATCTGCTGGTACATGGGGTGTCCGTCGCCTTCTGTGTCGGTCGGTTTCATGCCGTTCGCAGGGTTAGACGTGTCCCCGGGGCAAAACTCATCGCGGAATCAGCGGAATCGCCGAAAGTTCCGCGACGGCCCAGGTCAGAGGTGCGAACACGGCGAACAGCGCGCCCGCCCGCAGGGCCACGGCGCCGCGCAGCATCGTCGCGGGAGCGCCGAGCCGCAGCAGCGCCGCGTTCGTGTCGCTGCGGGCCTGACGGGCCTCGACGGCCGCCGTGGCCAGCGTGGCGACGGCGCAGCCGACGACCAGCACCGAGCCCAGCGTGGACAGCGGACCGAGGTCGGGGCCCGCGCCCGCGTACAGGGCGATCGCCGCGTACGTCCCCGAGGCGACGGCGCACACGACGCCGATCGGGGTCCCGACGCGCCGCGCCTCCTCCTGGAGCACGCGCCCGGCGAGCAGCCGCACCGCGCCGGGCCGCACCGCCTGGAGCGCACGCCCGCAGTGGTACGTGAGGGCGGGTCCGGCGAGGGCGAGCCCGAGGGCGGTCAGCGCCCAGCCGGCCAGCACCCCGGAGGAGGAGCCGCCGAGGCCGCCCGGCATGGGAAAGCCGCGGTCGCCCCGCGCGTGCGAGGCGTACGTCTCCACGGCGAGCCCCGCGGCGAGCAGCGCGATGCCCCAGGGCAGCCCGGTGGGCGCCGGGGACGGCTCGCGCGGCTCCTCCTCGGCCTCGCCCGCCTTCCTGGCCCGCGGGCGCAGCACGACGGCGGAGGCGGCCGACGCCGCGACCGGCACGAAGGTGAGCAGGGTGAGCGCGGCGGCCAGCGGCAGCGGCTTGCCCGCGGCGAGCAGGTCGCGGGCCGCGCCGTCGAACGGCAGCCCCGACAGATCGCCCCGCAGGTGCAGGAAGAACAGCAGGGCCAGCATCGAGCCCAGCGTGCAGGCGATCGCCGTGGAGATCGCCGAGAGCAGGGTGAGCCGGGCCGGGCCGAGGCCGACCGCCGACAGGCCCGTGCGCGGCTTCGTACCCGGGTCGGAGCGGGCCACGGCGACCGCGAAGTACACGGTGGCGGCCAGCGGGATCGCGCACCAGGCGAGCCGCAGCAGGGAGCCGCCGGAGGCGTCGGGGTGGCCCATCGCGTAGCCGAGCGTGCACAGCAGCAGGAAGCCGGTGCCGCCCGACGCGGCGGCCACCAGCAGTCTGCGCAGCTGGACCAGGGGATGGGCGCCGCGGGCTAGACGGAGACTGAGCACGCGGCCCGGCCCTCCGTGTCTTCGGGGTTCTTGGGGTCCGCGGGCCCGGCCGGCAGGTGCACGGTGGTGACCCGGCGTCCGTCGAGCAGCGACACCGTGCGGTCGGCGAGCGCGCTGACCTCACTGTCGTGCGTGGCCAGGACGACGGTGATGGCGTGCGAGCGGGCCGCCGCCGTCAGGGTGCGCAGGACGTGCGCGCGCTCGGCGCGGTGCAGGGTCGCCGTCGGCTCGTCGGCGAAGACCACGTCGGGCTGGTGCACCAGGGCGCGGGCGATGGCGACGCGCTGGCGCTCGGCCATGGCCAGGGTGTGCGGGCGCTTGCGGGCGAGCTGGCCGACGTCGAGCCGGTCCAGCCACTCGTGGGCGGCGGTCTTGGCGGGCCGGCGTCCGGTGCCGCGCAGCATCAGCGGCAGCGCGGTGTTCTCCCAGACGTTCAGCTCCGGGACGAGGACCGGCTCCGGGTCGATCCAGCCGAACCGGTCCCGCCGCAGGCGTTCGCGTACGAGCGCCCCCATGGTGTGCACGGGGGTGCTGTTGAACCACACCTCCCCGCCCTTGTCGGGCAGCAACTGGCCCGACAGGCACTGCAGGAGCGTCGTCTTGCCGGCGCCGCGCGGGCCGGTGACGGCGAGGATCTCGCCCCCGCGGACACCGAGGGAGACCCCGGTGAGCGCGGGCGAGCCGCTGTGGGAGAAGTGCAGGGCACGCGCCCAGAGCACGTCGTTGTCCGGTGGGGCCACCATGGCGTACACCTCGGTTCAGATCAGTTGCCTTCCCCCGTACGGGGGAACGAAGGCGGGGCCGATCGGTCACTGGGCACGCTAGATATGTCCGTGGAGAAGCCGGGAAAAGGACGCGGCCCGGCCGCTCCCATCTCACTCGGATGGGGCAGCCGGGCCGTCGCCCGAAGCCGGATCAGATCTTCGTCCAGGCCTCCGTGAGGACCTGGCGGATGATCCCCTCGATCTCGTCGAACGTGGACTGGTCCGAGATCAGCGGCGGCGAGAGCTGGATGACCGGGTCGCCACGGTCGTCGGCGCGGCAGTACAGGCCGTACTCGAAGAGCTTCTTCGACACGTAGCCGTAGAGGATCCGCTCCGACTCCTCGTCGGTGAAGGACTCCTTGGTGGCCTTGTCCTTCACCAGCTCGATGCCGTAGAAGAAGCCGTTGCCGCGGACGTCGCCGACGATCGGCAGGTCGTTGAGCTTCTGGAGCGTGTTGAGGAAGTTCGCCTCGTTGTCCAGCACGTGCTGGTTGAGGCCCTCGCGCTCGAAGATGTCGAGGTTGGCGAGACCCACGGCCGCGGAGACCGGGTGGCCGCCGAACGTGTAGCCGTGCAGGAACGTGTTGTCGCCCTTGTAGAACGGCTCCGCGATCCGGTCCGACACGATGGCCGCGCCGATCGGCGAGTAGCCGGACGTCATGCCCTTGGCGCAGGTGATGATGTCCGGGACGTAGCCGAACTTGTCACAGGCGAACATCGTGCCGAGACGGCCGAAGGCGCAGATGACCTCGTCCGAGACGAGCAGCACGCCGTACTGGTCGCAGATCTCGCGCACGCGCTGGAAGTAGCCGGGCGGCGGCGGGAAGCAGCCGCCCGCGTTCTGCACCGGCTCCAGGAAGACGGCCGCGACCGTCTCCGGGCCCTCGAAGAGGATCTCCTGCTCGATCTGGTCGGCGGCCCAGCGGCCGAAGGCCTCGGGGTCGTCGCCGTGGATCGGCGCGCGGTAGATGTTCGTGTTCGGCACCTTGTGCGCGCCCGGGACGAGCGGCTCGAAGGGGGCCTTGAGGGCCGGCAGACCGGTGATGGACAGGGCGCCCTGCGGGGTGCCGTGGTAGGCGACCGCGCGCGAGATGACCTTGTACTTCTGGTGGTTGCCGGTGAGCTTGTGGTACTGCTTCGCCAGCTTCCACGCGGTCTCGACGGCCTCGCCGCCACCGGTGGTGAAGAAGACCTTGTTGAGGTCGCCCGGAGCGTAGTGGGCCAGGCGCTCGGCCAGCTCCACGGCCTTGGGGTGGGCGTACGACCAGATCGGGAAGAAGGCCAGCTCGGCCGCCTGCTTGGCGGCGACCTCGGCGAGCTCGCGGCGGCCGTGGCCGGCCTGGACCACGAACAGGCCGGCGAGGCCGTCGAGGTACTTCTTGCCCTTGTCGTCGTAGATGTAGGTTCCCTCGCCACGCACGATGGTGGGAACGGGTGCGTTCTCGTACGACGACATGCGGGTGAAGTGCATCCACAGGTGGTCGTACGCGCTCTGGCTGAGGTCCTTGCTCACGGCTATCGGGTTCCCCACATATAGGTCTGCTTCTTGAGCTTGAGGTAGACGAAGCTCTCGGTGGAGCGCACGCCGGGCAGGGCCCGGATGCGTTTGTTGATCACTCCCAGAAGGTGGTCGTCGTCCTCGCAGACGACCTCCACCATCAGGTCGAACGAGCCTGCCGTCATCACGACGTACTCGCATTCCGGCATGGCCGTCAGGGCGTCCGCCACGGGGTCCAGGTCGCCCTCGACGTTGATCCCGACCATCGCCTGCCGCCGGAATCCCACGGTGAGCGGGTCGGTGACGGCGACGATCTGCATCACGCCCTGGTCGAGCAGCTTCTGCACGCGCTGGCGCACGGCCGCCTCGGACAGGCCCACGGCCTTGCCGATGGCCGCGTAGGGACGCCTGCCGTCCTCCTGGAGCTGTTCGATGATCGCGAGGGAGACGGTGTCCAGCGACGGGGCGCCGCTGCCGTTCTTCGAACTGGATCCCTTGGGGTCTGCACTGCGACTGGCCACGACCTCACTGTGCATGAGGAGTCGTCGGTTTCGCAACCCTGGATCAATGAAATTCGTTGTTTACGTCTTCGATACTCACGGATTTCGTAGGTCGGGGGTGCCGGGGGGTGTCGAAAACGTCCGTGGACGGATTAGGGTGGGTGTCTCAATCCTTGGACAGCTACTCAGGAGGGCCGGCAGTGAGCACCAGTGAGCTGCGTCGTCTGCGGAACTACATCGACGGTGAGTTCCGGGACGCCGCCGACGGACGGACCACCGAGGTGGTCAACCCCGCGACGGGCGAGGCGTACGCGACCGCGCCGCTGTCCGGGCAGGACGACATCGACGCCGCCATGGCCGCCGCCGAGGCCGCCTTCCCGGCCTGGCGCGACCTGACCCCGGGCGAGCGCCAGCGCTATCTCCTCAAGATCGCCGACGCGTTCGAGGAGCGGGCCGAGGACCTCATCGCCGCCGAGGTGGAGAACACGGGCAAGCCGATCGGGCTCACCCGCTCCGAAGAGATCCCGCCCATGGTCGACCAGATCCGCTTCTTCGCGGGCGCGGCGCGCATGCTGGAGGGCCGCTCCGCGGGCGAGTACATGGAGGGGCTCACCTCCATCATCCGCCGCGAGCCGATCGGCGTCTGCGCCCAGGTCGCGCCGTGGAACTACCCGATGATGATGGCCGTGTGGAAGTTCGCCCCGGCCCTCGCCGCGGGCAACACGGTCGTGCTGAAGCCGTCGGACACCACCCCGGCCTCGACCGTCCTGTTCGCCGAGATCATCGGCTCCATCGTGCCCAAGGGCGTCTTCAACGTCGTGTGCGGCGACCGCGACACGGGCCGCCTCATGGTCGAGCACCCGACCCCGGCGATGGCGTCCATCACCGGCTCCGTGCGCGCCGGCATGGCCGTCGCCGAGTCCGCCTCCAAGGACCTCAAGCGGGTCCACCTGGAGCTGGGCGGCAAGGCCCCCGTCGTCGTCTTCGAGGACGCCGACATCGCGAAGGCCGCCGAGGGCATCGCGGAGGCCGGGTACTTCAACGCCGGGCAAGACTGCACCGCCGCCACCCGCGTGCTCGTCCACGCGTCGGTCCACGACGAGTTCGTCACCGCGCTCGCCAAGATCGCCGCCGAGACCAAGACCGGTCAGCCGGACGACGAGGACGTGCTGTACGGCCCGCTCAACAACCCGAACCAGCTGAAGCAGGTCTCCGGGTTCATCGAGCGCCTGCCCGCCCACGCCAAGGTCGAGGCCGGTGGCCACCGGGTCGGCGACAAGGGCTACTTCTACGCCGCGACCGTCGTCTCGGGCCTCAAGCAGGACGACGAGATCATCCAGAACGAGGTCTTCGGCCCGGTCATCACCGTCCAGTCCTTCACGGACGAGGAGCAGGCCGTCTCGTACGCGAACGGCGTGGACTACGCGCTGGCGTCGTCGGTGTGGACCAAGGACCACGGCCGCGCCATGCGGATGTCCAAGGTCCTCGACTTCGGCTGCGTGTGGATCAACACCCACATCCCGCTGGTCGCCGAAATGCCGCACGGCGGCTTCAAGAAGTCCGGCTACGGCAAGGACCTCTCCGGCTACGGCTTCGAGGACTACACCCGCATCAAGCACGTCATGACGTCGCTCGACGCGTGAGTTCTCTTACGTACGACGAAGTGGGCGCGACCCTGACGGACGGTGAACTGCCGTCGGGGTACCACCACTTGGACCGCCGCGTCCGTCTCGGCTCGGGCAGTGAATGCTTCGAGCGGGCGGGCGCGGCGGTCCTGTCGTGGGCCGCGCACCGGGGTGCCGGGTTCACCGTGACGCCGGACGGACCGGCCCGGGAGGGCGTCGATGTCGTCGTCTCGGCGCCGCTGCTGCGGATTCCCTGCCGGGTGGTGCGGGTCGTGCGCTCGGGGGAGCGGGTCGGGTTCGCGTACGGGACGCTGCGCGGGCATCCGGAGTGCGGTGAGGAGGCGTTTCTCGTCGAGCTCGACGCCGATGGGGTGGTGTGGTTCCGGGTACGGGCGTTCTCTCGGCCGGGGCGGTGGTTCGTGCGGGTCGGTGGGCCCGTGGCCCGGGGGGTGCAGTTGTGGGTGACGCGGCGGTATCTGCGGGGGGTTGTTCGGGCGTGCGCCGACTCGCCGTAGGGGGTTCTGTTCGTGGGCGGGTGCGGCTTTCGTCGTGGCTGGTCGCGCCCCGCGGCGGAGCCGCTGATGTGTACAGCCCCGCGCCCCTAGAGCGTGCGCTTCGCGCTGCTCGTCCCGTGGTTGGTCGCGTCCCGCGGTGGAGCCGCTGATGTGTACGGCCCCGGGCGCCTTACGGGGCGCACCGATCGACAGGGTGTCGGGCGGGCACCGCCTTGCTCGACGCAGCGTCCATTGTTCGCGGCCGTGTCTCGGCGGCATCCTTCGGTGGTGCGAGCCAACATGATCAGCTCACGAGTCAGCCGTCGATCCCTGCTGCGCGCCCTCGGTGGTGGTGCCACGGCCGCGGCGGTCGGTGGCCTCGCCACGGGCTGCGGGGTACCGGCCGCTTATGTGGCGCCGGGGGACCGCGGCGCCACGGATCTCTCCTCCGACAAGCGGCTCACCTGGGCGAACTGGCCGCTCTACATCGACGTGGACGACGACGACACCTCGAAGCGGCCGACCCTGGACGCGTTCGAGAAGCGGAGCGGCATCCAGGTCAAGTACACCGAGGAGATCAACGACAACGACGAGTTCTTCGGCAAGATCAGCCCGTCCCTGATGAACCACCAGAAGACCGGCCGGGACCTGATCGTCATCTCCGACTGGATGTGCGCCCGCTTCGTGCGCCTCGGCTGGGTCCAGGAGATGGACCGCGCCCGCCAGCCCCACGTCACCAAGTACCTGGACCCGTTGCTGCGCTCCCCGGCCTTCGACCCCGGCCGCAAGTACACCGTGCCGTGGCAGTCCGGGATCACCGGTATCGCGTACAACAAGCGGCGGCTCGGCCGCGAGATCAAGCACGTCTCGGACCTGTGGGCCGACGACCTGAAGGGGCGCGTCACCCTGCTGTCCGGGCTCGACGAGTCCTTCGCGCTGCTCATGCAGGGCAACGGCGTCGACATCACCAAGTGGACCGCCGCCGACTTCGACAAGATCTGCGACCAGGTCGAGAAGCTCGTGAAGACCAAGCACATCCGCCGCTTCACCGGCAACGACTACATCAAGGACCTCTCCAGCGGCGACGTCCTCGCCTGCCAGGCCTACAGCGGCGACATCATCCAGCTCCAGGCCGACGACCCGGACATCGAGTTCGTCGTGCCTGAGGAGGGCGCGGAGCTGTGGGCCGAGTCCCTGATGATCCCCGACCTCGCCGACCACAAGGCCAACGCCGAGCAGCTGATCGACTACTACTACCGGCCGGAGGTCGCCGCGGAACTGGCCGCGTGGGTCAACTACGTGTGCCCGGTCCCGGCCGCCCGCGACGTCCTCGCCGACGCCAAGGACAAGGAGACGGCGGCCCTGGCCGAGGATCCGCTGATCTTCCCGGACGACGCGATGCGCTCCCGGCTCGCCATCGCCCGGGACATCACGTCCAAGGAACGTACGGAGTTCGCGAAGCGGTGGAACGCGATCGCGGGGCTGTAGAGCGCGCGATCCCTCAGGCCAGTTCCGGCTGCGGTTCCGGCGTCCTCGGTTCCGGCAGCCGTGGGGGCGTCGGCTTCGGGTCCCAGGACTGGGTGGTGCGGATGAAGTAGACGATCACCGAGGCCATCGCGAGCAGCAGCAGGGGGCCGAACAGCCACGGGTGGGCAGCCAGTTCGCGGGGCAGGAAGCGGTACGCGGCCAGCAGCGCGGCGAAGATCACCGTGCCGTAGGAGACCAGGCGGACCGCCGACAGGTCCCAGCCGCGGGCGAAGGCGCGCATCGCCGCCTCGATCGTCAGCGCGAACACGACCCCGGCGACGAGGTCCACGCCGTAGTGGTAGCCGAAGCCCAGCGTCGCGCTGAGGGTGGCCACCAGCCAGAACGCGCCCGCGTACCGCATCCAGCGGGAGCCCTTGCGGGTGTGGATGAACAGCGAGGTGGCCCAGGCCGTGTGCAGGCTGGGCATGCAGTTGCGCGGGGTGATCTCGTCGAACAGGACCGGGTGCGGGGTGCCGATCGCCGGCAGCACGTCCGGCCATACGTGGGACACGGCCCAGGCCCCGCCCTCGGCGCCGTACGCGTAGACCGGGCCGACGACCGGGAAGATCATGTAGATCGCGGGGCCGACCAGGCCGATGACCAGGAACGTGCGCACCAGGTGGTGGGCCGGGAAGCGCCGCTCCGTCGCCACGTTGCGCAGCTGGTAGAGGCCCACGAGCGCGGCCGCGAGGGGGAGCTGGCCGTAGACCAGGTTGAGGAGGTTGCTGCCGACGGGGCCGATCGACTCCAGGATCCGGCCCGCCACCCAGGACGGGTTGCCGAGCGCGTGATCGGCGAGGGCCACGTACGGGTCGAGGACCTGCGGGTGTTCCTTCGCGGTGATGAGCAGCCAGGTGTCGCCCGTCTTGTGGCCGAACACCAGGAGCATGCCGAGGCCGCAGCCCTTGAGCAGCAGGGCCCGGTCAGGACCGGTGCGGCGCGCGAGCGCGACGACCGCGAGACCGAGCACCACCCACAGCGCGCCGTTGCCGAAGTTCAGGTCGGCGCCGACCACCAGGCGCACGAGCAGGAACACGATGTCGATGGCGACCGCGGCGGCAGCCGCGATCATCCGCTCGCGCCAGGTGAGCACCACCATCGCCAGTGCCAGACCGGCGTACAGCAGCGGCCCCGAGTGCGGGGCGAAGATCATTTCCTGTGCTTCGACGGTGAGCGGACCCGGCTGCCCGTAGCGGCGTGCCGCGATCTCCAGCGCGATGAGGAACCCCGCGGTCGCCAGCCCCGCCGCGCTCCACAGGACGACGCGGGGGCGTCGCCACAGCGGGCCCGGGTGGCCGGACGGATGGGACTGGCCGGACTTGTCGGACTGGTCGGACGGGGATATTCGAGAAGGTGTGGTCGTCAATGGTCCGGCTCATCGGTGCGGGCGGCGGGCATGAGTTTCTGGTGAAGAACAGGTGACCCAGGTGGTCGTGACAGCTGCAACATGCTAGCCGCACAGGGTTCTGGCTGACAGGGGCAGCTCGGAAGGGAGTGGCCGCGGGTCACGCGCTCCCGACGGCGGCCATGACGATGCGCTCGGCGACGGGGTTCATCTCCTCGCCCTTCGCGTCGGTGGCGTTGACCGAGTAGACGAGGGTGCGGGACAGGTTCCGGGTGGCGGCGAGCGCCGCGCTGTAGCCGTACCGGGAGCCGGTCTTGCCCCAGTAGGTGCGGCCGCCGAGCTCGATCCGCTGCAACCCGGCGCTCATCGTGGCGCCGTCGATCCCGGCCGGCACGGTGAACATCTCCTTCAGCTGCCGCGCGGGCACGATCCGTCCCCGGAACAGGGCGACGAGCAGCCGTTCCAGATCGGCGGTGGTGGAGATCATGTCGCCGGCGGCGAGCCGGTCGGCCTGCACCCATTCCGTGACGTCCACGAACGCGCCGTCCAGCAGCTGGTAGCCGTAGTTGTGCGGGCCGTGGATCGTCGGGTCGGTGCCGGGGAAGTACGTGTCCCGCATCCCGGCCGGGCGCAGCACGAGCCGCGTGGCCGCGTCCGCGTACGCCTGCCCGGTGAGCCGCTCGATCAGCAGGCCGAGGAGGGTGTAGTTGATGTTGAGGTACTCCTGCCGGGTGCCCGGCGCGAACTCCGGGCCCTTCGCGAGCGCCGACGCCGCCGCCTCGGCGGGCGCCACCACGTCGAAGCGGTGCGCGTACTGGTCGGCGAACGCGTCGCCCCAGCCGTCGGCGAACCGGATGCCGCTGGTGTGGTTCAGCAACTGCCGTACGGAGACGGGCCGGTGGAAGTCCGTACCCCGGAAGAGGCGGGGCAGATAGTGCTGCACCGGCGCGTCCAGGTCGACCCGGCGCGCGGCGGCGAGCCGCAGCACGGTGGCGGCGGTGACCACCTTCGTCGTCGAACCGGCGCGGAAGCGCGCGTGCGGGTCGGCGGCCCGCCCGGACGCGAGATCGTGCACGCCACCGGCCCCGTGCCAGGTCCCGGCGGTGCCGCCGACCCGTACGAGGGCGGCCGTGGCGTCGTCGTCCGGCAGCCCGGAGACGGCTCGCCGGAGCGCCGCCACGTCGAGTCTGCCGGCCCTGCTGGTGGTCGTGGTGGTCGTGGTGGTGGCAGCCGTCGCCGGGCCCGCGAGGGCCGGGGCGGCGAGCGCGGTGGACAGTGCGAGGAAGGCGCGACGCTTCAACTGGGGCTCCAGGGTGCGGTGTTCGCGAAGTGCGGATCGATGTGATCACCCTTCCGCTGTGCGCCCCGCGGAGCATCCTGTCCACGGACGACGCCGACCCTGGTCCGGCGCCCCGGGTTCCCCTAGGTGGTGCCCCGTGCTGCCCGCGCAGGCCGCGGGATCCGCGGAGCGGTTCTCGGCCGGGCCGAGCATCGCCGTCACCGCGGGCAGGCGATGGGTCATCGTGCTCCTCGCTGCTGTGCCGCGGAGCGGGCCGTGCCGGGCCTGCGTATTTGGACAGTACGCATCTCGTCTGGCAACGTCGCCCGTCCGACCCCCGATGACGCCGGAAGGCGGTGCGGAAGATGACCGAGGTGAGCACGCGCAGCGTCCGGGACGCCGCTGTCGCCACGCGCCTGCGCAGGACGACCAGCCTCGACGTGCCGGAGGACTTCGAGACGTGGTCCGTCACGGACCTGGCGGACTGGCTCCACGACACGGAGGACGATCCGCAGGTGTCCGACGAGGACTTCTATCAGGCCCGCAAGGCCGTACAGATGCTCGGAGTCGAGGACGTCTGACCGGTGGCAGGGGGCTGCGCGGAGCGCGTCTTCCAGCCGCCCTCGCTACGGGCACCCGGAGCCGGACCCGTTCTCCTCCTGTGCCGCCATCACCTCGTCCCCGTGCTCGAAGGCCCATGCGCCGAAGGTGTCGATCGGGGCGAGCAACGTCCGGCCCAGTTCCGTGAGCCGGTACTCGACCCGGGGCGGCGTCTCCTCGTAGGCCTGTCGCGCCACGAGGCCGTTGGACTCCAGGCGGCGCAGGGTCTCGGTCAGTACCTTCGGGCTGATGCCGCCGATCCGTTCCCGCAACTCGCCGGGGCGGCACGGGCCGTGGCGCAGTGCCCACAGCACCACCGCGTTCCAGGTGTTCGCGAGCAGGTCGAAGGCGAGCCGGGCCCGGCAGTCGGCGAGGAATCCCTGGTCGGAGGTCACGCACCGAATGGTGCCCGACGCGCCGCCTACCGTCCTGGTCATGCGGATTTCGACCCTGGGAACGGGAAACATGGCGCAGGCCCTCGCGGCGCACTGGGTGCGCGCGGGGCATGAGGTCACCGTCGGCGGACGGGACGAGGAGAAGGCGGCGAGGCTCGCCGGGCGGATCGGGGCGGCGGCCCACGGAAGCCTGGCGCAGGCGGCGCGAGCCGGGGACGCCGTGCTGGTCGCGTTGCCTTACGGCGTGGGGGAGTCGGTGGTCGGCGAACTCCGAGAACCTCTCGCCGGGAAGGTGCTGGTCGACTGCTGTAATCCCGTGGGCGAGGGGTTCCAGCTGCTCACCGCCGACGGTCCGGCCGCCGCGCAACGCCTCGCCGCCGCGGCCCCCGGCGCCACGGTCGTCAAGGCGTTCAACCTCTGCCACGAGGACGTCTGGCGCCTGACCCCGCCCGTCTTCGACGGCCGCCCGCTCGCCGTCCCGCTCTGCGGCGACGACGGCCAGGCCCTCGACCTCGTACGGGAGTTGGTGCGGGACATCGGCTGCACCCCGCTGTCCGCGGGCGGCCTCGACCGGGCCGCGCTCCTGGAGGCCGCGGCGGCGCTCGTCATCCAGCTGTGGGTGGGGGAGGGGGCCGACGCGCAGGCGATGCTGCCGCCGGTGGCCGCGTCAGGCGGCGCCGCGTAGCCCGGTCAGTACGTCGATCCGGTTCGTCGTGATCGAGTCGACGCCGATGTCGAGCAGGCCGCGCATCGACCTCTTCGTGTCCGGGGTCCAGACGGAGATCAAGTGGCCTTCGCGGTGGATGCGGGCCGCCAGGTCCCGGTCGATCAGTGAGAAGCGGTAGTTGAGCCAGTGCGGGCGGACCGCGGCGAGCAGGGCCGGGCGGGGCGGGGCCAGGGTCGTCCAGGTCAGGGCGATCTCGGCGGCCGCGTCCGCGGCGCGGACCTTGAGCATCGTCTCGGCGCCCGCGCAGTAGTAGACGCGGTCCTCGGCGCCGGCGTCGCGGATGGTGCCGACGATCGTGCGGACGGCCCTGGTGGTCGCGCCCGGCAGGTCGACCATGAGGCGGGCGTCGGTGCCGGCCGTCGCGGCCAGGGCCTCGGCCAGCGTGGGCACGCCGCCCGCCGTCACCTCGCGCACCTCCTTCGCGGAGAGCGCGGACAGCGGGCGATCGTGGTCCCAGAGCCGCTTCAGCGTCGCGTCGTGGAGGAGGACGGGTACGCCGTCGCGCGTCAGGCGTACGTCGATCTCCACGGCGTCCGCGCCGCGGTCCAGCGCGGAACGCAGGGACGGGAGGGTGTTCTCGCGGACGCGGTAGGGGTCGCCTCGGTGGGCCACGGCAGTCACGGTGCGCATGGGCCCATTCTGGCGTCCCGGGAGGCGGCCCTACGCGTTGGCGAGCCAGTTGCGCGTGTACGCGTCGATCTCCTCGGCGATCCGGGCCTTGCCCGCCGCGTCGAGGAACGAGGCGCGCACCGCGTTCTTGGCGAGATCGGCGAGACCGTGCTCGTCGAGGTCGAGGAGGCGGGCGGCGACCTCGTACTCGTGGTTGAGGTCGGTGGCGAACATCGGCGGGTCGTCCGAGTTGATGGTGACGGTCACGCCCGCGTCGACGAACTGCTTCAGCGGGTGCTCGTCGAGGGTGCGCACGGCGCGCGTCGCGATGTTCGAGGTCGGGCAGACCTCCAGCGGGATGCCGTGCTCGGCCAGGTGCGCGAGCAGCTTCGGGTCCCCGGCGGCGGACGTGCCGTGGCCGATGCGCTCGGCGCGCAGTTCGGTCAGGGCGTCCCAGATGGTCTCCGGGCCGGTCGTCTCGCCGGCGTGCGGGACCGAGTGCAGCCCGGCCGCGATCGCCCGGTCGAAGTACGGCTTGAACTGCGGGCGCGGGACGCCGATCTCGGGTCCGCCGAGACCGAACGAGACCAGGCCCTCCGGGCGCAGCCGGTCGTCCGTGGCCAGCCGCGCCGTCTCCTCGGCCGACTCCAGGCCCGCCTCGCCCGGGATGTCGAAGCACCAGCGAAGGACCGTGCCGAACTCGGCCTCGGCCGCCTTGCGGGCGTCCTCGATCGCGTCCATGAACGCGCGGGCGTCGATGCCGCGCCGGGTCGACGAGAACGGCGTGAGGGTCAGCTCCGCGTACCGCACGTTCTGCCGGGCCATGTCGCGGGCCACCTCGAACGTGAGCAGCCGGACGTCCTCCGGCGTGCGGATCAGGTCGACGACCGACAGGTAGACCTGGATGAAGTGGGCGAAGTCCTTGAAGGTGAAGAACTCCGTGAGCCGCTCGATGTCCTGCGGGACCTTCGAGTCGGGGTGCCGGGCGGCCAGCTCCGACACGATCCTGGGGGAGGCCGATCCCACGTGGTGGACGTGGAGTTCTGCTTTCGGCAGTCCGGCGACGAAGGTCTGCAGGGTCTTGCTCTCGGAGCTCACGGATTCCTCCCCAGGAACTTGGGTGATCGGCTGATCGGGGTCCTGGGCATCGTATGCGGACGCCCCGCCGGCGTCGGCCGGGCCTCCGGCAAAAGGGACGGACCCGCCGGGGGACAGGGCACCACCAGGCCCTAGCATGTCGGCAGGCACGCGAAGCACACGACGGAGGGGGTCCGCACATGACCGGCGGCAGCACACCGCAGGACCGCGACCCCTGGGCCCCGCCGCAGGACGCGCCCGCCGCGCCCTCACTGGACAAGGCGCCCGACCTGCACGACCGGCAGACCGTGACGGCGATGCCGCTCGTCCCCGGACCGCAGCTGTCCCCGCCGCCTGCCCCGGCACCGTACGCGCCCCCGCCCGCACCGCAGGACCACAGCCCGGTGCCGCCGCCCCCGATCTCCCCCGAAGGCCCCGGCCAGCCGCTCTACGGTGCCCAGCCGCCCGGCCCCGGACAGCAGTACGCCCACCCGGGCGCGCAGTACGGCTACCCCGGCCCCCAGTACGGCTACCCGGCGGCGCAGCAGCACCCCGCCCCCTACGGCGGTGCCCAGAACTACGGGTACTGGCCGGGCGCGATGCCGGCGCAGCCCAGCAACGGGCTCGGGATCGCCGCGATGGTGCTCGGCATCGTCTCGGACGTGTTCTTCCTGATGTGGCCCATCGCCATCATCTGCGGAATCCTCGCCGTCATCTTCGGCACCGTGGGCCGCGGCAAGGCCAAGCGGGGCGAGGCCACCAACCCGGGCCAGGCGCTCACCGGCATCATCTGCGGATCGGCCGGGCTGGTGCTGTCCATCGGCTTCGTCGTGCTGATCGTCGCCACCGTCTAGACCGGCCGCACCGCACCACACCGCTCTCTTTCAGCCGCGCAGCCGCTCCCGCGCCGCCATCAGCGCGAACCCCAGCAGATTCGGCCCCCGCCACTTCCGCGGGTCCTGCGCAGCGGGATCGTCCGCCGCGAGTCCGATGCCCCACACCCGGTCCACGGGGCTGGCCTCGACCAGGACCCGCTCGCCGGTTCTCAGCAGGAACTCCCGCAGCGCCGGGTCCGACGCGAACTTGTGCACGCTGCCCTCGGTGACGATGCCGAACCGCTCGCGCTGCCACACGGCGTCGTCGAAGCCGCGCACAAGGCGTCCCGCCGTCTTGGCCTGGGACGGATGCCCGGCCTCCAGCGCGCGCCGCTCCGCCTCGGCGTCACCGAACAGGCGGGCCTTCGCCGCCATCATCCAGTGCTCGGCCGTCGCGTACTCCACCCCGTCCACCGTGAACGGCGACGGCCACCACTGACTGAGACAGCTCGCTCCCAGCTCCCCGTCCGCCCGCGCGGCGTGTCCCCAGAAGTGCAGGTACTTCACCCCGGCCCCCGCCGCCAGGGCCGCCACCAGCGATTCCCTGCTGTCGATCTCCATACACGGGAGTTTGGCACGCACCACTGACACTACGTCCTGGGTTTTCCAGGGTGACTCGACACCTGGTCGACAGATTCCGTCGCGTAACCAAAAGGCAACAACGGAATCACTTGTTGGAGTAGTACGGCTCTGTCAGGATCGGCACTCAAATCGAGCTGGAGCCACGCCGGTGCCCGCGGGACGGGATCTCCGGCGGAGGAGAGCGAGAGCGAGCACTCATGCACAACCCCACCTCGGCCAACCCCCTCTCGGCCACGTCCGTCACCGCCTCCGTGCAAGAACGGTTCGCCGACGGCGCGAACCACATCGCGGGCCGCCTGGCCAAGGGCACTTCCGGCCACACCCACGCGGTCGTCGACCCGGCCACCGGCGCGGAGGTCTACACGTACGAGCTGGCGGGCACGGACGACGTGGACGCCGCCGTCGCCGCCGCCCGCGCCGCCTTCCCCGGCTGGTCGGGCCTCACCCCGGGCGAGCGCTCCGACGCGATGCACAGGTTCGCGGCCGTGCTCGACGAATGGGCCGAGGAATTCGCCCGGTACGAGTCGCTCCAGTGCGGCAAGCCGATCAAGCTGAGCCGCGAGTTCGACGTGCCGGGCACCGTCGACAACACCGCGTTCTTCGCGGGCGCCGCCCGCCATCTGCAAGGGCAGTCCGCGGGGGAGTACAGCGGCGACCACACCTCGTACGTACGCCGTGAGCCGATCGGTGTCGTCGGCTCCATCGCGCCCTGGAACTACCCGCTCCAGATGGCCGCCTGGAAGGTCCTGCCGGCCATCGCCGCGGGCAACACCATCGTGCTGAAGCCCGCCGAGCTGACCCCCTTCACCTCGCTGCTGTTCGCCGAGGCCGCCGTCGCCGCCGGGCTGCCCGAGGGCGTCGTCAACGTCGTCACCGGCGCCGGCAAGGAAGCCGGTGAGCACCTCGTCGGCCACCCCGACGTCGCCATGACCTCCTTCACCGGCTCGACCGGCGTCGGCAAGCGCGTCGCCGAGATCGCCACCGCGACCGTCAAGCGGCTCCACCTGGAGCTGGGCGGCAAGGCGCCGTTCCTCGTGTTCGACGACGCCGACCTCGACGCCGCCGCGCACGGCGCCGTCGCCGGTGCGCTCATCAACACCGGGCAGGACTGCACCGCCGCCACGCGCGCGTACGTGCAGCGCCCGCTCTACGACGCGTTCGTCGAGAAGACGGCCGCCCTGATGGAGACCGTCCGGCTCGGCGACCCCTTCGCCGAGGACACCGACCTCGGGCCGCTCATCTCGCACGTCCACCGCGACCGCGTCGCCGGTTTCGTCGACCGGGCGCGTGCCTACGCGCGCGTGGTCACCGGCGGCGAGGCCCCCGACCACCCCGGCGCCTACTACAAGCCGACCCTGATCGCCGACGCCCCGCAGGACAGCGAGATCGTCCAGTCGGAGATCTTCGGGCCGGTCCTGGTCGTGCTGCCCTTCGACAGCGACGACGAAGGCATCGCACTGGCCAACGACACCCCCTACGGGCTCGCCGCCTCCGCCTGGTCGACCAACGTCTTCCGCGCCAACCGCGCCACCCGTGAGATCAAGGCCGGCTGCGTCTGGGTCAACGACCACATCCCGATCCTCAGCGAGATGCCCCACGGCGGCTACAAGGCATCCGGCTTCGGCAAGGACATGTCCGCCTACTCCTTCGAGGAGTACACGCAGGTCAAGCACGTCATGTTCGACAACACCGCGGTGGTCCGCAAGGACTGGCACCGCACCGTCTTCGGGGACCGATAGCCACCTGGCCGCCCGACTCGCGGCCGACTCCACCTTCCCGCAAGGGACTCCCGAAAGGGCAACCACGCGCATGGAGCAGTACGAGCCCGACAGCATGTCCCCGGCTCAGCTGGCCGCGATGAGGCGCAGCTTCCGGAACGGCAGAGCCGCCATGTCCCGCCGTTCCCTGCTGCGCGCCTCGGCGGGCGGCGCGTTCGCCGTCGGCGGGCTCGGGGCACTGAGCGCCTGCGGTATCCCGGCCGCGAGCAAGTCCCAGGGCGACGTCACGTCCGAGGACCACTCGGCCAAGGAGAAGACCGTCAACTTCTCCAACTGGACCGAGTACATCGACATGAGTGACGACGAGAAGAGGCGCCCGACCCTGGACGCGTTCACCAAGCGCACCGGGATCAAGGTCAAGTACACCGAGGACATCAACGACAACGTCGAGTTCTTCGGCAAGATCAAGCCGCAGCTCGCGGCCGGTCAGGACACCGGCCGCGACCTGATGGTGCTCACCGACTGGCTCGCCGCTCGCCTGATCCGCTACGGCTGGGTGCAGAAGCTCGACCCGGCGCACCTGCCGCACGCGTACACCAATCTGTCCCCCCAGTTCCGCAACCCCGACTGGGACCCGGGCCGCTCGTACTCCTACCCCTGGACGGGCATCTCGACGGTCATCGCCTACAACACCAAGGCCACCGGCGGGAAGGAGGTCACCTCCGTCTCGCAGCTCCTCGACGACCCGAAGCTCAAGGGCAAGGTCGGGCTGCTCTCCGAGATGCGCGACACCGTCGGCATGACGCTGCTCGACATGGGCAAGGACCCGCGCGACTTCAAGGCCGACGACTTCGACGCGGCCATCGCGCGCGTGCAGAAGGCCGTCGACAAGAAGCAGGTCCGCCGTTTCACCGGCAACGACTACATCGCCGACCTCAGCAAGGGCGACCTCGCCGCCTGCCTGGCCTGGGCGGGCGACATCGTGCAGCTCCAGGCGGACAACCCGCACGTCAAGTTCGCGATACCGGACGCCGGTTACATCTCGTCGACCGACAATCTCCTCGTCCCGAACAAGGCGCGGCACAAGACCAACGCCGAGAAGCTCATCGACTACTACTACGAGCCCGCCGTCGGCGCCGAACTCGCCGCGTGGATCAACTACGTGACGCCGATGGAGACGAGCGTCGTCCGGCCCGAGCTGGCCAAGATCGACAAGAGCGTCGCGGACGATCCGCTGATCGTCCCGGACAAGACCATGGCGGCCAAGGGGCACGGCTTCCGTTCCCTCACGGCCAAGGAAGAGACGTCGTTCGAGGAGAAGTTCGCCCAGCTCACCGGCGGCTGAGGCAGAACCCTCGCGCATCTCCCCCTATCCGACCCCGGACTCCTTGGACACCTCATGACCTCTTCTGCCCCGACCGACCACGGCGGCGACGTAACCCTCACCGGCATCAGCAAGACGTACGACAACGGCTTCACGGCCGTCCAGCCGCTCGACCTCACCGTCCCGCAGGGCTCCTTCTTCGCTCTCCTCGGCGCCTCCGGCTGCGGCAAGACCACCACGCTGCGCATGATCGCGGGCCTGGAGGAGCCGACCAGCGGCACCGTGATGCTCGGCGACCAGGACGTCACGAACCTGCCGCCGTACAAGCGTCCCGTGAACACCGTCTTCCAGTCGTACGCGCTCTTCCCGCACCTCGACATCTACGAGAACGTCGCCTTCGGCCTGCGCCGCAGAGGCATCAAGTCGGTGAAGAAGCAGGTCGAGGACATGCTCGACCTGGTGCAGCTCGGCGAGCACAAGCGCAAGAAGCCGCACCAGCTCTCCGGCGGCCAGCAGCAGCGCGTCGCCGTCGCCCGCGCCCTCATCAACCACCCCAAGGTGCTGCTCCTCGACGAGCCGCTCGGCGCCCTCGACCTCAAGCTGCGCCGCCAGATGCAGCTGGAGCTCAAGCGCATCCAGACCGAGGTCGGCATCACCTTCATCCACGTCACGCACGACCAGGAGGAGGCCATGACCATGGCCGACACCGTCGCCGTGATGAACGCGGGCCGCGTCGAGCAACTCGGCGCCCCCACCGACCTGTACGAGAACCCGGGCTCGACGTTCGTCGCCAACTTCCTCGGCACCTCGAACTTCATCGAGGCCGAGATCGCGGGCCGCGCGGGCGAGGACCTCACGCTGAAGGCCGGCGACGGCAAGCTCGTCCTGCCCAGCGCCCGATGTTCCACCGCCTCCACCGCCACCGGCGAGAAGGTCCTGCTCGGCGTACGCCCCGAGAAGATCTCCCTCACCCACGCCGACGACGCCTCGCTGATCCCCGACGGCCGCAACCGCATCACCGGCCGCATCGCCGACTCGTCGTTCATCGGCGTCTCCACCCAGTACGTCGTCGACAGCCCGCTCTGCGACGCCTTCGAGGTCTACGCCCAGAACATCGAGCGGGACGTCCGGCTCGCGCCCGGCGCCGAGGTCGTCCTGCACTGGAACCCGGCGCACACCTTCGGACTCGACGCCGCCCAGGATGCCGAGGCGGGCGTGGAGAAGGTCTCGGAGGACGCGAGCGCATGAGCACGACACTCACCGAGGCGCCCGGGACGCCGCCCGAGACACCGGCTCCCCGCAAGCCCCGCAGGCGCGGCCGTCTCGTCCCGTACTGGCTGCTGCTGCCCGGCATGCTCTGGCTGGTCGTCTTCTTCGCGCTGCCGATGATCTACCAGGCCTCGACCTCCGTACAGCAGGGGTCACTGGAGGACGGGTACACCGTCACCTGGCACTTCGCCACCTACTGGGACGCGCTGTCCGAGTACTGGCCGCAGTTCCTGCGCTCCGTGCTGTACGCGGGCCTCGCCACGATCCTGTGCCTGCTGCTCGGCTATCCGCTGGCCTACCTCATCGCGTTCCGCGCGGGCCGCTGGCGCAACTTCATCATGGTCCTGGTGATCGCCCCGTTCTTCACCAGCTTCCTGATCCGCACGCTCGCCTGGAAGACGATCCTCGCGGACAACGGCGTCGTCGTGAGCACCCTCAACTCGCTGCACCTGCTCGACGTCACCAACTGGCTCGGCATGACCGACGGCGACCGGGTCCTCGCCACCCCGCTCGCGGTGGTCTGCGGACTCACGTACAACTTCCTGCCGTTCATGGTCCTGCCGCTCTACACGTCGCTGGAGCGGATCGACGGCCGGCTGCACGAGGCGGCGGGCGACCTGTACGCGTCGCCGATCACGACGTTCCGCAAGGTGACCTTCCCGTTGTCGATGCCGGGTGTCGTCTCCGGCACGCTGCTCACCTTCATCCCGGCGACCGGTGACTACGTCAACGCGGACCTGCTCGGCTCCACCGACACCCGCATGGTCGGCAACGTCATCCAGACGCAGTTCCTGCGCATCCTCGACTATCCGACGGCGGCGGCGCTCTCCTTCATCCTCATGGCGGCCATCCTCTTCATGGTCACCTTCTACATTCGCCGTTCCGGAACGGAGGATTTGGTCTGATGCCCTTCGTACGCTGGATACGCCGCAATCTGGTGGTGCTCGCGGGCCTTGTCACGCTCGCCTACCTCCTCCTCCCGAACGTCGTCGTCACTGTCTTCTCCTTCAACAAGCCGAAGGGCCGCTTCAATTACGAGTGGCAGGAATTCTCGGTCGACGCCTGGAAGAATCCGTGCGGAGTCGCCGACATGTGCGGCTCGCTCTCGCTCAGCCTCCAGATCGCCTTCTGGGCCACGCTCGGCGCGACCGCGCTCGGCACGATGATCGCCTTCGCCCTGGTCCGCTACCGCTTCCGGGCGCGCGGCGCGGTGAACTCGCTGATCTTCCTGCCGATGGCGATGCCGGAGGTCGTGATGGCGGCCTCGCTGCTCACGCTCTTCCTCAACATGGGCGCTCAGCTGGGCTTCTGGACGATCCTCATCGCCCACATCATGTTCTGCCTCAGCTTCGTGGTGACGGCCGTGAAGGCCCGCGTGATGTCGATGGACCCGCGCCTCGAAGAGGCCGCGCGGGACCTCTACGCCGGTCCGGCGCAGACGTTCCTGCGCGTGACGCTGCCCATCGCCGCACCCGGGATCGCGGCGGGCGCCCTGCTCGCCTTCGCGCTCTCCTTCGACGATTTCATCATCACGAATTTCAACGCGGGCTCGACCGTGACGTTCCCCATGTTCGTGTGGGGATCGGCGCAACGCGGTACACCCGTTCAGATCAATGTCATCGGTACGGCCATGTTCCTGGTCGCCGTACTGTGCGTGCTTGCCGGAATGATGGTCGGCAAGCGCAAGAACAAGAGTTCCTGAACCACAGGGTCTCTCGAATTTCTGAGGGAGTTGGAATCATGGCCGCTGGTGCCATGAATCGCTGGACCCAATCACTGGCCGACGCCAAGCCGGTCGCCTACTGGCTCGACGACCCGGGCCGCCCCGAGGCCCGCCCCGCCCTCACCGGCGACGAGCACTGCGACCTGCTGGTCGTGGGCGGCGGCTACAGCGGGCTGTGGACGGCCCTGCTCGCCAAGGAGCGCGACCCGGCCCGGGACGTGGTCCTCGTCGAGGGCCGGGAGATCGGCTGGGCCGCCTCCGGGCGCAACGGCGGCTTCTGCGCCGCCTCCCTCACGCACGGCACGGCCAACGGGCTGGCGCGCTGGCCCAAGGAGATCAAGAAGCTGGAGGAGCTGGGCGCCGCCAACCTCGACGCGATCGAGGCGGCGGTCGCCCGCTACTCCATCGACTGCGACTTCGAACGCACCGGCGAGCTGGACGTGGCGACCCAGCCGCACCAGGTCACCGAACTGCGCGAGTTCTACGAGGAACTGGGCGAGGCCGGCCTCACCGACGGCCTGGAACTCCTCGACGCCGGCCAGACCCGCGAACAGGTGGACTCCCCGACCTTCCAGGGCGCCCTCTACGACCGCCACGGCGTCGCCATGCTGCACCCGGCGAAGCTCGCCTGGGGCCTCAAGCAGGCCTGCCTCGACCTCGGCGTGCGCGTCTACGAGCACACCCCGGCCACGCAGCTCGCCTCGAACGGTGCGGGCGTCGCCGTCCGCACCCCGTACGGCCGGGTCTTCGCCCAGCAGGCCGCACTCGGCACGAACGTGTTCCCGTCGCTGGTCAAGCGGGTGCGCGCGTACACGGTCCCGGTCTACGACTACGCGCTGATGACCGAGCCGCTGTCGGCCGATCAGCTCGCGTCGATCGGCTGGAAGAACCGCCAGGGACTCGGCGACTCGGCCAACCAGTTCCACTACTTCCGGCTGTCCGCCGACAACCGGATCCTGTGGGGCGGCTACGACGCGATCTATCCGTACGGAGGCCGGGTCCGAGCCGAGCACGACCACCGCCCCGAGACGTACGCCAAGCTGGCCGGCCACTTCTTCACCTGCTTCCCGCAGCTGGAGGGCCTGCGCTTCACGCACGCGTGGGGCGGCGCGATCGACACCTGCTCGCGGTTCTCGGCGTTCTTCGGCACCGCGCACGCGGGGAAGGTGGCGTACGCGGCCGGGTACACCGGGCTCGGCGTCGGCGCGACCCGCTTCGGCGCGGACGTGATGCTCGATCTGCTGTCGGGGGAGCGCACGGAACGCACGGAGCTGGAGATGGTCCGCTCCAAGCCGCTGCCGTTCCCGCCCGAGCCGTTCGCGTACACCGGCATCGCGCTCACCAAGTGGTCGCTGGCCCGCGCCGACGACAACGGCGGGCGCCGGAACGTGTGGCTGAAGGCGATGGACGCCGTGGGGTTGGGATTCGACAGCTGAACCTGTGCGGGGGCTGGGAATGGTTGTCGGCCGACTGACGGTCGGTGGGGGTTCTCGCGCAGTTCCCCGCGCCCCTTACGGGGCGCTTGCGATCACGCCGGTCTTGATCCACCGGCGTACGCCCAGGTCGCCGGTGTGATCCGGTTCACTACCAACAAGTAGGCCGAACCCGCGTAATGCTCGGGCCCCCGCCTCCCTCTCGTTCGTGACCCATGGAGTCGAAGCGAGAGGGAGGTCCCGCCATGACTGGCTCAGGCGCGGCTAAGTCGGCGGTCGAGTGGCTGGTGTCGGTGGCGCCGGACCCGGAGGCGTGCCGCTGGGAGTGGGAGCGCAATCCGCTCGGGGTGGCCCTGCTGCCCGCGGGCAAGCAGTGGGACGTGCTGATCCTGCCGGGGGAGCTCGGCTACCCCACGCTCGACGTCCTCACCCGCGTCATCGACCGCCCCGGCCCGGTCCTCGCGGACTTCGGCGACGCCCGGATGGGCTTCTTCGTCCCGGCGGGCACGGTCGCGCGCTGGCTCGGCACCGGCGTGCGGGGCGCGGGCCACGGCACCTGGATCGTGGTCCCCTACCCGGGCCGGACCACCGGCGGCGTGCGCTGGCTGGTGCCGCCGGACGGCCAGGGCACGCTCACCGACCCGGCGGTCCTGGAACTCGCGATGCACGAGGCAGCGGCCCAACTGGCCCGGGAATCGGGGGAGTAGGCGGGGCACAAGATGATCTCGCAGGCCCGCGAACCCTTGACAACTCAATTGGTCTGGACCAAGTTGGGCGCACTCCGCTCCACCGTGCCCCTTCCCCCGCCACGCCCGGAGGCAGCCATGGCCCGTACCGGACCACCCCGCAGATTCCTGACCGCCGTGACGGCGGCGGCGCTGGCCGCCGCCGGCCTCACCGCGCTGACCGCCCCCGCCCAAGCGGCCGACACCGAGCTGGCCCGCAACGGCGGCTTCGAGTCGGGCCTCGACGGCTGGACGTGCTCGGCGGGCACCGGAAAGATCGTCAGTTCGCCCACCCACAGCGGCACTTCGGCCCTCCAGGGGACGCCGACCGCGGGCGACAACGCCCAGTGCACGCAGACCGTGACGGTGAAGCCGGGCTCCACGTACTCGCTCTCCGGCTACGTCCGCGGCAGTTACGTCTACCTCGGCGCGACCGGCACCGGCACCACGGACGTCTCCACGTGGACCCAGTCGGCGGCCGACTGGCAGAAGCTGTCGACGACCTTCACGACCGGCCCGTCCACCACCAAGGTCACCCTCTTCACCCACGGCTGGTACGGCACTCCCGCCTACACCGTCGACGACCTCAGCCTGGTCGGCCCCGGCGGCGAGGCCCCCGTCCTCCCGGCCGCCCCCACGGGCGTCAAGACGGGCACCGTCACCGCCACGTCCGTCGCCCTGTCCTGGCCCGCCGTCTCCGGCGCGACGAGCTACGGGATCTACATCAACGGCACCAAGTCCCGCACGGTGACCGGCACTTCGACGACCCTCACCGGCCTCGCGCCCGCCACGGCGTACAGCCTCCAGGTCACCGCGCTCAACGACGCGGGAGAGTCCTCGAAGTCGACCGCCGTCACCGCGACCACGGCCCAGGGCTCGGGCGGCGGGAACCAGGGATCCGCCGACCTCCCCGCCCACGCCCTCGTCGGCTACCTCCACGCGAGCTTCGCCAACGGCGCCGGCTACACCCGCCTCGCCGACGTCCCCGACAGCTGGGACGTCATCGACCTCTCCTTCGGTGAGCCCACCTCGGTGACGTCCGGCGACATCCGCTTCAACCGCTGCCCGGTCACCGAGTGCCCGAACGTCGAGTCGGACGCCGACTTCAAGGCGGCGATCAAGGCCAAGCAGGCGGCCGGCAAGAAGGTGCTGATCTCGATCGGCGGCCAGAACGGCCAGGTCCAGCTCACCACGACGGCGGCCCGCGACACCTTCGTCTCGTCCGTCTCGAACATCATCGACACCTACGGGCTCGACGGCCTCGACATCGACTTCGAGGGCCACTCCCTGTCCCTGAACACGGGCGACACGGACTTCAAGAACCCGACCACGCCGGTCATCGTGAACCTGATCTCGGCGCTGAAGACCCTCAAGGCCAAGTACGGCGACAAGTTCGTCCTGACCATGGCCCCGGAGACGTTCTTCGTCCAGAACGGCTACCAGTTCTACGGCAGCGGCAAGTGGGGCGGCCAGGACCCGCGCTGCGGCGCCTACCTCCCGGTCATCTACGCGATGCGCGACGACCTGAGCCTGCTGCACGTCCAGGACTACAACTCGGGCCCGATCATGGGCCTCGACAACCAGTACCACTCCATGGGCGGCGCCGACTTCCACATCGCGATGACCGACATGCTCCTCACCGGCTTCCCGGTCGCGGGCGACGCCAACAACGTCTTCCCGCCGCTGCGCCCCGACCAGGTCGCCATCGGCATGCCCGCCTCGACCAACGCGGGCAACGGCTACGTGTCCCCGGCCGAGCAGAACAAAGCCCTGAACTGCCTCACGAAGAAGACCGACTGCGGCTCGTACACCACCCACGGCACCTGGCCGGCGCTGCGCGGCCTGATGACGTGGTCGGTGAACTGGGACCGCTTCAACAACTGGGAGTTCCAGAAGAACTTCGACGCGTACTTCGGCGGTTAGCCCCGCCGGGTCACCTCGGCGAGCAGCTCCGACAGGAACTCCGCCCGCCGAGGTGACTCCAGTGCGCCCAGTGCCGCGTGCAGGTCCAGCGGCACCGGGCGCACCCGCGCCGACGTGCTTCCGTCCCAGCGCCGTACGGCCACCGCCGCACGGTCCCCCGACACCCCGCCCGGGTGCAGCAGCACGCAGGTGGGCGGGGCGTCGCCGGGGTCGCGGGCCAGGGCGTGCGCGTACAGGAAGGCCTGGTACAGATCGGCCGTGGAGACCTTCCGGGTCGCGTACAGCTTGTACTTGACGTCCACCGGGCGCACGAAGGGGAGCGCGTCCGTGCCGCCGCGGATCAGGACGTCCGGGCGTACCTCGCTGTAGGGGCGGGCGGTCCGCTCGTTCCACAGGACGTGGGCGTGCCGGGACTGGCCCTCGACCGTGAGGCCCGTGCCCGTGCCCGTGCCCGCCGCGGCCTCGGCCAGCAGCCGGGTCGCGAACAGCTCGAACAGCTCGTTCATGTCGATCAGAAAGGCCCGGGCGGCCAGCGGCCCGGCGCCGAAGAGGTCGTCGAGACCGCCGCCGGTCAGCAGCAGCGCCGACCAGAAGTGGGCCGGGCGGTAGTGCTCGTTGTGGCGGTGGTAGGTCAGCCGTCCCAGGTCCGCGCGGACGTCGGCCGGCCGGGTCGGCGCGTACTGCGCGAAGCGGCCCGCGACCCGGCGGGCGCGCGCCCGGACGGTGAGCGACGACGTGGTGCGGGCCGCGAGATCGGCCGCGGCCGCGCACACCCGGTTGTCCACGATGTCCGTGTCGAAGTCGTCGTAGCGGCAGGCCAGCCGGTCCAACTGGCCGTAGTGGTGCAGGAGCTGACGGTCCGGCAGCAGCCGCCCGCGGACGGCGGGCAGCGGTGCCTCGCGGCGCACATAGTCACGGCGCACCCCGCGCGCGAGCAGTTGCTCCGCGTGTGTGGTGACCATCAGGGCCACCAGGTCCCGCAGGTGCGGAGCCCCGTCGGTGAAGGTGCGCGGCACGGTCAGGGCCTCGGGTGCGTTGCCGAGCGCGTAATGCACCATCCGCAGCACGTCCAGGCCGGTGCCCAGGTACTTGGGCTCGACGCGGATCTCGCAGCCGTCCAGGGAGACGACGCCGACGTGCGGCCCCGCGCTCACCTCGACCCGGCCGCCGATCAGTTCGCGCACCCGCAGACGGCGCGCGAACCGCTCGTCGGCGACCGCCCGCCGGTCCGCGGCGCTGAGCCGGACCCCGTCGAACTCCCGGCTCTCGTACTCGCCCAGGACAAGGACCCGCACCGGCCTACTCCGCCTGGTCCTTGACCTGGAACTCCTCGTACAGGGCGGCGATCAGCTTCTCGTCCTCGACCTCGCGCAGCGTGTGGTTGTCGCGGTCCACCAGCTCCTCGCCGAGGAACGCCGCGAGGAGCGTGTAGTCGTCGTACGCGTACTCCTGGAGCAGCGGCAGCACCTCGCCCCGCACGATCGCGGCGAGTTCGGCCGCCGAGTCCACCGGGGTGCCGCCCGGCAGGAAGTAGGCGTGGCCGATCTGCTTCTCGCGGTCGAGGCGCGTGCGGATGCGTTCGTTGAGGGCGTCCAGCATCTCGGCGAGGTGCAGTCGGTCGACGTAACAGCCCTCCAGCGGTGTGGAGTCGGGGAGGAGTTCGAGGAACGCGAAGCGGCGGCGGACGGCGGCGTCGAGCAACCGGATGGAGCGGTCCGCGGTGTTCATCGTGCCGACGAGCCGTACGTTCGGCGGGACGGAGAAGCGCTCGCCGCTCAGCGGCAGGGTGACCGTGCGGCCCCGCTTGTCCCGCTCGATCAGGGTGATCAACTCGCCCAGGATCTTGGGCAGATCCCCCCGGTTCAGTTCGTCGACGACGATCAGGTACGGGCGGTCGGGGTCCTTGGCCGCAGCCTGGCAGACCCGCTTGAAGACACCGTCGACCAGGTCGAGCGCGAGCCCGCCGCCCCCGGCGCCGCGCACCGGCCGGAACCCCTCGACGAAGTCCTCGTAGCCATAGCCCGGGTGGAAGGTGATCACGGTCAGCAGGCCCGAGTCCGCCAGCACGGAGAGGGCGGACTCATAGCCGGGGGAGCCCGGCTCGGCGTACGGGTCGACGTCGGACAGTCCGCAGACCTCGCCGAGCCCGCGCACCGCGTAGTTCAGGGCCGTGTACGTCTTTCCGGTGCCGGGCGGGCCGAACAGCACGACCTGGCCGCGCCGGTCGAGGCCCTCGGCGATGCGCCGCAACAGCGGGTCGAGCGGCGGGGCGGGCACCTCGTCCGGCCGCACGGCCGCTTCCGGCGTCTGCGCCTGCTGGAGTTCCTTGATCCGTTTCCAGGTGGCGGCGGGCACGTCCTTCACCGTCACCGTCGCCCAGGAACGCTCGGGTTCGGCCAGCCGGCCCTCATAGCTGTCGTCCCACTCGACGGAGACGGTGTGCCGGTGGTCCGCCCGCCCGGGGCGCCATGCGTAGCCCTCGTCGGTGACCCGGCCCACGGCGAGGATCTGGCTGGCGCCCGTGTTGGCGACGACGAGGTCACCGGCGCGCAGGCTCAGCAGCTTCCAGACCTCGTTCGCCTTCGCGGAGACCTTCGACTGGAAGTTGTTGTGCTGCGCGCTGAAGGCCTCGCGGAACGCGGCCGCGTACTCGTCCTTGTCGGCGAACTCGCGCAGATCGCCGATCTCGTCCCAGCCCACCGCGATGTACCCGCCCGCGCGGCACTGCTCCCACAGCTCACCGTCCCGGCCCGCGGCGATCTTGACGATCTGCCGGGTCCGGTTCGGGTCAGCCCACCAGTACAGAAACCGCATCACGATCTGCGGCGGCCAGCCCGCGAACCGCTCGTCGGCGTCGATCACCTGTTTGAGCCGGGCCTGGAGCGCGAACCGTTCGAGCCGCGGCGCGGGCTCGTCCGTCAGCCGGTGCAGGAAGTGGCGCACGTGGTCGCCCGCGTGGACCGGGAGCGTGGACTCGGGCGCGTACACCGACAGGGTCTTGGCGATCAGGGAGGGGCCCGAGCGGACCGCGTCGATCGAGTCGATGTCGGACAGGCGTCCGTCGCGGGCCGCCGCCACGGCCTCGACGACCCCGGACCGCACGGCCTGCCACGCCGTCTCCACGTCGGGGTAGCGGGGGTCGTGCCACCAGCTGCCGTCCTTGCGGCGGAAGACGAGGTGCTTCATCGCCGAGCCGCCCGCGATGCTGCCGATCGCGGTGCTGCCGAACTCGACGAGGTAGCAGTACGGCCTGGTGGCGGCGCTGTCGCCCTGCCCGAGCGCGTAGTGCGCCAGCGACAGCGTGGGCCAGTCGGCGAGCGGGAACGCCTCCCGGACGGCGGCCGCCTGGGCCTCCGCCTCGGCCAGGACCTCTTCGTGAGCGGCGCGGTCGAACGCGGCGAGCGCGTCGGCGAGCGGCCACGGCCGCAGGGTCTCGGCCTGCACGGCGGTGACCGGTTCGAGGACGCAGGAGCACACGCCGGTGACCGGGCGCCCCTGGCCGTTGAGCAGCCCCTTGTCCCGGGCGAACGCGGCACGGCCCGCGATGTCCTCGGTCGGCGCCGAGTCGATCAGGCGCCGCCAGATCAGCCGCTCCGGGTCGGCGGCCCGGGGCAGCGTGGGCGCGTCGGTCAGATGCCGGCACTGCGGATCGTGGTGGATCAACTGCCCGTGCAGCGGCAGGATCACCTCGCCCGGCGACGGAGTGAGGGCGTACTCCCGGCCCTCGAAGGCCACGACCGCCCGGTCCGGCCTCTCCGCCCTGTCCGGAATTCCGGTCGCCCGCCCCTGCCCGTCCGCCATGCGTGTCCCGCCCCCGTCAACCGTCTCCGTCCGGCTGCCGACCGTACCGCGACAGGAGCTGGGCCAGCCCGGTGATCAGCAGAACGGCCAGACACCAGCTGCCGAGCACGTCGGCCGGCCAGTGATAGCCCTGCCGTACGAGGCCGATCCCGACGGCGACGTTCAACACGGCGCATCCGTAGATGAGTTCGCGTCGGGCGAGCAGCAGGGCGCAGATCCCGTACGCGACCGCCGCCGTCGCCGCGTGGCCCGACGGGTAGAAGCCCGTCGCCGGGGCCATCGGCGGTGGGCCGGGGCGGGCGAGGAGGTGCTGGAGGGGGGCGACCACGGCGGGGACGAGGGCCATGGTCAGGGCGGCGGTCGTCGCGGGGAGCCAGTGGCGGGTGCGCCAGGTGACGTACGCGAGGACGGCGGCCAGGACCGGGAGGGCGACCTGGAGATTGCCGAGGTCGGCGAAGAACTCCGCCGGGCCGGACGGGATGCCGCTGGTGCGGATCGCGGCGCCGAGGCGTTCGTCGGCGGGGAGCAGTGGGCCGTCCGCCGCCACCTGCCAGGTGAGGACCGCGAAGAGAAGGGCCGCGAAGGCGGCGAGAAAAGTGGTCGGGCGCCCCGGAGCAGGGGGGGTAGCTCCGAGGCGCCCGATCTGATCGGCGTGCCGCGCGCCCCGGGGGGTTTGGGGCGGGCGACCGTCCGATCGGTGAGGAGTTCCGGAGCCGGAGGCTCCGGGTGTGTGCGCGAGGGCACGACCAGGGCGGGGCTGGGGAGGCTCCGACCCGGATTCGCCCGCAGTCACCTGCGGGCGGGGTGTTTCTCTCATCTGCAGAAACCGTACGTCAGGGGGGTGGGGGCAGGACAGCCGGTTCGGCAAGCTGCCATGGGGCCCCCACACCTTCTTCACACGGCCCGACCTTTGCCCCGGGGGCAGCGGAACGGTCACCGTGTCAACGGCTGTCCATCGTCGCCGGTCGGGCCCTGTGACGCCAGTCGTCGCGAGGGGTTCAGAGCGCCGCGAGGGCGTTCTCGATGATGTCGAGGCCCTCGTTGAGCAGGTCCTGGCCGATGACCAGCGGGGGCAGGAAGCGCAGCACGTTGCCGTAGGTGCCACAGGTGAGGACGAGCAGGCCCTCGGCGTGGCAGGCCTTGGCGAGCGCCGCGGTGGTCGCCGCGTCCGGCTCCTTGGTCGCCGGGTCCTTGACCAGCTCGACGGCGATCATCGCGCCGCGGCCGCGCACGTCGCCGATGACGGGGAACTTCTCCTGCATCGCCGTCAGGCGGGTCTTCATCGTCGACTCGATCTCCTTCGCCTTCGCGTTGAGGTCGAGCTCCTTCATGGTCTCGATGGCGCCGAGCGCACCGGCGCAGGCCACCGGGTTGCCGCCGTAGGTGCCGCCGAGGCCGCCCGCGTGCGCGGCGTCCATGATCTCGGCCCTGCCGGTCACGGCGGCGAGCGGCAGGCCGCCCGCGATGCCCTTGGCGGTCGTGATCAGGTCGGGGACGATGCCCTCGTCCTCGCACGCGAACCACTGGCCGGTGCGGCAGAAGCCGGACTGGATCTCGTCCGCGACGAACACGATGCCGTTGTCGGCGGCGAACTGGCGGATCGCGGGCAGGAAGCCCTTGGCCGGCTCGATGAAGCCGCCCTCGCCGAGCACCGGCTCGATGATGATCGCGGCGACGTTCTCCGCGCCGATCTGCTTGGTGATCTGGTCGATCGCCTGGGCGGAGGCCTCGGCGCCCGCGTTCTCCTCGCCGGTCAGCCAGCGGTAGCCGTAGGCCACCGGTACCCGGTAGACCTCGGGCGCGAACGGACCGAAGCCCTGCTTGTACGGCATGTTCTTGCTGGTCAGCGCCATCGTCAGGTTCGTACGGCCGTGGTAGCCGTGGTCGAAGACGACGACCGCCTGGCGCTTGGTGTGGGCGCGGGCGATCTTGACGGCGTTCTCGACGGCCTCGGCGCCCGAGTTGAACAGGGCCGACTTCTTCGCGTGGTCGCCCGGCGTCAGCTCGGCGAGCGCCTCGGCGACCTCGACGTAGCCCTCGTACGGCGTGACCATGAAGCAGGTGTGGGTGAAGTCCTGCAGCTGGGCGGAGGCGCGGCGGACCACGGCCTCGGCGGAGGCGCCGACCGAGGTCACGGCGATGCCGGAACCGAAGTCGATCAGCCGGTTGCCGTCGACGTCCTCGATGATGCCGCGGTCCACGCGGGCGGTGAACACGGGCAGCGTGGAGCCCACGCCGGCCGCGACCGCGGCGAGGCGGCGCTCCTGCAGCTCCTGCGACTTCGGGCCGGGGATGGCGGTGACGACGCGGCGCTCCTGCGGGATGTCGCTCATGCGGGGCTCCTTGTTGAGAAGGGGGCGTGTCACCGGGCTCTGGTCCGGTTTCGCCGGGATGTACGGGGGCTTTCCTCGCAGGTTAGAGGCGAGGAAAGGCGTCGGTCATGCTCCATCGGGGTGGGGTTGGTCCGGGGCGTTGTCCGCCGTGGACATATACATACGGAGGCGGGTAACGGCGGAAGGCGCGCGTAACGGGGCGCGTAACCGGTGAACTCCCTAGGTACGGGCACTACATTGAGGCCGATTGGCAGAAAAATGCGCTGAGCAGGGGGCAAGGGCCATGGACACCGAGGGCACGCAGGGCACGAGCGGCGCCGCCGCGGAGCACGGCCGTGCCGCCGTGCCGCATCCGGCCCGCCCGGTCACACCGCCGCCGCGGCCCGCGCACGCACCGGGCGTGCGCGACGAGGCGACCGCGGGATCGGAGTTCCTGGCCTGGCTGCGCACCCCGCGGCCGACCGCCGCGCCGGGCGTCTGGCGGTTCGGGCACCGGCCGCGGCCGGACGTGGAACCGGCGACGACGCCGACCCGGCAACTGCTGAGCGGCGCGGTCATCGCCTTCCTGGTGGGCTGGCTGGTCTGGTCGCTGCTGTGGAACGGCTACCTGGGCGGCTGGTGGCTGCTCCCGCTGTACGCGATGGTCCCGGACTCCTGGGCGACCCCGCACTCGTTCATGTCCGTCGTCGTCGTGTACCTCTACTACGCGATCTTCGCCGTCGGGATCATGGTCGCCGTCGGCCGGCTCGGCCGCTGGGGCGAGATCTGGCGCCGCTTCGGCTACCCGGCCTGGCGCAAGGCCGCGCAGCCGGTGCAGGCCGCCCGGCCCGTCGCCCCCGAGAAGGACCCCGTCCAGTGGCCGACCCTGCGCGAGGCCGGTGCCGCCGACGCCGCCGACCGGCTCGGGGCCGACGCCCGCGCGGGCCTGATGCGCGACGTCGACCACGCCCGGATCTCCCGCGCCTGGCAGGGCGTGAAGCGCGGCCGGCACTCGCTCGCCGCGTTCTCCGCCGCCGTGGTCAAGGACGGCGCCGCGGCCTGCCCGCACCCCTCCGGCGTCCGTGACCTGCCCTCCCGCGCGGCCCGCCACGACCTGGGCACGGCGCAGGTCAGGCTCGGCGCCGCCGCCGACGACGAGCGCAACCCGTACGCGTACCGCGGCATCGGCCTCGGCATCGGCCCCGATCTGCTCGGCACCTCGCTGCTCGCGGTCGGCCCGCCCGGCGCCGGCAAGACCAGCGGCGTCGTCCTGCCCGTCGCGGAGTCGCTGTGCCTGGGCGCGCTCGCCGGGCGGGCCGCCGTGATCGTCGTCGGGGCGTCCGGCGCCGGGCTCGGCCCGCAGGACGCCTACGACGTCGTGGTCCGCGTCGGTCAGGCCGACTCGGTCTACGACCTCGACCTGTACGGCGGCTCCACCGACCCGGACGAGGCCGCGGCCGTGCTCGCCGAGGCGCTCGTCGGCGACCTCGCCGACCCGCACCCGAGCGGCGACAGCCGCCGCTCCACGACCGTCCTGGCCCAGCTCCTCGGCCCGTACCGCGCGGTGCACGACCGCTTCCCCTCCGTCCCCGAACTGCGGCAGCTGCTCGACGGGGCGCCCACCGCCCTCGGCGCGCTGCGCAAGGGGCTCACCGAAGCGGGACACGAGGCGATGCTGCGCGAACTCGACGCACGAGAGCGGCAGTTGGGCAATCCCGGTGATGTGGGAGCCGTGCTCGCCGACCGGATCGCGCTGCTCGACCGGCCCGCCTTCGCGTCGTTCTTCGACACCTCGGGGCGCACCAGGCCGTTCTCCCTGCGCGCCCTCGACCACCCCGTCCGGGTCCGCGTCGACCTGCCCGAGCGCGGGCACGCCGACGCCTCCCGGATCCTGGCCCGGCTCGTCCTCGCCCAGTTCACGGCGAACGTCGCGGTGCGCGAGGACCGCTCCCTGTTCGCCTGCCTCGTCCTCGACGACGCCACCGGGGTCGTCACCCCGCAGACCGTGCGCGCCGTGCAGCGGCTGCGCTCGGCCAACGCGGGCGCCGTCCTCACCCTGCGCACCCTCGACGACGTACCGCGCGCACTGCGCTCCCCGCTGCTCGGCGCGGTCGGCTGCCGGATGGCGCTGTCCGGGCTCACCCCGTGGGACGGCCAGGACTTCGCCGAGGTCTGGGGCAAGGAGTGGACCGAGACCCGCGACGTCACCGACCGGCAGATCATCGCCGAGACCCCGGCGGGCAAGGCGCTGCACGCGGTGCGCCGGGTGATCACCGGGCGGGCGCCGACCGCCCGCGCGGTCACCGTCCGGCAGGTCGAGCGCGAACGCTGGTCCGCCTCCGATCTCGCGCACGCCGTCCCGCCGGGCCACGCCGTGCTCTCCCTCACCACCGTGCGCGGTGAGCACGCGCCGCCCCTTCTGGTGGATCTGCGGGGCTGAGCCGGGCCGCAGGGCGGGCCGGGAGCGTCTCGCGGAGTCCCGGGGTACGTGGGCGGGGGCTCCGGGAGTACGGACGGTGAGGCAGAATCGGCACGGGGCGTTCATACGGAGAGTCCAAAAGCTTCACAAGCTCCGTCGCCCCTTCGCCTGACATCCCCCACAGCTCACCCGAAGGCCGCCATGCCGCCCACCCTCGCCTCACTCGTCCACCACTCGGCGCTCAAACTCACCGTGCGCGCGGGCGAGACGCGCCTGGACACCCCCGTTCGCTGGGCACACGTGAGCGAGCTGGCCGACCCCGTGCCCTACATGGAGGGCGGCGAGCTGCTGCTCATCACCGCCCTCAAACTGGACGCCGACGACCCGGAGGCGATGCGGCGGTACGTGAAGCGGCTCGTCGGCGCGGGCGTCGTCGGACTCGGCTTCGCCGTCGGCGTCAACTACGACGCCGTCCCCGACGCGCTGGTGCGGGCCGCCCAGGACGAGGGCCTGCCGCTCCTCGAAGTACCGCCCCGTACGCCCTTCATCGCCATCAGCAAGGCCGTCTCCGCCGCCATCGCCGCCGACCAGTACCGGGCCGTCACCTCCGGCTTCGCCGCGCAGCGCGAACTGACCAAGCAGGCGCTCGGCGAAGGCCCCGAGGGGCTGCTCGGCGTGCTCGCCGCCCAGGTCGACGGGTGGGCCGCGCTGTACGACGCCTCGGGCGCCGTCGTCGCCACCGCCCCCGAGTGGGCCGGGCGGCGGGCGGCCCGGCTGACCGCGGACGTCGAGCGGCTGCGGGAGCGGCCCGCACCGGCCAGCGCCGTCGTGGCGGGCGGCTCCGACAACGGCACCGACCGGGTGGAACTGCACTCCATCGGCACCGGGCGCAGGCCGCGGGCCGCGCTCGCGGTCGGCACGGCGGCCGCGCTCGGCACCGCCGAGCGGTACGCGCTGCACTCCGCCATCGCCCTGCTGACCCTGACGACGGAACGCTCGCGCGCCCTCTACGCCGCCGAGCAGCGGATCGGCGCGGCCGTGCTGCGCATGCTGCTCGCCGGGGAACCGGACCACGCCAGGGCCGTCGCCGGCGATCTGTACGGGGCGCTGCTCGACGCCCCGTTCCGCATGGTGCTCGCGGAGGCCGCGGCGGCGCCGCCGAGCGGGGTCGCGCCGAGCGGGGCCCGGGCGGCCGGCACGGCGATGCTGCTCGCCGAGGCGGTGACCGGGGCGGGCGGCCCGCCCGGCGACCCGGTCCCGGTCCTCGTCGACGTCGTCGAGTCCGCCGCCGCGCGCTCCGGCGAGGCCGTCCTCGTCGTGCCGGACGGGGAGCGCGTGGTGCTGCTCGTGGTCGACGGGGGAGCGGCGGGCGAGGCGTGCGCGCAGTACGCCGAGGCGGTGGAGGTGACCCGCTCGGCGGCCTCCGGGTCGTCCGACGGGCCCGGCGAGGAACTGGTCATCGGCTTCTCGGCACCGGCCGGGCCGATCGCGGCCGCCACCGCGTTCAAGCAGGCCGAGCAGGCGCTGTCGGTCGCGCGGCGGCGCGGGCGGGTGCTGGTCGAGCACGAGGACGTCGTCGCCGGTTCCGTGCTGCCGTTGCTCGGGGACGATGCGGTGCGGGCGTTTGCGGACGGGCTGTTGCGGGCGCTGCGTGATCATGACGCGACGGGTCGTGGTGACCTTGTCGCCTCGCTGCGGGCGTGGTTGTCGCGGCACGGTCAGTGGGACGCCGCTGCCGCCGATCTCGGGGTGCACCGGCACACATTGCGGTACCGCATGCGCCGGGTCGAGGAAATCCTGGGCCGCTCCCTGGACGACCCGGACGTCCGCATGGAACTGTGGCTGGCCCTCAAGGCGACCGGGGGTTAGGCCGGGGGTCTGGTGCCGGTCCGGTGGGGGCTGGTCGCGCAGTTCCCCGCGCCCCTGGAGATGCGCACTTCGTGCGCTATCTCCATCAGAGGCGCGCCACCTGCCCCAGGTGGAGCCGCGGTTCCCTGCCCCGTGTGGAGGTGCGCGCAGCGCAGCCTCCGAGGTGAGGCGGCGCGAAGCGCCTGCCTCAGGGGCGCGGGGAACGGCGCGAGAAGCCCCACCGGCCCGCACCCGACTGACAACCCGATCAGGGGCGCGGGGAACGGCGCGACCAGCCCCCACCGGCGTGGACCTGACGAAGCGGCCAACAAGGTGGCGGGAACACTCCAGCGCGGCCAAACCGATCCACCGCACCCCCCACCTAACGTGGACCCGGCAACAAGCCCACGAACACGGAGAGGCCGGTAGAAGACACATGACCGCCACCCACGCCTTCTGGCTCGCCGGTCGCCAGGCCACCGGGGACGACACCTTCGACGTCCACAACTCCTACGACGGCCGCCTGGTCGGCACCGTCGCGGTGCCCACCGAGGCCCAGGTGGAAGAGGCCGTCGCGGCCGCCCACGCCGTGGTCGACGAGTTCGCGGCGACCCCGGCGCACGTCCGCGCCAAGGCACTGAACCACGTCGCCGACCGCCTCACCGAGCGCACCGAAGAGATCGCCCAGCTGATCTCGGCCGAGAACGGCAAGCCGATCAAGTGGGCCCGGGGCGAGGTCGGCCGCGCGGTCTCCGTGTTCCGGTTCGCCGCCGAGGAGGCCCGCCGCTGGAACAGCGGTGACGCCCAGCGCCTCGACACCGACGCCGGCGGCCAGGGCCGTCTCGCCCTGACCCGCCGCATCCCGAAGGGCGTCGTCCTCGGCATCGCGCCGTTCAACTTCCCGCTGAACCTGAGCGCCCACAAGGTCGCCCCGGCCATCGCGGTCGGCGCCCCGATCATCCTGAAGCCGGCCCCCGCGACCCCGATCTCCTCGCTGATCCTGGGCGAGCTGCTCGCGGAGACGGACCTCCCGGCCGGTTCCTGGTCCGTCCTCACCGTGCCGAACGACCGGATGCCCGCCCTGGTCCAGGACGAGCGCCTGCCGGTCATCTCCTTCACCGGTTCCGGACCGGTCGGCTACGCGATCATGGACAGCGTCCCGCGCAAGCACTGCACCCTGGAGCTCGGCGGCAACGGCGCGGCCGTCGTCCTCGCCGACTGGGCCTCCGAGGAGGACCTCGACTGGGCCGCGACCCGCATCGCGACCTTCTCCAACTACCAGGGCGGCCAGTCCTGCATCTCGGTGCAGCGCGTGATCGCGGACGCCGCCGTCTACGACCGGCTGCTCCCGAAGATCGTCGCGGCCGTCGAGGCGCTGGTCACGGGCGACCCGGCCGACGAGGCCACCGACGTGGGCCCGCTGGTCAGCGAGGCCGCGGCCGAGCGCGTAGCGGCATGGGTGACCGAGGCCGTCGACGCCGGCGCCTCGCTCCTCGCGGGCGGCAAGCGCGACGGTGCCACCTACGCGCCGACCGTCCTCGCCGACGTACCCGCCGACGTCACGATCTCCTGCGAGGAGGTCTTCGGCCCGGTCCTCACGGTGAAGAAGGTCGACGGCGAGACCGAGGCGTTCGCCGCCGTCAACGACTCCAAGTACGGCCTCCAGGCAGGCGTGTTCACCCACGACCTCCAGACCGCCTTCCGCGCCCACCGCGCCCTTGAGGTCGGCGGCGTGGTCGTCGGCGACGTGCCCTCCTACCGCGCCGACCAGATGCCGTACGGCGGCGCCAAGCAGTCCGGCGTCGGCCGCGAGGGCGTGCGCTACGCGATGGACGACTACACCTACGAGCGTGTCCTGGTCCTGACCGGCCTCGCCCTGTAGGCACCCCGGTCACGACGGCGGCCCGAACCCACTGTGCGGGGGTTCGGGCCGCCGTCGTGCGTCGGCGCCCCGCCCGTTGTCAGTGCCGCCGCCTAGATTTTCCTCATGGCCACCTTCACCGACTTCAACCTCAAGCTCGTCGTCGTCGAGCAGCTCATGTACACCGACGGCACGCTCACACCGGTGTTCCGGATCGCCGAGCTGCTGAAGGAGCGCGGGCTGGGCGACGACCCCTGGACGTACGCGTACGACCACGATCTGGCGTACAAGGTCGTGCCCGAGGCCCGCGCCCACTTCGAGGCGCTGGAGATCAGCGAAGAACTCCTCGCCTCGGTGCGGGAGTTGGTGATGGACGGCGGGCTGCGGGTCTATCAGGAGTGCGCGCCGGTGTGGGACGGCGAGGACGACCTGTTCGACATCGGGACGCTCGACGACCTCGCGCTGCTGCCGAACCTGCGGCGGATATCCGGCTCGGAGTTCCTCGGCCCCGAGCTGCGGTCCGCCCTCACCGCGCGCGGCATCGTGGCCGACTAGGACTCCCGATACACGCCCCGGTGCCCGAGGGCTGGCCGACATGCCGGTTTTCGGGTACATACGATCGAGTAGCACCGGCCGGTAACGGACCGGGCCGGTGGACCCGACGCGCGGCGAGGTGAACCTCATGTCCGCAACACCCCAGCAGCAGGCGAAGGTCTCCGAACGGGAGGCACGGCAGGTCGCCGAGGCCGCACGCGAACAGGACTGGCGCAAGCCCAGTTTCGCGAAGGAGCTGTTCCTCGGCCGGTTCCGGATCGACCTCATCCATCCGCACCCGATGCCCGCCGACGAGGACGCGCGGCGCGGCGAGGAGTTCCTGGCCAAGCTGCGCGACTTCTGCGATTCGGAGATCGACTCGGCCCGCATCGAGCGCGAGGCGAGGATCCCCGACGAGACGGTCGCCGGGCTCAAGGAACTCGGCGCGCTCGGCATGAAGATCGACACCAAGTACGGCGGCCTCGGCCTCACCCAGGTGTACTACAACAAGTCGCTCGCGCTGGTCGGTTCGGCGTCCCCGGCGATCGGCGCGCTGCTCTCCGCGCACCAGTCCATCGGCGTACCGCAGCCGCTGAAGCTGTTCGGGACGCAGGAGCAGAAGGACACCTTCCTGCCGCGCTGCGCCCGCACCGACATCAGCGCGTTCCTGCTGACCGAGCCGGACGTCGGCTCCGACCCGGCCCGGCTGGCCACCACCGCCGTGCCCGACGGCGACTCCTACGTCGTCGACGGCGTGAAGCTGTGGACGACGAACGGGGTGGTCGCCGATCTGCTCGTCGTCATGGCGCGCGTCCCGAAGTCCGAGGGACACAAGGGCGGCATCACCGCGTTCGTGGTCGAGGCCGACTCCGACGGCATCACGGTCGAGAACCGCAACGCCTTCATGGGCCTGCGCGGCCTGGAGAACGGCGTCACCCGCTTCGACCAGGTACGGGTGCCGGCCGCGAACCGGATCGGCCCGGAGGGCGCAGGCCTGAAGATCGCGCTCACCACCCTCAACACCGGGCGGCTCTCGCTGCCCGCGATGTGCGTCGGCGCCGGCAAGTGGTGCCTGAAGATCGCCCGCGAGTGGTCGGCGGCGCGCGAGCAGTGGGGCAAGCCGGTCGCGTTCCACGAGGCGGTCGGCGCGAAGATCAGCTTCATCGCGGCGACCACGTTCGCCCTGGAGGCCGTCGTCGACCTCTCCTCGCAGATGGCCGACGAGGACCGCAACGACATCCGCATCGAGGCCGCCCTCGCCAAGCTGTACGGCTCCGAGATGGGCTGTCTGATGGCGGACGAGCTGGTGCAGATCCGCGGCGGCCGCGGCTTCGAGACCGCCGAGTCGCTCGCGGCCCGCGGCGAGCGCGCGGTCCCCGCCGAGCAGATCCTGCGCGACCTGCGCATCAACCGCATCTTCGAGGGCTCGACCGAGATCATGCATCTGCTCATCGCGCGCGAGGCCGTGGACGCGCACCTGTCGGTGGCGGGCGACCTCATCGACCCCGACAAGTCCCTGTCCGACAAGGCGAGGGCGGGCGCGAAGGCGGGCGGCTTCTACGCCCGATGGCTGCCCAAGCTGGTCGCGGGACCCGGTCAACTCCCGCGCTCCTACAGCGAGTTCCACCCGGCGGGCCACCGCGACCTGTCCGGCCATCTGCGCTACGTGGAGCGCTCGTCCCGCAAGCTGGCCCGCTCCACCTTCTACGCCATGTCCCGCTGGCAGGGCCGCATGGAGACCAAGCAGGGCTTCCTCGGCCGCATCGTCGACATCGGCGCCGAGCTGTTCGCGATGAGCGCGGCCTGCGTACGCGCCGAACTCCTGCGCACCACCGAGGAGTACGGCCGCGAGGCGTACCAGCTCGCCGACGTCTTCTGCGGCCAGGCCCGCATCCGCGTCGACGAACTCTTCGACCGGCTGTGGACCAACACCGACGAGCTGGACCGCAAGGTCGTCAAGGGTGTGCTCGGCGGTACGTACACCTGGCTGGAGCAGGGTGTCGTCGACCCGAGCGGGGACGGTCCCTGGATCGCGGACGCGTCGCCCGGTTCCAGCAAGCGGGAGAACGTGCACCGGCCCATCCGCTGACGACGGCCACCCCCATTCCGCCGAGGACGGCTACTCCCCGGGCCCGGTCAGCCGGGCCCGGGCGATCCTCCGGAAGTCGGCGACCAGGCGGCTCCTGTCGTCCGCCCGCGTTGCCAGCACCACATGGCTCGGCTCGACGCCCTCCAGCGGGATCGCGGTGATGTCGGGCCGCAGGCTGTGCGCCCGAAGCCCGCCCGCCGAGATCGCCAACGACCGCCCGTCGGCGACCAGTTCGAGCTTGTCCTCGATGGCGGCGATGACCGGCCCGTCCGGTGCCCGCCGCCCGTCGGGCCGCGGATCGAGGCGCCAGAACGCGTCCCAGGCGGCCGAGTCGTCGCCCGCCATCCGCGGCAGCGGTTCGTCCGCGATGTCGTCGACCGTCACCGACTCCCTGCCGACGAGCCGGTGCCCGAGCGGGACGAGCAGCAGCCGCGGCTCGTCGTACAGCACCGACACGTCCAGTTCGCCGGTGGGGAACGGCAGCCGGGCGACCACCGCGTCCACCCGGTGATCGAGCAGCGCTGCCCGCGGCTCGTCCCAGCTCAGATGCACGGCCTGTACCTCGGTGTCCGGATGGCGGCGCCGCAGCTCCTGCACGGCGGGCGTGACGATGATCCCGGTGATGAACCCCACCGTGCACCGGCCGGGCTCGGCGGCCGCCCTGACCTGCGCGGCCGTCTGCGCCGCCGACTTCAGCAGTGCCTTGGCCCGCGGCAGGAACACCTCACCGGCCGCGGTCAGCCGGGAGCCCTGCGGTGTCCGGTCGAGCAGCCGCGCCCCGAGCTGCTGCTCCAGGCGCCGGATCTGCCGGCTCAGGGACGGCTGCGTGGTGAGCAGCGCCTCGGCGGCCCGCCCGAAGTGCTGATGCTCGGCGACGACGGTGAAGTAGCGCACGAGACGCAGATCGAGATCGGCCATACGGAGAGAGTATGCCCTCCGCATCGTCGCGGCTGCTCATGAATCCCTTCTGACCTGTAGTGATGCTCATTTCGTATTGCGCGATGCGGAACAGGCTTTGGACGCGTGCCCCGGTCGCCGCCGACGCTGGAACCACCTCACCCGTCCAGCTCGCAAGGAGCGCCCCATGCGCGTATTCGTCACCGGAGCCACCGGATTCATCGGCTCGGCCGTGGTCCGGGAACTGCTCTCCGCCGGCCACCAGGTCGTCGGCCTGGCCCGCTCCGACGCCTCGGCCGCGGCCCTGGAGGCCGCGGGCGCCGAGCCGTACCGGGGCTCGCTCGCCGACCCGGACGGCCTCGCCGCCGCCGCGAAGGACACCGACGGCGTCGCCCACCTCGCCTTCGACCACACCTTCACCGACCACGCCGGCGCGGGCCGCGCCGACCTGCGGGCCGTCGAGGCGATGGGCGCCGCTCTGGAAGGCACCGGCAAGCCCCTCGTCGTCACCTCGGGCATGGTCACCGAGGCGGGCAGGCCCGCCACCGAGGACCTGCCGGGCGACCTGAACTCGCCCGGCGCGGCCCGCGTCGCCACCGAGAGCGCCACCCTCGCCCTCGCCGGGCGCGGCGTGCGCACCTCGGTCCTGCGGCTGCCCGCCTCCGTGCACGGCCGCGGCGACGGCGGCTTCGTACCGCGGCTGATCGACATCGCCCGCGAGAAGGGCGCCGCCGCGACGGTCGGCGACGGCGCGAACACCTGGCCCGCCGTGCACCGCCTCGACGCGGCCCGGCTGTTCCGTCTCGCCCTGGAATCGGCACCGGCCGGGGCCCGGCTGCACGGCGTCGCCGAGGAGGGCGTACCGACGCGGGACATCGCCGCCGTGATCGGCCGCCGCCTCGACGTTCCCGTGATCCGCCTGACGCCCGATCAGGCGCGCGAGCACTTCGGCTGGTTCGCCGGGTTCGCCGCCATGGACGTACAGGCGCTGAGTGAGCGCACGCGTACGAGCCTGGGCTGGCAGCCCACCGGACCCACGCTCCTCGCGGACATGGAGGAGGCCGGCTACTTCGACTGAAAGCTCTTCGGCCAACCCCCTTGCCAAATGGTCAAGAAGTGTTGACCATTGGGGGCATGCCAACCGATGACGCTCCCGAGGCCTTCCACGTCACCACCGACGAACAACTGCGCGCCGTCTCCAATCTCACCCGGCACCGCATCATGGCCGTGCTCCGCTTCGAGCCCGCGACGATCACCCAGATCGCCGCGCGCGTAGGCCTGGCGAAGGGGAGTTCCAGCTATCACGTGCGGCTCCTCGAGCGGGCCGGCCTGGTGAAGGTCGTGCGGACGCGGAAGGTGCGGGGCGTCACCGAGCGGTACTACGCGATGGCCGCGCGGTCGATCGTGCTGCCGGACCCGGGCGAGGGCGGCCCGGACGTGCTGATGCGGCACGCGGTGGCGGACCTGGAGGCGTCGCCGGCCGACGGCGAGCGGCATGTGGGGATGGCGCACCTGCGGCTCACCGACGAGCAGTTCGCGGAGCTGGGGGAGCGGTTGCAGGCACTCGCGGAGGAGTACCGCAAGCTGTCCGATCCGGCGCTGCCGGACACGTCGCTCGTCTTCGCACTGTTCCACCCGGGATCGCGTGAGCAGGCCGAAGGGGACGCCAAGTGAATTCATCCGCCAGAAAGTTGCCGACCGGGTTCGGACGGCTGTGGACCGCGCAGACGGTGTCCTCGCTCGGCGACGGGGTGTCGCACGCCGCGCTCCCCCTGCTCGCGCTGACGCTGACACGGGACCCGATGGCGCTCGCCGTCGTCACCGCCGCCGGCACGCTGCCGTGGCTGCTCTTCGGGGTGCTCGGCGGCGCGCTGGTGGACCGCTGGGACCGCCGGCGCACCATGTGGGTCACCGACGCGGCCCGTGCGGTGCTGCTCGCGATACCGGCGGCAGCCGCCGCGCTCGACGTGCTGAGCATCCCCCTGCTCGCCGCCGTCGCCTTCCTGCTCGGCCTCGGCGGACTCTTCTTCGACACCGCCGCCACGGCCTATCTGCCCGATCTGCTCGGCCGCGACCCCGTGCTCCTGGAGCGCGCCAATTCCCGCCTGCGCGGCGCCCAGACCGCCGCGTCCGGCTTCGCCGGGCCGCCCGCGGGCAGCGCCCTGCTGGCCCTCGGGCGGGCGGTCCCGCTGCTCACCGACGCGCTCTCGTTCGCGCTCTCCGCCGTGCTCGTACGGTCGCTGCCCGCCGGACGCCGGCCCGTGCCGCAGGCGAAGGAGTCGCTGCTGCGGCAGGCGCGGGCCGGAGCGTCCTACGTGTTCCGGGACCGGCTGCTGCTCGGACTCGCGCTGCGTCCGGCCGTCGGGAACATCGCCTTCATCGCCGTGGAGACCGTGCTCGCCCTCTTCGCGCACGACCGTCTCGGCATCGGCACCTTCGGCTTCGGCCTGCTCCTCACGGCGGAGGCCACCGGCGGTCTGCTCGGCGCGGGCATCGCCTCCTTCCTCGGCCGGCGGCTCGGCACCGGCGCCGCGCTCACCTGCACGGCCGCCGTCGAGGGACTCGCCGTCCTGGGCCTCGCGGCCGCCCCGAACGCGTACGCCGCCGGCCTCGCGCTCGCCGTCTGCGGCGCGGGCATGGGTGCCACGATGGTGCTCGCGCCCTCCCTGCGGCAGGCGATCGTCCCCGCCCATCTGATGGGCCGGGTCACCTCGACCTCCCGCATGCTCGCCATGTGCGCCGCCCCGTTCGGCGCCTTCGTCGGCGGCTGGCTGGCGAGCACCTACGACGTACGCACCCCGCTCTACGCCGCCGCCGGCCTCCTGCTCACCATGACCGCCGTCACGGCCACCATGACCAGCAACCGCCGGGTCGAAGCGGCGCTGCGGAGCGTCACCCCGGACGGCGGCCCGGACGACAGCCCGAGCGACCCGGAGCCGGTTCCTCCCGTTCTGCCCGGACCGGAGGGGCCCGTTCTGGAGGATGCACCCCGATCGTCGTGACGGGTTCGCGAACGGGCGCGAAAGCGCGGCATTCCCGCAAAATGCGGCCGTCACCGGAAGAGGACACGACCGCTGAGCGCGAACTGCCGGGGCACCCTGTCGGCTTCACAGCCTGCGCGCGCAAGAATGGGGCAATGACCGACAGCCCCGACAGCTCCGTCAGCCCGTCCCCGCTCGCGGACCCCCACCTGGTCTTCGACCCGGTGCCCACCGACACCCCTCGGGACATCGCCGTCCTGGGCTCGACGGGTTCGATCGGCACGCAGGCCATCGACCTGGTCCTGCGCAACCCCGGCCGCTTCCGCGTCACCGCCCTGAGCGCCGCGGGCGGCAGGGTCGAACTCCTCGCCGAACAGGCCCGCCGCCTGGGCGTGCGCACGGTCGCCGTGGCCCGCGAGGACGCCGTGCCGGCGCTGCGCGAGGCGCTCGCCGCCCAGTACGGCGCGGGCGAGCCGCTCCCCGAGATCCTGGCCGGGCCCGACGCCGCCACCGAGATCGCGGGCCGCGGCGACAGCCACACCGTGCTCAACGGCATCACGGGTTCCATCGGCCTGGCCCCGACGCTCGCCGCGCTCGAAGCGGGCCGCACCCTCGCCCTCGCCAACAAGGAGTCGCTGATCGTCGGCGGCCCGCTGGTGAAGGCGCTCGCCGCGCCCGGCCAGATCATCCCGGTCGACTCCGAGCACGCGGCGCTCTTCCAGGCGCTCGCCGCCGGCACCCGCGCCGACGTCCGCAAGCTGGTCGTGACGGCGTCCGGCGGCCCGTTCCGCGGCCGGACCCGGGCCGACCTGGCGCAGGTCACCGTCGAGGACGCCCTCGCGCACCCCACCTGGGCGATGGGCCCGGTCATCACCGTCAACTCGGCGACGCTGGTCAACAAGGGCCTGGAAGTCATCGAGGCACACCTGCTCTACGACATTCCGTTCGACCGCATCGAGGTCGTCGTCCACCCGCAGTCCTACGTGCACTCGATGGTGGAGTTCACCGACGGCTCCACGCTCGCCCAGGCCACCCCGCCCGACATGGGTGGTCCGATCGCCGTCGGCATCGGCTGGCCCGAGCGGATCCCGGACGCGGCCCCCGCCTTCGACTGGACGAAGGCCTCCACCTGGGAGTTCTTCCCGCTCGACAACGACGCGTTTCCGTCGGTGGGGCTCGCCCGACACGTGGGAGAGCTCGCGGGGACGGCCCCGGCGGTGTTCAATGCCGCCAATGAGGAGTGCGTGGACGCGTTCCTGAAGGGCGCCCTGCCGTTCAACGGGATCATGGACACGGTGACGAAGGTCGTCGAGGAGCACGGCACACCCGGATCGGGAACTTCACTCACCGTCGCGGACGTCCTTGAAGCGGAGACCTGGGCGCGCGCCCGGGCCCGTGAACTGACGCTTACGGACAAGACGGCCGTGGAGGCTCGTGCATGACGATCCTGATGATGATCCTCGGCATAGTCGTCTTCGTGGTGGGCCTGCTCGTCTCCATCGCGTGGCACGAGCTGGGCCACCTGTCGACGGCGAAGCTCTTCGGCATCCGCGTGCCGCAGTACATGGTCGGCTTCGGCCCCACCCTCTTCTCGCGGAAGAAGGGCGACACCGAGTACGGCGTCAAGGCGATCCCGCTCGGCGGCTACATCCGCATGATCGGGATGTTCCCGCCCGGCGCGGACGGCAAGATCGAGGCCCGCTCCACCTCCCCCTTCCGCTCGATGGTGGAGGACGCCCGGGCCGCGGCCTTCGAGGAGCTCCAGCCGGGCGACGAGACCCGGCTCTTCTACACGCGCAAGCCCTGGAAGCGCGTCATCGTGATGTTCGCGGGCCCGTTCATGAACCTGATCCTGGCGGTCGGGCTCTTCTTCACGGTCCTGATGGGCTTCGGGATCACCCAGCAGACGAACACGGTCTCGTCCGTCTCGGACTGCGTCATCCAGGCCAGCGCCAAGCGCGACACCTGCAAGGCGTCCGACCCGCAGTCCCCGGCGAAGGCGGCCGGACTCCGGGCGAAGGACAAGATCGTGTCCTTCAACGGGGTCACGACGGACAAGTGGAACACCCTGTCCGACGAGATCCGGGAGAGCGCGGGCAAGACCGTCCCGATCGTCGTCGAGCGCGACGGACAGCAGAAGACCCTCACCGCGAAGATCGCCACGAACCAGGTCGCGAAGAAGGACTCCAGCGGCCAGATCACCGACGGCTACGTGAAGGCCGGCTTCCTCGGCTTCACCGCCGCCACCGGCGTCGTCCACCAGAGCTTCGGCGACTCGGTGTCCTGGATGACCGACCGGGTCGGCGACGCCGTCGACTCCATCGTGGCGCTGCCCGCGAAGATCCCCGCGCTCTGGGACGCCGCGTTCGGCGACGGCCCGCGCGACGCGGACTCCCCGATGGGCGTGGTCGGCGCGGCCCGCGTCGGCGGTGACATCGCCGGGCTCGACATCCCCGCCACCCAGAAGGTGGCGATGTCGCTGATGCTCGTGGCGGGCTTCAACCTCTCCCTCTTCCTGTTCAACATGCTCCCGCTGCTGCCGCTGGACGGCGGACACATCGCGGGCGCGCTGTGGGAGGCGCTGCGGCGCAACTTCGCGCGGATCTTCCGGCGTCCCGACCCGGGCCCGTTCGATGTCGCGAAACTCATGCCGGTGGCGTACGTCGTCGCGGGAATCTTCGTCTGCTTCACCATCCTGGTGCTGATCGCGGACGTCGTTAACCCGGTGAAAATCTCCTGATCGCCGCCGCTTCACGACGGTCGGACACCCTGGGTGTCCGGCCGTTCACCTTCGGGTGGAGTTGTGGGGCGCGATGTGCCCGGCCGTGCGCCGGTGACGTAATCTCGGAATCCTCTGGACTCGATCCTCGATCCACACCTTGGGGTTGCACAGCAGATGACTGCGATTTCACTCGGCATGCCGGACGTACCGACCAAGCTCGCCGAGCGGCGCAAGAGCCGGCAGATCCAGGTCGGCACGGTGGCCGTGGGCGGCGACGCCCCGGTGTCGGTGCAGTCGATGACGACCACGCGGACCTCCGACATCGGTGCCACGCTCCAGCAGATCGCCGAGCTGACCGCGTCCGGCTGCCAGATCGTGCGTGTGGCCTGCCCCACGCAGGACGACGCCGACGCGCTGCCGATCATCGCGAAGAAGTCGCAGATCCCGGTGATCGCCGACATCCACTTCCAGCCCAAGTACGTCTTCGCGGCCATCGAGGCGGGCTGTGCCGCGGTCCGCGTCAACCCGGGCAACATCAAGCAGTTCGACGACAAGGTCAAGGAGATCGCCAAGGCGGCGAAGGACCACGGCACCCCGATCCGCATCGGTGTGAACGCGGGCTCGCTGGACCGTCGGCTGCTCCAGAAGTACGGCAAGGCGACGCCCGAGGCGCTCGTCGAGTCGGCCCTGTGGGAGGCGTCGCTCTTCGAGGAGCACGACTTCCGCGAGATCAAGATCTCGGTCAAGCACAACGACCCGGTGGTCATGGTCAACGCGTACCGGCTGCTCGCCGAGAAGTGCGACTACCCGCTGCACCTCGGCGTCACCGAGGCCGGGCCCGCCTTCCAGGGCACCATCAAGTCGGCCGTCGCCTTCGGCGCGCTGCTCTCCGAGGGCATCGGCGACACGATCCGCGTCTCCCTCTCGGCCCCGCCGGTCGAGGAGATCAAGGTCGGCAACCAGATCCTGGAGTCGCTGAACCTCAAGCCGCGCCGCCTCGAGATCGTCTCGTGCCCGTCCTGCGGGCGCGCCCAGGTCGACGTCTACAAGCTCGCCGAAGAGGTCACCGCTGGGCTCGACGGCATGGAGGTGCCGTTGCGCGTCGCCGTCATGGGCTGTGTCGTGAACGGGCCGGGTGAGGCCCGTGAGGCCGACCTCGGGGTCGCGTCCGGCAACGGCAAGGGGCAGATCTTCGTCAAGGGTGAGGTCATCAAGACCGTCCCCGAGTCGAAGATCGTGGAGACCCTCATCGAAGAGGCGCTGAAGATCGCCGAGCAGATGGAGAAGGACGGCGTGGCCTCCGGCGAGCCGTCGGTCGCGGTCGCCGGCTGACCAAGGCTCGGCCTGCTTTCTTCCGCGCGCACGTCTGCCGGGTTCCCCCGGCGGGCGTGCGCGCGTCTCGTTGTGGCCGGTCGCGCAGTTCCCCGCGCCCCTTTTCGGGTTGTCGTTCACCCGCGGCCCGGTGGCCGCTTCTCGCGCAGTTCCCCGCGCCCCTGAAAGCGAGCTCCGCTCGCCCAGGGAAGGCCGAGCGGGGCGCAGCCTTCTGGGGGAGGCGCGCGGCCACGGCCTTCTGGGGGAGGCGCGTGGCCACGGCCCTCTGGGGAAGGGGCACGCCACGGCCTTCAGGAGAAGGCGCGCGCCAAGGGTCTCCAGGGGAAGGCGCGCGCCCACGGCCTTCAGGGGAAGGCGCGCGAAGCGCATGCCTTCAGGGGCGCGAGGAACTGCGCGAACAGCCACGACGAGAGCCGCACCCGACCTCAAAGAAGAGCAGCGCGCAGCGCACGCTCCAGGGGCGCGGGGAACTGCGCGAGAAGCCCCACCGGCCCGCGGTCGACCGACAACGCGAGACCGTCCACCCGGCCGCAGCCGCGAAACCGGGGCACCCAGCACATGCCGAGGCGCCCCAATTCCGGGCCAGGTACAGTGCGGAGATCAGCCCTCCCCGCCAAAAAGGCCCCGCACGTGTTGACTCAGACCACCACCCGGGTCCTCGAACCGAGTGACCTCGACGCAGCGCTCGCCGTCCTCGACCGCGAGCCGGTCGTGAACGCCTTCGTGACGGCCCGCGTCCGCATCGCGGGCCTCGACCCGTGGCGGCTCGGCGGCGAGATGTGGGGCTGGTACGAGGACGGCATGCTGCAGTCCCTGTGCTACGCGGGCGCCAACCTCGTCCCCATCTGCGCCACCGACCGAGCCGTCCGCGGCTTCGCCGACCGTGCCCGAAGAGCCGGCCGCCGCTGCTCCTCCATCGTCGGCCCGGCCGAGCCCACGGCCCGCCTGTGGCGGCTCCTCGAACCCTCCTGGGGCCCGGCCCGCGAGGTCCGCGCGCACCAGCCCCTGATGGTCACCGACCGGCTGCCGGCCCACGTCGTGCCCGACCCCTACGTCCGCCGCATCCGCAAGGACGAGATGGAAACGATCATGCCGGCGTGCGTGGCGATGTTCACCGAGGAGGTCGGCGTCTCCCCGCTGGCCGGCGACGGCGGCCTGCTCTACCAGGCCCGGGTCGCCGAACTGGTCGGCGCGGGCCGCTCCTTCGCCCGCGTCGACGAGCACGGCAAGGTGATCTTCAAGGCCGAGATCGGCGCCGCGACGCCGGACGCCTGCCAGATCCAGGGCGTCTGGGTGGCGCCCGAGCACCGGGGCAAGGGCCTCGCCGCCCCCGGCATGGCGGCGGTGGTCCGCTACGCCCTCGCGGACGTGGCCCCGGTCGTCAGCCTCTACGTCAACGACTTCAACACCCCGGCCCGCGCGGCCTACCGCAGGGTCGGCTTCGAGGAAGTCGGCGCGTTCATGAGCGTCCTGTTCTAGGACCCGCTGAAGGATCAAGGATTCCCGTCCCCGCTGGTGGGGCCCCGTGTGGGGCCCGTCTCATCTCCAAGGCGGCATTTGACATTAGCGAGTCTTATGAACAATAAAGGGAGTACTTTGGTTTAAAGTTCACTGACTGTAGGTGCCACACGATGTCTGATTCCGGTTCCGGCATAGCCGCCTGGCAGGAATGGCGTGCCGACCGGCACCGTTCCGTCACCGCTCCCACCGGGAACCTCGCCCTCGTCGAGACCCGCTGGCTGCCCGCCGGCGAGACGCCCGACCTCGACGCCGCCCGCGCGGGGCAGCCCGGGACCGTGACGGTCACCACCCTCGAACGCACCGACATGGTCACCGGCGCCCCCGAGCACGGCCTGCGCTTCTGGGACGCGGACTCGAAGGCGATCAGGGACTTCGAGCGCATCGACGCCTTCCCGTACGACCCCGCCTGGGTCCTCGACGCCACGTACACGCCCGTCGAGGGCGCCCGCCAGGTCGCCTTCGAGCACCTCCGGGACAACGGCGGCACCCGAGACAAGGTCGTCCCCGGCGACATCGCCCTGACCGTCGACGGCACCGAGTACACGCTCTCCGCCTTCGACGACGACGGCACCCTGCTCCTCGTCTTCGGCGACCCGACCAACGGCGACTCGACGTACGGCGCCGGCCGCTTCCTCTTCGTCGAGCACGCCGACGACGGCCGCGTGCGCCTCGACTTCAACCGGGCCTTCGTACCCCCGTGCGGCTTCTCCGATCAGTACAACTGTCCGATGCCGCCGCTGCAGAACCGCTTCCACCTGCCCGTCGAGGCGGGCGAGAAGCTCCCGGTCCTGCGCGGCGGCGACGCCGGCGACAGCGCTCACTGATCACTCCCCGCACCACTCCTCGTAAGGCCCCCTCATGAACCTTCCCAAGAAGCCCCTGTCCGCCGGTGTGCTCACCGTCGCCCTCGCCGTCACGCTCGCGGCCTGCGGCGGTGGATCGTCGAACTCCGGCTCCGCGAACGGCAGTTACGACAAGAACGCCACCGTCGGCATCGGCTCCCTCTACGAGCCGCAGAACCTCGACAACACCGCGGGCGGCGGCCAGGGCGTCACCGAGGCGCTCAACGGCAACGTCTACGAGGGCCTGTTCCGGCTCACCGACGACGGCAAGGTCGACAAGCTCCTCGCCGACGGCTACAAGGTCAGCGGCGACGGACTCACGTACACCTTCACGCTGCGCGACGGCGTCAAGTTCCACAGCGGCAAGGCGCTCACCAGCAAGGACGTCAAGTACAGCCTGGAGAAGGTGATCGCGAAGGACTCGCAGTCCGCGCGCAAGGCCAATCTTGAGGTCATGAAGGACATCACGACTCCCGACGCGAAGACCGTCAAGGTCACGCTGTCGAAGAAGTCGATCTCCTTCGTCTACAACCTCTCCTACGTCTGGATCATCAACTCCGACGCGAAGAACCTGAAGACGACGGAAGACGGCACGGGCCCGTACAAGCTGAACAAGTGGACGCGCGGTTCGGCGCTCAGCCTCGACCGGTTCAGCGGCTACTGGGGCACCGCCGCCAAGAACAAGCAGGTCACCTTCCACTACTACAAGGACGCGACCGCCCTCAACAACGCGCTCCTGACGAACGCCGTCGACGTCGTCACCAGCGAGCAGTCGCCGGACGCCCTCGACCAGTTCAAGTCCAACCAGAACTACAAGGTCAACGACGGCGACTCCACCACCAAGCTGCTCCTCGCCTTCAACGACAAGGCCAAGCCCTTCACGGACGTCAAGGTCCGCCAGGCCGTCTCCGCCGCCATCGACGACAAGAAGCTCCTGGAGTCGGTGTGGGGCGGCTACGGCAAGGAGATCGGGTCGATGGTGCCGCCCACCGACCCCTGGTACGAGGACCTGACGGACGTCAACGCGTACAACGTCACCAAGGCCAAGAAGCTGCTGAAGGAGGCCGGGTACGACAAGGGGTTCAGCTTCACGCTCGACACCCCGAACTACGACCCGCACCCCACCGCCGCCACCTTCATCAAGTCGCAGCTCGCCAAGGTCGGCATCACCGTCAAGATCAACACGATCACGCCCGACGAGTGGTACACGAAGGTCTACAAGAACCACGACTTCTCGGCGACGCTCCAGGAGCACGTCAACGACCGCGACCTCGTCTGGTACGGCAACCCCGACTTCTACTGGGGCTACGACAACAAGCAGGTCCAGAAGTGGGTCGAGCAGGCCGAGGAGGCCGCCAGCACCCAGGCGCAGACCGACCTGCTGAAGAAGGTCAACCGCAAGACCGCCGAGGACGCGGCCAGCGACTGGCTCTACCTGTATCCGCAGATCGTCGTCGCCAACACCAAGCTGTCGGGCTACCCGCTCAACGGCCTGAACTCGCAGTTCTTCGCGTACGACATCAAGAAGAGCAGCTGACAGGCGGCGGGTGAGTCCCTCATGGTCAGGTACCTCCTGCGGAGACTGGTGTTCCTGCTGGTCTCCCTCGTCCTCGCGTCCGTCGTGCTGTTCGTGCTGCTGCGCATGCTGCCCGGCGACCCGGCGAACGCGCTCACCTCGGTGGGCGCCTCGCCGGAACAGATCGCCGCGGCCCGGCACGCGATCGGCTCCGACAAGCCGCTGCCCCAGCAGTTCACGCACTGGATCGGCCAGCTGGCGAGCGGCGACCTCGGCACGTCCTTCGTGTCGTCCCTGCCGGTCGGGCCCGAGGTCTCACAGCGCCTGAACGTGACGCTGCCGCTGACCCTGTCCGCCTTCGTGCTGGCGGTCCTCGTCGCCGTACCCGCCGGGTTCGTGGCCGCGTACAAGAAGCGCACCTGGTACGGGTCGCTGCTCAGCGGCGTCTCCCAGCTGGGCATCGCCGTCCCCGTGTTCTGGCTCGGCATGATCCTCATCGCGGTCTTCGCGCTGAACGCGGGCTGGCTGCCCTCGGGCGGCTTCCCGCAGGACGGCTGGGACGCGCCGGGCGAGGCGATCCGGTCACTGGTCCTGCCGGTGGTGACGGTGGCCCTCGTGATGTCGGCGTCCCTGATCCGGTACGTCCGCTCGGCGACGCTCGACGTCCTGGACAGCGAATACCTGCGCACGGCGCGGGCGCTCGGCCTCTCCTTCGGGCGGGCCATGTGGCGGCACGGCCTGCGCAACGCCTCGGTGCCGGTGATCTCGGTCCTCGGCATCGAACTCGCCTCCACCCTCCTCGGCGCCGTCGTCGTCGAGTCCGTGTACGCGCTGCCCGGACTCGGCTCGATGCTCGCCACCGGCATCGCCCAGCACGACTACCCGGTCATCCAGGGCGTGCTGTTCGTGTCGACGTTCGGCGTGCTCGTCATCGGGTTCGCCGCCGACCTCGTGCAGCGGCTCGTGGACCCGCGGCTGCGCGGACGGCTCTCGGGAGGAGCGCGATGAAGCGACGCCGTACCTCACTGACGCTGTGGACGGGCGGAGTCCTCGCGGGCGTCGTCGTGCTGCTCGCCCTCGTCTCCCTGTTCTGGCTGCCCTACGACAGCGACGACACCTCCGGCGGCCGGCTCGCCGGGCCCGGCGACGGGCACCTCCTCGGCACCGACAAGCTCGGGCGCGACCTGTTCACCCAGCTCATGACGGGCTCCCGGATCGCCCTGGAGGCCGGACTCGGATCGGTCGCCGTGGCCGCGCTGCTCGGCGTGACCCTGGGCGTCCTCGCCGCCTTCGCGCAGGGCTGGTTCGACGACACGCTCTCCGCGCTCCTCGACATCCTCATCGCGTTCCCGACCCTGCTGCTCGCCATGCTGATCGTCGCCGCCCGCTCGGCGACCCTCGGCTCCGCGATCCTCGCGATCGGGCTCGCCCAGAGCGCCGTCGTCGCCCGGCTGACCCGCATCCTGGTCAAGCGGGTCCTCGCGCAGGACTACATCACGGCCTCCCGCACCTCCGGCACGTCCCTGCCGCGGATCGTCGGCGGCCACGTCCTGCCCAACATCTGGCCCACCCTCGGGGTGAACCTGGCGCTCCAGTTCGGCCTCGCCGTCCTCGCCGAGGCCGGACTGTCCTACCTGGGCCTCGGCGCGCCCCCGCCCAACGCCTCGTGGGGCCGCATGCTCCAGGAGGCACAGGCCACGTTCACCACGGCGCCCGCCGGGGCCCTGGCGCCCGGCGTGCTCCTCGTACTGCTGGTGATCGGCGTCAACCTCATCGCGGACGGACTGCGCGACGTCCTCGACCCGACGGCCCGGAAGGGAAGGGCGGCGACATGAGCGAACCCCTGCTCTCGGTGCGCGACCTGACCGTCCGCACCGGCGACCGCGTCCTCGTCTCGGGGCTCGACCTCGACATCGCGCGCGGCGAACGGCTCGGCCTGATCGGCGAGTCCGGCTCCGGCAAGTCCCTGACCACGCTGGCCGTCCTCGGCCTGCTGCCCGCGGACATGACCGTGACCGGCAGCGTCGAACTCGACGGCACCCAGATCGTCGGCGCCCCCGAGAAGACCCTCGTCGGAATCCGCGGCCGGAGCGCGGCCGTCGTCTTCCAGGAGCCGCTGACCGCCCTGGACCCGCTCATGCGCGTGGGCCGGCAGATCGCCGAACCCCTGCGCCGACGGCGCGGGCTGACGGGCGCCGCGCTCAAGGCCGCCGTCCTCGACCTCCTCGAACAGGTCCGCCTGCCCGACCCCCGACGCGTCACCCGCGCCTTCCCGCACGAGATCTCCGGCGGACAGCGCCAGCGCGTCGCCCTCGCCATGGCCCTCGCCTGCGACCCGGCGCTGCTCATCGCCGACGAGCCGACGACAGCGCTCGACGTCACCGTCCAGGCCGAGATGCTGGCCCTCATCGAGGAACTGGTGCGCGCCCGCGGCATGGCCGTGCTCTTCGTCAGCCACGACCTGGCCGTCGTCTCGGCCGTCACCGACCGGGTGCTCGTCATGAAGGACGGGCACGCCGTCGAGACGGGCGCGGTGGCCGACGTCGTACGGGCCCCGCGCGAGGCCTACACCAAGGCGCTGGTCGACAGCGCACGGCAACTGGAAGCGGCGCTCGACCTGGGAGGCACACGATGAACGCCCCGGTGCTGGAACTGGATTCCGTGTCCTACGCGTACCGGGGGAGCGCGGCGCCCGTCGTCACCGACGTGTCGGTGACCGTCGAACCCGGGCAGAGCCTGGCGCTGGTCGGCGAGTCCGGCGCAGGCAAGACGACCCTGCTGCGCATGCTGCTCGGCCTCGCCGCGCCCACGTCCGGAACCGTGCGCTTCGACGGCGACCCCTTGCGCCTGCGCGACCGCAGGCAGATGAAGGCCTTCCGGCGCAGCGTGCAGTGCGTCTTCCAGGACCCGTACGCCTCGCTCGACCCGCGCCAGCGGGTGCGGCGCATCGTGGGCGAGCCGCTGCGCTCGCTCGGCGTCGCGTCCGGGGAGGCGGCCGAGCGGCGGGTCGCGCAGGCACTCGAACGGGTCGGGCTGCCGGCCGACGCGGGGGAGCGCTACCCGCACGAGTTCTCCGGCGGGCAGCGGCAGCGGATCGCCATCGCCCGGGCCACCGTGTGCGACCCGCGCGTGCTGCTCGCCGACGAACCGGTCTCCGCGCTCGACGTCACCACGCGCGTCAAGGTCGTCGATCTGCTCGCGGAGCTGAAGGAGACCGCCGGACTGACGGTGGTGATGGTCTCCCACGACCTGTCCGTCGTGGCGGCCCTGTGCGAACGCACCGCCGTCCTGGAGCGGGGCCGGGTGGTCGAGGCGGGGGAGACGCCGGAAGTGCTCGGGGCGCCCCGCCACGCGTACACGCGGCGCCTGCTGTCGAGCGTGCCGAGGCTGCCGGCGCGGTCCTGACCCCGCCGGGCGCCCTGTGGGCGAGGAGTACCCGGATCACCGCGGGCCCCGGCCCGGAGAAGCCGTACAGAAGGGCGCCCGCCCCGGGGTACCCTCCGGGACATGCCGCACCGCAGCAGCACGGACGAGCCCTCCGTCACCCTCGGCCCCCTCGACCTGCGCACCCGCGTGGACGAGGCCCTCGCGGTCCAGGCCCATGCCTTCGGCCTCAGCGACGACGAGATCGCCGTCCGCCGCCAGATCGTCCTGCGGCACATCACGTACCCGGGTGCCCGCGCCCTGGGCGCCACCACCGAGACCGGCCGCCTCGTCGGCTTCGTCTACGGCATGCCGAACGACCGCACCCACTGGTGGTCCACGGTCGTCGAGCCGTACCTGCGCTCCCGCGGCACCGACCACTGGCTCGACGACTCGTTCGTCATCACCGAGCTGCACGTCCACCCCGGCTACCAGAACCGCGGCATCGGCCGCGCCCTGATCACGATGATCACCGACACCGCGTACCAGCCCCGCTCGATCCTCTCCGCGATCGACCACGAGAGCCCCGCACGCGGCCTGTACCGCTCCCTCGGCTACGACGACCTGGCCCAGCAGGTGCTGTTCCCGAGCGCCCCGATGCCGTACGCCGTGATGGGCGCGCCGCTCCCGCTGCTCAGGCCGGCCCCGTAACCGATTTCCGGCCGCCGGGCCCGCACGGCTAACCTCCTGGGACCACCCTTTCGCAGCAGGAGTCAAGAATCATGGCCAAGGCCCAGGTCCAGCGCATGTCCCGGTTGATGGTGAAGACCCTGCGCGACGACCCGGCGGACGCCGAGGTGCTCAGCCACAAGCTCCTCGTCCGCGCCGGGTACGTGCGCCGCACCGCCGCGGGCGTCTGGTCCTGGCTGCCGCTCGGCAAGAAGGTCCTGGCCAACGTCGAGCGCGTGGTGCGCGAGGAGATGGACGCGATGGGCGGCCAGGAGGTCACCCTGCCGGCCCTGCTGCCCAAGGAGCCCTACGAGGCGACGAACCGCTGGACCGAGTACGGCGCCGAGCTGTTCCGCCTCAACGACCGCAGGGGCGGCGAGTACCTCCTCGGCCCCACCCACGAGGAGATCTTCACCCTGCTGGTCAAGGACCAGTGCACCTCGTACAAGGACCTGCCGGTCATCCTGTACCAGATCCAGACGAAGTACCGCGACGAGGCCCGCCCCCGGGCCGGCATCCTGCGCGGCCGCGAGTTCCTGATGAAGGACTCGTACTCCTTCGACCTGGAGGACGAGGGCCTGGCCCAGTCCTACGCGCTGCACCGCGCCGCCTACCAGAAGATCTTCCAGCGCCTCGGCCTCGACTACCGCATCTGCGCCGCGACCGCCGGCGCCATGGGCGGCTCGAAGTCCGAGGAGTTCCTGGCCCCGGCCGCGGCCGGCGAGGACACCTTCGCCGACTGCCCGAACTGCGACTACGCGGCCAACACCGAGGCCGTCTCCTTCGCGCTCAAGCCGGTGGACGCCGCCGACGTCCCCGCGCTCGAAGAGATCCCGACCCCCGACACCCCGACCATCGAGACGCTCGCCGCGCACCTCGGCGTCCAGGCGTCCGAGACCCTGAAGAACCTCCTCGTGAAGGTCGACGGCGAGATCGTCGCCGTCGGCGTCCCCGGCGACCGCGAGGTCGACCTGGACAAGGTCGAGGCGCACTTCGCCCCGGCCGCCGTCGAGCTGGTCACCGCCGAGGACTTCGAGGGCCGCGACGACCTGGTCCGCGGCTACGTCGGCCCGCAGGGCCTGGAGAAGGTCCAGTACATCGCCGACCCGCGCGTCGCCCCCGGCACCGCCTGGATCACCGGCGCCAACAACGACGGCGTGCACGCCAAGAACGTCGTCGCGGGCCGTGACTTCGAGGTCGACGCCTACGTCGACGTCGTCGTGGTCCAGGAGGGCGACCCCTGCCCCGCCTGCGGTACGGGCCTGAAGCTGGACCGCGCCATCGAGATCGGCCACATCTTCCAGCTCGGCCGCAAGTACGCCGACGCCTTCCAGCTCGACGTGCTCGGCCAGCAGGGCAAGCCGGTCCGCGTGACCATGGGCAGTTACGGCATCGGCGTCTCCCGCGCCGTCGCCGCCCTCGCCGAGCAGCACGCCGACGACAAGGGTCTGGTCTGGCCGGAGGAGATCGCGCCCGCCGACGTGCACGTGGTCGCCGCCGGCAAGGCGCTCCAGACCGAGCTGGCCCTCGAGGTCTCGGACCTCCTCGCCGAGGCCGGCGTCCGCGTCCTGGTCGACGACCGTCCCGGCATCTCGCCCGGCGTGAAGTTCACCGACTCCGAGCTCATCGGCGTCCCGAAGATCCTCGTCGCCGGCCGCCGCAGCGGTGACCGCGTCCTGGAGCTCAAGGACCGCCGTACTGGCGAGCGCGAGGAACTGACGGTCGAGGAGGCCGTCACCCGCCTCACCGCGTCCGCGTAGGGGCCCGTCTGCGGGTGCGGCTTTCGTCGTGGCTGGTCGCGCAGTTCCCCGCGCCCCTGGGAGCGAGCTCCGCTCGCCCAGGGGCAGGGGAAGGCGCGCGAAGCGCGGCCTTCGGGGGCGCGGGGAACTGCGCGACCAGCCCCCACCGGCCGTCAGCCGACCGACAACCTCTTAAGGGGCGCGGGGAACTGCGCGAGAAGCGGCCACCTGCCCGCACCCGCCGACGCGACCGCACCCAGCACTATCGTGGCGCCATGCCCGAACTACAGCGCCTGGCACCGGAACACGCGGCAGCGGTGCTCACCTTCGAGCGCGAGAACCGCGAGTTCTTCGCCGCTCATGTCCCGGACCGGGGCGACGCCTACTTCAGCGACTTCGCGGAGCGCCACGCGGACCTCCTCGCCGAGCAGGACACGGGCGAGATCCAGTGCCATGCGCTGGTCGGCGACGGCGGCGAGGTCCTCGGCCGCTTCAACCTCTACGACCTGGCCGACGGCAGCGCCGAACTGGGCTTCCGCGTCGCCGAGAAGGCCACCGGCCGGGGCCTGGCCACCGCCGCCGTCCGCCGCCTGTTCGCGATGTCCGTGACGGACTACGGCCTGGACCGGCTCACCGCCGCCGCGGCCGAGGCCAACCACGCCTCCCGCACGGTCCTCACCCGCACCGGCTTCCGCCCCGTCGGCGAACGCCTGCTGTCCGGGAAACCCGGCATCACCTACGTACGCGAACTCGCGGGCCGGACCCCGTAACTCTCAGAGCCAGCCCGCGAATTCGAGCAGGTTCTCGGCGTCCCGCTCCCGCCCCACGCGCAGCGCCCGCACCCCGGACTCCACCGCCCGGAACAGCGTCCAGCCGCGCAGCCGCTCCTGCTCCACGTCCAGCGACTCGGCGAGCTTCTTCACCCGGCGCCGGGTGATCGCAGGACCCGACGGCGAGCCGATCAGATCCTCCACCCGGTCGCGGACGAGCCGCGCCAGATCGAAGGCGCACTCGCCCACCACCGGGTCGGGACCGACGGCCAGCCACGGTATGCGCTCCCCGCTCAGCACCTTGGACTGCCGGAACGTGCCGTGCAGCAAACGCAGTTCGGGCGCCGAGGTCACCAACTCGTCGCGCGCTTCGAGCGCCGCGTCCACGAGCGGCGCCACGTCGGGGAAGGCGTCCACGGTCGCCCGCATGGCCGTCGCCTGCCGGCCCGTGCGCTCGGGCACCGTCTCGCAGTTGCGCCCGGCGGGCGGGTCCACCCACAGCCGCCGCAGCGTGCCCGCCGCCTCCAGGAGCGCCTTCGCCTCCGGCAGCGTCCGCACCGAGATCTCCGGGTGCAGCCGCTCAAGGAGCAGCGCGCCGTCGTTCACCCCGGCATCGAGCAGCCGCACCGCGCCGAAGCCGTCCCAGTGCGTCAGCGCCGCCCGCTCGGCCTCCGGCCGGAACCGCTCCGGCGCCAGCTTCAGGATCGCGGGCGAGCCGTCCGCGGTGCGCACCTGCGCGACCAGGCTGCTGCGCCCGCCGGGCACGTGCACCCGCTCCACGGTCACCGCGCGGCGGGCCGCCGCCCCGTCGAGGAGCGTGCCCAGTTCGGCGAGCCACGCGGACGCCCCGTCGTCGCGCACCTCGCCGAGCGCGTTCACCAGCCGCTGCGGCGGTTCGAAAGCCATGCGCGCGTGATTCCCTTCCAAAGACTCCTCAGGTGCCGGGCGTCGCCGTGGAACCGGAGGCGGACGCCGAAGGCGCCGCGGCCCGTTCGGTGAGCCCAGGGAAGGCTACGCTGCTGCCGCGCCAGCGCACCGCACGGACCGCCGACTCCCGCAGCGCGTCGGCCGCGGACCGCCGCCGCTCGCCGCTCGCCGCCCGTACGAGATCCGAGTAGACCCCGGCGACCTTGTCCTCGATGTCGGCCGCGAGCCGGGCCGCCGCGGCCGAGTCCGGCACCGGGAAGGGCAGTGCGTACGCCCCCGACGACTCCTCCGGGGTGCCGCCCAGATCGCGCACCGTGCGGCGCAGCTCGTCGCGCCGGGCGCGATGCGCGTCGTAGGCGGACTTCGCCTCGTCGCCGCGGCCCGCGCGGATCCGGCCGCCGACCACCCCGTACCCGTACACGGCCGCGTGCTCGGCACGCAGCGCCGCCTGCACGGCGGCCAGCAGATCCTGATCGGTCATCGCGGTCCTCACCCCTCGCCCAGCAGATACGCGTGCCCGGCGCCGGCCGCCGCCACCGACGCGAGCAGCCGCGCCAGCTCCGCCGGAGTGTCCGGTTCCGCCAGGCTCTTCATCCGGCGGTCGGCCAGTTCCCGCTCGGCCGCCGCGAGCGCCTTCAGTACGTCCTTCTCGGCGACCGGCGGCGTCGAGGCGCTGCTCGCCGAGCTCGGCCGGGTCGCCCCGCCGAACGCCTTCATGTGCTGGGCGACCTCGTCCCGCAGCGGTCCGAGGCGGGCGGCCAGCGACGGCAGTGCGGCGAGCGCCCGGTCGTACTGCCCGAGCAGGTCGGCGCTCTCCTTGGCCGCCTTGGACCGCAGCCGCTTCGCGTGCGAGACGGAGGGCGCGCCCTCGGCGCCGCCACCGTCGCCGCCGCCGTCCGAACACCCGGTCAGCAACGCGGCGCCGGCCAGCGAGACCAGCAGACTCCTACGGGTGGCGAGCGGCACGGCGGACGTCCTTGGGGCAGGAGCGGGCGGGGAACGGGGAGTGACCGGTGATCACCGTACAGTCGGCCCCCGTCCGGTGGACGGCAACACCCCCCTGGACCGGATACCCTTTGACCTGACGCGCAAGGAGTGTCAGCAACCACAACAGCACACGCGGCCGAGGAGTCACCCGGATGAGCACGACCCAGAACGAGAGGCTGCGGGAACTACTGGAACCGCTCGTCGGCTCGCAGGGACTCGACCTCGAAGAGGTCGAGGTGGCCTCGGTAGGACGCAAGCGTGTGCTGCGTGTCGTCGTCGACTCGGAAGAGGGCGCCGACCTTGACGCGATCGCCGATGTGAGCCGCGCGCTCTCGGCGAAGCTCGACGAGACGGACGCCATGGGCGACGGCGAGTACGAGCTGGAGGTCGGGACGCCGGGCGCCGAGCGCCCGCTGACCGAGCACCGCCACTACATCCGCGCGACGGACCGCCTCGTCAAGTTCCAGCTGACGGACGAGAGCGAACTGGTTGCGCGCATCCTCACGGTCGACGACTCCGGTCTCGACCTCGAAGTACCGGGCGTGAAGGGCCGCAAGGCCACCGCCCGACGACTCGACTTCGCCGACATCGCCAAGGCGCGTGTCCAGGTCGAGTTCAACCGCAAGAACAAGAACGACGCGAACGACGTAACTGAAGAGGAGGCGTAGCCGTGGACATCGACATGAGTGCCCTGCGGGGTCTGGTCCGGGAGAAGGAGATCTCCTTCGACCTGCTGGTCGAGGCGATCGAGTCGGCCCTCCTCATCGCCTACCACCGCACCGAAGGCAGCTTCCGCCGGGCGCGCGTGAAGCTGGACCGCGAGAGCGGCCATGTGACGGTGTGGGCGACGGAGGACCCGGCGGACCTCGAAGAGGGCCAGGAGGCCAAGGAGTTCGACGACACCCCCTCCGACTTCGGCCGGATCGCCGCCACCACCGCCAAGCAGGTCATCCTGCAGCGGCTGCGCGACGCCCAGGACGACGCGACGCTCGGCGAGTACGCGGGCCGCGAGGGCGACATCGTCATGGGCCAGGTCCAGCAGGGCCGTGACCCGAAGAACGTGCTGGTCGACATCGGCAAGCTCGAAGCGATCCTGCCGGTGCAGGAGCAGGTGCCGGGCGAGGAGTACCCGCACGGGCTGCGCCTGCGTTCGTACGTCGTCCGCGTCGCCAAGGGCGTCCGTGGTCCGTCGGTGACGCTGTCGCGCACCCACCCCAACCTCGTGAAGAAGCTCTTCGCGCTGGAGGTCCCGGAGATCGCCGACGGTTCGGTCGAGATCTCCGCCATCGCCCGCGAGGCCGGCCACCGCACGAAGATCGCCGTGCGCTCCACCCGCAGCGGACTCAACGCCAAGGGCGCGTGCATCGGCCCCATGGGCGGTCGCGTGCGCAACGTGATGGGCGAGCTGAACGGCGAGAAGATCGACATCGTCGACTGGTCGGACGACCCGGCGGAGATGGTGGCCAACGCCCTGTCCCCGGCGCGCGTCTCGAAGGTCGAGATCGTCGACATGGGTGCCCGTTCGGCCCGGGTGACGGTGCCGGACTACCAGCTGTCGCTGGCCATCGGCAAGGAGGGGCAGAACGCCCGCCTGGCCGCCCGGCTGACCGGCTGGAGGATCGACATCCGGCCGGACACCGAGCAGCCCGGATCCGACGCCGGGGAATAAATCCGGGCGCTGCGCGCTTGGATCACGACAGAATGTGACGTAGACGGCCGTTCGATTTTTCCCCCAAAGGGGTGAGGCCGCTACGGGGAGGTAGACTTAACCGTGTCTGGCCGGACGCAAGCCCGCGCCTGCCCTGAGCGAACCTGCGTGGGATGCCGGGAGCGAGCGGCCAAGAGCGATCTGCTGCGGATCGTGATCGTCGAGGGTGAATGTGTCCCCGATGATCGCGGTACGCTGCCCGGCCGGGGTGCCTATGTGCATCCCGCCGAAATCTGTCTCGACCAGGCGGTCCGCCGCCGGGCGTTCCAGCGGGCGTTCAAAGCCCCTGGACCGTTCGACACAGCGGCACTGCGACACCGTGTCGAACAGGCAACACCGTAAGAAGCGCCGCGCGGGACCCCCGTGCGGCCCTGGTATTCCGCGAGTTGGAAGTAGGTCGAGATTGCGATGAGCACTCGATGAGCACGCGATGAGTACGCCCATGAAGTAGCGACGGTCCGGCGTAACCCGGACCTAAAAGGAGCGAAGTGGCTAAGGTCCGGGTATACGAGCTCGCCAAGGAGTTCGGCGTAGAGAGCAAGGTCGTCATGGCCAAGCTCCAAGAACTCGGTGAATTCGTACGTTCGGCGTCCTCGACGATCGAGGCGCCGGTTGTGCGCAAGTTGACTGACGCCCTGAATCAGGGCACCAACGGCGCGGGCAGGCCCGCGTCGAACAAGGCCGCGCCCGCGAAGCCCGCGGCGCCGCGTCCCACCCCTTCCCCCGCGCAGGCCTCGAAGCCTGCCGGTCCGCGTCCGGGCCCGGCTGCGCCGAAGCCCGCCGCCGCGGAGAAGCCCGCCGCAGCCCCCGCCGCCTCGCCGGCGCAGGGCCCGCGGCCGACCCCGGGTCCGAAGCCGGCTCCCAAGCCCGCTTCTCCGGCCCCGGCAGCGCCCGAGTTCACGGCGCCGCCCGCAGCCCCGGCTCCGGCCGCCTCGTCGGCTCCGGCTCCGGCCGCACAGGGTTCTCCTCGTCCCGCCGCTGCCCGTCCCGGCGCCCCGAAGCCCGGTGGCCGTCCGGCCCCCGGTCAGGACCGCGGTGACCGCGGTCAGGGTCGTGGCGACCGCGGTGACCGTCAGGGCGCTCCGCGCTCCGGCGGCCAGGGTGCGCCCCGTCCGGGTGGTGCCCGTCCCGCGGGTCCCCGTCCGGGCAACAACCCCTTCACCTCTGGTGGCTCCACCGGCATGGCGCGCCCGCAGGCGCCCCGTCCGGGCGGCGCCCCGCGTCCCGGCGGCCAGGGTGCCCCGGGCGGTCCCCGCCCGCAGGGCGGCGGCCAGGGTGGTCCCCGTCCCCAGGGTCAGGGCGGCGCCCGTCCGACCCCGGGCGGCATGCCTCGCCCGCAGGGCGGCGCGGCCGGTCCGCGTCCCGGCGGTGCCCCCGGTGGTAACCGTCCGAACCCGGGCATGATGCCGCAGCGTCCCGCCGCGGGCCCGCGTCCCGGTGGTGGCCCCGGCGGTGGCCGTGGTCCCGGTGGCGGCGGTCGTCCCGGTGGCGGTGGCGGCGGCGGTCGTCCCGGCTTCGCCGGTCGTCCGGGCGGTCCCGGTGGCGGTGGCGGCGGTTTCGCCGGTCGTCCCGGTGGCGGCGGCGGTGGCGGTGGCTTCGCCGGTCGTCCCGGTGGCGGTGGCGGTTTCGCCGGTCGTCCCGGTGGCGGTCGTCCCGGTGGTCCCGGTGGCCGTGGTGGCACACAGGGTGCGTTCGGCCGTCCCGGCGGGCCCGCCCGTCGTGGTCGCAAGTCGAAGCGTCAGAGGCGCCAGGAGTACGAGGCCATGCAGGCCCCGTCGGTCGGCGGCGTCATGCTGCCTCGCGGCAACGGCGCCACCGTGCGCCTGTCGCGCGGTGCGTCCCTCACCGACTTCGCCGAGAAGATCAACGCCAACCCGGCGTCGCTCGTCGGCGTGATGATGAACCTCGGCGAGATGGTCACTGCCACGCAGTCCGTCTCCGACGAGACGCTGAAGCTCCTCGCGGACGAGATGAACTTCGTCCTCGAGATCGTCAGCCCCGAGGAGGAGGACCGCGAGCTGCTCGAGTCCTTCGACATCGAGTTCGGCGAGGACGAGGGTGGCGAGGAACTCCTCGTCGCGCGTCCGCCGGTCGTGACCGTCATGGGTCACGTCGACCACGGTAAGACCCGACTGCTCGACACCATCCGCAAGACGAACGTCATCGCGGGTGAGGCCGGCGGCATCACGCAGCACATCGGTGCGTACCAGGTCACGACCGAGGTCAACGAGGAAGAGCGTCGGATCACCTTCATCGACACCCCGGGTCACGAGGCGTTCACCGCCATGCGTGCCCGTGGTGCGAAGTCGACCGACATCGCGATCCTCGTCGTCGCGGCCAACGACGGCGTCATGCCGCAGACGGTCGAGGCGCTGAACCACGCCAAGGCCGCCGAGGTCCCGATCGTCGTCGCGGTCAACAAGATCGACGTCGAGGGTGCCGACCCGACCAAGGTGCGCGGTCAGCTGACCGAGTACGGCCTGGTGGCCGAGGAGTACGGCGGCGACACCATGTTCGTCGACATCTCCGCCAAGCAGGGTCTGAACATCGACTCCCTGCTCGAGGCCGTGGTCCTGACCGCGGACGCCTCGCTCGACCTGCGGGCCAACCCGGAGCAGGACGCGCAGGGTATTGCGATCGAGTCGCACCTCGACAAGGGCCGCGGTGCCGTCTCGACGGTCCTGGTCCAGCGCGGCACGCTGCGCATCGGCGACACGATGGTGGTCGGCGACGCGTACGGCCGTGTCCGGGCGATGCTCGACGACAACGGCAACAACGTCGAGGAAGCGGGTCCCTCGACCCCCGTCCTCGTGCTCGGTCTCACCAACGTCCCGGGTGCCGGCGACAACTTCCTGGTGGTCGACGAGGACCGTACGGCCCGTCAGATCGCCGAGAAGCGTGCCGCTCGCGAGCGCAACGCCAACTTCGCGCGCCGCGGCGTCCGGTTCTCCCTGGAGAACCTGGACGAGGCCCTCAAGGCCGGTCTGGTGCAGGAGCTCAACCTCATCATCAAGGGCGACGCGTCCGGTTCGGTGGAGGCTCTCGAGTCCTCGCTGCTCCAGCTCGACGTCGGTGAAGAGGTCGACATCCGTGTCCTGCACCGCGGTGTGGGTGCGGTCACCGAGTCCGACATCAACCTGGCGACCGGCTCCGACGCCATCGTCATCGGCTTCAACGTCCGGGCAGCCGGCCGTGCGCAGCAGATGGCGGAGCGCGAGGGCGTCGACGTCCGGTACTACTCGGTGATCTACCAGGCCATCGAGGAGATCGAGGCGGCCCTCAAGGGCATGCTCAAGCCGGAGTACGAAGAGGTCGAGCTCGGCACGGCGGAGATCCGCGAGGTCTTCAAGTCGTCCAAGCTGGGCAACATCGCCGGTGTGCTCGTCCGGTCCGGAGAGGTCAAGCGCAACACCAAGGCGCGCCTGCTGCGCGATGGCAAGGTCATCGCGGAGAGCCTCAACATCTCCGGTCTGCGTCGCTTCAAGGACGACGTCACCGAGATCCGCGAAGGGTTCGAGGGCGGTATCAACCTCGGCAACTTCAACGACATCAAGGTCGACGACGTCATCGCGACGTACGAGATGCGCGAGAAGCCGCGCGCCTGACCTGAGCGTCAACAGTCGGGGCCGGTCGACGGGACTTATTTCCGTCGATCGGCCCCGGCCGTTGCGTGTACGGTTCCCGTATCGGTGTCCGGAACCGGCGCCTTTACGACCCCGAACCGGCGGGACATCCGGACTTATATGTACGTGGGGACTCTGTCCTTCGATCTGCTCCTCGGCGACGTTCACTCGCTGAAGGAAAAACGCTCCCTTGTCCGTCCGATCGTGGCCGAACTCCAGCGCAAGTACGGAGTGAGCGCCGCGGAGACGGGCAACCAGGACCTCCACCGCAGGGCCGAGATCGGGCTCGCGGTGGTCTCCGGGGACACGGGACACCTCACCGATGTACTGGACCGCTGCGAACGGCTCGTCGCCGGGCGGCCAGAGGTGGAACTGCTCTCGGTTCGACGCAGGCTCCACAGCGACGAAGACTGAAGCCTGAAGCAACAAGAAGTAAGCACTTAAAGGAGACGGACCAGTGGCCGACAACGCGCGCGCCAAGAGGCTGGCGGACCTCATCCGAGAGGTGGTGGCCCAGAAGCTGCAGCGCGGGATCAAGGACCCGCGGCTCGGCACCCACGTCACCATCACGGACACCCGCGTCACCGGTGACCTGCGGGAGGCCACGGTCTTCTACACGGTCTACGGGGACGACGAGCAGCGGGCCGAGGTGGCCGCCGGTCTGGAGAGCGCCAAGGGCATCCTGCGCTCCGCGGTCGGTTCGGCGGCCGGCGTGAAGTTCACGCCGACCCTGACCTTCGTCGCGGACGCCCTGCCGGACAACGCCAAGACGATCGAGGACCTCCTCGACCGGGCGCGGTCCTCGGACGCCCAGGTGCGCGAGGCGTCCGCGGGCGCCGCATTCGCCGGGGACGCCGACCCGTACAAGAAGCCCGAGGACGACGACACGGACGCTGCTGACGCCGCCGACAAGGACGGCGACGCCTGAGCATGTCCGACCGCACCCCTCCGCCCGACGGCCTGGTCATTGTCGACAAGCCGTCGGGCTTCACCTCGCACGACGTCGTGGCCAAGATGCGCGGGATCGCCAAGACCCGCCGCGTCGGCCACGCGGGCACCCTCGATCCGATGGCGACGGGTGTCCTCGTGCTCGGCATCGAGCGCGCCACCAAGCTCCTCGGCCACCTCGCGCTGACCGAGAAGGAGTACCTGGGCACGATCCGGCTCGGGCAGAACACGCTGACGGACGACGCGGAGGGCGAGATCACCTCGTCCACGGACGCCTCCGGGGTCCGGCGCGAGGCCGTCGACGCGGGCATCGCCAAGCTGAGCGGCGACATCATGCAGGTGCCGTCCAAGGTCAGCGCCATCAAGATCAACGGCGTACGTTCGTACAAGCGGGCGCGGGACGGCGAGGACTTCGAGATCCCGGCCCGGCCGGTGAAGATCTCCTCCTTCGCCGTGTACGACGTCCGGGACGCGGTCGCCGAGGACGGCACCCCGGTGCTCGACCTGGTGGTGTCGGTGGTCTGCTCGTCCGGTACGTACATCAGGGCGCTGGCCCGGGACCTGGGCGCGGACCTCGGTGTGGGCGGGCACCTGACCGCGCTGCGCCGCACCCGCGTGGGCCCGTACAAGCTGGACCGCGCGAAGACGCTGGACCAGTTGCAGGAGTCGTTCGCCGTGATGCCGGTGGCCGAGGCCGCCGCCGCGGCGTTCCCGCGCTGGGACGTCGACGCGCGCCGCGCCGGGCTGCTGCTGAACGGGGTGCGGCTCGACGTGCCCGGGGAGTACGCCGGGGCCGGGCCGGTCGGCGTGTTCGACCAGGACGGCCGGTTCGTCGCGCTCGTCGAGGAGTCGAAGGGCAAGGCGAAGAGTCTCGCCGTCTTCGGGTGAGCACTCTCTGAACGGTGCCGAGTGATGCGGCGGAGCGGCGGTCGCCAGGGCTTCCTGGTGGCCGCCGCTCCACGTTCCCCCTCTCCAAGGTGTATCCGCCGGAACGGTCGCCTTCACCCCATCGAGCAGGCGCTCGGAGTGAAGCGGGGGAGCGGAAGGGGGCGCGTTCGGACCGAGTTCTGTTCCGCTGATCACCGCGCGCCTACCGTCGGCAGAGACGGGGTGTGGCGGGAGGTTGCGGGCATGGTGGATCCGCCGCTGGTACAGATCTGCGATCTGGCCGGGCGGCCGCGCGGGGCCGGGTTCGCGGTGGACGACCGGGGCACCGTGCTCACCAGTCATGAGGCGGTGGACGGGCTCGGCCGGGTGGTGCTGCACGCGCCGGACGGCGGGGGGACGTGTGTCGTGGGGCCGGAGGCGGTCGTGGCACTGCCGGAGGCCGATCTCGCGCTCGTCACGACCGAGGGGCTCGCGGTGGCCCCGGTGCCGGTGTCCGGGGCGCGGGCGGCGGGCGCGTACGTCCGGATCCCGGCCGGTGGCTGGCGCGAGGCCCGGGTGCTCGGGCACACGGACGTGACCTACCCGGCGACCGACCGCTCCCATGTGCTCGAAGGCGCCATGGAACTGGCGGTCGGGACGGCCGGGGCCGACGCGCTGCGGCGGGGCGGTGGCGCCGCGGGCGGGCCCGTCGTCGACGCGGACACCGGCGCGGTCGTCGCCGTGCTGGGGACGGCGCTGGAGGCCGGGCACCGGGCGGCCGGGTTCGCGGTGCCGCTGCGCGCGGCGGCCGCCGCCGATCCGTGCGGCCCGCTCGCCGAGCTGCTCGCGCGCAACGCGGCGACGGTGCCCGCCTACGGTGCCGACCTCAATCTGGCGGGCGTGCTCCAGGTCGCCGCCGTCTCCGTGGGCAGCGACGGGCCGGGCCGGACCGGCGGGCCCGAGCCGGTCGAACGGCCCGATGTGGTGCGGGCGTTGGCGGAGTTCGAGCGCGGGGACGCCGCAGTGGTCGCGCTGGTGGGGGATCCGGGGTGCGGCCGGACGACCGAGCTGGCGGCCTTCGCCGCGCGCCGGGCCGAGGCGCCCATGGTGTGGCTGCGCGGCGCCGATCTGCGCGGGGACGACGCGTCCGTCGCGGACGCGGTGGGGCGGGCCCTGGAGCGGGCCGGGCGGATCGTCGCCGCGTCCCGTGCGGACGGCGCGCCCGGGGACCTCTCGGCGGAGCGTGTCGCCGCGGTGGCGCGCGGCGCGGGGCGGCCCCTGGTGCTGCTGCTCGACGGGCCCGAGGAGATGCCGCCCGTGCTCGCGCACCGGCTCGACGCGTGGTCGAGCGGTACCGAGCGGTGGCTCACGCGGTGCGGGGTGCGGCTCGTGGTGGCGTGCCGCGGTGAGTACTGGGAGCAGGCCGGTCGGCTGTTCGGTGCCGGGGCGTTGTACGGGACGGCGGCGGGGCGGCTGCCCGTGTGTGTGCGGGTGGGCGATCTGACGGGGGAGCGGGCACGGCTGGCGCGGGAGCGGTTCGGGATCCCCGCGGGCGCTCTGGCGGTGCGCGACGCCGGGCATCCGCTGGCGCTGCGGCTGCTCGGGGAGGTGCGGGCGGCGGTACCGGGGGACGGTCCTGCCGGGTGCCCCGACCGGGACGAGGTGTTCTCGGCGTATCTGGACCTGATGTGCCTGCGGGTGGCGGTGCGGCTCGCGGCGCCCGCCGGAGTGCGGGGGAGCGGGGTGCGGCGGCTGGCGGCGCGGGTGTCCGGGCGGCTGCACGAGGCGGCGCGGCGCAGTCTGGGGCCCGGGCAGGGGGACCTCGACCGGGAGACGTTCGAGGAGCTGTTCCCGTGGGGTGCGCTGCACGGCGTCGCGGGGTGGGCCTCGGCCGTGCTGGCGGAAGGGGTGCTGGTGCCCGCCGGGGCCGGTTACCGGTTCGCGCACGAGGAGGTCGCCGACTGGATCCAGGGGATGCATCTGGACCTGGACGCGGCGCTCGCGGCGCTGGTGTTCCGGCGGCCGGCGGACGACGGGTCCGTTCCGGTGCCGAGGCATCGGGCGGGGCCGGTGGTGCGGGCTCTGCTGCTGGTGGGGCGGGAGCGCGGTTCCGTTGAACTGGGCCTGAAGCTCGCCGAGTTGGCCGGTCGGGTCGCGCGAGGGGGTGAGGCGTCCTGGTGGGCCGGGCATCTGCTCAGCGGTGTGCTGCTGCGCGTTCCCGACGCCGCCGTGCATCTGCCCGTACTGGAGGAGCTGGCGGAGCGCGGGGTGTTCGGGCCCGCGTTCTGGTGGGCGCTGCCCGTCGCCGACGAGGTGCGGTTCGGGCTGGTGCGGCGGCTTGTCGTGCATGATCCGGAGCCCGGGGCGGGGGAGCGGCATCTTGATGCCGTCGCCGATCTGCTCCTCTCCGACCCGGCGCGGGCGCAGCGGGAGTTGACCCGCTGGTTCGATGACGAACGGGTGCTGCCCGCGCTGCCTGACGCGACTGTCGCTACCGCCGCGCAGGCTCTGCTGCACACCCATCGGCACGGGGCCGTCGACGATCTCTTGGATGCGCTGGTGGACTGTGGTCATCCGCGCGGCGATGAACTGCTCGCCGTTCTCGTCGACGAGGAGCCGTCCGCCGTGTGCCGGGCCGTCGGTCGGTGGGCTTGCGACGAGCGGGGGGCTCGGCGGGGGGCGGCGGCTTCGTACGGGGTGCGGGTTGCGTCCCGGGTGGGTGCCGAGGTGGACCGGTGTCTGTTGCGCCGGGCCGCACTTGCCCTGCTCGGGCGGCCGGGCGATGGTGCGCTGCATGGTGCCGCGCTTGCGCTGCTTTTGGGAGAGCCGGGCTCTGCCGCCGAGCGCCGTCCGGCTGCTGCCCGGTGGGACCTCTCGGGGGATTCCCCGCGCTCCTAGGGTGCCGCTCACGTCGTGGTGGAGCGCGCAGTTCCCCGCGCCCCTGGGTTGTCCGTTCGTCTGCGGCCCGGTGGCCGCTTCTCGCGCAGTTCCCCGCGCCCCTGAAGCGAGCTGCGCTCGCCCTCGTATCGTTCGTGTGCGGGCCGGTGGCCGCTTCTCGCGCAGTTCCCCGCGCCCCTGAGGCAGGCGCTTCGCGCCGCCTCCCCTTGAGGCTGCGCTCCGCGCGCCTCCAATCAGGGGATAGGAGCGCACCTCCATCCGGGACAAGGGACGCGCCTCCACCCAGGGCTAGGGGCGTGCCTCCACTTGAGGCAGGGGCCGCGCCTCAGCCTTGGGCAGGGGGCCGCACCTTCTCCTTGGGCAGGTGGCGCGCCTCTGATGGAGATAGCGCACGAAGTGCGCATCTCCAGGGGCGCGGGGAACTGCGCGAGAAGCGGCCACCGGCCCGCAGACGAAAGGCAACCCGATAAGGGGCGCGGGGAACTGCGCAAAAAGCGGCCACCGGCTCGCAGTCGGTAACGTAACTAAGGGGCGCGGGGAACTGCGCGACCAGCCACTACGCAGCGGTGCGATCAGGCGGGGCGGGGCAGGTCTCGGTGGTGGCCCACCGGGGATGTGAGGAGGTACACGGCCGGGAGGAGGGCCGCCGCGCACACCGTCCACAGCGCGGCATGCGTCCCCGCGTACGTCGCCAATACCCCCGCAGCCAAAGCGCCGAGCGGCAACGCGCCCCAGGACACGAACCGGACCGTCGCCATCACCCGCGACAGCAGCTCCGGCGGCGACTGGGTCTGGCGGTAGGTGCGGGTGGTGATGGAGCCGATGACGCTGCCGAAGGCGAACCCGGCGTTGCCCAGCGCGAACCAGTAGGCATCCCCGGCGGACGTGGTCAGCGGCGCGAGCAGCAGCAGTGCCCCGCCCGCCAGATCGGCCACGATGATCCCGCGCGCGGTGCCCAGGCGCCGGGTGACCCGGACCGCGACGGCGGACCCGGCGAGCGCGCCGACCCCGTCCATCGCGAGGACGAGGCCCAGCTGTACGGAGTTCAGACCGGCCTCGCGGACCAGGTAGAGCGGGGTGAGGGCGACCAGCGCCGCGTTCAGGAAGTTGGCGGCGGTCGCCCAGACGGTGCAGGGCAGCATGACCGGGTGCCGGGTCACGTACCGCCAGCCCTCGCGCATCAGCCGCAGCGCGCTCTCTCCGGTACGGGGAGCGGGACGGCGTTCGGGCAGGGTGCGCAGCAGTACGGCCGAGGCGAGATAGCTGACCGCGTCCACGACCAGCGCCCCGACCGGACCCGTCGCGCTCACCAGCACCCCGCCGAGCGAGGGCCCGCCGGTCTCGGTGACCGCATGGGTGCCGGACACCACGCTGTTGCGGGCGGCGAGCTGCCGGGCCGGCACGACGGCCGGCAGGAACGTCGAGTTGCCGATGTCGAACAGGACCGTCGCCGCCCCGGTGACCAGCGCCGCCGCCAGCAGATGCGGATAGGTCAGCGCCCCGAGCCACCACGCCAGCGGCAGCGAGCCGAGCGCGGCGAACCGGACGAGGTCGAGGGCGACCTGGAGCCCGCGCAGCGGAACGCGCTGCGCGACCACACCGGCCGGCAGGCTGAGCAGCAGCCAGGAGATCTGTCCGGCGGCGGCGAGCAGGGTGGCCTCGAAGGCCGTGGCGTCCAGCACGGTCAGGGCGACGAGCGGCAGGGCGAGCGCGGTGACGGCGGTGCCCGCGTTGCTGACCGTGGCGGCGGTCCAGTACCGCCAGAAGACGCCCGGCGGCGCGTCGCCGCCTCCGTCCCGGCTCCGTTCGAGGTCCGGGACTGTCCGTGTCTCGGTCATGCAGATACGCCCCCCACTGGGTCTCTTTTGGGAACTTACTCGATCCGAGTGAGTTCCTATCGGAAACTGACCCGATGGCGCAAGATGGTCACGACGACTGAACGCCGTAGGGAAGAGGCAGGAAGCCATGGTCAGGTCGGTGCCCGAGCGCGACGCCGCCTGTGCGATCGCGCAGGCCGCGGCGGTGGTCGGCGACTGGTGGAGCCTGCTCCTGATCCGGGAGACCGCGCGCGGCCACCACCGCTTCGACGCGCTCCAGGAAGAGCTGGGCATCTCCCGCAAGGTGCTCACCGAGCGCCTCGCGCACCTGGTGGCGGCGGAGGTCCTGGAGAAGGTCCCGTACCAGAGCGGCCCCGTCCGCCACGAGTACCGGCTGACCGACCAGGGGCGCGGACTGCTCCCCGTACTGCTGTCCATGCAGGACTGGGCGGACCGCTGGGTCCTCGGCGACGGTTCGCTCAGCGGCACCGCCGACGAGGAGAGCGAGCAGGCGCGGCGCACCGCGGCCCTCGCCGGTGAGCGGCTGCCGCGCCTCGAACTGCCGGGCCACCGGGACGGCGCGCCGCTCGACCCCGTCGCCGACGCCGCCGCCACCGTCCTGTTCTGCTACCCGGCGACCGGCCGCCCGAGCCCGCTGCCGGAGGGCTGGGGCGACATCCCCGGCACCGTCGGCTGCACGCTGGAGAACCGCCTGTTCCGGGAGGCGTACGACGACTTCCGGGCGGCGGGCGCCGAAGTGCGCGGCGTGAGCACCCAGCGCCCGGACGAGCAGCGCGTGTTCGCCGTCGAGGAGGGCCTCCCCTTCGACCTGCTCTCCGACGTCGACCTGCGCCTGGCCGCCGCGCTGCGGCTGCCCGTGTTCCGGGCCGGTCAGGCGCTGCGCCTCAAGCGCGCCGTCCTCGTCGTGGACCGGGACCGGGTGGTGCGGCACGTGCGCTTCCCGGTGACGGACATCCCGGAAGCGGTGCGCGAGGCCCTGGGCGTCGTACGCGCACTGGCCGCGTGACCTGCACCGGGTGGGCCGGGGAGAGGCGCGGACCCTCGGCATGGCACTCTTAGACCTGCGGATTCGACAATGAGTTATGGGTTACGTCGATACGCGGACACTGAGATGAACCGTCGTACACAGGTTTGCGAGGAGCAATCACCGTGCAGCGCTGGCGTGGCTTGGAGGACATCCCCCAGGACTGGGGGCGCAGCGTCGTCACCATCGGCTCCTACGACGGCGTGCACCGCGGACACCAGCTGATCGTCGGCCGCGCCGTGGAGCGCGCCCGCGAGCTGGGCGTCCCCGCGGTCGTCGTCACCTTCGACCCGCACCCCAGCGAGGTCGTGCGCCCCGGCTCGCACCCCCCGCTGCTCGCGCCCCACCACCGGCGCGCCGAGCTGATGGCCGCCCTCGGTGTGGACGCGGTGCTGATCCTGCCGTTCACCACCGAGTTCTCGAAGCTGTCCCCGGCCGACTTCGTGGCGAAGGTGCTCGTCGACAAGCTGCACGCGCGCCTGGTCGTCGAGGGCCCCAACTTCCGGTTCGGGCACAAGGCCGCGGGCAACGTGGAGTTCCTCGCCGAGCAGGGCGCGACGTACGACTTCGACGTCGAGGTCATCGACCTGAAGGTGAGCGGGAACGCCGGCGGCGGCGCACCCTTCTCCTCCACCCTCACCCGCACCCTCGTCGCCGAGGGCGACGTGGAGGGCGCCGCCGAGATCCTCGGGCGGCCGCACCGGGTCGAGGGCGTCGTCGTGCGCGGCGCGCAGCGCGGCCGCGAGCTGGGCTTCCCGACGGCCAACGTGGAGACGCTGCCGCACACCGCGATCCCCGCCGACGGGGTCTACGCCGGCTGGCTGCACGTGAACGGCGAGGCGATGCCCGCCGCGATCTCCGTCGGCACGAACCCCCAGTTCGACGGCACCGAGCGAACCGTCGAGGCCTACGCCATCGACCGCGTCGGGCTCGACCTGTACGGGCTGCACGTCGCCGTGGACTTCCTCGCCTTCGTGCGCGGGATGTCGAAGTTCGACTCGCTGGAGGAACTGGTCGAGGCCATCGCGAACGATGTGAAGCGGGCCAGGGAACTCATCGAGGCGTGCGAGGCCTGATCCGCCGCCGGGAGTGACGCGGGTCACTTCCGGCCGTGTCACATCTTCGTGAGCGGCTCCGTCATAGGTGTGTCAGCACGTACGGCACACGAAGGAGCCCGCCATGGAACCCCGCCTCAATCTCTTCGCCAACCCGGCCCTCGGCAAGGCGCTCAAGCACATCGTCGCGGCGGCCAAGGCCGCCGAGAACACCGGAGTGCCGGGCGCCACGCACCAGCTCATGCTGATCCGCGCCAGCCAGATCAACGGCTGTGCGGGCTGCCTGGACATGCACACCAAGGACGCCGCCGCGGCCGGTGAGACCTCGGTCCGGATCAACCTCGTCGCGGGCTGGCGCGAGGCCAAGGTCTTCACCGAGGCCGAGAAGGCCGCCCTCGCCCTGACCGAGGCGGGCACCCGGATCGCCGACGGCACCGGCGTCTCCGACGAGGTGTGGGCCGACGCGGCCAAGCACTACGACGAGGACCAGCTCGGCGCGCTCGTCGCGACGATCGCCATCATCAACACCTTCAACCGGATCAACGTGATGACCCAGCAGCCCGCCGGCGACTACGAGCCCGGCATGTACAGCTGATGCGTCCTCCCGGGTACGGGCCCGGCTCCACGGAGCCGGGCCCGACCGCTACCTCGCCGCGACCGCGGCCGCCGCCCAGTGGCACGCCACCTGCGACGCGCCGCCGCCGGACAGCACCGGCAGGTCCTCGGTGCGGCACTTCTCCGCGACCCCGGCGCGCTCCGCCTCGCCGCCCGCCAGGATCTGGCAGCGCGCGTGGAAGCGGCAGCCGCCCGGGATCCGGGACGGGTCCGGCGCCTCGCCCTTCAGCACCACCGGCTCGCCCGGCGCCTCCGGCAGCACCGACAACAGAGCCTGGGTGTACGGGTGCTGAGGGGATGTCAGGACGTCCTCGACCTTGCCCGTCTCCACGATCCGGCCGAGGTACATCACCGCGACCCGGTCCGCGATGTTCCAGGCCAGGCCCAGGTCGTGCGTGACGACGAGCGCCGACAGACCCAGCTCCTCGCGGAGCTTCAGGATCAGCGCGAGGATCTCGCCGCGCACCGACGCGTCCAGGGACGCCACCGGCTCGTCCGCGACGATGAGTTCGGGCTCCAGGACCAGCGCGCCCGCGATCACGACGCGCTGGCGCTGACCGCCCGACAGCTCGTGCGGATAGCGCAGGAAGAACCGCTCGGGCGGCCGCAGCCCCGCGCGGGACAGGGCGTCGGCCACCGCCTCGCGTTCGTCACCCGCGTACCCGTGGATGCGCAGGCCCTCCGCCACCGCCTCGTACACCGTGTGCCGCGGGTTGAGCGAGCCGCTCGGGTCCTGGAGGACCAGCTGGACGCGCTTGCGGTACGCCTTCAGCGCGCGCGAGGCGTAGTCCAGCGGCTTGCCCGCGAACGTGACCCGGCCCGACGTCGGCTTCTCCAGGCCGAGCAGGGTGCGCGCCAGGCTCGTCTTGCCGCAGCCCGACTCGCCGACGAGGGCGACGATCTCGCCCGGCGCGATGTCCAGGTCGACGCCGTCCACGGCCCGCGCCGCGGGGGCGCCGCGTCGGCCGGGGAACGTCACCTGGAGCTGTTCGGCACTCAACAGAGACTCGGTCATGCGGTCTTGCTCCCTGCTTCGATGCCCTGTGCGGGCGAACCGCCCGACTCCACGTGGACGCATGCCGCGCGCCGCCCGGGGCCCGCGTCCCGCAGCACCTGGTCCTCACTCGCGCACACGTCGAGCGCCACGGGGCAGCGCGGATGGAACGTGCAGCCGGACGGCAGCGCCGCCGGGTCCGGCGGGTCGCCGGGCAGACCGCGCGGCGCGAACCGGGACGCCGGGTCGCCGATCGTCGGGAACGCCGCCGACAGCGCCTTGCCGTAGGGGTGCACCGCGGATCCGTACACCTCGTCGGCCGGACCCTCCTCGACGACGCGGCCCGCGTACATCACGGCGAGCCGGTCGCAGGTGTCGGAGAGGACCGCCAGATCGTGGCTGATCATGATGAGGCCGAGGTCCTGCTCCGCCACCAACTGCTCGATCAGGCGCAGGATCTGGGCCTGGATCATCACATCGAGCGCGGTCGTCGGCTCGTCCGCGATGATCAGTTCCGGCTCGCAGGCGAGCGCCATCGCGATCATCACGCGCTGGCGCTGACCGCCGGACAGCTCGTGCGGATACGCCGCCGCGCGCGCGGCGGGCAGCCCCACGTGCTCCAGGAGCTCGGCGACCTTCTTCTTCGCCGCGTCCGGCGTCGTCTTCTTGTGCAGCAGGATGGGCTCGGCGATCTGGTCGCCGATGCGGTGCACGGCGTTCAGCGAGTGCATCGCGCCCTGGAAGACGATCGACGCCCCGGCCCAGCGGACGGCCCGCAGCCGGCCCCACTTCATGGCGAGGACGTCCTCGCCGTTCAGCAGGATCTCGCCGGTGACCTTCGCGCCCGCCGGCAGCAGTCGCAGCAGGGCGAGCGCCAGCGTCGACTTGCCGCAGCCGGACTCGCCGGCGATGCCGAGCTTCTGGCCGGCCTCGACGGAGAGGTTCACACCGCGTACGGCCCGGCTCCCGCCCTCGTACGTCACGTGGAGGTCGCGCACTTCGAGCAGCGTCATGAGCGCGCCCCCAGCTTCGGGTTGAGGACGGATTCGACCGCGCGGCCGCACAGGGTGAAGGAGAGCGCCACGACGGCGATGGCGATGCCGGGCGGTGCCAGGTACCACCAGTCGCCCGCGCTGACCGCGCCCGCCTCGCGGGCGTCCTGGAGCATGCCGCCCCAGGAGGTGATCGTCGGGTCGGACAGGCCGAGGAAGGCGAGCGTCGCCTCGGTCAGGATCGCCGAGGAGATGATCATCGTGGTCTGGGCGAGGACCAGCGGCATCACGTTCGGCAGCACGTGCCGCAGCATGATGTGGCCGTGGCCGCCGCCCAGCGCCCGGGCCCGCTCGATGTACGGGCGTGACTCGACCGCGAGGGTCTGGGCACGCACCAGGCGGGCCGTGGTCGGCCAGGTCGTCACGCCGATCGCGATGATGACGGTCCACATCGAGCGGTCCATCACCGTCGCCAGGGCGATCGCGAGGACCAGTGTCGGCATCACCAGGAACCAGTCGGTGACGCGCATCAGGACCGTCGAGTACCAGCCGTGGAAGTGGCCGGCGACGATCCCGACGACGGTGCCGATCGCCACGCACAGGAATGCGGCGAGCAGCCCGACGGTGAGCGACACACGCGCCCCGTACACGAGCAGCGCGAGCACGCTGCGCCCGAACTGGTCGGTGCCGAGCGGGAAATCACCGCTCGGCCCGGCCAGCGGGCTGCCGTCGGCGTCGGTCACGGACTGCGAGTCCGCGCCGACCAGGACCGGCGCGAAGATCGCGATGAGCGCGATCAGGATGAGCAGGCCCAGGCCCCACAGTCCGCTCTTGTGGGAGCGGTACGCGGTCCAGAAGCGGGCCAGGGACCGGCGCTTGCGGGCGCGGGCGAGCGCGCGCGGATTGCCCGCCCTGTCGACGGGTGCGGTCTGCGTCGGCTGCGTCGTCATCGGCCTACCCTCGGGTCGAGCAGCGGATAGAGGATGTCGGCGAGGGTGTTCGCCAGGATCACGGCGGTCGCGAAGACGAAGAACAGGCCCTGGACGAGCGGAAGATCGGGCACGGACAGGGCGGAGTAGAAGAGGCCGCCGAGGCCCGGCCAGGAGAACACCGTCTCGACGAGGATCTGCCCGGCGACGACATGCCCGAGGTTCACGAACATCAGCGTGAACGTCGGCAGCATCGCGTTCGGCACCGCGTGCTTGCGGCGCACCACGTCGTCCCGGAGCCCCTTGGCGCGCGCGGTCGTCAGATAGTCGCTGCCCATCTCGTCGAGCAGCGAGGAGCGCATGACGAGCAGCGTCTGCGCGTAGCCGACCGCGACCAGGGTGATCACCGGCAGGACGAGGTGGTGGGCGACGTCGATGATGTACGCGAAGCCGGTCTCGCCGCCCGATTCGAGGCCGCCGGTCGGGAACATGCCGGGGATCGGGCCGATGCCGACGGCGAAGACGATGATGAGGAGCAGGCCCAGCCAGAACGCCGGAACCGAGTACAGGGTGAGCGCGAACGCGGTGTTGAAGCGGTCGCTGCGCGACCCGTTGCGCCACGCCGTCCGCGTGCCCAGCCAGATGCCGAGCGCCGAGTACAGCACGTACGCCGTGCCGGTCAGCAGCAGCGTCGCCGGAAGCGCGTCCATGATCTTGTCGATCACGGGTGTGTGGTACTGGAACGAGATCCCGAAGTCGCCGGTCAGCGCGTTTCCGACGTACGACGTGAACTGCTTCCACATCGGCTGGTCGAGGCCGTACTGGTGGCGCAGGTTGGCCAGTTGCTCCACGGAGACCTTGCGGCCGCCGGTCATCTGCTTGACCGGGTCGCTCGGGATGAGGCGGAAGAGGAAGAAGCTGGTGACGAGGACGGCGAAGAGGGAGACCGCGGCCCCCGCGATCTTCGCCGCCGCGTACTTCAGGTATTCCGTGGTGGTGCGGGCCCGGGGGCCGCGGGCGGCCGACAGCGGCCCGGCCGGAGAGGCCGGGTCGCCGTCGGGACCGTCCGCGGGCTGCACGAGCGCCGGAGTGCTGTCAGCTGTCATGGTTCACGTGTTCTCTGCTGGTCATGCGAACTCTCGTTGCTCGTGCGGGTGTTGAGGGCCCGGAGTGCGCCGGTTACTCGCGCTCGTCGGCCGTCGTGCGGCGGCGCCTCGTGAAGAGGATCCCGCCACCGATGACCACCAGGGCGACGACCACGATGGCGATCACCACTCCGGTCGAGCCGGACGAGTCCGAACTCCCGCTGTCGGAGGACGACACCGGCTCGGCCGACCACCAGCTCCAGTAACCGTCCTGGCCGTAGATGTTGCCCGCGGCGGTCGGCATGGTCTCGATGGACTTGATCTGGTCGGTGCGGTAGGCCTCGACGGCGTTCGGATACGCCATGACGTTCATGTACCCAGAGTCGTACAGCCACGACTCCATCTGCTTGACGTAGTCCGCGCGCTTGGCCGGGTCGTACTCGGCGAGCTGCTTCGCGTACAGGCCGTCGAACTTCTTGTCGCAGATGAAGTTGTCGGTCGTCGCGGTCTCCTTCGCCTTCGTCGGCAGGGCCGCGCAGGTGTGGATGCCGAGCACGAAGTCCGGGTCGGGGTTGACCGACCAGCCGTCGAAGGCGAGGTCGTACTCACCGGCATACCAGGGGACCGAGACGTCGTCGAGGCAGTCGACCTTCAGACCGATGCCGATCTTGCCCCACCACTCCTTGAGGTACTTGCCGACGGCCTTGTCGTTCGGGTCGGTGGCGTGGCACAGGATGCGCAGGTCAAGGGCCTTGCCGTCCTTGCCGACGCGCTTGCCGTCCTTCAGCTTGTAGCCGGCCTCGTCGAGCAGCTTGCCCGCCGCGTCGGGGTCGTAGGACAGCTTCTGGCTGTCCGACGGCGACCAGAAGTAGTCCTTGAAGCGCGGCGGGATGTACCCCTCGCCCTGCACGGCGTGGCCCTGGAAGACCCGGTCGACGATGGTCTTGGTGTCGACCGAGCGGAACAGCGCCTGGCGGACCTTCTGGTTCAGCAGCGCCGGGTTGCCGTCGCCGAACTTCTTGCCGTCCTTGGTCTGGGCGCCGGGGTTGGTGGCGATCGCGTAGAAGCGGCGGCCGGGACCCTCGTTGACCTTGATGTTCTTCTCGCCCTTGAGCGACGCCGCCTGGGCGGGCGTCAGGGCGGGCGAACCGGCGACGAAGGAGACCTCGCCCTTGCGCAGGGCGGCGACCGCCGCGTCCTGGTCCTTGTACGTCTTGAAGACGATGTCGTCGAACTGCGGCTTGTCCGACTTGCGCCAGAAGTCGGGGTTGCGCTTCAGCTTCACGTACTGGTCGGTCTTGTAGTCCGTGAGGGTGAACGGCCCGTTGCCGACGATCGGGAACTTCTCGTCGTTGTTGAACTTCGAGTAGTCCTTGACGTCCTTCCAGACGTGCTCGGGCACGATCGGGACGTCCAGGGCGGTCATCGTCGCCTGGGGCTTCTTCAGCTTGATGACCAGCTGGGTGTCGCTGGGCGCGGTGACCTTCTCGAAGTTGGTGACGAACGAGCCGTTGGCGGTCGCCGCCGCGTCGTCCGTCATCATCTTGTTGAACGTGAAGGCCGCGTCGTGCGCGGTGGCCTTCTGGCCGTCCGACCACGTGGAATTCGAGCGGATCGTGTACGTCCAGGTCAGCTTGTCCGCCGAGGGCTTCCACTTGGTCGCGAAGCCCGCGACGACGTGGTTGTCCTTCGGGTCGTAGTTGGTCAGGTACTCGTACATCAGCCGGTGGATGCTGGTACTGACCAGGCGCGACGCCAGGAACGGGCTGAGCGAGTCGACGCTCTGCGCGAGCGCGACGGTGAGGACCTTCTTGCCGCCGTCGTCGGCCGCCTTCGCCTCGTGGGGCGTCGGGTTGAGCGGCGTGGCGAGGGCCGCGGTGAGACTGAAGGCCGCGGCGCCGGCCGCGAGGAGAACCCGCACGCCGCTGCGGTTCGTTCTGTGGTGCTGATCGTGCGTATCTCGCTGAGCTTTCGTGGCCATGGGGCGGACACCTCGCGTCGTGACTCTCACAGCAGGCTGAATGAAGTGAGTGTCTATCAGCGGCTCTTGACGTGCGTCAACGGCAGGTGAACCCCATGTGGCCTGCGGAAATAACGAGTTGACCTGCATTTCACGCACATTGGTCAAGACCTCTGACGCATTGCAGGCCAGCGCGTGGCGACGTAGCGGACGTATCCGCGTGATGTACGTGAAAGGCCCGCACCGGCAAGGGTGCGGGCCTTTCACGGAGTTGGCGAAATTGTTGCTACTGCTGAGGCGGGGGTGGCTGCGGGGGCCACTGGGCGGAGGGCGCGGGCGGACCGGGGTAGGGCTGCTGCTGGGGGTAGCCCTGCTGGGGGTGGGGCTGGGGATACGGAGGCTGCCCCTGCTGCGGGGGTTGCTGCGGGGGCTGCTGCTGGGGTTGCGGCTGGCCCGGCATCGGCTGGGCGGCCGGCTCCTGCTGTGCCGCCCACGGGTTGGCCTGTTGCTGACCCCGGGAGAAGCCCTCGGCGACCAGCGCGGAGAGCTCGAAGTACGCCTCCCGCACCTTGGGCCGCATCATGTCGAGGTCGACCTCGGCGCCGGCCGCCAGGTGCTCGTCGAAGGGGATGACGACCACGCCGCGGCAGCGCGTCTCGAAGTGGCTGACGATGTCGTCCACCTTGATCATCTTGCCGGTCTCGCGGACCCCGGAGATGACGGTGAGCGAGCGCGAGACGAGCTCGGAGTACCCGTGCGCCGACAGCCAGTCGAGCGTCGTGCTGGCGCTGGACGCGCCGTCGACCGACGGCGTCGAGATGATGATCAACTGGTCGGCAAGGTCGAGCACTCCGCGCATCGCCGAGTAGAGGAGGCCGGTGCCCGAGTCGGTCAGGATGATCGGGTACTGCTTGCCCAGTACGTCGATGGCGCGGCGGTAGTCCTCGTCCTGGAACGTCGTCGAGACGGCCGGGTCCACGTCGTTGGCGATGATCTCCAGACCGGACGGGGCCTGCGAGGTGAACTGCCGGATGTCCATGTACGAGTGAAGGTTCGGGATCGCCTGCACCAGGTCGCGGATGGTCGCCCCGGTCTCGCGGCGCACACGGCGGCCGAGCGTGCCGGCGTCCGGGTTGGCGTCGATCGCGAGGATCTTGTCCTGGCGCTCCGCGGCGAGGGTCGAGCCGAGCGCCGTGGTCGTGGTCGTCTTGCCGACACCGCCCTTGAGGCTGATCACCGCGATGCGGTAGCAGGACATGACCGGGGTGCGGATCAGGTCGAGCTTGCGCTGCCGCTCGGCCTCCTCCTTCTTCGCACCGATCTTGAAGCGGCTCCCCGCCGTGCTGGGGGCCTTGCTCTTGGCCTTCTGCCGCTTGTTGTTGAGCAGCCGGTCCGCCGACAGCTCCACGGCGGCCGTGTAGCCGAGCGGGGCGCCGCCGACGTTCGTGGGCTGACGCTGATCGTGCTGCATCGGCTGCGGCCAGGCCGCGCCGGTCCGGGGGTCCACGGGGTAGGGCTGCGGGGGGTTTTCGCCGGGTGCGCCGGGTGCGCCGGGTGCGCCCGGGGTGGGCGGGCCGGGGCTCGGCTGAGGCGGCGCCGGGGGCGGTCCGGCGTGCGAGGGGTAGGGCTGGCCCGGAGCCGGTTGCGGGGGCGGGAAGCCGTAGCCCGGCTGGGGCTGGGGCTGGGGCTGGGGTTGCGGGGTTGCCTGCGGGGGGTGGGGCTGGGCCGGTGGCTGCGGGAAGCCGTAACCGGGCTGCGGGACAGCCAGGTCGGGGGTCGCGGGGCCGGGCTGGCCGGGGAAGGGGTACGACTGCGCGGGCTGGGGGAAGCCGTAACCGCCTTGCGGCGCGGGAGGGTTGGGCGCTGCTGGGGTCTGCTCCGGCTGGGCCGGGGGCTGGGCCTGGCTCTGCTGCGGGAAGCCGTAGCCGCCCTGAGACTGCGGGGCCGCGGCCGGGGGCTGCGCGGGCCAGCCGGCCGGGGCGGGCGGCGGCTCCGGTGGCTGCTGCTGCGACGGCTGTCCGCCGGGCGCGGGGTCGGTCCACTGCGGCGCGGGGTTCGGCGCGGCCGGCTGGAACGTGGGCGGCAGCGGTGGAACCGCGCTGTCCGGCGCGGGCGGGGGAGTCCAGCCCGCGGGGGCGCTGTTCGCTGCCGGAGGCGGCGCGACATCGGGCTCCGCAGCGGGAGGGGAGGCAGGCGCGAAAGGAGCGGACGGGGCGGGAGGATCAGCAGGCGCGGGGGCGGATCCGCCCGTACCGTCGGCGGCCCCCGCGCTCGCCGAGGTGCCGCTCCTGTCGAACTCCACGTGCACCCGGTGGGCGTCGACCCAGGAAAGCTCCGACTGTGCGGCAGCGCCCTCGGCGGTGTCCGCGCCAGGACTCTCCTGCGACGGCGACCTCTCCTGCGACGGCGACGCGGGCTCCTCCGGCGCGGAGAACTCCTGCTGCGGCGGCCCCGCGGAGAACCGCATGGTGGCCCCGCTCTCCAAGTCCCCACTCGGGGCTTCGGGTTCCGGCGCGGGCAGCGGCGGGGGCGGCGGCGGAGGCGGGATGGCGGACGCCGGGGCCACCGGGACCTCGGGCGTCACCGGGAACCCAGGTGCCGCCGGAGTCACCGGGGCCGCCGGGGCCGCTGGAGTCACCGGAGCCGCTGGGGCTGCGGGAGCCGCCGGGGCCGCGGGAGCAGGCGGAGGCGGCGGCGGAGGAGGCGCGGGCGCCCCGGTCGGCGCGGCGCCCTCCGGCGCGTTCTGCGTGTACCAGGGCGGCGGGGCGTAGTCGATGGTGAACTCGCCGGTCCGCTCGACACTGGACTGCGCGTCGGACTGATCGTCGACGGGTGAGTCCGAGCCCCCGTGGAGACCGTCCCGATCGCTGTTCACAATGCCTCCTGGTGTGGTCGAGCACCCGCGTAGTGTGCTGGGGCGACCGGTCTGCGTGGTCTGGTCATCGCTCCACGGGCCGTCCCCCTGGCCCCTGGCACACGCCTCACCCGCACACGGATGTACGTGACACGTCCTGACCCAGCCTAATCACGAAAACCAGCAGTACGGCAGGCCTGCCCACCCCTCACCGCTGTCCGCTGCGTCACGTGGACCCGCAACCGCCCGGTCCGGCGCGGTCCTTGGCGTGCCGGGTGTGGTGCCCGTGGTCCCGAGGATGCCCCTGTGGCCACTGAGGCGCCGTCGACTAAAATCGCCGGACCGTGCCCACGGGCGGGGGCATCGGCAGGTCGACGGGGGGAGGGCATGCGCATGCATGCGCCAGGACACGCACCACAGGCCGCGGGCCCCGGCCCGGGTCCGGGCCCGTCCGCGTACGGCAGCGGACAAACCGGCCGGCCACCGAGCCCGGACACGTACGGCAGCGGGCAGACCGGCCGGCCACCGAGCCCGACCGGACCGTTCGTCGTCGTGACGCGCCTCGACGGCTCCGGGACCGGCCACCCCGCCGTCCCCGAGCGACGCCACATCGCCCGTACCCCCGACGGCGACCGCACCGTCCTGCTCAGCACCCCGCACCCGGGGACCGACCCGCACCGGTTCCTGGCCGAGGCCGACGCCTCCCGGTATCTGCTGGGGCCCGCCGCGTTCCCGGCCGTGGAACTGTCCGCGCCCGGGGAGCCCTCCTGGTGCGCCCGCCCCTACCTGCCGCTGCTGCCACTGCCCACCGCGCTCACCGTGTACGGCGGCCCCCTGCCGGAACCCACCGTCCGCGCCCTCGGCGTCGCCCTCGCCGAGACCCTCTCCGTGATGCACGGCCAGGGCCTGGTGCACGCCGGAGTGTCACCCGCCGCCGTGCTGATCGGCTTCGACGGCCCGCGGCTCGGCTGCTACGGAGCCGTGCGCGCCGCCGGACCCGGACTGACCGGTGTCGACCGCGGCGCGCTGGCGCCCGAGCAGGCGAGCGGCGGGATGCCCCGGCCGATGGGCGATGTGTACGGGCTCGGCGCCACCCTCGCGTACGCCGCCACCGGCCATGTCGCGCCGGAACGCTCGGAGCTGCCGGAGGGCCTGCGTTCCGTCGTCGTGCGAAGCCTGTCGAGGGACCCCGCACACCGGCCCCAACTTGCGGAGATCCTCGACGTGTTGGTACCGCCGGGCGCCCTGGCTCCCCAGCAGGGGTTCGGCGCCCCCGACCGCTCCGGCGCCCTCCTCGTGCCCGGCTGGCTGCCCGGCCGCCTCGTCGCGGCCCTCGCCCACCAGGCCGCCTGCGTACTCGACGCGGAGACCGAACCACCGGCGCCGGCCGCTCCCGTCCCGGCGGCCCACCCCACCCCGTACGCCTCCTGACCCCACCTCCCCGCGACCTGCTGCCCCCACCGACAGACGACGAGACCGGCGCCCATGCCCACCGCACTGACCCACGACGACCCCGTCCACCTCGGCCCGTACCGTCTCGTCGCCCGTCTCGGCAGTGGCGGCATGGGGACCGTGTACATGGCACGGTCGGCCGGTGGCCGCACCCTGGCCGTCAAGACGATGCACGCCGCGATCGCCGCGGACCCGGCCGCGCGGACCCGCTTCCGGCTGGAGATCGACGCCGCGCGGGTGATCGGCGGCCGTTTCGGGGCGAAGGTCGCGGACGCCGACCCGTCCGCGCAGACGCCTTGGCTGGCCACCGAGTACGTGCTCGGACCGCCCCTCGACGAAGCGGTCGGGGCCGCCGGTCCGCTGCCCGAACAGGCCGTACGGGTGCTGGGCGCGGCCCTGTGCGGCGCGCTGGCGCAGCTCCACCGCAGCGACGTCGTCCACCGCGACCTCAAGCCGTCCAACATCCTCCTCACCGCGTACGGCCCCAAGGTCATCGACTTCGGCATCGCGCGCGCCATCGGCGACATCCACCTCACCCACACCGGTTCGGCCGTCGGCACACCCGCGTTCATGTCGCCGGAGCAGGCGACCGGGCAGGAGCACACCGCGGCCGGTGACGTGTTCGCCCTCGCGGGCGTCCTCGTGCACGCGGCGCGGGGGAGCGGCCCGTTCGGCAACGGACAGCCCGCCGATCTCCTCTACCGGGTGCGCTACGGGGAGCCGGACTTCGCCGGAGTGCCCGCCGCTCTGATCCCCGTACTGGCGCAGTGTCTGCACAAAGACCCCGCGCAGCGGCCGTCCACCGGTCTGCTGGCCGCTCAACTGCACGACGGAAGCGGCGAGTTCGCGGAGCAGCTGCCGCCCGCGCTGCTCGGCGAGATCGGGCGGCGGGCCGTCACGGTGTGGCAGCCCGTACCACCGCGGGCGGCCCCGCCGCAGGCTCTGATCGACACGACGCCGGTGTCGGCCGCGCCGCGCCGCTCCGGGCCGTCGCGGCGCGGCTTCCTGCTGGGCGGCGGCGCCGTGGTGGCGGCCGCGGCGGCGGGCGGCGGTGTGTGGTGGTGGCGTGCGTCGACGGGCGACCAGGACGGGACGAAGGCCGCCGACGGCCCCGAGCAGACGCGCAACATCGATCCTCTCTGGACGAACGAGCAGATCAACTTCCGGATGGACGGCTGGGGCCTGCCCGTGCCCTACGCGGCCGAGAGCGCGATCCAGCTCCCGTTCCGGGCGACGATCATGCGCTTCGACCCGAAGTCGGGCCGACGCACCGAAGACATCCAGTCCGACGGGTGCCCGTGGCAGGCCGAGGTGCTGAACGGCAAGCTGTATCTGCTCGGCTCGCACTGGGGCAGCGGGACGAAATATCCGCCGGCCGGTATCTCCTGGTGGGACAAGAAGCAGCACTACGTGAACCCGACGAAGGCGGTCGCCGACGGCACCAACGCCGTTCTCGACGGGAACCAACTCCTGTGCATCTCCGGCATGGTGGCCTACGTCGCCGTGGGCACCGGCAAGAACTCGTACAACGGCTTCCTGGACACCCAGCGCTTCACGCTGCGCGCCCTCGACATCAAGGCGGGCAAACAGCTGTGGTCCAAGCCGCTGCCGGTCCGCCCCGACAAGAGCCAGCGGCTGCACTTCCTCTCCGCGAAGGTCGTCGGCGACCGTCTGGTGACGCTCCAGGAGACCGGGGCCAAGACCGTGCGCGTCGTCGTACGGGACATCAGGACCGGTGACGTCGTCTGGGACGAGCCCTACGGCACGATCGACGACACCCAGGTTCTGCAATGCCCCCTCGCCGTCGGCGACGGAAGGATTTACCTGGGCGGGAACCGCGTCCGCGCGCTGCGGCTCACCGACGGCGAACAGGAATGGGCGACGAAGACGGGCCACACGTACAGTGCGCCCGCGTTCGCGTCCGGTGTCGTGTACGCGGTCGGCGAGGGCGTCGGCCTCGCCGCCTTCGCCGCGGACGGCGGCGCCAGGAAATGGGCCGAGCGGACCAGCGAGGTGAGCGAGGCGTCGACGGCATGGGCGCCCGTCCTCAGCAAGCGGTACGGCTACTACCGCAACGGCAATCTGCTCTGCGCGATCGACCTGAAGACGCACCGGATCGCCCGCACCTACAAGGCGTCCGCGAGCCGGTTCTACGTCGACACCCCCGACCAACTCCTGCTCGGGATGGGGGAGAAGACCCTGAGCGCGTATCCCCTGAAGTGAGCCGCCGTACCGCTGAAGCGAGAAGCCGAACCGCATCGCGTCCGCGCCCCGCGGCCACCTCCTGCGAGAAGGATCGACCATGAACCCCCTCGGCACCGGCGACCCCCTTCGCCTCGGCCCCTACCGCCTGTCCGGCGTCCTCGGCGAGGGCGGCATGGGCAAGGTGTACGTCGGCCAGGACGCGTCCGGCACCCTCGCCGCCGTGAAGGTGCTGAAGCCTGAACTCGCGCACGACACGAACCTCGCGCAGCGGTTCGTCCGCGAGGCGCAGGCGGCCCAGGCCGTACACAGCCCGGGAGTCGCCGCCGTGCTCGGCGCGTGGACGGAGGGCGGCCGCCCCTGGATCGCCACCGAGTTCCTGGCCGGGCTCACCCTGGACCAGGCCGTCGACGGCTTCGGCCCGCTGCCGGAACCCGCCGTGCGCGCCCTGGCCGCGTCGCTCGCCCGCACTCTCGTCGACATCCACGCGGCGGGCTTCGTCCACCGGGACCTCAAGCCGCCGAACATCGTCCTGACGTCGGGCGGCCCGCGCGTCATCGACTTCGGTATCGCCCGGCCCGAGCACGGGCTCACGCTCACCACCACCGGCCAGGTGCCGGTCACACCCGGCTACGGCGCGCCGGAGCAGGTCCTCGGACAGCGGGTGGCGCCGCCCGCCGACGTGTTCTCGCTGGGCGCCGTCCTCGTCTACGCGGCGACCGGACGGCGCGCCTTCGACGGCGGGCACGTGGCCGCGGTGCAGTACGCGGTCGTGCACGACGAGCCCCAACTGACGGGAATCCCAGCGGACTTGGCAGCGCTCATCGCGCCGTGCCTCGCCAAGGACCCGGCGCGGCGTCCGACGCCCCCGCAGATCACGCAGGCCATGGCACCGCCCAAGGGCGCCGAACAGGCATGGCGGCGCGGCGCGTTCGCCGACGCCATCAAGAAGCGCGAGCGCGGTGCCCGTGAGCTGACCACCCAGGCCACCGGGATCCCGGGCGCCCCGGGGACGGACCTGGGCCCGTCGGTCGGGCGGCGCCGCCTGCTCACGGGGCTCGCCGCGGGCGGCGTGGTCGTGGCGGCGGCCGGCGGGGCGGGCGCCTGGTGGCTCGCCGGCCGCGGATCCGGCGGGAGCGAGGCGAAGCCGCCGGTGAAGAACGACCCCTTCGACATCCCGCCCGCCGCGCGCACCCCCGAGCAGGCCTTCGAGAAGAACATCGGCGGCACCTCGGTCACCCTCGGGCAGCCGTCCGTCGTCTGGAACCTGAAGGACGAGGCGGACGTCTACTCGCCGGCCCTGCTCCCCGTACGTGACGTGCTCGTCGTGGGCACGGCGCGCGGCGGCGTCGGGGCGTACGACGTCCGCACCGGCGACCTGCGCTGGCACGCGCCGTCCGCCCGCCCCAAGGCCAACTACCTGTCCCTGTCGGACCGGCTCGTGGCCTGCGCCGACGACAAGGGGGCCCTGCGCACGTACGTCGCCTCGACGGGCGTCCCCAAGTGGACCTGCGTGGACGCCGACGCGGAGTCACTGCTCGCCGCCGACGACGAGGCCGTGTACTGCGTCACCAAGAGCGGCAGACTCCGCAGCATCGGACGGGCCGACGCGAAGGTCCGGTGGACCGTCCGGGCGCCCGCCGAGTTCCGCGACCAGGGCCTGATGATGACGTCCGTCGCGGCCCGCGGACGGCTCGTGACGGCGACGAACAACGCGAAGCTGCTGGTCATCGACACCAGCGACGGCAGCGTCGCCTGGACCAGGACCGCCACCGCGAAGATCGACGTGTCCCCGGCCGTCGTCGGCGACATCGTCTACGTCAACGGCCAGACGCTGGAAGCCCGCAGACTCGGCGACGGCAAGGTCGTCTGGAGCGCGAAGATCAAGGAACCCAAGTACGAGGGCACGTACTGGGGACCGCCCACCGTCCGCGACGGCGCGGTCTACGTCTGCGGCGGCGACTTCCCCCGACGCCTCGACGCGCGCGACGGCACCGAGAAGTGGAAGAGCTACTGGACAGCGGACCAGAACTGGCCGGTGCTGCCCCAGGGCCACGGCGCCTGGTCGCTCGACACCGACACCTCGATCAAGGTCGCCAAGAAGCTGAACCTGAACACCGTGCGGGCCTCCGACGGCGAACGCACCTGGTCCTACGACTTGCCCTTGGCGGACAACCAGCAGATCGCGGCGGACGGCAACCGGGTGTTCGTGATGGTGGACAGCGACCTGTACGCGTTCACGGTCTTCTGACCGGGGGAGGGCGGCGCGGCGGGTGGTCAGTAGCTCGGGGGCCCACTTTGTTGGTGGTTGGGGTACGGCGGTTGTTGCGGTTGCGGCTGCGGCTGTGGCTGTGGCTGTGGCTGCGGATAAGGCTGCTGCTGATATGACGGTTGTTGGTAGGGCGCCGCCTGGTGGGGTGCTTGCTGGTAGGGCTGTTGTGGATATGGCTGTTGTTGATGAGGCTGGGGATAGGGCGGCTGATACGGGGCCGGGGGCCCGCCCCATCCGGCCGGCCCGTCGGGACCGCCGCTGTTGCTCTTCTTGCGGGTGGCGAGGACGACGACCAGCACGATGACGACGAGGGCGCCGACGCCGCCGATGCCGGCGTAGAGCATCGTGTTGTCCGAACTGTCACCAGAGGCTGCTGCTGCACCGCCGCCGACGGGTGGGGCGCTGCTGCCGCCGTCGGGCTCGGGAAGGGAGCTGAGGCCCTTCCAGGGGCCGTTGGCACCGCCCTTGGGGATGTCGGCGGTGAGGGCCTTGAGCGGGCTCAGGTCGCCGTAGCCGTGGTAGGCGTCGGGGAGCTTGGTCTTGTCGACGCCCTTGGCGATGTACGTGGATTTGATGACGCGGTTGACGAGCTGGCCGGAGGTGTAGTCCGGGAACTTCTGCTTGAGGAGGGCGAAGGTGCCGGAGGCGATGGCGGCGGACATCGAGGTGCCGTCGGTGGTGAGGTAGTCGCCCTTGATGGTGTTGTTGCCGGCGTCCAGGTAGTCGCCGTTGGCGGTGGCGACGGTGATGCTCTTCGCGGGAGCGGTGAACATGAGGGCCTTCGAGTAACTCTCGTCCTCCCAGCGGGTGCCGTTCTGCTTCGAACCACCCACCAGAAGGGCGCCGGGGACGGAGCCGAGGTCGCTATTCGTCGGTGTTCCGTCGTTTCCGGACGCTTGGACGATGACGACGTTGTGGGCAACTGCGTCGGCGATGCCCTGCTTGTCCTCCGCCGTGGCGTAACCACCGCCGTTGGAGATGTTGATGACATCAGCGCCCTCGTCGACGGCGTATCGAATCGCCTCGCCGTACGTGCAAGCGCTCTGATGGGTGGCGCCGACGGGCCCTCCCTCGTCCTGGTAGATGTCCACGGGGAGGATCTTCGCGTCGGGGGCGATCCCCAGCATGCCCTGACTGTTCCCGGGGCCATGACCGTGACCGGCGATCAGCGAGGCCATGCCCGTGCCGTGATCGTCGAGGACCTCCTGGTTGGCGGGCCGGCCGTCGTTGCAGCGCTCACCCGGGAGCACGCTGCCCGTCAGGTCGGCATGGTTGCCGTCCACTCCGTCGTCGAGTACGGCGACGATGACGCCCTTGCCCGTGGCGATCTTGTGGGTGGCGTCGAGGGTGAAGGCCTTGTTCTGCCACTGGCTGTTTCTGGTGGCGTCCGCCGAGGCGGCCGTCGCGGTGCCGAGCACGAGGGCCCCCACCATCGCCGCGCCGCCCACCGAGCGGAGCGTCGTCTGCGCGAAGCGCATGCTCCGACACCTCTCTGGATCCATTTCTGAATCCATTTTGAACGGGCAAGGGCCCGGACTCCCGCCGTGCCGGCGACAGCCCAGGCCCTCGATGTCCTGTCCTGCGGGCGCTGCCTACGTGTCGAGCCCGCCGTTGTGCGGCGCCGGCTCCAGGTCGAACTCGCCGTCGCGCGCGCCGAGCACGAACGCCGTCCACTCCGCCTCGGTGTACCGCAGCACGGTCTCGGGCTCCAGCGACGAACGCATCGCCACCGCGCCGTCCGGCAGATACGCGATCTCCACGCGTTCTTCGTGCTGCTCGGTGCCGGGCGCGCTGTGCCACTCGACGCCGGAGATGTCGAGCGCGTAGAGCTCGTTCTTCTCGCGCTCCTTGCGGGCCTTCATCTCCTCCGGCGTTTCCTTCGGCGCCTCGCCATTCGTCCCCACGCCGCATCAGCCCTTTCCGTCGCCTTGCGGTAAACGCGGCCAGCTTAACGGGAGTTGACCAGCTGTGACGGCCGATGACTCAGGGCGGTGGCCGCGCGCATCATCCTTCGAAGGTGAGTTCCCAGCCGCTGCTGACGAGAGTCTCCACGGCACGCCGCAGGGCGGGGTACTCAGAGCCTCCTGGACACCATGGCGTCCAGTATGCCGAGACTCTCAGATCAAGCTCTCCATACTCCTGTGCGATCCAGCATTCCAAGGGCGCCTCCGCCATGGACGGCGAGCTGGGCCCGGCGGCCCACCTCGCCCCCTCGCGAATCTCGACAGGGGTGCGCACGATTCCCCGTCCGACCTGAACCGGCAGCTTTCCGCCGTCGAGCGGAATATCGGCGGGCAGCCGGACGGCGCATGCGTGGACCCCCATGCTCCTCCAGCCCACACGGGATTGGCTCATGTCGCGATCGCTTCCGCGCAGGGATTCGGCAACGAAGGCGAGGCAGTTGGACAGGTCGAGGGTCGGGGACCGGCGCATCCGCTGGTTCTTCGCGCGAGGTCGGATGCGGAGTTCGGGCGGAAGCCTCTCGGCATGGAGCGCCCACTCGGAATCGGGTCCGACTGCCGGATCGTCCAGAGGGAAGCCGAACTCTTCGTTCAGGTAGGCCGTCGTGACTTCCAGCGTCAGCGGCAACGCATCGACAGCGGCATAGAGGTCGAGGAGCGCGGCCAACGCGACGTGCGCCGAAACGGGTTGCGCGGCGGCCACGGCGTCGATGTCGTACGCGAGAGCGATGGAGTGGCCCGGGAAGTCCCGCATACGGACCGGGGCGGGGGTGGCGTCTGCGGTCATCGCGTTCCTTGCCAGCCCTTCTCGCCGAACGTGAAGTGGGCCGAAACTCCGGTGAAGGCGCGAGGCCCGTGACCAGTCGACTGGTCACGGGCCTCACCGTATTGCCTCGGAGATGCAGCGCGGCGCGATCAGTAGCTCGGCGGACCGCTCTGCTGCTGGCTGCCGTACGGGCCGGGGGCCGGCGGGGGCTGTTGGCCGTAGGGCTGCTGTTGGTAAGGCTGCTGCTGATACGGCTGCTGCGGGGCACCGGGGCCGCCCCAACCGGCGGGTCCGCCGGGGCCGCCAGGGCCGCCCGGGCCACCGCGGTTGTTCTTCTTGCGAGTGGCCAGGACGACGATCACCACGATGACGATCAGAACACCGGCACCGATGCCGACGTAGAGCATCGTGTTCGAGCTGTCGTCGTCACTGTTGTCGGAGGCGGTTGCGCCGGTGGCGGGGGAGGAGGGCTCGGCGCTGTTGTCGGCTCCGGCCTTGGGGAGGGAGCTGAGGTCCTTCCACGGGCCGTTCTCGCCGCCCTTGGGGATGTCCGCGGTCAGGGCCTTGAGCGGGCTGAGGTCGCCGTAGCCGTGGTACTTGTCAGGAAGGCTCGCTTTGTCGACGCCCTTGGCGATGTACGTGGATTTGATGACGCGGTTGACGAGCTGGCCGGAGGTGTAGTCCGGGAACTTCTGCTTGAGGAGGGCGAAGGTGCCGGAGGCGATGGCGGCGGACATCGAGGTGCCGCTGGTGGTGAGGTAGTCGCCCTTGATGTTCTTCTGGGCGGCGTCCTGGTAGTCGCCGTTGGCGGTCGCGACCGTGATGTCCTTCGCGGGAGCGGTGAACATCAGGGTCTTGGAGTAGTTCTCGTCCTCCCAGGGGGTGCCGTTCTGGTTCGAGCCGCCTACCAGGACGCCGCCAGGGGCTGAGCCGAGGTCGCCGTTGTTGACCGTTCCGTCATTTCCGGACGACTGGACGACGACGACATTGTGGGCAGCGGCGTAGGCGATGGCCTTCTGGTCGTCCACGGTGGCGGAACCGCTGCTGGTGGAGATGCTGATGACATCAGCGCCTTGGCCGACTGCGTAGCGAATCGCCTTGCCGTACGTGCACGCACTCGGTTGCTCGTCCTCGATCGACCCTCCCTCGACCTTGAAGACGTCCACGGGAAGGATCTTCGCGTCCGGGGCGATCCCCAGCATGCCCTGACTGTTGCCAGGGCCATGGCCGTGGGCGGCGATCAGCGAGGCCATGCCCGTGCCGTGGTCGTCGAGGACTTCCTGGTTGGCAGGCTGGCCGTCTTTGCAGCGGTAGCCCGGCAGCACGCTGCCTTCCAGGTCGGGGTGCGTGCCGTCCACCCCGTCGTCGAGTACGGCGACAGTGACGCCTTTGCCGGTGGCGACCTTGTGGGTGGCGTCGAGGTCGAATGCCTTGTTCTGCCACTGGCCGTCACGTGTCGCGTCCGCCGAGGCGGCCGTAGCGGTGCCGAGCACGAGGGCTCCCACCATCGCCGCGCCGCCCATTGCGCGGAGCGTCGTTTGCGTGAAGCGCATGCTCAGACACCTTTCTGGATTCATTGCCTGCTGTCGGACGTGAGGCCCGCGACCAAAGGGTCACGGGCCTCACGAAGGCTAACCGGTCACTCGATGACGGGCGGGTTTACCTTGCGCTGCTTCGGCGTCCAGGTCTCTTCGTCCTCGTACAGGTAGTCGGGACGACGGCTGTTGTTTCCGCCCTCGCCACGTTGCTTCCCCGCACCGCGTCCGCCGGCTCCGCCGGGGCCCATGCCGTTGCGGCCGTTCTGGCCCTTGGCACCGGCGCCGGCTCCTGTGCCGCTCGCGCTGCTGCCGCGGTTGCGAAGCCCCGTGCCGCCGGGGGTGAAAGCGCCGCCGGTCTTGCCCTTGGCCGCACCGACCACGCCACCCTTGGCACGTGCCGAGGCGCCTGTCCTGCCCGCGCCACCGGCGCCCTTGCCTGCGCCCGCGCCGCCGGCGCCGCCGCCCATGCCGCCCATGCCGCGTCCGGCGCCCGTGCGACCGGCCGCACCACCCGCGCGTCCGGCACCGGCTCCGCCTGCCGCGCGTCCGGCCCCTGCCGCGCCACCCGCCATACCACCGGCCAGACCGCCGGCCAGGCCACCGGCACCGAGGCCCGCTCCCGCACCGCCGCCGATGCCGCCACCGGCTCCACCGCCGATTCCGCCACCGGCTCCGAGACCTGCACCGGCTCCGGCTCCGATCCCGCCACCGGCTCCGCCGCCGAGACCCGAACCGGCGCTGTCGAGGCCCGTGTTGATCTGGGAGCCTCCGCCGCCGATTCCGCCACCGGATCCGCCGCCGAACGGGTTCGACCCGGATGCGGGCATCGTCGAAATGCTGGAGTCGTGCGTGGGCATGGTCGAAATGTTGGGCGAGTTCACGCCGCCCAGGCCTCCGCCGCCGATACCGGTGCCCACCGAGCCCGCGCCGATGCCGGTACCACCGGCGATGCCCGGATTGGTGCCGCCGGAGCCGGGAACGCTCACATCGCCGGGCCCACGACCGACATCGCTCGGCGGGGCTTGGTAGTCACGGTCCTGGTCGCTGGCTTCGAGCTGCTGCGTGTTCGACTGGTAGTTGTTCCCCAGCTGCTCCATGAGGATCGAAGCCTTGAGCCCCGCCTCCCGGCGAGCCCCCATGCTGTCGCCCCACTTGTCGATGACGGCCTGGGTGTCCATGCCGCTCGCGAGGTCGCCCTCGATGCTGCTCTGAGCGTTCTGGATCCTGTTCATCGCCTGGTACTGGGCGTATGCGCCACCCACAGGGTTGGCGAGCATGGCGGCGAACTCGGCTCCGGACATGTTGCTGAACATGTCCGTGGCGGAGTCCCACGCCTCGTCCCACCAGCTGACGTCGATGCTGCCGACCTGGTCCTGGATCTTGTACAGGCTGTCCGCGGAGTTCTCCATCGCCTTCGAGGTGAACTGCGCGCGGTTACCGCCAGTGGCCATTTCCTGGCTGATCTTGGCGGCCTCCGCCTGGAACTTCGCCGCGGACGAACCCTTCCAGCTCTCCAGAACCTTCTGCACGGCGCTGTCGAACCGCTGCTTGATGCCGCCGCTGCCGTCGGAACCCACGAGTTGATCGTGGACGTCCACCCAGTTCTGTGAGACCTCCATGACCGCCTGCGGCCTGGCGTCCGCGACCATGTCCTTCAGGCTGTCGAGGTCGTGTGAGTTGAACTTGGTTTTCGCGCTGGCACCCGGAACGCCGCCCGAACTGCCGTCTGCCGGAATCATCTCCTCGTCCCCCTTCAGGAGTTGCGGTCAGCAACGCCGGTGTCAGTGATCGTGTTCTCGGCCTCGGCGTCCTGGTACACGCCATGCGCCTTCTGCGCCTTCTTGCCGAACTTGTCGACCAGGGCTTCGATCTTGTCGATCATTTCAGTCTGGATCTTGGACTTCATGTTCTCGTGCGCGTTGTACAGATCCTGCGCCTCCGAGAAGTTCTTCCCCAATGCCCCGTCCGGCACGTCGGTGCCGTACTTGGCCTTCTGCTTCGGCCCATCCATGTCCGCCAGGACCTGATTGAGCTCCTTGACCACCTGGTCCAGCGCGTCGAGATCGACCTCGTACCCGTCAGCCATCTCCGGCTGTCCTCCCCGTTAACGTCAACGACCCACACTCGGCGCCCACTTACGCCCACTGCATGTGCATGCCTTGACGTACAGGGTGCCCTGGTTTACTAGCCCCTTACAAGTTTCCTCACAAACCGCTCACAGCACTCGCGTGCTCCCGGCGGTGCCCGGAGTCACCTCACAGCACGTCGGCCCCGTGCTTGCGCAGCCAGTCGCGGCGCGCCATGGCCCCCGCGGAGATCACGCCGACCAGCAGACCGCCCCCGATCACCAGGTACGTCCCGTAACGGGCGTTGCGTTCCGCCGGGGTCTCCCCGAGCGTCAGCTTCGCGGCGATGATCTTCTCTTTGTCGCTGTTGTTCGCCGTCGCCGCGCCCTCGAGATCGGCGTTGGTGATCTGCCTGGTCGGCACGGTGTCGTCCTTGACGGCGGTCATCGGGTCGATGACACCCCAGCCGATGTTCTTGTCGTGGTAGGGGTGCGTGCGCGCCGCCGTCTTCTCCAGGTGCCAGATGATCTGGGCCGGCGACCAGTCGGGGTGCTTCTGCTTGAGCAGAGCCGCCACCCCGGCCGCGTACGGCGCCGAGAACGACGTTCCCTGATCGACGCACTGGCCGCTGACCGGGACCGTCGAGACCATGTCGACGCCGGGGGCCGCGATGTCCACGTGCTCGTTCGAGCTGGAGAACGAGGCGCGTTCGTTGTTGCGGTCCGAGGCCGCGACGGACAGGACGTTGGAGTTGTCCAGAGCCGCCGGGTACGTATTGGACGGCTTGCCGCTCGCACCGTCGTTGCCGGCCGAGGCGACGATGAGGATGTTTTTGCTCTCCGCCTCGTCCACCACCGCTTGCAGGGTGGGGAGCTGGGACTCTTCGGCCGTCGTGCCCTGCGAGATGTTGATGATGCCGACCTTGGCCTGGATGGCTGCCTTGATGGCGTTGACCATGGTCGCCAGATTGCCGCCCTCCTCCGCCGTGCTGGTCTGGAGGGGGAGGATCTTGGCCTTCGGCGCCATGCCGTGGAAACCGGTACCGGGGAAGGCGTCGGCGGCCGCGATGATGCCGGCCACCTTCGTGCCGTGACCGACGCCGTCGCTCGTGGCGCTGGACTTCGCGAACGACTTCCCGGGCAGGACCTTGCCCGCCAGCTGCGGGTTCTCCTTGTCGACGCCGGTGTCGATGACTGCGACGGTCACGCCGGCACCCTTGAGGGCCTTGCCCTCCCACAGCTGCTTGGTGATGACGCGCTGCAGGGACCACGGCGTGCCCTCGATGACCTTGCCGCCGAACTGGCAGTCCGTACTGGCCAGTTGGGTGCCGGGGTCGTCGTCGGCGAGGGCCGGGGTCGTGGTCAGTACGGCCAGCGCCGCGGTGGCCGCCAGCACCGCGGCCGGACGGCGTACGGCCGCGACCGACGGCCTGGAAGTCATGGAAGGCACGGTGGCTGTCCCCCTAGGAATTCTGCGTCTGCTGGGCGGCCGCGGTCGTCAGGTTCGGCCCGGACGGCAGGAGCTTCGACCACTGCGAGGGCACCGTGACCTTCTGCGCGGACTCGTAGCCGAGGCGGATCTTCGCCTTGTTGACCTCTGACTGGTCATCGCCCGACTTGTCGTCGCCCGAGTCGTTGTTGACGGGCAGGTAGTAGCGCAGTCCCGTGTCGGTGACCAGGTAGTTGAAGCCGGTGTCCGAGCTGCCTTCCTTCTCCTGGTAGAGCAGGCCGCTGCCCGGGCTCACGTACGAGGACGCGCTCGCCGCGATCGACTTGACGGGCAGGGACGTGCCGGCCCAGGTGGTCAGATCGGTCGTACTGTTGCCGCCGCCGTAGACGGAGCAGGAGGTGTCCGTCTGCCCGCCGTTGGCGAGCGAGACGGCCTGGGTGGGCCAGAGTTCGCCGCCCGCCAGCTTTCCCGTCGTGTCGGGCCCGATGTCGGTCTGGTTGACCGTCGTGATGTGCGAGTTGGCGATCGTCTCCCTGAGCAGAGCCGTCTGGAACCCCGTGATGGGGATGAGCCGGTCCTGCTCGACCAGGTAGTGCTGACCGTTGCGGGTCCGCAGCAGCGTGCCCGTGGTGCGGTACTTGGCGGGCACGCCGTCCGCCTGCGACGTCTGTCCGTCGTTCGCCACGGACGGCATCGCGATCGCCTGCTGACCGTCCCTGAGCGTGCTCAGCCATTCGTCCGTGACGGTGCGCGGCTCGGCGCCGTCACCGAAGAGCGTGCGGATCAGCGAGGCGAGGTCTCCGCCGTTGCTCGCCCTGAGCTCGTACCTGACGCCGTGGCTGCTCACCAGGTACGGCTTGCCTTTCTTGTCCTGCACGTACAGCGCCTGGTCACCCGCCAGCTTGCCGGAGCCCTTGTCGGTGACCTTCTTCGCGTCCTTGGTGTTGAGGACGAGGACGGTCTGCTGCACGGACGCGCTGTCCTTGCTGTCGCGGATCCCCTTCTGGCACAGCGCCCACACCTTCGACGTACCCGCGTCCTTGACGTTCGGCAGCCGGTCGGGGGCGTAGGGAATTCCCACCATCGAACCCTGAGCGATATTGGACTCGTCGAGGAATTTTTCCTTGACGGTCTTCACAGAACCTTCTTTGGTCTTTTTCGGATCCAACAGAAGTTTCGCCGAAGCGAGGTTCAGGACCGGGTGCAGGACAGGAATGTCCTTGCCGGTCTTCTTGTCCTTTTCGCCTGAGTTGAGGACGACGTACCGGGTCGCGGACGGATCCGTGACGATGATCCCGGCCTCCGGGGTGTCCCACCCCTTCGGTGCCACAGGGCTCAGCATGCCGCAGGCCCCGAACCCCGCCAGGATCACCACACTCATCACGATGCCGGAGATCGCGTGCTTGAGCGGTCGCGGGGCCGACTCCACCGAGCCGTTGGGGAGCGGCTTCAGGAAAGAGGCAACTGTCCGCTTCCGTGAGAAGTTGTAGGCATTCAGCTCATCACGACGTGACGCCATCGTTACGTAATCTCCCCGTTCTTGCTGGACCGTACTGGTACTTACCTGGGTCCACTTCTCGACCACCCCCGGCGCACGCGCCGCACGGGCCTCTACTATGCCGTGTGACGATCGACCCGTGGCGTACGGGTATCAATTTTCAGCGCGCCAGTGAAACTTAGGGCCCGCAGGCCAGTCCGACCGGCGCCACCGCCGGACCGGGCGAGCCACCACAGCAGCGAGCGAAGGAGCAGGGCGGGGGATGTCCAGCGCCAGCAGGACCCGACAGCGCGGCAATCAGGGGCGACCGACCCCGGCCGGGCGCCGTGGAGCGGGAAGGCCCCAGCAGGGCCGCCCGCCCACCCGGCGCGGCGGCCGCACCACACCACCGACGCAGCCCGAGGCGGCCGTGCGCCAGCCGGCGGGACCGGTGCGTCCCAAGCTGCCGCGCAAGGCGGGCAGCTTCGGGCCGGTCAGCGCCCACCATCTGCTCATCATCCAGATCGCCCTCGCGCTCGTCGTGGCGGCAGCGGCGATCAGCCCCATCCTGATGGTGCCCGCCGCCGTCGTCGGCGGGCTGCTCGTGTTCTTCAACCTGGGCCGTCGCAGACGCCACCCGCTGCCCGAGTGGATGGCGATCGGCCGCGCCCTCAAGCGCCGCCGCCGCACCTTCACCGGCCCGCCGCCCGCGGAGGTCGACAGCTCCTTCGCGCCGCTGCTCGAAGCGGACCCGGCGCTGCGCACGCACGAATACGAGTCCCGCGACCGGCGCCTGGTCGGCTTCGTCGGTGACGGCACGTTCCTGACCACCCTCGTCCAGGTCGACTCCGCGCCCGGTCCGCTGCGGCCGACGAGCGACGCACGGCCGCTGCCGGTCGAACTGCTCGCCGACTCCCTGGACGTCGAGGACATCCACCTCGAATCGGTGCAGCTGGTCCAGTACACCCAGCCCGCTCCGGCCCCGCACCTGCCTCCGCAGGCGCTCGCCGCACAGGCGTACGCGGCCGTCCAGGCGCAGACGGGCGCCCCCGCGGTGCGGTTGACCTGGGTGGCGCTGAAGCTCGACCCCACACTCTGCCCCGAGGCCGTCGAGGCCCGCGGCGGCGGGGTGCGTGGCGCCCAGCGCGCGCTCCTGCGCGCCTCGGACCAGCTGATCAGCCGGCTCAACGGACTCGGCTTCCGCGCCGAGGCCCTCGACGAGACCGGCATCATCTCCGCGCTGTCCACGGCCGCCTGCGTCAACCCGCGCGCCAACCTCAACGCCCATTCGCGTGGCGGCAGTTCGGGCCCGCGCACCGAGGAGAGCGTGCGGGCCTGGCGGTGCGACGACCGCTGGCACGCCTCGTACTGGATCGGTACGTGGCCGCAGCTCGGCCACGGCGCGACCCCCCTCGGCGCGCTCACCGGTGGCCTGTCCACCACCCGCACCATGGCCACCACCGTCTCCCTCGCCGTCTCGGGCGCCGGCCGAGACGAGGTCGCCCTCAGCGGGCACGTCCGGCTGTCGGCCCGCAGCGAGAACGAGCTGGACCAGGCCAAGCGCGAGCTCGAACGCTCCTCCTCCGCTCTCAAGGCCGGCCTCGTCCGCCTCGACCGGGAACAGCTGCCCGGCCTCCTTGCCACCCTTCCCCTCGGAGGCACGCACTGATGAGCACCCCCGAAAACCGTGATCCCCGGGACCCGGGCGGGCAGATGACCCCCGAGGAGTACGCCGAGCAGCAGCGGCGCGCCGCGGAGGCCGCCGAGCGGCGCCGGCAGTGGGAGGCCCAGCAGGCGGCCCAGCAGGCGGCCGCCCAGCAGCAGGGCGGGTACGGGTATCCGCAGCAACAGCAGCAGGCCCACCAGCAACAGCAGCCGCAGCAACAGCTCACCCCGGAGCAGCAGGCCGCTCAGCAACAGGCGGTCCAGCAGCAGGCCGCCGAACAGCAGCGCCGCGCGGCCGAGGCCGAGATGCGGCGCCAGCAGTGGGAGGCGCAACAGGCGGCGGAGCAGCAGGCCGCCGCGCAACAAGCGGCCCAGCAGGCAGCTCAGCAACAGGCAGCCGCCCAGCAAGCGGCTCAGCAACAAGCCGCCGCGCAGCAAGCAGCCCAGCAACAGGCCGCCGCCGAACAGGCTGCCGCCCAGCAGGCCGCGGCCCAGCAAGCGGCCGCGCAGCAGCAGGCTGCCAATGCTCAGTACGCCGATGAACAGCGCCAGTTGCGAGCCCGCTACCAGGAGGAGCAGCGCCGCGCCGAGGAGGCCGAGGCGCGCCGCCGGCAGTGGGAGGACCAGCAGCGGCAGCAGCAGGCGGGGGCCCAGCAGCAGGGCGGGTACGGGTATCCGCAACAGCAGCCGCAGCCCCAACAGGGCCAGCCCCAGGCCGCGTTCCAGGGTGGCGTCCCCGCGCAGGGCGACTTCTCCGGCGGTGCGGGGCATGTGCAGCAGCAGCCGGCGCCGGAGCCCGTCGCCGCCACCACCATGACGTACGCCCCGGCGCCCGAGGTCGGCTCCGGCCGGCCCACGCACCGGGCGCTGCCCGACGAGCCCGAGGCGAACGACGACGACTTCGCGGAGTTCGAGGAGGAGTTCAGCCACGCCGGCTACGGCCTGCGCGGCCCGCGCCGCCGTCGGCACGTCCTGCCGAAGAAGTCGCTCGGCTCGCTCGGCGTGAACGTCGGCGACGACGGTGTCGTCATCGGCGTCGACCCGCAGGGCATGCCCGCCGTCCTCGACGTGCTGCGGCCCAAGCCGCTCGAAGTGGTCGTCGTCGGTTCGATGTGGACCGCGCAGATCATCGCGCTGCGCACCGCGGCCGTCGGTGCCCGCATCGCCGTCGAGTCGGTGCGCCCCCAGGCGTGGGCCCCGATGGCCCAGGCCGCGGGCGGCGGACTGCAGTGCGTCGCGGTGTACGAGCCGAACCAGCTCGCCGCGCAGGGCGCCTCGGTCGCCAGCCCCGTCCTCGTCGTACGCGACCTGGGCGCCCAGCCCGGACGGTCCCAACTCGCCCCGATGCCCTGGCAGTCGACGCTCACCGTGGTGCCGTTCCTCGGCCCGCGCGCGCCGCGGCTGCTCACCCGCGCCGACGTGATCGGCCTGCAGAGCGTCTCCCCTCAGGAGGCCGAGGTCATCGGGCGGGTGCTGCGGCTGCCCGAGCAGCTCACCCAGACACTGCCGACGCTCAGCGACGCCACGATGCTGTGGATCGCCGGCGGCAAGCACCAGTACGTGATGGTGCAGCCGACGGATCCGGAGACCGGTCTGCTCGGCAGTCCGCGCCGCATGGACTGACGCCCGAACCCTGCGCCCGGTCCCACCCGGGGGCGGTACGGAGTCGTGCGTACCGCCTTTACGGTGGGTGCCCCGCAGCGTTTAGGCTGTCTTGACGAACGGCAATGACGCATGTGGCGCGGGACCGCTTCAGCGGTCCGGGGGACGACCGGGGAGCCGTGCCAGGCCCAGTCGTTCAGATGCACAGCCAAGACCAGGAGGCGTAGTGACCAGTGACCGGGACCAGCGGAACCCGGACCTCGGCGACGGATCGATCGAGACGGAACTGACTGGCGAGTTCCACCTCGACTTCGACGCGCCGTCCTGGTACTCGAACGCGGGTGAATCGGGCGCCGCGGGGACGCCCGCGCCCCCTTCCTCCGGCACGCCCGCGACCCCTCCGCCCAGCCAGCCCCCGGCTGCGCCCGGCTTCCCGAGCTTCGGAAACCCGGGCGCGCCCACGGGCCCCGGCACCGGTGACGCCGCGACGCCCGCACCCGCCGCGCCTCCGGCCCCGCCCGCTCCCGCCGCCTCCACCGATCCCGCCGCGTCGAGCCACCGGTCCGGTGTCGTCGACCCCACGGGTGACCTGTGGGGCGACGACGACGATGACGACGAGCCGGCGACCGGCGCGACCGCGGAGCCCGGGAGCGGCACCGACACCGGCGCGCAGGCTGCCCAGGCACCGCAAGCACCGCAGGCTCCCCAGGCACCTCAAGCGCCTCAGCCCCCGCAGGCCGTGGCGCCGCCCGCTCCCGAGGCGCCCGCGCCCGTGCCCGCCCCGGCGCCGGTCGCCCCCGCGCCGGCCGCGCCGCAGCCCCAGCAGCAGATCCCGGGTCAGCCGACGCCTCCGACGCCTCCGGTGCCGGGTGCGCCGCTGCCGCCCGCCGAGGGCTACGGCTACCCGCAGCAGCAGCCCCCGCAGGGCGCCCCGCTCCCGCCCGCAGAGGGCTATGGCTACCCGCAGCAGCAGGCGCAGGGCCAGCCCATGCCGCCGCCCGCCACCGGTGGGTACGGCTACCCGCAGCCCCAGCAGCAGGTCCCGGGTCAGCCGGCCCCGCAGGGCGCGGGCGGCTACGGCTACCCCCAGCAGCAGCCCCAGCAGCAGGCTCCGGTTCAGCCGGCCCCGCAGGTCCCCGGCTTCGGGCAGCCGCAGCCCGGCCCGGGCCAGCCGATGCCCCCGCAGCAGCCGGGCCCGTACGGACAGCAGCCCGCGCCGCAGCAGCAGCCGCCCGCCGGTTACGGCTACCCGCAGCAGCCCGGCCAGCAGCAGCCCCCGCAGCAGCAGCCTCAACAGCAGCCGGGCCAGGCCCCGTTCGCCCCGTACGGGCAGCAGCCGCAGCCGCCGTACCAGCAGGCCGCGCCGCAGCCCGCCGCTCCGGCGCCCGCCCCGACCCCGTACCCCCAGCCCACCGGCCCCCAGCCCGGCGCCGCCGATCCGCGGGCGGGCTGGGACCCGGGCGCGGGCCAGCAGCGTTCGGCGCCGGGTGCGCCGCTCGGGTACAACGCGCAGGTCGAGCTGAGCTCCGACCGCCTCCTGCGCAACCAGCCGAAGCGGAAGAACAACAACAAGGCCCCGAGCAAGTTCAAGCCGGGCGCCAAGGCGGCCGAGGCCGAGCGGCAGCGCAAGCTCCAGCTCATCCGTACGCCCGTCATGTCCTGCTACCGCATCGCCGTGATCAGCCTCAAGGGCGGTGTCGGCAAGACGACCACGACGATGTCGATCGGCGCCTCGCTCGCCTCCGAGCGGCAGGACAAGATCCTCGCGATCGACGCCAACCCGGACGCCGGCACGCTCGGCCGCCGTGTGCGCCGCGAGACCGGGGCGACCATCCGCGACCTGGTGCAGAACATCCCGCACCTGCACTCGTACATGGACATCCGCCGCTTCACCTCGCAGGCGCCCTCCGGTCTGGAGATCATCGCCAACGACGTGGACCCGGCCGTCTCGACGTCCTTCAACGACGCGGACTACCGCGCCGCGCTCGACGTGCTCGGCAAGCAGTACCCGATCATCCTGACCGACTCCGGCACGGGCCTCCTCTACTCGGCGATGCGCGGAGTCCTGGACCTGGCCGACCAGTTGGTCATCATCTCGACCCCGTCGGTCGACGGTGCGTCCAGCGCCAGCACCACCCTCGACTGGCTGTCGGCGCACGGGTACGCGGACCTCGTCCAGCGTTCCCTGACGGTCATCTCCGGGGTCCGCGAGACCGGCAAGATGATCAAGGTGGACGACATCGTCAGCCACTTCGAGACGCGCTGCCGCGGTGTGGTCGTCGTCCCGTTCGACGAGCACCTGGCGGCCGGCGCCGAGGTCGACCTCGACATGATGCGCCCGAAGACGCGCGAGGCGTACTTCGAGATCGCGGCGCTGATCGCCGAGGACTTCGCCCAGCGCGGCCAGTCCCAGATGCAGGCGGGCGCCATGTACGGCGGCCAGCCCGGCATGCCCCCCGCCGGCTTCCCGCAGCAGGGTTACGCGCCTCAGCCCCCGGCCCCTCAGCCGCAGGGCTACGGCTACCCGCAGCAGCCCCAGGCGCCCCAGCAGCAGCCCCCGCAGCCGCCGCAGCAGGGCGGGCTTCCGTCGGGCTGGACGCAGCAGCAGCCGCCGCAGTAGGAGTGCGCGACACCGTACGAGAGTGGGCCCCGTCCGTTGCATCGGACGGGGCCCACTCTCGTATCAACTCCCCTTGTTCTGCTACCTGTTATCGCTGGAAGGTTGACCGCAGATGCTGGTCGAGCCAGGCGGTCCATCCGGGTGCGTCGATGTGGTCGTAGGGGAAGGAGAAGGGCCCGTAGGAGCCGGTGACCAGGTCGAGCGAGTCATGGCGCGCGAAGAAGATGGACTCCAGCTGTCCGCCCGGCCTGCGGTACTCCGGGGGGAACCACATTTCGATCTCCTGCCAGAAGTCGGCACGGGAGTTCTGTCCGCCCTTGGGCGTGCCCTTCTTCACCTCGGCCTCGTCGAAGCGGAACCCGAGGTTGGCGTACGCCTGTAGCAGTGCGTCCTGCGCGGGCAGGGCGTGTACCTGGATCTCGTCGAAGTCGCCGGGGTCGACGGCGTTCTCGATGGACAGCTCGGTACGGACGGCGACGCGCGCCCCCTTGAGCGGGCGGCCGCCCAGTATGTGCGTGAGCGGAGTCTCCCACGGCACGGGCACCGTCACCTGAGAGCTGACCGTCTTCCCGGCGCGCAGCGGAAAGCGCTCGGCGATCACATCGGACCTGACGATGCCGGGGTTGCTCCAGGAGGTCTCGGTCTCCTCCAAGTCCTCGAACCGGGTGACGAGTTGAACGCGTACCCGGTCCACCTCGATGTCCACGGAGCCGCCGTGCAGCTCCACGGTGAAGTGCAACTGGTCGCCCGGCCGCACGGCGCCGGTGTTGAGCGTGGTCTCGACCTCGGGCGCACCGACCCCGAGCGAACTGAGGAACTTGCGGAAAGCCACGAATGCCCATTCCCGGGTCGCCGGCTCCGGGCCTGGACGGTCCAGGCCTGCCGCGACCCACCGCGTGCACCCTAGCGGGCACTCAGAACAGGTGGCCCAACCAGTGGCCCGCCATCAGCAGCACCCTGAAGATGATGCTGAGGACCAGCCCGACGCCGCCGATGCCGCACAGCCAGAGCACCGTGGTGGCTCGCCACGTGGACCCGGACGCGTCGTTCTCCGTGCCGGACGCTCCGTCGCCCTTCTCGGGTGCGCTGCGGACGGTGACGCAGAAGAAACCGAGACCGAGGAGCAGCACCGCGAGGAATCCGAGGAACAGGCAGTTGCTGACGGAGGTCCAGCTGGTGACGTAGAGAGTGCCGTCGGGAGCTCGGTTGGCGGCGACCGAGTAACCCTTCTTGTACCCCAGGTCGTAGTTCTGCTCGCGGATCCTGTCGATGGTGTCGCTGTCGCCGCTGCCGATGCGCCCGCTGAGGGTGAGCTGGGCCGAACCGTCGACGACGTCACCACCGGAGCGGAACGCACCGTTGCAGGTGAGCCGCTTGACGTCGTCGGTCGAATGACGAACACCGATCGAGTGCCTGCGTGAACTGGTCGAGCCGTACTTCGCCTCGCACGTGCTGATGGTCAGCTCGCCTCGGGTTCCGACGACTCCCGTGGACATCGCGGCAGTGGAGAAGCCGTACCAGCCGAGGAAGAGGGCGGCGACGAACAGCACAACTCCGAAGCCCCGGAAAACCACGCGAAATCCCCTGCCCGACGCCGAAGTCGACGGCGGTACGGGCGAAGACGACGACGAGGTGGGCGGGGAAGAGGAAGGGGGAGTGGGGGATACCGGGGAAGTCATGTCGAATTCCTGTAAAGGTTTTGTGGAGTGTGGGGAAGGTGGCGCGATGACGGGTGCGCGTGGAGGCACTACGACCGGGGCGTGAAGGGTGGGTGCCTAATGTGCCCCCTGAGAATCAGGTCGACTACAGTACGATACTCGGCTCGGCCGAGCAGTCAGTGGTGCGAGCGCGACAGTGTAGGAAATACAGGGGGAAGTCGATGGCGGGTCCGGGTTTCGATGTCGACGCGGATGTACTGAGGACACAGAGCCGGGCGTTCGATCAGATCGCGTCGGATTTCGCCTCCACGTCGAAGGCGTTCGGCGACAAGCTCAAGGAGCTCGAAGACGGCTGGGGCGACGACGACGTCAAGGTCGTCAGCGCACTCCTCACCGTGTACGCGCCGGTGAGCGGCGGAATCGTCGATTCGCTCGAACATCTCGGTGAGGCCCTCAAGGGAATCGGCGAGAAGCTCGGCTCCATGGCCGAGCAGTACGACCAGACGGAGCAGGACCACTATCAGGCTCTGATGCAGGCGGCCCAGCAGCACCGAGGCTGAATTGACCCCGAGCGGTCGAATGTCCGTATCCGAGCTTGTGCATCCGTAATCGGTCCGTACGGCCTCCCTGGTCGCCGTACGACTCCACACTTGTGTCTTGAGGGGAAACACCGTGTCCATCATGCTGCCCGGCGAACTCGACTGGGTTCTCGACCTGCTGGGATTCGAATGGCCGAACATCGACGAGGACAAGTTGATGGACGCCGCTCAGCAGTGGCGCGACTTCGGGCAGGCGGTTCTCGATTACCAGACGGAGGGCATCACCGCGGCTAACGCCGTCAAGGGCGCGAACCTGGGTGATGCCGCGGACGCGTTCGTCGCGGAGTGGAACAAGTTCGCCGACAGCGGCCTGGGTATCGGCGGGCACGGCATCGGCTATCTGGACGGCCTGGCGGGCGCGGCGCAGGTCCTCGGGGCGCTGCTCGAAGTCTGCGCGATCGTCGTCATCGCTCTGAAGATCTACGTCATCGTCCAACTCATCGATCTGGCGATCGAGTTCGCCGTGGCTCAGGCCTCTGCCATCGTGACGCTCGGCGGCTCCGAGGCGGCCTTCGCCGCCCGGGTCGTCATGATCCGGATGCTGGTCAGGCAGGCGCTGGAGGAGGCGGCTCAGAAGGTCGAGCAGGCCACTCTGCGGTCCGTCAAGGAGAAGGTCGTCGAGAAGGCCAAGGAGATGATCCGGGACCTGGCCAAGGACTTCACCAAGGACCTGCTCAAGGAGAAGGGCAAGGACCTGGCGAAGGAGTTGGCGGTCGACACGGCCAAGTCGGTGGCCAGTGAGGCGACGAGCCAGGCCATCAAGGGTGCTTTCGGCGCCGGTGACGGTCTCGGGGACAGCCTCAAGGGATTCGGCGTGGCAGCCGTCAACCCGGCCATGGGCAAGGTCGCCGGAGAACTCGAGGAGAACGACGAGGGCGGCTACGACTTCAAGGCGAAGGCCGGCGGTCAGATCGTCACCGGCGCCGGCGCCGTGGCCTCGGGTGACATGGGCGGTTTTGGTGACATGGCCGGCGGCGCCGGTGAACTGTTCGACACCGTGAAGGGCGAGGAGAAGCAGCCGGAAGCCGGCGGCTCGTCCGGTGAAGGCGGCTCTTCGGGAGGCGGGGCCTCCGGGAGCGGTGGCTCGTCCGATTCGGGCGGAACCTCGGGGGGTGGTGAAGCGTCCGGCTCCGGAGGATCCTCGGGCGATGGATCGTCGGATTCTGGTTCCGGGTCCGGCTCCGACTCCGGCGGTACCCCGGCGCCGGCGGCGGCCGCTGCCACGCCGTTCGGCTGACCTTCGGCCCTATCGACCGCGGCCTCGGCCCTCGTACGATCACGCCGTCCCCGTTCCCAGGAGGAGCTCCCACACCATGGGCAATGGCAACCGCAACGACAACGTCGACCCGCTCGGTGAGCGCGAGTACCCCATCGAGGACAAGAATCTCACCGAGGAGCAGAACGAGCACCTGACGGCGTCCTTGCGCAAGGTTCGCGACATGCCGAACGCGCCGGCGCCGCTCCAGGACCTGGCCCGTCAACTCCTGTCCGGGCGGATGGAGTTGAAGGATGTGCTCGACAGTCCGGCCGGGCACCGTGCGCTCGGTGAGGGTCTCGCGCCGCTGCGTGAGCAGTGGAAGAACATGTCGCCGCAGGAGCGCCAGAAGGTGCGCGAGTACGACCCGGACGAGGACCCGCAGGGTGGCGGCGCCGTCCGCGACAGCCGGATCCGGTAGTAGCGCCGGGGCTGCCCCACAGGACGTCGGTCTCCTCCAAGACCTCGAAACGCGCGATGAGTTGGATTCGGGACTGTTGCTGTTGAGCCCGACTGTTCCCGGTGTCACATCCTGCGGCGTCCCGGGAGGGGTGTCATTGGAAGGGCAGTGTGGCCAGCCCGAAGACGGCCATGCCGATGCGGAACAGGATGGCGAGGACGAGTCCGATGCCGGCGATGACGAACAGCCATTCCCAGGTGGCTTTCAGCGACTTGGGCATCAGCTGGTCCGCCTCCGACGCGGAGGGGCCGACACCCTTTTTCGGGAAGGACCCGGTGAGCGCGCACTTGGACCCGTAGGCGAAAAAGAGCATGAAGAAGAAGCCGCCGCACAGGTAATTGACCGCCGACTCCGCACTGGTGATCGCCAGCGTGCCGTCGACGGAGCGGTTCACCGCGAGCTTGTCGGCCTTCTCGTCGGTGACCTTGGTCGCGGCGTCGCTCTCGACATCGGCACCCCCGAAGCTCAAGCGGATCTGTGCCGACTTGTCCACGACGGAGCCGTCGGACGAGCGGAACACCCCATGGCAGAGCACCGATGCCCGTGCACGTTGGTTGATGCTCTTTGACGGACTTCGGTACGTGACCTCGCACTTACTGATGGAGAGGTCTCCGTGCGAGCCGACATACCCGCTGGACAGCACGGAGGTGGTGAAGGCCCAGTACATTCCGCCGAGCGTCAGCACCACCAGGACGATGCCGAAGATCCGCCCGATCAGGGCAGGTGCCGGAACGGGCGTGGCCTCGTCGGCGGGTGGCGGTTCGGCGGGCGGCTGAGGTGGGGCGGAAGGTGTCTTCATCGGTTCTCCAGAAGGCACGGGCCCTCAGATCAGCAGGCTTGCGAAGCCCGCGAACATCAGCAGGATCCGGAAGATGATGGCGAGCACCAGCCCGATGCCACCGATCACCCACAGCCAACTCTCCGTGCTCGTGGCCCACTTGGGCAGGGTGGCGGTTCCCTCGCTGTACGACGGGCCGATGCCCTTCTTGGGGAAGTGGCCGGCGCCGACGCAGGTGATGCTGTAGCCGAGGAAGATCACCGCGAGGAAGCCGAGGCACAGGCAGTTGGCGATCGACAGCCAGCTCGTGACGTAGAGACCGCCGTCGGAGGAGCGGTTGACGCCGACCTTGTAGCCCGGCTTGTAGCCCCTGTCGTAGTCCTGCTCGCGGATCTTGCTGATGGCGTCGCCGTCACCGCCGCCCTGGTTCCCGTCCAGGACGAGCCGGGCGGACCGGTCCACGACATCGCCGTCGGAGGAGCGGAACGTCCCCTCGCAGGCGAGCTCCATGACTCGCTTGCTCGGGTGCGAGCCGCTGGAGCGGGACCCGCCCGCGCCGTACTCCGTATCGCACTTGCTGATGGTCAGCTCGCCCCGCGTCCCCACGAGACCCGAGGACATCGCGGCGGTGGAGAAGCCGTACCAGATGACCGCGAGGGCGGCGATGGCGACCGCGACGCCGAACCAGCGTCCGATCGGCGAGGGCGGTACGGGCGTGCCGGCGGACTCCTCCGCGGGCGACGGCGAGGCCGCGGAAGCCGGGGAGGGAGGAGGGACGGGCGAGGCGGGAGAGGTCATGTCGTAGATTCCGTGAGAGGCCCGGTGGTGGGGGAATGCCAGGTGGTCGGCACTGTAATGGGCGCGCGTGGCGGACCTACGGCCGGGACGTGAAGAGGGAGTGCCTGCTGCGTCCTGTGGGGATGCGGTCGACTACAGTACGACATTCGGCTCCGCGGAGCCGGTACTGGTGAGAGACCGGCGGGGGGAACAGGCCATGGCGGGTGCTGGATACGACATCGATGCGGGCGTTCTGAAGTCCCAGGGACAGGCTTTCGCGCGTCTCGGCGAGGATTTCGGTTCCGCGGCGAAGAAGTCGGGCGACGCGATCGAGGAACTCGAAGAGGGATTTGGCGACGACGACGCCGGAGTCGCCACCACCATCCTCGATTTCTACAAGCCGATCAGCGCCGGAATCCGCGACTCGCTGGAGAACCTCACCGAGGCCCTCAAGGGGGTCGGCGAGAAGCTCGACTCCATGGCCGAGCAGTACGACAAGACGGAGCAGGACCATTACCAGGCGCTCATGCAGGCGTCTCAGAACCGTGGAGCCTAGCCCTTCCTCGTAGGGCAGAAGCACCCGATTCCGGGGCCTGTGTGCCCCTTGCGCAGATGTATCGCTGAGGAGCAATCACGTGGCCTGGGACGAGATCACCGTACTGCCGCCGGAACTCGACTGGATTCTCGACCTTCTCGGGTTCGACTGGCCGAACCTCAATGAAGTCAAGATGATCGAGGCCGCCAACGAGTGGCTTCAGCTCGGCCAGGCCGCGTCCGACGCGCAGGCGCAGGGCAACTCGGCGGCCCGGCCGATCACCAACTTCTCCGGCGAGGCCGTCGAGAAGTTCACCGAGGAGTGGGGCAAGTTCGCGGACGCGGCCCTGGGCGTCGGCTACCTCGACGTGATCATGGTGGCCTCGGGCGCGCTGGCCGGGGCGCTCACCGCCTGCGCGGCCGTCGTGGCCGAGATGAAGCTGGCCATCATCATCCAACTCATCGACCTGGCCATCGAGTTCGCCGCTGCGCAGGCGAGTGCCGTCTTCACGCTCGGCGCCTCCGAGGCGGCCTTCGCCGCCCGGGTCGTGATGGTCAGGCAGCTCGTCGGGCGCCTGCTCAAGGAGGCCGCGCAGAAGGTCTGGCAGGCCATCCAGGAGGCCCTCAAGGAGCGGGTCGTCAAGGAGGCGAAGACCATCCTCGAGGACCTGGCCAAGGACACCCTGAAGTCCGTCGCGAGCGAGGCCGCGACGCAGAGCATCAAGGTGAGCCTCGGTGCGGGCGGCAGTGTGCAGGAGTCCCTGCTGGGATTCGGTGCCGCGGCCGTCAATCCGGCGATGGGGAAGGTGGCCGGCGAGATCTCGGTGAACGACGACGGCAATGGCTACGACTTCGAGGCCAAGGCCGGCGGAAAGGTCGTGCAGGGCCTCGCCGCTGCCGACGCGGGCGACCCGGGCGGGCTGCGGACCGCCGTGCAGGGCGCGGGCGAGCTCTTCAACAACGCCACGGAGAAGCCGTCCGCGGAGTCGGGGACGTCGACGCCCACCACGACCTCCACCCCGTCCGAGCCGACGACGAGTGCTCCGTCCGCGCCTGCACCGGCCGCGGCATCGGAACCGGCCGCGGCGCCGACGCCGGCCGCCGCGTCCGCGGGGGCGGGGGCGGGGGCGCAGAACGATCAGGTCCGCGCCACGTTCGGCTGACGCTTCAACGAACCAGGTACGCATCCACAAGGGGGAGTCCCACACCATGAGCAACGGAACCGGCAACCGCAACAGCAACGTCGACCCGCTCGGCGAGCGCGAGTACCCCATCGAGGACAAGAACCTCACCGAGGAGCAGAACGAGCACCTGACGGCGTCCTTGCGCAAGGTTCGCGACATGCCGAACGCGCCCGCGCCGCTCCAGGACCTGGCCCGTCAACTCCTCTCCGGGCGGATGGAGTTGAAGGATGTGCTCGACAGTCCGGCCGGGCACCGTGCGCTCGGTGAGGGTCTCGCGCCGCTGCGTGAGCAGTGGAAGAACATGTCGCCGCAGGAGCGCCAGAAGGTGCGCGAGTACGACCCGGACGAGGACCCGCAGGGTGGCGGCGCCGTCCGCGACAGCCGGATCCGGTAGCTGCGGACGATGGGGAACGCGACCGATTCCGCCGCCTGGGAGCGGCATCGAGCCCGCCGCGCTCATGTGAACCGGCGGATGCGGGGCTGGCTCGTCGGAGGCGCCTTCGTCGTCGTGGGCTGCAAGCTGGCATTCTCCGGCATCGGCTACTTCGACGGCCATCTCACGATCTCGGCGCGCACCGGGTACGTCGCGGTGGAGTCCTGCGCGCCCACCGGCGATCACTACGCCTGCACGGGCACCTTCAAGGACGACAAGACCGGGGAGAAGACCGACAGCGCCGTCCTGGAGCGCAGTACCACCGCCGTGCGGGGAGCCTGGCTGCCCGCCTTCCGGACGGACGGCGACGCGTACAAGGCCTCGTCCGACGGTGAACTCACCGTCGGCAAGCTTGCCCGCGCCTTCGCCTGGCTCGGCGGCGCGACGCTGCTCCTCGCCGTGGGCGGCTTCTTCCTGCTGACGGGGTACATGCCGCGCGGCCGCTGGAGCGAGCCCAGGTACCGGTTCGGCCGCATCACGTTCGGGGAGGCCTGGCAGCTGTTGCGCCGGCGACGCCCGGCGCTGCCGGTCCTCGGCGCGCTCCTGGCGCTGTGCCCGCTGCTGATCGGCGCGGGATTCCTGGTGGCGGCAGTCGCGTAGGCCCAACTGCCCTTATGCGATAGCTGGTTGATGCGCCGCCTACGTGCGTGGGGGGGGGGGAGGGGGGCCCCCGTCGTTCGGGTCCCACCACCCCCCCCCCCCCCCCCCCCCCCCCCCCCCCCCCCCCCCCCCA
>NZ_JBHVIX010000005.1:377098-380876 GCF_042799415.1 Streptomyces sp. NPDC057694
GCCTGTACCTCCTGGCTGCGGGCCCACGCACGTACTCGCCGCTCCATCGATCCGCACGCCGCACGCCTTACGCCGTACGCGTCAGAGCGTGAACCCCAGGATCAGCGACACCAGGGCGCCCAGGGCCCCGATCGCGCCGACCGCGATGATGACGGGCCGCGTCGCGCCGCGTGCGGACGCGCGCCAGGCCTGGTTGTACGACACCTGGCAGCGCTTGCCGGGGAAGTAGCCCGTGACCGTGCAGAAGATGCCCAGCGCTACGGCGATGAGCAGCGCGAAGGCGCCCGCGAAGTCGTACCCGGCGTGCTTGGCGTCGGAGACGACGTAGTCGAAGTCGCGCGAGGTCGACACGGCCTCGCCGGCCTGGGTCACCGAGACCGTCTCGTCGGCGTCGTAGCGCAGCTTGCTGTCGTCCAGGACGGCGTTGATGTCCTTGGTCTTGCCGTCGTCCGAGGTGAACGTCCCGTAGCAGTCATAGCTGCGCCGCGTCCGGTAGTGCCCGTGCGAGCGGTACCGCTCGTACTTCACCGTGCACTTTTCGACCTTCAGCTCCCCGTGGGTGCCACGGATCCCGGCCGCGTACAGGCCCTCCCAGCCGAAGAAGCCGCTGAAGAGCAGCGCGACGACGATGATCCCGGCACCGACCAGCCGGCCCAGGACCGGAACCTTGGGACCGGCCGGAGGCTGGGGAGGCTGGGGCTGTGCCGGATACGGCGCCGGGTAGGGCGACTGGGCTGGGGGCTGCTGCGGATACTGCTGCTGTCCCGGATACTGCTGCGCTGCCGGGGGCCCGAACGGCGGGCCCTGTGGCGGCGGTCCCTGAGGCGGGGGCCCCTGCGGTGGCGGGCCTTGGTAGGGCGGTCCCTGCGGCGGTGGGCCTTGGAGGGGCGGTCCCTGCGGCGGTGGACCCCACGGCGGCGGCTGGGACTGGGGCTGCTGGTACGGATTGGGTTGATAGTTGGACATGTGGGGTCTCGGGCTCCTCGCGGATGCGGATGCGAATACGGGTGCGGATGCGGATCTAGAAGCGAATGTGGACGCGAATGTGGACACGGGCGGCAGGCCGCAGCACGTTAGCGCAGGGACATGGCGTGTGTGTGAGCACGTGGTGATGATTGCGCGGGCAGTGAATCGTTGGTACGAGGCGACACTAGAGTGGCCGGGTCTCAGGTGACACGGCTTTCAGGGGGAGCTCATGGCAGGCAGCGGTTTCGACATCGATCCGGCCGTACTCAAGGACCAGGGCAGCGTCTTCACCGACCTCGGCGCCGACTTCAAGTCCGCGACCGACAGGCTCAAGTCGTCACTCGAAGCGGCCGAGGCCGACTGGGGCGAGGACATCATCGGCACCTTCGCCGACATCTACGAGCCGGTGCGCGACGGCATGCTCGACTCGATGGAGCACCTCTCCTCGGAGCTCGACAAGATCGGCAACAACCTGGTGGTCATGGGCGCGCAGTACGAGCTGACCGAGGACGACCAGGCCCAGAGCATCGTCGCGTACGGCGCTCAGCGCCCCGACATCACGTACTGACACAGCGCGGACGCGCACACACCTGTCTCAAGGGGCGACGGCCCGCAGCCGTCGCCGTCACACCTACACACAGGCGTACGCGTTACAGGGGCGTACGCACACGGGGGAGCAACACACCATGGCCTTGATGCTGCCGTCCGAGATCGAGTGGGTCCTGGATCTGCTCGGTTACAGCTGGCCGGACGCCAACGAGGACAAGATTCACGAAGCGGCGCAGGCGTGGCGGGAGTTCGCGGAGGCGGTCCGCCAGGCGCAGGGCACCGGGACGGGCGCGGCGCAGACCGTGTTCGCCACCAACTCCGGTGAGGCGGTGGAGAGTTTCGGTGAGGCGTGGCAGAAGTTCTCGGGCGCCGGGGGCGGCTATCTCGACGATGCCGCGCAGGCCGCAGAGATCCTCGCCTTCGCCCTCGACGCGGTCGCCCTGGTCGTCGTCGGCAGCAAGATCGCGGTGATAGCGCAGCTCATCGCCCTCGCCATCGAGATCGCCGCCGCGCAGGCCGCCGCACCGTTCACCCTCGGCCTGTCGGAGATCGGCGCCGCGGGAGCCACCCAGGCGACCCGGCTCATCGTGCGCCGGCTGCTCGACGAACTGAAGCAGCTGGTCATCAAGACGATCAAGGACGCCGTCGAACAGGCCTCGGTGAAGGCGATCAAGGAAATGATCGTCGAAGTACTGAAGGAGGCCGCCGTCGAGGCGGGCAAGTCGGCGGGCCAGAGCATCGTCGAGCAGGGCGTCAAGACCCACTTCGGCGCCCAGCAGAGCATCGACTTCGGCGCGGCGGCGGGAGCCGGGTACGACACCTTCAAGGAGACGGCCGTCAGCGGCATCAAGGACGGGCTCCAGGAGAAGGTCGACGGGATCACGGGCCTCGCCGATCCGCAGACCTACATCGACGCGGGGACCGACCGGGCGACGGAAGTGGCCGGGAACCACGCCCAGTCGGGCCTGGACCGGCTGCGCGGAGGAACGGGCGGCGACGCGTCGGCAGAGGCGTCGGCGGGGACTTCGTCAGGAGCATCGGAAGGTACTTCGACAGGGGCATCGGCGGGGGCTTCGGCATCGTCGGGATCCACGCCATCGACGCCGTCGACGCCGTCCTCGACCGGTTCCGCCGCGTCCTCGACCCAGGCCGCGGAGCCCGCGGCACCCGCATCATCGGGATCGGGCTCCGGTTCGGCGGAGGAGAACGAACGGGCCCGGGCGACGTTCGGCTGATCCCTGTTGTGTTCGTGACAATGTGAGGGTCGTGTCACAGTGCACCCGATCACCGGGAACGGTCTTGGTGACTGTGTCAACTGTGACTAAAGTACAGTCGCGGCACTCGCGAGCAGTGCCACCCGCGCCCGGGCCCCCTGGGGGGATTCGAGAGCCGCGGGGACCGATGTCGAATCTCATGGGGGCAAGTGGCCATGGCGGGTCAATTTAATGTTACGCACGAGGAGATGGTCGCGTTCAGCGGTCGCATCTCCCAGGTGAACGAGTCCGTCCAGGGCGAGATCCAGCGCCTGCAGACGGTGGTCGATTCGATCACCGGCGGCTGGAAGGGTGAGGCGGCCACCGCGTACAACAACCTGCAGAACCAGGTGAACGAGGACGCGACCGCGCTGAACCGGGTCCTGAACGAGATCAAGGAAGCGATCGACGCGACGGCCAGCAACTACCAGTCGTCCGAGGAGGAGCAGGCCGCGTCCATCGGGCACATCTCCTCGGGTGCCGAGGCCTCGCCGTTCGGCTAAGCCGAGCGCATCGCTCGTCGCTCGTCCTTCAGTGAGCTCGTAGAGCTTTCTCACCGTTCGTCCACAATCCCCCGGGGGAGAGATCATGTCCGGTCAGGTTCTGGTCAATTTCCAGACCATTTCCCAGGCGTCCCAGGACGTCAAGTCCACCGCCAGCAACGTGCGTCAGCAGCTCGACGACCTCGAGGCCGGCGTCAAGCGCATCGCCGCGAGCTGGGAAGGTAACGCGCAGGAGGGCTACCAGGCCAAGCAGAACGAGTGGGACCAGCGCGCCGCGTCGCTGCACTCGACGCTTGAGTCGATCGCCCGCGCCCTGGACACCGCAGCCCAGAACTACCAGCAGACCGAGCAGCGGAACACCAGCGTCTGGTCGTGACGCTCAGCGGTACGCAGCCGGGGGCGGGGGGGGGGGGGGGGGGGGGAGGGGCGCCGGAACGCGGTCGTCGGGTCCCCCCTACGGCGCCCACGAGCCCCCCCCCCCTCTTCTCCTCCTTCTCCCCCCCCCCC
>NZ_JBHVIX010000005.1:380886-447699 GCF_042799415.1 Streptomyces sp. NPDC057694
CACAAAAAAAAAACAAGCCAAAAAAAAGGAGAAAAAACAGGGGGGGGGGGGGGGGGGGGGGGGGGGGGGGGGGGGGGGGGGGGGGGGTGGGTGGCTCCCCCCCCCGCCCCCGGTGGCATGTCCGGGTGCCCTCAGCGGCATGTACGGGCGCCCTCGGGTCCTTTGAGTCAGTGATTCTCGAGCCACGCCAGACCCATGGTCGCCAGCGGTGTCGCGACGCCGAGAGCCATCGCCGCGGCGGTCATTCCCGGCCGGACGTCCCGGTATCCCCGGACTCCTCCATAGGCGACGATCGGAGGAAGGGCGAAGCCCAGCACAAAGCTGTAGTGCCATCCCTCTTCCACGACGAGGAAAATCGTCAAGAACCACCAAGCGGGGACAGATCCCAGGGCGAGCATGCGGCCCCGGGAGAGAAACAGATCGAGGGACTCGCCCTCACCGAACACGCTCACGCCGTACACCACCGGGTCGTCGTCATCGCTGCGGTTGTTGCTGTCGCTCATTTCGGGGAAGTCACAGGGTCACCTCGCCTTTTCGGTGAACGAGTTCGGGGTCGGGCGACCGGGGAATCCGCCGAAAGAAGAGCCGGGGAAACCGAAGGCGAGAATTCCGAATGTTTCCCGAATGGGCTTCCGTGTGGGCGACCGCCTAGCCTTCCGAGCATGGTGATGAACGATATGGGTGACGATCGGCGCCAGCAAGCGTGGGATCGGATCTGGTGGAATCTCACTGGCCTGCTGTGCCTTCTGTCAGGAATGTCCCTGCTGGGATCCTTGGTATCTGTTTTCCTGGGGGATCGGCCGATCTCGGGGATCGTGCTCCGCGTCGCCTGCGCGACCGTCTGCGCTGCGGTCGTGTGGCTGGGCGTGCGGGCGTACCAGGCGCGCGATCGGCGGCGGATGGGGATGGCGTACGGGGGTCTGCTGGTGGGGCTCGCCCTGCTTGTCGGAGCCGGCGCGACGGGGTGAAGGGCCCCGTTCTTGCCGTGGCTGCCTACTGGTGGTCTGTGCGGATGCTCATGCCGGGGCACCGGGTCAATGGTCCACCGCAGCCACCGAGGGAGTGCCCGCGTCCTCGGTCAACAGGCAGCCGAGAAGCGGCGCGAGGACTGCCGTGAGGGCGGTCCAGATCCGCCAGCCACCGTCCAGGGGGATGAGCAGGGCGCCCGTCGCGGCCGTCGCGATCAGCAGCCCGGCCAGGAGGCCCGGCGGTACGGTGCGCGGCCAGAGGCCCCCGAGTTCGAGAAGCCGGATGCGGCGGTCGGCGTCGACAGGGAACGGTCCGCGCGGACGGGCGGCGAACCGGGACGCGACCGAGCGGGGCACGCGGCCGGGCAACTGCCAGCCGTCGTCGGCGACGAACTCCGCTGCGGCCTTGCCGCCGCCCCTGCTGTCGTCCGGGGGGTCCCACAGCAGCCAGCCCTCGTTGCCGGTGAGTACGTCGGCCGCCGCCCCTGCCTTCGCCGAAACCGCCAGAGGAACGTCCTCGCCCGTGTCGGTCCGCAAGGCCAGACACGCGTACCGGTTGGAACTCTTCCCGCTCCCGTTTCCGACCGCGCTCTCGGCCTCCGCCTTTTCCGGCTCGACGTGTTCCGCCTGTCCCGTCACGGTCACCCGCAGAGCGACCCAGTCACAGCCCACGCGGCGCGCACCGCGAGGACGCGAAGCGACCTCCGTTGCCACGGCCAGTGCCAGGCCGACGGCGATGGTCCACGCGACCGCGGCGAAGACGGTGCCCCGGTACGACAGGGCGTGTCCGGTGAGCCGCGCCTCGACGGCCCTGGCCGAGGTGTCGCCGATCGCGCCGAGATCGGGGCGCGCAGGCGCGTGGGCGACTACGTAGGTCCGGCCCACCTCTCTGACGCCCTTGGCGTTGTAAGCGCGGAACGTCGCGGGAACGGCCCTGCCCCTGTCCGCCGACTTCAGCTCAACCGTGTAGTCGGCCATCGTCGAACTCCGCGAACTGCGCCCAGCGAAATCCGTGTTGGCGACAGCGACGATCGCCAGCTCCTCGATCACGTAACCGGCGTCCGCGACAGCGGCGGCCGTCGCCGAACGCTCGGGCTGGGCGAAACCCAGGCCGGCGGTGAACACGGCGGCCGTCACGACAGCGACGGCGACCGACGTGACCCGGATCCAGACCCAACACGTCCCCAGAACAGCGACGGGGAGCGCCGGAACGTCACTCGGCTCCGAACCCGGCTCGCGAACCGACGCCAGCGCCAACTCGTACGACTCCACCCGTGACATCCGCCCACCGGAACGCACCACCTGCCCCGCGGCCGCCAGCACGCAACCGACGAGAACGGCGAGGCCCGCCCACACCAGCGATGCCCTGACCGCCCCCGCTCCCAGGAACAGCCAGCCGCCGGTCATGATGACGAGAGCAGCAGCCCCGCAAACGGAGACCCACCGCCCGAGCCGGACCGATGCCATAGTCACCTGACTTGACCGACTCATCCAAAGGCCCCGAACTTCTGGGTGTCAGGTTTTTGCTCTGCGCCGTGTGCGCCCTTCTTGCTGTCCTTGACGGCGCTTTCCTGAGCGTCCTTCACGCCGTTGCCGACTTCTCCCGCTCCTAGGCCGACAGCACCGTTGATACCGACGTCGATGCCCAACTCACGCGTCCCGCCGAGTGCCGTTGGGGCATTGACGGCGTGATGGGCGGCCGCACCTCCTGCAGCCCCACCCAGTCCGCCGGCGACAGCGCCGATGCCGATCTGGGCGGCGTCGTTGTTCTCGCCCTTGAACGCATTGTTGGTCAGGTCTCCCACGATGCTCGCCCCGGCTCCACCGACGCCGCCGGATAACGTGCCCTCGATGATTCCGCCACCGAGCCGCCCACCGACTGCTGCTCCGACTCCGGCGCCTCCGAGCGCGCCGTACCCGGCGTTGATGGCGTTGTCCTGCCACTCGGGCCCTTTGCCACTGACGATGCTCGTTCCTACTCCTGAGATGAACCCACCCGCGTACTGCGTGCCCATCTCCACCAGGAACTTCTGCCACTTCCCTGCTCTGGCCAAGGTCTGAACCGCACGGAAGGCTCGGGCCACCTTGCTCAGAATGGCACCCAGGCGTGTCGCCGCGCGGGCTGCCTGCGTTGCGAGGCGAACTGCGTTGGCGGCACCGGCCGCAGCGCCGAATCCAACGGTCACGAAAGACAACGCGATACCTGCGGCGACCGAGACACCGATCTCCACATAGATCTGGTGAATCTCGTCATTGATCGCTTCGATGGAATCCGCGGCCTCATCAAGTCCTCTGGCTGCTTCTTCGAACACCGGGAGGGTTTCGTCTACGGCCTGAGTCAGCTCGGCCCAGTGCATCGCGAAAGCGTCAGCCGATTCGCCTCGCCAGTGATCGCAAAGAGTGTTCTCCACCTGCTTGTCGAGCTCGGAGAGCATGGAGTCGAGGTGTTTACCCATGGCCCGCCATTCGCCCGCTGCGTCACGCAACACGTCGGGGCGGCCACCAGGGTTGATGACCTCGATGCCTGCCTCGTAGACGTCTTCGGCCACGCTCTCGCCGCTCACCGTCCATCACCGTGGAACTGGTCCGCCATGGCATCGTCCGCAGATTGTGTGTTGCTGGCGTTGTCCGACATGGCTGCGCCGATGCCGTCCAAGTGGCGTTGGAGGTTGCCGAGCGACTTCACCATGTGCTCGCCCAACTCAATGTAGGCAGAGGTCACCTCTTCGGATTCTGTCAGGACGCCGAACCCGTCGTGGATCTGCTCGCTCCCGGTCCTGGAGCTGAACTTCCTCGCGTAGCTTTCAAGGTCATACGCGCATGCCTCAAAGCTTTTACCAAGCCTCTTGAGTTCAGAACCGTCGATGTACATGCCGTCGGCCACGTCCTCGACCCCCGTCTGCTGGAAGCGGATTCATTGGGCTTTCACGCTAGTGGGCCAGCCATCACCGCTGGAGCGCTGTCAACGACGGGCGAAGGACGATCACCGACTCTGTGGTGCACTCATTTCCGCCAAGCCTCGCGACGGCGAGGCGACCAAGAGGCTGATCAGGCACAGGATCTCAGTGACCGGTCGCTCGCGTCAGTGGCGATCGCGTTCACGAACACCAACCAGGACGACGACTCGGCCCCTCACCCGTTCGATGCCCCATCCAGGCCGGAGCGCCACTCGATCCACGTACAGGGTGCGCCGGGCGGAGGCGGAACGGAGTCCGCAAAGAACGTACGTACGTTCGCTTGCTGCCCTACAGTCGGTGATCGCAGTCGCAGTGCAGGTGGAGAAGGTCATCCGGAGCGGGGGCTTCGCGTCATGCTCAAACAGCTTTATTTGTGGTGCAGTTCGGGAAGGCCGGGGAGACCGAGAAGAGCGGTCGGAGTCCGTCGTGGCCTCTGAATTCGCGCGGCTGCTGAAGCAGGACTTCTCGGACACGGAGGCGTCCGCCACGGCATGGCGCACGCTCTCCACCACGACGGATTCGCTGACGAGTCGTCACAGGTCGCGCGTCACAGGTCCGTTGCACCACTCCTGGAAGGGCGACGACGCCGACAGCGCGCTCTACTTCCTGGAGGACGTCGAGTCGCGGCTGGGCGTGGTCGAGACCGAGGCGATGGCCGTCGCGCGGGTCGTCGACACCACGCGGGTCTGGATGGAGAACGCCCAGACCGCCCTGCGCAATGCCGTACGCCGCGCCGAGCAGGACCATTTCGAGGTCGACGACGACGGCTGGGTGAGCGACCCGACCACCGCCGACCTCCCGCACCAGGACCCCGACGCCCAGCAGATCGTCGCCGACCGCAACGGCCTGCTCGGCGAGTACCGCGCCCGCATCGACGAGGCCCTGACCGACGCACGCAAGGCCAGCGACGACGGCGCGAAGGCGCTCGGCCGGCTGAACGGCGACATCCTCACCGACCCGCTCAGCCACGACGCCGCCGCCGAGTCCGCCGACGACACCAGGCTCGCGATGAAGGACATCGGCGTCCAGGACCCGCAGATCCCCAAGGACGACCCCAAGGGTGCCGCGGCCTGGTGGAAGGCGCTCAGCCCCGAGGAGCGCCAGGAGTACACCACCCTCTACCCGAAGCAGATCGGGTCGACGGACGGACTGCCGACCGACGTACGCGACGACGCGAACCGCACCGCCCTCAACCAGGAGCTCAACGCCCTCCAGGAGGGCAACTACGACGAGGACTTCCCCGGCGAGAGCGACGAGACGGTCAACCAGCGCCTGAAGAACGCCGAGTTGCTGAGCGACCGCCTCGACGCGAGCGACAGTGCGCCCAAGGGCAAGGAGCTGTACCTCATCGGGTACGACTCCAAGGACGACGGCCGGGCCGTCATCGCGATGGGCAACCCGGACACGGCCGACCACACGGGGATCCTCGTGCCGGGGACGAACGCCGACATGGAGGGCGTCCCCGGCCAGCTCAGCCGCATCGACAAGCTCCAGACGTCCGCCGAACGGCAGTCTCACGGCGAGAGCGTCGCCATGATCACCTGGCTCGGCTACGACGCGCCCGAGGCGTCCGCGACCGACTTCGGCAGCGTCGGCGGGACGGGCCGGGCCGAGGACGCCGCACCCGACCTGCGACAGTTCGTCGCGGGCACGCACGCCGCGCACGACGGCTCGCCCAGCCACACCACCGTGCTGGGCCACAGCTACGGCTCGACGGTCGTCGGCGCGGCGGCCGCGGGCGGCAGCGGCCTCGGTGCCGACGACGTGGTGGTCGTGGGCAGCCCCGGCATGACGGTCGACGAGGCGTCCGACCTGCAGATGGACCCGGAGCACGTCTGGGTCGGCGGCGCCGAGGACGACCCGATCATCGACAACTTCTCCGGATACACCCTGGGGGACAACCCCATGAACGCGCCGTTCGGCGGCAACAACTTCGAGGTCGACACCCATGGGCACAGCGGCTACTGGGACGAGGGCAGCGATTCCCTCCGGAACCAGGGATCCATCATCGGCGGCAGGAAGCCCGCGGAGGTCCCCAAGGAAGGAGCGGAGAATCCGGATCCTCCGCTCGTCGCCGGCTAGGACACGTCCTGGGAATCACGCCGCGCGCACGCTGTTCGCTGTCTGCGTCATCCTGCTGACGACTGGAGGTTGTATGTCCAAGAGCGACGACGACGCCAACGCCCCGCTGCCCCGTATGTCGAAGGACGACGCGGTGAAGTGGGCCGAGAAGTACACCGCGCACATGGCCGAGCTGGCGGGTGTCGAGCTCACCGTGTCGTCCGCCAAGACGAACTTCGAAGACTGCGTCGGGGCGAAGGACGAGGTGGCCGAGGACGGCCGCTACAGCCTGTACTACTACGTCGACTCGCCCGCACCGGTCTCGGAGCACACGCGCATCGTGCGCAAGCTCCGCAGCGAGCTCTCCAAGCAGGGCTACGAGGTGACGAGCTACCGGGAGTTCAAGGACTCCTACGAGTCCGCGGCGTTCAGCGCCCGCAACAAGAAGAAGGGCTATTCCGTGGAGGCGGACACGGTCGGCTCCGGCAAGACCAAGCCGCAGGCCTTCAACTTCGCGGTACGTACCTCCTGCATGCTCCCGCCGGGCGTCAAGCAGCAGCAGTTCTGAGAGCCGGACCGGCCGCGGGAGTACCGAAACCGAAGGAAGTCAGTGACGATCCGGAGCAGGCGTCCTTCATCGGCGAGAACCCGCATCCTCTGCGGCGCTCTTGCCGTGTGCGCGACGGTGTCCATGACGGAAGGATGCGCGTCCCAGGACGCCGCCGACCGCGACGCCCCGCTGCCGCGCACGGAGAAGGCCGCGGCTGTGAAGTGGGCGAAGGACCACACCGCCCGACTGGCCGAGGCCGTCGGCGTGGACCTCCTCCCCGACACGGCCAGGACGGTGTTCGAGGAGTGCGTGGGGGAGCACGACGAAGTCGCCGACGACGGTCGCTACAGCCTCTTCTACTACGTCTACTCACCTGCTCCGGCCACGGACCACACCCGCATCGTGCGGACCCTCCGGAGCGAGCTCACGAGGAGCGGGTACGAGATCACCGGGTACCGGGAGTTCAAGAGCGCCTACGAGTCCGCGGTGCTGCGAGCGCGGAACACGAAGAACCGGTACTTCGTGGAGGCCGAGACCGTCGGCTCGGGCAAGGCGAAGCCGCAGCGATTCTCCTTCTCCGTGAGCACCCCCTGCATGCTCCCGCCCGGCGCCGAGCAACAGCAATTCTGAGAACCGACAAGGGGCCGAGGAGCCGAGCATGTCCCAGGAAACGCACGTAGACCCCGCCGAGCTCCGCGCCTCCGCCAAGGCCGCCGACGCGATAGCCGAAGACCTGAAGGCCCCTGCGGACAAGGCGGTCAGAGAGGCCGACACGGCGGGAGGCTCGCTCTCCGGCTGGTCGTTCGGCTCCGCCCTGCAGGAGCTCTCCGCCAGCTGGAAGCCGGCCCTGGACGGCCTCCAGGCCCGCGCCCGGGCCGGAGCGACCAACCTCCGCTCGTCGGCCGACGGCCACGAATGGAACGACGAACGCACCGGCAAGGACTTCGAGAACCTCGGCGCGAACGCGGGAACGAACGCGGCAACGAACGCGGGAACGGCCACCGCGCAGGCCGCACCCGGTGAAATGCCCGCCGTGCTGCGCAGGCCGAGCGACCAGGACGACAACTCCACGTCGCACTCCGTCGGGTCCCCGTCCCAGGGCGGTGCGCCGCTCGATCCGCGTACTCCGTACGGCACCGACATGCCCACGTACGACGGCGGTTCGATCGGCACCCGGCCCACGACGGGCGAGAACCCCTTCGGGTGAGCCGGGGTGACGGAACCACCCTGACCGGCCGCCGCGGAACCGTCAGCGCGTGGATTCTGTACGTGCTGCTCTCACCGCTGCTGCCGGTCTACAACCTGACGAGCCTCGTCGGCGGATACGGCGGCCCCGACTGGCATCTGCCGTCGCGCACGGCCTGGCGCCCCAAGGGCGGCCTCGGGTTGGGGCTCGCGCCGGTGAAGTTCTACGGGATGACCGACAAGTACAAGGTCCGTTCGGCGCGTTTGGATCTGCGGGTGGTGTACGCGCAGGGTGTGTTGCATGAGTGGGACGGCTGAACGCCGTACCGATCGGCCGGGGCGACACCGCCCTCGTCAAACTCCGAACCAGATCACAGACCGGACCGGACCTGAGGAGAAGGAGCCGGCCGAAGGAGGTTGCCTCACCATGGACGAGAATGCCAAGGGATCTCTTGCCGATCGGCGCTCGCGTGCTGTCCGCGGATCCTCGACTCACGTACGCAGTGCAGGACTTGAGCCGTACCTACGGCTACAACTACTTCGACGACGACATGGTGCGGCGGAGTCTCGCCGAGCACGAGGCGTCCCTGCGACGGACATCGCGCGGAGGACTGGTCTGGGTCGGTGCTCTGCTTCTGCTCGTCGGGATCGTCTGGCTCGTGCTGGCCGCGTCCGACAAGCCGGAGAAGATGGCCGCTGCCGTCGCGCCCTCGGCCATCGTGCTGATCCTGGGGGTCGTGGCCCTGACGCGCGTCTATTACGTGGGCAAACGCAAGCTCGGCCACCCCTTCCTCGACGGCTACCGCCACGTTCTCGCCGCGGCCCTCGCGCACGGCGCCCCCGTGACGTTCGTCCCCGCGTGGCTCACCGGCAGTGCTGACGGAGGCGCGCAGGCGGCCCCACTGCCGAGGTACTCGGCGCCCGTTGCCGCTCCCGCCCCTGCCTCCGCCGGTGGAGCCGTGGGACCGCTGCCGCCGAAACCGGCGACGGTCGAGGAGTACGAGCGGATCGCGGAGAAGGGCGGCTGGCACGACGAGGCGGGCGGCGCCCTCGTTCTCGCCGGAGTCATCGGCATCGGTTACGCCGTGTTCCAGGACGCGCCCGCGGCCTACGCGGCGGCCTTGCTCATCCCTCTCGGCATCTGGACGTGGCTGGCCGGTCACCAACTGGGCCAACGACAACAACGACTGTCCGCCGAGGCCCGCCGCTACCTCGACGAACTGGTCAGGGCTCAGGCAGCCGGTGTGCCCGTACCCGAACTCTCGCCGTCACTGAGCAAGTTGCTCGACCGACGCCTCTGAGGATCACGATTCCGGAAGGGAACGAGCACTGATGACGGGTGGACGCCCGAGACGCGTCGGGCGAACCTGGGCCGAGGGGATGGGCTTGGGGCAAGGCGCCATCGTCTCTCGCCACAGCGCCGGAGCGGCCCGGGAGCCGGACGTGTCCGGTTCGTTCGACGAAGCGCGGGGCGAGCATGACAGGTACGGCGGCGACCGCGAGAGCCGTACAGGTACCGGAAGCTCCGGAGGGCCCATGAAAAAGATCGCTCTGTGGGCCGGTCTTGTTCTCTGTGTCGCCTTCATCGCCTGGGTGGCATGGGGGCTTTCCGAGTTCAACCACGACGTCGACAACCCCAAAGAAGGCGGCTTCACAGGTTGGCAGTGCGAGGCCGGACGCGACTGCGATTCGTGAGGGCCGCGCGAGCGACATGCCTCGCCCGGGGTACTCGGCGAGCTGCGGTACGGCACCTTCCGGCTGGTGCGGTCACGGCCGGAGGGCATGCCACTCCTTGGGCTGTACGAGGATCAGCATTCCGGAGCGCGGCAGCATCACGACACCGCCGTAGACGTCGTCCCCGGCGAACTAGACCCAGTCTTCTTGCCCCGCGGGCCAGTGGACGTGGAGGAGCGGGCCGATGCCGGCCATGGTGGGCGACAGGCGGAAACGCGCGGAATCGCCCACCACCGGGCGGGCACAAGGACGTCGTCGTGAAGTATGTGCGGTTCCCTCACAGGCGAAGCCCCGCAGCAGCTCGCCGGCGTCCTGGACAATCTCCGTGACGGCGCCGGGTGGGCTCGGCATTGCCGCGGCGATTTGGAGTACCTGTTGGCGCGATCCGCGTGGGACGCCTGGGTACCTCATTAACGGGGTGGCCCCGGCCTGCGCTGAGGTAGTCCTGTGCAGGTGCCGCCGACGAGTACGTGCTCAGCGGGATTGTGATGGGTTCACCACATAGGACCGTGTATCCGCCACCCTTGTCGCGGAGTTGTGACAGGGAGCACCGGGCGGGGTGTGGGTGCCATTCGATAGGCTAGGGACAGACTTGTGACAGGGGGCCGGACGTACTGCCCCACACGGGGATGAACAGGACTGACGGGACAAACGGGGAGGGCCAAGGGCATGGCCGGTGACGGGTACAAGGTCGATCTAAGTGCGCTCGACAACGTCATCAAGAAGGTGAACGGGATCATCGCCGATCTCGGGAAGACGAGCGAGGACACCAGGAGCAAGACCTACCTTCCGTCGGGTGCGTTGGGCGGCGCCGGGTTCGGCGAGGCTGTGAAGCTGACCGCCGCGCACGACGACATGAAGGGGTCGCTCGAGGACGTTGTCCGGCACCTGGAGTCGGTGATGGACGAATTCGGTGCGAAGACGAAGAGGGCTCACGGGGCGTATCAGGACGCGGAAGCGGACACGGCTGGCGCGCTCCACGGGGCGAGCAACGGCTCGTCCTCGTCCACTGTGCCGACGTCCACTCCTGGATCGATGGCATGACGTACTGGGCGAGTAGCGGACGCGAAGAGGAGACGGGGCAGCGATGAGTGGTGACTACACGTACGAGGCGGATGCGTCCCGGGCTCCGCTCTCCCATACCGGGGACTTCAAGGGCGACCAGACCGTCGACGCTGTAAACGACGCCGTGCATGCGGTGACGAGCGTGTTCGGGGGCGGGGGTGCCAGTCACTCCAGTGACTTCAAGAACCACAGCATGAACGAGATGCAGGACATGCTGCGGAACGCCAACCCGGGCGATGTGCGCAACGCGGCGCGTGGCTGGGAGGGCGTTCATAGCCAACTCGTCGACGCGGCGGCTGCTTACGAGCACGCTGTAACCGAAGTTCTCCAGCACTGGGAGGGCACATCGGCCGACCAGTTCCAAGCCCGGTCGAAGGTCGTCGCGAAGAAGATCCACGACACGTCCACTTTCGCGATCTATGTCTCGCAGTCAATGGACAATGCCGCCACCAAGCTTGAGGAGATCAAGCCTGTGGTCATGGCGATGGAGAAGCCGAGCGAGGTCAGCAGCGCCAAGGACAAGGTGGGCGACTTCTTCTCGGGCGGACGCGACGAGGATGGGCTCGCCAAAGACATCGCCAACACCAACGTGTCTGCGCAGGAGATCGTCGACGGTCGCGGAGGCGATATGTCGGCGGGGCGCGAGGCGCAGATGAAGATGGCTGTGCAGATGGAGGAGCTGGGGGCTGCCTACAACACGCAGACCAAGACGATGGGATCTTGGAAGAAGGCTGGGAGTGTTACCGACAGGGAGGACTACCCGGGCGAGCCTGGTGGCGTAGCCCCTGTCCCGATTGTCGCTGGTTCTGTAACCAACCCTTCCGCTGGCAGGGCCTCCGGAAATCTCAGCCGTTCTTCTACTGGTAGTGGTTCGGGCTCATCGATCAAGAGCGTTAAGTCGCCGAACGTGAGCACCAACGGCATCAGTGGAGGCATCAGCTCGCAGAAGCCCACGGCTGGTTCGCAGATCGGTTCTGGCAACCTCAGCTTTGGCGGCGGTCCAGGCGCTGGATCTGGTGTTGGTGCGGGCACCGGTATCGGCGCAGGCGGTGGCATCAGCGGTGGTGTCGCCGGAGCCGGTGCGGGCGGGAGTGGTGTCGGCGGTGCGGGCATCGGCGGCGGGATCGGTGCCGGTGCTGGTCTCGGCGCAGGTGCCGGAGGCCGTGGTGCTGGTGCGGGCGCTGGAGGGCGCGCCGGAATGGGCGCTGGCGGTGCCGGTTCCGGCGCGGCTGGCAAAGCGGGTGCCAACGGTGTCAAGGGCAACTCGTTGGCTCGCACGAAGGGCGGCGCAATCGGCAAGTCCGTTGTGAAGCCCGGTTCCGGACAGCAGGGTGGCTCCGCCCTCCGCCAGAAGCCGAAGACCGCGACAGGCGGAACTGGAAACAACGCCGGGCGTAATGGCCTTGGCGGGCGCGGTGCTCAGACAAACGGTAAGGACAAGAAGCGCCGTGACAGCTCGCGTCCGGACTATCTGGTCGAGGACGAGCAAACTTGGGCAAACGACCGTACGGTGAACCCCAAGGTCGTGGAGTAGCCAGGTCTGCTGGTTAAGTGTGCGGTGAAGACGAGATAGGGCCCGCAGCCTTCGGGCTGTGGGCCCTGCCCTGTGAGGGATGAGGTGTTACGGCATGAGCTTCACGCGAGCGCTGCGGGCGGTCGGTGCCGCCGGGGCGGCGGGAGCGCTGCTTTTTGCGGCCGCACCGACCGCGTCGGCAGATCAGGTCAGAAACGACCAGTGGGCGTTGTCGGCGTTCTCGGCCGACAAGGTCTGGAGCGAGGCAACTGGCAAGGGTGTCATCGTTGCGGTCATCGACTCCGGCTTCAAGACCGACCACCCAGACCTCACGGGCCAGTTCCTGAAGGGCAAGGATTTCATCGACGGTGGTTCGTCGATCGAGCCTTACATGGCAGGGGACAAGCCCGAGCATGGAACTGCAATGGCATCGATCATCGCTGGGCATGGCCATGGGGCGGGCAATGCTGCTGGAGTGAAGGGACTAGCGCCGGACGTCAAACTCATGCCCATCCGTGATGAGGGTGGGAACGACGACGGCTTCGCTTCGTCCATCCGGTTTGCGGTTGATCAGGGTGCATCGATCATCAACATCTCGCAGATCCACCGGGATTCGAGTTTGCCCGATGGGATCCCAGCGGAACGCGAGGCAGTTGCTTACGCGCTCGACCGCGGCGTTGCAGTCGTGGCTGGCACTGGTAATGACGGTGATGGGCCGCCCATTGCGAATGAAACTTATCCTGCGGCGTATCCCGGAGTGATTTCCGCAGGTGCGATTGACGGTAAGGGCGAGATCTGGAAGAACTCCAACTATGGGCCAACCCTCATCACGGCCCCAGGTGTCGACATCGTGACAGCCGGGCTCGACGCCGATGGCTACGACGGTGGTGGTGGCACCTCTGACGCCACCGCCTACACGTCTGCTGCCCTGGCTCTGCTCAAGCAGAAGTTCCCCGACCTGACTCCCGGGCAACTGGTCAACCGCCTCGTCAAGACCGCCGGCCTCCCCGCCTCCGCGAAGGGCAAGTCGCTCCCCGACGAGCACTACGGCTACGGCTTCATCAAGCCGTACTCCGCCCTCACCCAGGACATCCCGGCCGGCCCCAAGAACGGCCCGCTGAAGATCGACGAGTTGAACTCCGCCATCGCCAAGGCCAAGGGCCAAAGTGAGTCGGCTCCGTCCAGCTCCTCTCCGTCCGGAGCCGCCGACGAGTCCTCTGCCTCCTCGGATTCCGGCGGTATGAGCACGGGGCTGATCATCGCAATCGCCGCCGGCGTCCTCATCGTCCTCGTGATCGTCGTCGTACTGATCGCGCGCAGCCGCAAGAACAACGGCGGCGGCCCGTCCTCGCCCCCCAGTGGCGGTTGGGGCGGCGGCAACCAGCCGTACCCGCCGCAACAGCAGTACCCGGGTTCGTACCCGCAGCAGGCGCCTCCCGCTCAGGGCGGCTCGTACCCACAGGCTCCTTCGCAGCCACCGTACGGCCAGCAGTAGCTGATGTCTTTCCAGCCATCTGTCTGAGTACCAGGCCGGTCGGCGATAGATGAACGAAGCGGGGCCCGCAGTCTTCCGACTGCGGGCCCCGCCCCGTGTACTCAACTCAGTAAGAGACCATGGACGGCGGCTGCGGAGCGCCAACCCCATGTCGCTGTTGCGGTCTGGGAGTCGGCTACTACCACGCGTCACCGGTTCAGGGGAGTGACCGCAGGTTCACATCGGATCCGCTCACACGCAAAGAGCGGCAGGACCTGGAGCACTTCGCCGAGTTGTCAGCTGCCCGTCATGCGTGCAGCTCACCGGTGGTACCACCTTCGTGAACCTGAACCGTGACGACGTCTCCGCGGGGCGGGCGGCCTCCCCGATGGCCGTCCGCCCCGCGCCGCGTCAGTGCCCCATCTTCAGCAGCGCGGAAGCATGCGGATCCGCGTCCTTGATGGTGCCCTTGTCGCTGTTGGCGACCGAGGCCAGGAACAGGGTGCCGTCGTGCCAGTAGGGCATGGCCCAGGTGCTCTGACCGAGGGCGTCGTCGAGGTGGCCGTACGACGCGAGCTGTGATTCGGCGCCGGACTTGGGGTCGAGGCTGACCAGGGAGGCGGGGAGGCCGTTGCCGCCGAAGTTCTTCTCCCGCCAGCCGGTGTCGTCGTGCTTCACGGCCAGGAGTTCGTTCCCGGAGCCCTGGACCAGCGAGTACTCCACGTCGTCCTTGTCTCCCGTGGTCCACAGGCGTTTGCCGCTGTCGAGGTCGTACGCGTCCACGCTCGTCTGGAGGCCGGTGTCGGTCTGGTGCTCGGCGATGTACAGGGTGTCGCCGAGCACCTTCATCGCGGCCTCCGGGTCGCCGGCCGTCGCACCCTCGCGCTGGGCGAAGTAGCTCTCACCGCTCCTGGTGGCATGGGCGGGGCCCAGGACCAGGCTGTCGCTCCTGACCTTGCCGTCGTCCTTGAGGACGGTGTATCCGTTCTCCTTCACGTCCTGGGGGACCCGGACGATGACGGGAGCGGTCGACACGATCGTCGCGTCCTCGCCGTAGTCCCATTCGCCGTCACCCATGGCGTAGGTCCACTTCGCCTTGCCGGTGGCAGGGTCGACACCGGCCGTCGCCGAACTCTGCCCGTCGGGGACGCCGGAGGTCCAGTGCGTCGTGCAGACCTGCACGCGCACCAGTTGCTTGCCGCCGACGTAGCCCTGGCCGTCGCACGGCTTGCCGCCGTACACCCCGTTCTTCGTGTCCTGCCAGAGCTGTTTGCCGGTGCGCAGGTCGTACGCGGTCTGGTCGTTGACCACGACGGTGCCGCCGCTCACCGCGGTGCTGGGGTCGTCGTCGCGCTTCGGGAGCGTGTGCTGCCAGAGCTTCTTGCCGGTCTTGAGGTCGAGGGCGAAGAGGGTGTCGCAGTCGTGGACGGCTCCGGTGGCGAGGACCGCGATGTCCTTGCTGGACACCGAGGAGGCGTGGCAGATCGTGGAGGCGCCCTTGCCCGGTGCGGCCAGGCCCCATTGCAGGTCCCCGCTGCCGATGTCGAGCGCACTGACACCGTCGGTCTGGGCGCGGACGACGGTGTCTCCCGTGAACCAGGTGCCCAGATAGTTCTGCGTGTCGCCCGCGCCTCCGTAGTAGGGCAGGCTCCACTCGACCTCCGCCTTGGTGGGGTCCAGGAGGATCCAGGCCACCGAGCCGAAGACGCCGGACAGGATGACGCTGAGCACCAGCAGGAAGATCATCAAGCCTTTGCCGCGCTTCTTGCCGGACTCGTGGGAGGCCGGATGGAACGGCGTCGGTGTGAACTGCGGCGCCATGAAGTGCTGTTGGGGCACGAACTGCTGTTGGGGCACGAACTGCTGCTGGCCGGGTGCGGGCTGCTGCTGTTGAGGCACGCCGTACTGGTTGGGCGCATACGGTGCGGACGACGGCTGTTGGCCGGGCGCGGGCCCCCAGCCGTTCGGCTGGCCGGGCGTGGTCATGAGATCTGCTTCCTCACGTAGTCGGCCCAGGCGTTCTGGAACTCGTTCAGGCCCATTCCGGTGGCCTTCGTCAGCTGCGCTTCCATCCCCTTGGAGTTCTGGTACTGCTCGGCCACGAAGGCGAGCGCCTTGTCCTCGCCGTACTTCTCTGCGATGAAGCGGATGGCCATCCAGCCCAGGGTGTAGTGCGCGTTGTTCTCCGCGTCGTCCGAGCTGTGGAAGTCGTCGGTGAGGGGGAGCTTTCCGTCGAAGGGGTCGACGTAGCTGCCCGCGTAGTACGCCTTCAGGCCGCGTATGTCGTCGGCCGCCAGCGCCGCGTCGTCGCGCTTCGCCATGTAGTCCGCGAAACCCTCGATCACCCACAACTCGGTCCGACTGTCGGGGCCCGTCAGCGGCTCCACCATGGTGTGCGCCAGTTCGTGGTGGCTGATGTCGAGGACGCTCGCGGCGTAGTCGGGGCGGGTGAACCGGTTGCCCGAGGTGTCCATGACGATGCGGGCGCCGCCGTTCTGCACGTCCACCTTGGCCTTGGTCCCGCCTGCCGTCACCGCCGGCATCTGGATGGAGACGCCCGCCTCGGAGATCGACTCGTCGCCCTCGTCGCCGGTGCCCTCCCGGTACATGTGCTTGTACATCTTGCGGTTCTTCTCGAGCGTGACGACGAAGCCGGGCATCGTGTGGCCGCTCTTGGGGCCCTTGGCCGCCCAGGCCGCGAGATTGTCCTGCGCCGCCTTCTCGATGTACGGGGCGTAGCGACGGGCGTCGGCCACCTGAGCGGAGTCCGACATGATCACGGTGTGCGCCTTGACGGTGACGGCCATCGAGTCGTACGCGTCCCAGGGCGCCGGGTAGTTGATCGTGTCGCCGTAGCCGGGGATCTCCGGAGTGGCCGGCCCCACCGAGGTGACCTTCAGGTCCGCGTCCTCGGTCGTCTTCTCGACCGTCCAGCGGTACCACTCGGCGACGGGGCTGGCGTCGGCCCCCTTCACCTGGTGCACGAACGCCACGTCGACCGATGCCGAGGCGCCCGCCCCGTAGTGGTCCTTGGCCCGGCCCTCGATGGCCAGATACTGGTATTCGGAGACTTGGAACGGGACCTTGCGAAGGTTCGAGAAGAGGGACGCCTGCTTGGTCTTCAGCGCCGGCGAGCCGCCCTCGAACGGCGCGAGATAGGCGCCCTTGTCGTTGCCGGCGAGCGCCTTGGAGTGCTTCTCCAGGAGGCCCGCCATCTCGTCCTGGGTGATCTCCGTGGCCTGCCCGCCCTGGCCCGCCACGGGCAGCGGATCGTCGCCGACCGCCTGGACGATGCCGTACACCATCAGGCCCAGCGCGATGACGGCCACGGCGCCGAAGGCCGCGGTCACCCACTTGAGGACCGGGTGCGCGCCGCGCGGTGCGCGGTTCGGCGGCGCGGCCGGCGCACCCGGCGGGGAGCCCGGTGGCACGGGCGGCGCAGGCGGCGGCATCGACGGCGGTCCGGGTGGCTGCTGCGGGGGATACGACTGCCCGTATCCCTGTGGAGGCTGAAACGACATGGGTCCCTCTGGGCAGGGGGGAACACCCGCCTGTCCCCCGTGACGGCGCTTGTCATGCATCCGACGTAGAGGACGCGAATCATTCTTATCAGACACTTACACGGACCACGCCCTCACTGTCAGCAACGGCGGCCCCAAAGGTTTCCGGGACTGCGGTCCCACGGATCAACGGAGCCTGATCTACGTAGACTTGGCCGACGTCGACGATGAACAACGGGGGCAGCAGTGCCGAAGGCCGATACCGACTGGATGCGGCGGCGCGCCGACGACGTCGATGCCGTCGCGCAGCAGGTGAAGAAGCAGCTCGGTGTCGCCGACGACGCCGAGGGCGAGCTCAGGGCCGGGGCGGCCGGCTGGGCGTTCCTCGACGGCCTCGGGCAGTTGGAGGAGCGCTGGGAGGACCTGAACAAGCTGCTGCGCGACGAGCTCGACAAGGCTGCTGAGAACATCCGGTTCAACGCCGGCTCGTACGACGGGAACGAGAACTTCCTCACCGAGCTGTGGCACGACATCACCAACTGATACCGGTCGACGGCCGGCCGGGACGCAGTCGGCCGGATCACGGGGAGAGCAGCGGGAATGAAGTTCGGCGCGATACTCCGGCTTGAGCTGCACACGTTGCGGGAGGCCGCCGACGACTGGGCGGGCGTCGGCAGAGGCCTGGACGCGGCGGCGGGGGATTTCGCCGCCGGTGTCGCATCCCCGATCGGCGGCAAGGCGCACTGGGAGGGCAAGGACGCCGACGAGGCCGCCGCCACCTGCGACGGCATCCGGCTCGACATCGAGGCCGTCGCGAAGGAGGCGCGGGCGCTCGGACGGTACCTGTCCGACGTCGTCTCCGGCAGCGGCGACGGCCTCGGCAGCGGCAACCTCACCGATCTCCAGCGCGACGCCCACGACCTCCTGGCGGAGATCACCGGCGAGGGCATGACCGTCGACGAGGAGAACAACACCGTGCGCTGGGCCGCCGTCACCGGCCCGAACCCGTCGCCCGAGGTGCGCGAGCAGGTGGACGAGATGCGGCGGAAGGCCGACGGCTTCACCGGGCGCGTCACGGCTCTGTGCGCCAAGGCCGACTCCCTCGACGCGTCGCTGGCCGCGGTGCTGCCGGTGATCTTCGGGACCAAGGACACGTTCCGCACCGAGAACCGTCAAGTGACCGACGGGCGGGCCGGGTTGGAGGACCGCTGGACCGAGGCGCAGATGGCCGTCGTGTCGAAGATGCTGCGCCACAAATTCGGCTACGACGACGCCGCCGACCTCCTCGACCACTTCCTGGAGGGCGGCGGTGAACCGTACGAGATCGACGCCGACGACCTGCTTGCGGACTGCCCGCCGTTCCAGAAGGACGTACAGACGTCGCTGGCACAGGTCGCGGCGGGCGACCGGCCGGAGGGGGCTTTCAGCACCGAGTGGGCCGCGAGCGACTCCGGGTTCGAGTCCGAGGCGCAGCGCAACTGGTACTACGGGCTCTACCACTTCCAGTACCGGCTCGTCGGTACGAAGGACGGCGGCGAGATTTCGTACCACGTGGAGGTCCGCAAGCGCTACGACTGGGGCACCCCGAGCGAGCACCGCGGCGACCTGGAGAAGAGCCTCGCCGGGTACGAGGTGGTGGACATCGAGCAGGCGGACGTGGCGGAGCTCAACCGGGTCGGCCTTGCGCAGGACTTCGACGTGCACGGGACGACGGGCGAGCGGACCGGCCGGTACTAGCGGACGGACCGGTACTGGCGGACCGGCCGGTACTGGGTGAGTTGTGAGAGGTTCCGGGTGATGGCCTGACCACGGTTGACCCGTTGTTCGGGTGACTGGGTAAACTCGTGGCAAATCCGCGTCAGTTGAGGTGTACGAGGTCGCGGGGGCACGGTGCTACGGGAAAACGGGGGACGGCGTCGTGGCGATGATGTTGCCGGATGAGTTGGCCTGGGTGTTGGAGATGCTCGGCTTCGACTGGCCGACTGCCAATGAGGATCATCTGACGCAGTGTGCGGCGACGTGGCGGGATTTTGGTTCGCAGGTTGGTGACATTCAGGCGTCGGCGGTGCGGTCGGCGGGGAATGTCACGGCGGACAATTACGGCGATTCGATCGATGCGTTTGTGGAGAAGTGGCAGGACTTCTCGGGTGGTTCGGGTTATTTGGATGATGCCCGGCAGGCTGCGGAGATGATCGCGTTCGTCTTCGACACGGCGGCGGTGTTGGTGATCGCGATGAAGATCGCGGTGATCATTCAGTTGACGGTGTTGGCGATTCAGATTGCGATCGCGGCGGCGACGGCGGTGGTGACGTTCGGGTTGTCGGGTGCGGCGTCGGCTGCGTTGTCGCAGGTGACGCGGGTTGCGGTGCGGAAGATTCTCAAGGAGACGGCGGAGGCGATCCTTGAGGCGGTGCTGGAGGCGGTGAAGGAGCCGTTCGTCTCTGCGTTGGAGGAGATGAGCAAGGACCTGATCGCGCAGACGGTGAACCAGGGGTTTGGTGCGCAGGATGGTTACAACCTGGGGCGTACGGCGAATGCGGGTACGACGGCGGTGAAGGACGGGTTCTCCAACTTCGGTTCGACGTTGGGGGAGTCGTTGCGGGATGGTGCTGGTGGGCGTGCGGGGCATCATGCGCGTGGCGGGCTGGATCACGCGGCAGGCAACTCGGGCCACGGCGGGTCGGACTCCGGCTCGGGCAGCGGTGATGGTGGGTCTGGGTCCGGGTCTGGGTCTGGGTCTGGGTCCGGGTCGTCGGGGTCGGGTGCCGATGGCGGATCGGGGTCGGGGTCGGGTTCCGGATCGGGTTCCGGGGGGTCGGATTCCGGATCCGGGTCCGGGACCGGCGGTAGTTCGGGTGCCGGGTCCGGTGGCGGAAGCGGGTCCGCCGGGTCCGGCAGCACTGGTGGCGGCAGCGGTTCCGGCGGTACGTCGGCCGGTTCGCATTCGGGGTCGGGCTCGGGGTCGGGCTCGGGTTCCGGTTCGCATGCGAGTTCTGGGTCCGGTGACGGCGGCGGTGGTACCGGGGACTCCGGTTCGTCGTCTTCCTCGTCGGCGTCCTCGGAGGCCGGGACCGGGTCCGGGAGTGACGGTGGCCAGGTGCGGACCACCGCGGCTGCCTCCGGCGACACCGGTGGAGGCTCCTCGGGCACGTCGTCCACAAGTGCAAGTGCAAGTGCAAGTGCAAGTGCAAGTGCAAGTGCGGGTACGGGCGCGGATGCCGGTAGCGGGCACTCCTCGGCGGACAGCAACAGGCCGTTGACGCCGTTCGACGCTGGATACCACGAGCAGCAGGCCGCCGCGAACACCTCTGTGCAGACCGAGACCGGTGGCGCCGACGGGTCTTCGGGTTCCTCGGGCCCGCAGCGCGATTCCGGTGCTGCCGGTAACTCGTCGCCGGAGTCGCATTCCGGGCCCGAGACACGCGCCGCGGCCGATACGTCGACGGCCTCGCCGACACCATCGCCGTCGGGCGCGAGCGCGCAGCACATCAACACGTCGTCGGAGAGCGCCGTGACGGCCCAGGACACCAATGGGCCCCAGTCCCCGGGCTCCGCGCACACGCCGTCGCAGGGGAGCCCGCACGATCCGTCGGCCGGGCAGGACCCGCGCACGCAGGTTCAGCAGCCCGCCGCGGCCCAGGCGGGCACGCCCACGTCCACCGACCCATCGCCGTCCAACACGTCGTCGCCGTCGAATACGACGCAGGGCGCCACACCTGGCACCACACCGGGGTCCACACCGGGTTCCACTCCGAACTCGACGCCGAGCGGGGGCCCGAGCACGAATGCGAGTACGAGTACGGGATCCAGCCCCGGCTCGCCCTCGCGTACATCGGCGCCGACGTTCCACGCGCAGAGTGTCACCACGACCGAGGCGCCCGCGTCCTCGACGTCCACCCGGCCCGGACCCACGCCGACGTCCACCACGAACGGTGATCCGGGTCCGGCGACGAACATCCCCAACCAGAGCCCCCAGACAGGTCCGACGCCGGCTACGGGCACGCAGCCCGGCACGCCGAACCAGGGACCGGCGCGCCCGGCGACGTCGACGAACACTCCACCCCGTACCGACACTCCGCAGCGCACCAACCCCACGCAGACGCCTGCCCAGGCACCCGCCGCGCCCACCAGGCAGGCGCCCACGCAGACGCCGACGCGGCAGCCCACCCAGACCCCCACGCCCAACAACCCGGCCCCGAACCCGACCCCGGCCCCGAACCCGACGCCCTCGCCTGGGCAGGCTCCGGCCGGTGTACCGAGCCAGGCCACCCCTGCGAATCCCGCGCACACGAGCCCGGCGGGCGTGTATGCCATGCCCGGCACCGACTCCACCCCGCATCCGAACGGCAAGCCCCAGAACCAGCAGCCCGGCCCCACCCCCGACGACGGGACGCCGGCCACTCCGGCACCGGACCCGAAACCGCCGACGCCCCCACCGCTGTCGCAGGGCCAGAGCCTTCAGGAGATACGGGACAGCCTGAACCACGCCCCGTACGGTCTCCTTCCTCCGGACCCGGCCGACCAACAGGCCCTCCTGAACGCGGTTCCGCGCAACCCCGACGGCACCCCGCAACGTCACCCGGACCCGAACGGGAACTGGGCGCAGCTCCAGAACGACGGCGGCATCAGCCAGCCCGGCCGCTCCAACAACTGTCTGGACAACGCCCGCTCGGGCCTGTCGACCTGGTTCGGCGACCCGCAGGTCGCCGCTCCTCGCACGCCGGACAAGAACGCGGACGGCACCCTCGACACGATGTCGCCCGAGCGTGACTCGTACAACAACCTCGACGCCTGGGCGGGCCGTCCCCAGATCTGGGCCGGTGACGACCACCCCAACCCGTACGGCCGGATCGCCCAGCAACTCCAGCAGGCCGGACCGGGCTCCGCGGCCGTGGTCGGCGTGCAGTGGCCCGGCGGCGGCGGACACGCCTTCAACGTCTACAACCACAACGGCAACATCATCTGGGTCGACCACCAGACCGGCCAGGTCTCACCCAACCCCATCCACACCGGCGCCGCAGGTGTCCGCTACGTCCCCTTCGACTCCAACGGGCAGACGATGAAAGCCCCTTGGGAGAATCAGGAGAGTTCGACGACGTCTGACGGGACGACGACGTCTGACGGGACGACGACGTCTGACGGGACGACGACGTCTGACGGGACGACGTCCGATACGACGACATCCGATGGGACGCCGGGTGATACGTCGAATGCGACGCCGAGTGCCACTACGGCCGATGGGACGCCGGGCGATACGTCGAATGCGACGCCCAGCGCCACTACGCCCGATGTGACGCCAGGCGATACGTCCAACGCGACGCCCGGCACCTCGCCGTCCAATGCGACGTCGGACGATACGTCGTCCAACGCGACGCCGAGTGCCACGACGTCCGACGGGACACCGGGCGATACGTCCACCGCGACGCCGTCCACTGCGACGCCGGACGACGCTTCCAATACGACGCCGAGTGCCACGACACCCGCTGCCGCGCCGGGCGATACGTCCACAGCAACGCCCAGCCCCACGCCGTCCACCGCAACGCCCAGCCCCACGACGCCGGGTGACTCCTCAACCACAACGCCCCCCACAACACCCGCCAACACCCCCGGCACGCCCCAAGCCGGCCCGCAGCCCACTTCGGCATCGCCCACCCAGGCATCGCCCACCCAGCCGTCGCCCACCCAGCCATCCCCCACCCCACCGTCCCCCGCCCCGACAGCCCCGTCCCAGACAGGGCAGACCCCGGGCTACGGTGCGCCGTCGAAGCATCCCCATCCTGATGGCGACGATGCTCCCGAACCGGCGCCGAAGAAGCCGAAGCGTCAGCCCCCGGTTCCGCTGCCGCCGGAGGGGGACGGGTCGACTCCGTACGGGGATCGGCAGCCGGACGACAAGAAGCACAGCCACTACAACATGCTGCCGGAAGGGTCGCAGGACACTCTTCGGCACAGTCATGCGGTGTCCCAGATCGACACCGATGTCACGCACGAGCACCTGCGGAACTGGCTGGACGAGGGAAACCTGGCCCAGGTGTTGGACCCGGCCGCCCGAGAGAACGGCAAGACGGGTCCCTACACGCATGACGAGCTCTCCAGGGCCCTCCCGGGATTCGACGACCTGTCGCCCTCCGAGCGAGGCGAAGTCGTCGCGACCCTGGCTCGTCTGAGTCTGAACTTCCATCGGGACAACGCGGTCGGACACAACGCTTTCGGGGTGCCCCCGGCGAACCTGAATCCCCCTTACGCGAACCCGCCGTCCGGGCTCCCGACGCAGAACGACATATCGCGAGGCGTTCACTACCACGCCCAAGCCGACATGTTCGGTACGAAGAGCAACGGCAAGGCCAGCCCCAGCCGCCAGGCGTACGAACACGCCCAGGAGACGTACGGCCCGGCGATCGTCCATCAGATGCGTACGACGGAGGGGGCGGGAACCAGCGGAAACCGTCCCGACTTCACCGCCCGCAACTACGCCGTCGTCGAGGTCTTCAACCCGGACGACAACCAGACGTACTACCTGGTGGACAGTTCGATCCCGCAGCAGACACCGGACGAGGCCCACTCCGAACCTCACCTCGGCAACTATCTGGACCTGGTCAATGCACATCGCGCGACCTCCGGACTCGACCCGATCGACGCACGCAACCTGTATACGGAGCGTGAGCCCTGCGGGGACAAGTCCGGGCTGCCGAAAGCGGACTGCTCGAAATACATTCACGGTGCGGCGGTGTTCGACGGAGTTCCCGTCGGATACGCCACTGGATTCCGTAAGGGAGCCCTGGAGGCGGGCGCGACGGCCAAGAAGAGTCAGATCCAGCGGAGTTTCGGCCGGGATTTCCAGGACAATCTCAACCGGAAGATAGAGCTCTGGATGGAACTCAGAGGCGCGACGCCCCTGGAAGACGCCGATCAGTAGCTCCGGCGCCGCCGCTGACGCAGGTGCGTAAAATGCGACGCTGCTTGTCGCGATCCGTCCCGCTCGACGCGCTCCCTCTCGCTTGACGCGTCCCCGTTCGACCACAGCCAGGAGTTCTCGTGCGTATCGACTGTTCAGGCCTGACTGCCGACGACGTGCTGTCAGCAGTGGCGGAACGCGTCGACGCGTCGGGCGACGGTCCGCAGTCGGTCGAGCTGGCGAACGTTCAGTACGCCGGACCGCTGATCACGTCGGCCGAGTCCGAGCGCATCGCGGAGTCCGTACCGCTGGCGGTGGAGCGCGAGTTCGGCCTGCGGGCGCGCGTCGTCGACTCCCCGGACACGACGACCGACGCCGCTCCGGCGCCGGACCTGCCGGACCTGCCGGACGTCCCGGATCTCGCACCGGAGACGGTCACCCAACTGGTCGCCGCTGCAGGAGCGTTGGAACTCGCCGCCACGCCTCTTGAGGTGTGGCGGTGCGTCGCGCAGGCCGTGCTCGGCAGCGAGGTGTCCGGCACGACGCTGCGCGCTCTGGTGGACGCCTGGCCCGACGTGCTGACGCTCCGGCCCGCCGACGGTGAGCAGGGCGAGCAGGCCCCCGACGACTCGGAACGTACAGACGATCCGGACCGTACAGACGACCCGGACCGTACAGAGGGAGAGGAACTGCGGTTCGTCGACACCACCGTGCATCGGGCGGTGCGCGCCGCGTTCCCCGTGTCCCGCACGGATCAGCGGGCCATCGTGAACGCCCTGTCGCAGCTGCACGCGCGTCGCCCCACGACGACGTACACCGCCTGGGCGCTGCCCACCCACGCCGCCCTCGGCCGGGACCTCGACTCGATTCTGGACAACCCGGCGCTGCTGGCGACCCTCCACTGGTACGGGCTGTGGTCGGCGCTCGCGATCGCCTACCCGGAGGGGGTCCCCGGCGGGGGCACGGCCGCCGACGTGCACTTCCTGCACGCGCAGGGCGTGCGGCCGGGATCGCAGGCCGAATGGGGCGCGTTGCTCCACCACGCCGCCGTCTCGCGCGGGGACCTGGAGCAGGCCGAAGCCCTGGCCGAAGCCGCCGGCCCGCTCCCGTGGCGCACCCTCTGGTCCCACTGGCGCCTGCCGGGCGGCCCACTCGTGCCCTACCCCGCCCAGGGTGGCGTGCGGGAGATCAGGGCCAGTGAGGAGAGCGGCCGCCGACTGGTCGCCGAGTGGCGGGAGATCGCCCCCGCACCCGCCGACGCGGACGGAGCGGGTGACGAACCACGGCAGGTGTACGAGCGCCGGCGGTGGGACGCCTGGTCCGGGCAGTCCACCGACGGCCCCGACCGGATCATCGGCACCTGGCCGCAGCTGACCGAGCGGCAGCCCTTCGCCGAGGTCGCCTACGCGGCGAACCGCAAGCGCGGGTGGCGGCAGCCTTCGCGCGGAACCGCCGAAGACGTGCCCAGGATGCCGGAGGCGGTCCGTGAGGCCGTCCGCCTGGACCGCGACGACGCGGGCGCCGAACTGTGGGTCTTCGCCGGATACGGAGGCCACTTCGGCGCGCTCGTCGACCAGAAGGCAGTCGCGTCCCTGCCCCGGACCCCCTGGCGAGACCTGCTCGCGCCCGGACCGCTCACCGGCGCCGCCGCCTGGCCGTTCCCCGCGGACATCCCGCGTACGGACGACGAGGTCACGCGTGACCGCCTGGAACGTGCCGACGCGTTCCGCGCAGGCGCCTGCCGTCCGGTCGAAGAGGCAGCCCTGCCGGGCGAGTTGACCCATGCGCCGTCCCGCCGCTTCCTCAGCGGGACCGGCTGGCCCCGCACGCGCGTCATCGGCGGCCTGTACACCCCCGATCTCACCGAGTCCCCGCTCGCACCCGCCCCCGAGCATCCCGGCCTGCTCGAAGGCCTCGGGCAGCTCGCCTCCTGGAAGCTGTACCTCGACGGGGAGAGCGGCACGGTCTACGTCGACGAGGACGACGAACTCCTGCCCGTCGCGCAGAGCATGCCCCGGCTCCTCGCGCTGGCCCTCCTGGACCACCTCGTCCTGAGCGCGCCGTTGACCAGCTCGGAGCTGGAGATGGAGGCGCTGGCCGAGACCGTTCCGTCCTGGCTCGCGGCCATCGACCCCGTCGCCGCCGACTCGCCCGCCTGGGAAGGTGTGCTCGACGATCTCGAGTACGCGGCCGAGGACTACGCGACCCTCCTCGACGAACTCGACGCGCCGACGGACGTGTGAACCCGGTCCGGCCGGGGTCCGTCCACGCCGGCCCGTACTCCCAAGTCCTGTCACCGTGCGAACAAGGAGCTTCCCGTGTCCCTGGCGGTCCTGAGCGACCCTGACGCCGTCGTCGCCCGACTGCGCACACCGTCCCAGGAGTGGGTGGAGACCTGCACGGGCGAGGCGGGGACGCTGTTCCCCACGATCGACATCGAGCAGGCCGGTTACCAGGGCAGGGCCGACGCGGTCGGCTGGGGCGCCGAGCCCGCCGAGATCTTCGCCGGTCACTACGGCGTCGGCGACGACATCCCCGAGTCCTGCGACTGCATCGGCGTCTACGGGGCCGAGTACCACATGATGGAGATGCCCTCCGGCGAGATCTCGGTCTACGACCCCAACGGCTGGGACCACGCGGCCGGAATGGCATCCGCCCACGAGTTCGCCACGGCCGCCCGGGCCGGTGCCGTCGTCGCTCTGCTCGCCGCCGTCGTCAGGGAACTGGATCCCCTGGACGACCTCGACGACGAAGCCGCGCGCGAGGAGGCCCTGAAGACATCCCTCCAAGAACTCGCGGCCTTCGTCGCCGCGCTCCCGTCCGACCTGGGCGGCTCGCATTTCTGGGAGTCGGCGACCGAGTACTTGGCGGACCACTACGACATGTAGCGGACCACTGCGACACAGGGGGATCGGCGGCCCGTCAGCCGGGGCGTGGGGGATACGGGGAGGGAAGCACAGTCATGTACGAGCCTGTCGCCGCGGACGAGGCGGTCGAGCGCATTCTGGCGTGGCACCGCGAAGGGGCCCGTCACGTCGCCGAGTTGATGGGGTCGGCCGGCTCCGGACGCACCGGCATCCTCACGCGCGTACGGGCCGAAGTACCCGGCGCGATCTGGGTGGAGGCGGCCGGGCTCGACGCGGACGGACTGGTGGCGCGGGTGCGCGAGGAACTGGCGCTCAAGGGCTCCGGCGCGGCGGACAGCGTCGTACTCGTCGCACACGGACAGCGCATCATCGGGGAGCCCGTCGCGGGATATCCGGATGCGGCCATGCGCCGGTTGCAGCGTGACGCCGTCGAGGGACAGGGGGCCTTGGTCGTGATCGGCGTCGACTGGTGCGAGGGGACGGCCTGGGCGCGGCCCCGCCTGGAACTGGGCGTCCCCGACCGACGGCCCGCACCGCCCCGTTCGGACGCGGAGGCACGACAGTGGGCCTTGGCGGCACTGTCCCTGTCACAGGCCGGCTGGACCCCGCCGGTGGTGTGGCGCAAGCTGTCGTCGGTGCTGAACGGCCTGGAACTCGACCTGCCCCTCGACGCGCAGGAGATCAGGACCTACGCACATGGCCGCGTGGGATTCGCCGACTCCCGTCACCGGGACGAACTGGCACGCGCGGTGGATCTCGGTCAGAGACGGCGCGTGCACGCGGCCGTGGCCCGGTGGCTGACCGGTCACGTCGGCGAACCGACCGAGGCCGGGGAGTACGCCCGCTTCGCGCTGGCCCACCATGCCGCACGAGGCGGCCGTTACGGCGAGTGCTTCCACGAACTGCGAAGCCGGCCCGAGGTGCTCGCGCAGCTGTGGCTGCCCGGACTCGCCGACGCGGACGAGGCGACCCACGAGTACCTGTCCCAGGCCCGGACAGATCCCGTCCATCGCGTCGACCACCGGGCCTGGTCCGCCCCTTCGCTGCCGCGCTACGCGGCCCGGCTCCGGCAGGCGGGACTCGGTACGTACGATGCGGATGAATGGGCGTCCTGGCTGCACCTCGCCGCCCACGCGCAAGGTGACACCGCCGGGGCGACGGCTGTCGCCGCGGCGAATCCCGACCGCCCCTGGACGGTGCGCTGGGCGCACTGGCGGCCGCCCGGGGTCATCGACCCGCGGCGCCTGGCCCCAGGCTCGGTCACCCGCCTCGCTCCCGCACCCGACGGCTGGGCGCCCGACGGGCGGACGGCGGTCGTCGCCTGCGGCGGCAGGGGCTTGGGCGAGCGGCACTGGGTGTTCGACGCGGCCACCGGCGAGGTGCTGGCCGGGCCGTGGACGGGCGCCCTGCCCGAGCACGGCCGGCACGAGTCCTTGTGGGACAAGGACTCGCTGATGCCGCAGTGGGCCGCGTTCGAGTACTTCCCGAAGGAATCGCAGCTGATCCTGGACCAGTTGAGAGTGGGCGACCTGCTCGTCGTCGCCTCGGCCGGAGGTGTCTTCGCCATCGAGGCCGTCGACCCGGAGTCGTTTCCCGAAGGCCCGCCGGAACCCCGGCCGGCCGACGAGGACGACGACGCCTTCGAGGACGACGACGCCTTCGATGACGACGACGCCTTCGACGACGACGATCTCGACGAGTACGAGGACCTCCTTGAGGAGGACGAGGACGAGGGCATCGTCGGCGGCGGCGCCCTCAGCAGCCGGGCCATCCGCGCGCTGGAGGACTTCCCGTGTCATCTCGCCCCGGACCAGGAGGAGTTCACCGCGCATCCGGAGACCGTGTTCGGCGCGGACCGCGTCGTCAGGGTCGCCGCGTCACAGCTGCCGTCGGACCTGCGCGACCCGGACGCGCGCCGCACCCTGACCGACGTCGGGCTCCCGGTGTTCCGTGCCGCCGAGATCACTCTCGACGTCGCCCCCGGGCAGGCGCTGCCGCGCGTACGTGATCTTCCGCTGTACGTGCTGGGGGACTGGGCCGGCGGTCCCGTCGCCCTGCACGCGGACACCGGCCGGGTCTACCGGCTGCCGGACCACGATGCCTGGGACGGGCACCTGCTGCCCGGCGACACCCCACCGGACGGCGATCGGGACGTCAACTGGGACGCGGGGGAGTGGAACGTCGATCACGACCGCCCGCACCTCATGGCGGAGAACCTCAGCACGTTCGTCCGCCTCGTCACCGCCTGGGCCGTCATCCGCGGCCACCTGGCCATGGCGTACACCGCGGCCGAGCTCATCGCACTGAGGGGCGAGATCGACGACCGGCTGCGTGGGATCAGCCCGCACGCCGCGTTCAGCTGGTGGACGGAGAACCTGCAAGAGGTGATGTGAAGCCGGGTCCGTTAGGGTCGCGGGCATGACACGTACGGGTGGAGACAGCGCAGACCTGCAGTGGGAGGGCGACTTCTCGCGGCAGTGGGAGACCGAGCTCCCGCCCGAGGAGCGCGCGCTCGCCGAGGAGCGGGCGCGGGTCGCCGAAGTGCTCCGGCGGGAACGGCTGCGCGGGATCGTGTGCGCGGCCGTCTTTCTCGCGGCGGCGCTCGCGGCACTCGTCGGGCAGGCCGTCGGGGACGCCGGCGCGGTCGCCCTGGGAGCCAACGCCCTCGGTGTGCTGGGCGGGTGCGGTGCGCTGTGGCTCGCCGTGCGCGGGACGGCCGGAGCGGGCCGGACCGGGCTGTGGCTGATGGTCGGATCAGCTCTGGTCATCGCGGTGGGCCAGGCGGTCTGACCCACCGCGGTGGGCTTCTCGTGCGTCGCCTACGCCATCTTGGTCATGTGGGTCTCGGTGCCGCCGTTGCCCGCGGCGAAGTCGATGTCGTTCTCCTGCTGACGGATGAGCCCCTCGTTGAAGGACTCGTTCTCGTCGTGGTTCTTGGCCATGGAGGACAGCGCCCCGCCGATGTTCGTCAGCTCCTGGGCGAGATGGTTCATCGACTCGAACATGCCGGTCTGCAGGCCCTCGTAGGCGATGCCGAACTTCTCGCCGATCTCGTCGTCGCCCCACGGCGGCATGTCCGCCTTGTCGGCGAAGCTCGTCAGACCCTGGACGAAGCCGTCGACCTGACCCGGCTGCGCCGCGGCAGGACCACCGCTGGTCGGTGCGCAGGCGTTGACGGACGCCAGACCGTTCTGCAGGGCGGCCGCCGCGGCGGCGAAGCGCGAGCCCAGGTCCTGGAAGTTCGTGCCCTCGCGGGACAGGGACTGGGTATCGGTGCGTATTCCTTCGCGGGGCATGGTGTTCCTCTCGGGTAGTGCCTGCGGTAGCGGTCGGAACAGCGTCAGAACAAGCCGTGCCACATCTGCTCGATGATCACCGACCACCAGGAGCCGGGATCCTCGAAGCAGGTGGGGTCGAGCGTGAGCAGGTGGACCTGGAGATCGGCGACCGCCGCGCCCGCCTCGTACGGATTCATGCCGGACATGAGGTCACGGGCGGCGGAGAGCGCGGCGAGGGAGTGGGCGAAGGCGGCGGCCGAGGCATTCACGTAACGGCCGCTTCCCGAGATCGGGTTGGCCGCCCATACGCTGCCCGCCTCCTGCTGCACCGTGATCACGTAGCGGCCGTCGGTGCCGATACGGGTGTGGGCGGAGAGGATGTCGGCGGCAACGTCGGACAGCTCGGCGCCGAGCTCGCGCAGGTGCGTGGCCGCGTCGGTGAACAGGCCGCCGGGCGGCGGGGTCTCCGGCCGGTCCGCGGTGAAGAAGAAGCGGATGTCGGCGGGGAGCCCGGTGCCGGTGAGCGTGGCGCGGGCCGCGTCCGGGAGCGGTGCCGCGGCGACGAGCTCGGAGCTGTAGCGCTGCACGGGGAGACCGGCGGGCAGGGCCTCCGGAAGCCGGGACGCCGAGGGCGCGGTGGTGGGCAGGGGTACGCGGTGCGGATGCGGCGGCGCCTGGCCCGTGAGCCGCGCCATCGACTCCACCTGCGCGGTGAGCGCGGCGACGCCCGCCGCGCGCTCGGCCGGGTCCTGGCCGTACGCGTGGCTGAACGAGACGGACGCGCCCGGGAAGCCGCTGGTGATCGCGTCGACCGTGTAGCCGCCGGGGAGGGAGGAGGGGCGGAGGTCCGTGTGGATCGCCACCACATTGCCCGTGGGCACGTCGCCGCGGAGCAGGTCCGACCAGGCCTGGTACTCGGCGGGCGGCAGGCCGGGTCCCGAGACGCGCGTCAGGTACGTCTCCTCGCCGGTGCGCGGGTCGACGTACGTGAACACGGCCGTGTTCCCCGGGCCGGTGGCGGCGGGGGTGCCGCCCGGCTGCTCCGGGGCCGGGGCCTGTGTCGGGCCCTGGGTCCGGTGGTCGTCGTGGTCGGGGGTGGTCACGCCTGGGTCTCCATCGGCTGGGGGTGCGGCACGGTCGGGGGAGATGTCGAGGCTAGCGGACCGTCCGGCACGGCGAGCTCCGGGCGGGAGCGCAGGGCCTGGGCGTACTCGGGCAGCCCGTCCTCGTCGAACGCGGCCGCGAGGAGTCGCGCGCGCAGCGCGGGGGCGGCCCGGGTGCGGGTGAGGAGCGGGGCCGTACGCAGATACGTGTGGGCCGGGGCCGGGAGCTGATCGGCCGCCGCCTCGTCCGCGGCCACCTCCTCGACCGCCGCGCGCAGCACCACCGGGTCCGCGTACACCATCAGCGACGGGTCGGTGAGCAGCCGCGGCAGCTGGCCGGCGCCGAGCGCGTGGCCCGCTATGGCATCCCGCACATAAGGGTCGGCGCGGGACCAGTCCTGGTCGGGCACCCGGTGGAGCAACTCCGTGGCCAGGCGCAGGTGCGCGGCGGGCACGTCGGGCAGCTGGGCACGGATCGCCTCGGCGAGGGCGGGGTGGGCGAGGGCGATCACGGGGCTCGCCTGCGGTTCGGCGCCCGGCTCCGCGCCGAACCCCGCGTCGACTCCTGCCTCGGTCTCGTCCTCGGCCTCAGCCTCGGTTTCGGCCTCGACCGGCCTCACGAAGGGGCCGGCCAGCAGCATCCCGTCGGCGATCTCCGCCGTCATGTCGCGCCCCGCGAGTGCCGTGGCGAGCGGCGCCCACAGGTGCAGCGGCAGTCCGTCGCCCTCGGCGAGGGCGAGCGGGGCGAGTATCGCGCGCAGGACGGCCGGGTCGGCGCCGAGGCGGCGGGCGTGCAGGTCGAGGGCGTCGACGGGCGTGGCGGGCGCGTGGTGGTGCGGGTCCGGCGCCGGGGAGGGAGCCGACAGCCATCCGGTGGAGGCCAGTTGGACAGCCAGGCGGCTTCCGTCGGTGCCGGTGGACGCTCGCGCGGCGAGGGCGGCGGCGAGCGTGTGCCGTACCTGGGGATCGACCGTGAACGGCAGCTCGGGCACGCCGAACGCCGGATCGAGAGCCGCTTCCGCTTGAAGGGCGAGCCCCTCCGGGTCGGCGTACTCGGGCGCGTCCAGATCGATGATCCGAGCCGTGCCGGCGGGCAGCGCCGAGGCGATCAGCGCCGCCGCCTCGCGGGGGACCTCGGCCAGCAGCCGTACGGAAGCGAGCGCGGCCAGCGGCAGCAGCAGCTCACGCGCCATCCGCTCGGGGCCGCGCCCGGCCCGTACCGGACCGGCCCGGTCCACATCGGGCACGACGACGACGCGCTCCGTGCCGCCCGCGCCCAGCGCCTCGTACACCTGGGCGTCGCGGACCGCGTCGATCCCGTAGTGGTCCGCGAGCAGCCACAGCACCTGCGCGGGCGTGCGGTCCGCGGCGCTCGGCACGGCAGGAGCCGGCAGCGAGGGCGGAACGGTGGACGGGTCGAGGCGCGCCAGGTCGAAGCGCTCGCGGTAACCGGGGTCGCAGAGCATCAGGAAGCCGGTCAGCAGGTGTGAACGGCCCGATCCCGGTGAGCCGGTGAGCAGGGCGACGCGGGGCGTGTCCGGTGTGCCGGCCCGCCATGCGGCCAGGGAACGGAGAGCGGCGGCCCGGCCGCCGATGAGCGGGTGCGGCTCGTAGGCCCCGCCGCCCGGTTCGCCGTTCTTCCCGCTCGCGCCGTTCTGCTCGCTGTCGCCGGTACGTCCGTCGCCGGTAAGTCCGTAGCCGGACGGCGGCGTCGGGCTGCTCGGCTGGCTCATGTCCCCTGTCTCCCCCGGTCGGTACCTCGTCGGTGTGACCGCAGTGCATCCGTGCATCCGTGTGCGTGCGCCTGCGCGCTGATCAGCGTCTTTGAGTCTAGTGCCGAGCGCTGACAGTGCGCGCAGAGCGTTCGATGGTTGACCTGATGTTCGGGTGACTGAGTAAACTCCGGGCAAACTTACGCCAGTTGAGGCGTGGGTGGATACGGGGACGCGGGTTTCGGGGGAGATGCCGTCGTGGCGATGATGTTGCCGGATGAGTTGGCCTGGGTGTTGGAGATGCTCGGCTTCGACTGGCCGACTGCCAATGAGGATCATCTGACGCAGTGTGCTGCGACGTGGCGGGATTTTGGTTCGCAGGTTGGTGATATTCAGGCGTCGGCGGTGCGGTCGGCGGGGAATGTCACGGCGGACAATTACGGCGATTCGATCGATGCGTTTGTGGAGAAGTGGCAGGACTTCTCGGGTGGTTCGGGTTATTTGGATGATGCCCGGCAGGCTGCGGAGATGATCGCGTTCGTCTTCGACACGGCGGCGGTGTTGGTGATCGCGATGAAGATCGCGGTGATCATTCAGTTGACGGTGTTGGCGATTCAGATTGCGATCGCGGCGGCGACGGCGGTGGTGACGTTCGGGTTGTCGGGTGCGGCGTCGGCTGCGTTGTCGCAGGTGACGCGTGTTGCGGTGCGGAAGATTCTCAAGGAGACGGCGGAGGCGATCCTTGAGGCGGTGCTTGAGGCGGTGAAGGAGCCGTTCGTCTCTGCGTTGGAGGAGATGAGCAAGGACCTGATCGCGCAGACGGTGAACCAGGGGTTTGGTGCGCAGGATGGTTACAACCTGGGGCGTACGGCGAATGCGGGTACGACGGCGGTGAAGGACGGGTTCTCCAACTTCGGTTCGACGTTGGGGGAGTCGTTGCGGGATGGTGCTGGTGGGCGTGCGGGGCATCATGCGCGTGGCGGGCTGGATCACGCGGCAGGCAACTCGTCGTCGGGGTCGGACGGCGGATCGTCCGGCTCGGGTGACGGCGGCGGTAGTGGGGCGGATTCCGGTTCGGGGAGCGGGGGTTCCGGCTCGGACTCCGGTTCTGGGTCCGGCGCGGGTTCTGGATCGGGTACGGGTACGGGTACGGGTACGGGTTCGGGATCCGGCTCGGGTTCGGGGGCCGGGTCGGGATCCGGTTCCGGTTCCGGTGGGGGAGCGGGCTCGGGTTCGGGTGGTGGCTCGGGGGCCGGATCCACCTCGGGGTCCGGTGAAGGCTCCGGCTCGAGCGGCAGTACCGACTCGGGTTCTGGTTCTGGTTCTGGTTCAGCACCAGGTTCTGATTCGAGCTCTGGCTCCGGTGGTGGAGCCGGTTCGGGCGGTGGCTCGGGCGGCAGCGGCCCCACGCACACCGCGAGCGCCTCGACCGGGAACGGATCACCCTCCGGCACGAGTGCCGACGGCAGTGGCAGTGGCAGTGGCAGTGGCAGCGGCAGCGGCGGGGCGAATGGAACCGGTGACGCGGGAGCGGACTCGCCGGCCGCTCGTGCCTCGGTGCCGACCCAGGCGGCCGGGGACAGCAACGGGGATAGCAATACGCCGCTGACCCCGTTCGACGCCGGCTTCCGCGAGCAGCAGGGTGCCCCGGAGACCTCCGCGCAGACCGGGACCGGTGCGGCGGACGGGCCCACGGGATCCTCGGGGACGCCGGACGGTTCATCGAGCCCGCAGCGCGACAGCGGCGACGCCGGTACGACCTCGCCCGAGCAGCATTCCGCCCCGCAGACGCGCGCCGAGACCGACACGTCCGCGCCCTCCCCGACGCCCACCAGCACCCCGGCCCCGGACACGGCAGGGCAGCACGCGACCGCCCAGAACATCAACACGTCCTCGGAAAGCGCCCCGACCCAGGAGGCGAACGGGCCGCAGCCGCAAGGCACTTCGCAGGCGCCCTCGCAGGGCAGCCCGCACGACCCGGCGTCCGGCCAGGATCCGCGTACCCAGGTCCAGCAGCCGACCGCACCCAACACCCCCACGAACCCGACGGGCACACCGTCACCCACCGACACGACGTCACCCGCGTCCCCGGCCAACTCGCCGTCGACGCCGGGCACGACGCCTGGCACGACACCGGGCGCGACGTCAGGTGCCACGCAAGGCGTCACGCAAGGCACCACCTCAAGTCCCGGCGCGAGCCCGAGCGCAGGCCCCACCACGCCCTCGCGCACCTCCACGCCGACCTTCCACGCCCAGAGCGTCGCCACCGCAGAGGCCCCCGCGCAGTCGACCTCCACCCGCCCGGCACCCACACCCGCGTCCACGACCGGCGACCCCGGCACATCCGCCCCCACAGCCACCCCCGCACCCACCGGCGTCCCCCACCAGCAGCCCGCAGCCGCCGCGAACCCGGGTCCGACGGCGCAGCCCACCCGGCCGCAGGCGCCAACTCCCCGCCCGCGTACGGAATCCCCGCCCCGCGCCTCTACACCGCCGACGACCCCCACACCCTCGTCGCCGACCCGTACGCCCCGGACCACGGCAACGCCGCAGAGCCCCACCGCCCCCACCACACCCGGTGCCGGTGTCAACGCGTCCCCCACCCCGGCAACCACTCCTCAGCCCAAGCCTGACACCACACAGCAACCACCCACCCCGACGGCCGACCCCCCACCTGGGCAGCCCCCGGCCCCGGCCCCGCTCTCCCAGGGCGTCAGCCTGAACGACATGCGCGCCGGTCTGGCCGGTGGGCCCGGGGGGCTCGACTCTCCCCACTCCTCCGACCAGCAGGCACTCGCCAACGCCGTCCCCCGCAACCCCGACGGCACCCCGCAGCGCCACCCCAGCCTTCTCGGCAAATGGGCCAAGATCCTGAACGACGGCGGCACTTCCGTCCCCGGCCGCTCCAACAACTGCCTCGACTGCGCCCGCTCCGCCCTCAGCACCTGGTTCGGCAACCCGCAGGTCTCCGCTCCCCGCACCCTCGACACGAACCCCGACGGCAGCCTCGACCGGATGTCGCCGGAGCGCGACTCCTACAACAACCTCGACGCGTTCGCGGGGCGCCCTCAGATCTGGGCCGGCAACGACCACCCCAACCCCTATGCCCGCATCGCCCACCACCTCCAGGAGGCCGGGCCCGGCTCCGCCGCCATTGTCGGCGTGCAATGGCCAGGCGGGGGCGGCCACGCCTTCACCGTCTTCAACGACAACGGCACGGTCGTCTGGGCAGACCTGCAAACCGGGGAAATCAGCACCGACCCCATCCACCTCGGTGCCACCGGCGTCCGCTACGTCCCCTTCGATCCCAACGGGCAGCCTCTCGACGCACCTTGGGAAGAGGGGCAGAACACCACTTCGGAAGCCACTCGGCCGGAACACGGACACGACGCCCAGACCGCATACGGCGCCGCCGATACGCAGGCGGATTCTGATGGCCAAGAGCGGGCTGGTGAGGATCTGGACGAAATTCGGGAGGCGTTGCGCGACGGGCCACAAGGGCTTCAGGACCGAGACCCTCTCGATCAGCAGAGGCTGGAGGAGTCGGTTCCCCGTAACCCGGACGGGACCCCGCAACGATTCCCCGATCCCACGTTGCCGTGGACCGGTCTCCAGAATGACGGTGGAATGGAAGTGCCGGGCAGGAGCAACAACTGTCCCGACAACACACGTGCATTCCTTGAGACGTGGTTCGGAAATCCGCAGGTCTCTGCCGCTCGTACCGTAGATGTGCGGCCGGACGGCACTCTTGACCTGTACTCGCCGGAGGATCGGGCCAACGAGAACATCGCAGCGTGGGCGGGAGCACCGCACACATACGCCGGCACCCCGCCGAGCGCCCATGACCGCATCGCGGAAGACCTGCTGCGTGCTGGACCCGGGTCCGCCGCGGTGGTGCAGGTCAATTGGCAGCACGGCGGCGGGCACGCCTACAGCGCGGTCAACCACCAAGGCCGCATCGTCTGGGTGGACACGCTCACCGGGGTTGCCAGCGAGACCCCGATCAACACCCAGGGCGCCGGGGACATGTTCTACATCCCGCTCGGGCCTGACCGCCAACCGCTCCATCCGCAGCCGGACGCACCCGGTTCCCCTTCCGGAGCCACGCCGCCCCTCGACCCGAACGGTGAGCGTCCTGCCCCGGCGGAGCCCACCGGCACCCCTGAGGCACACCCGCATCGCGATCCCGAGGACGACGGCATCCTGCACCCCAAGCCGGACGCCGTGCCCAGTAATTTCGGTCCTGAGGCGCAGCAGCGCATCGACTCGACGCAACAGGGCTGGAGCGACAGCGACCTTTCCCGCATGGTCGAACACGCCCGCGCGGATGACGAATTCTTCAAGGAGTACGCTGTCCCGGAATCTGCAGCAGCCCGGCACGAGGGGGGCGACAAATTCCGCGGAGAGAAGTCGGCGAACTATGCGGCCTTCAAGTTCACGATCGAACCGCCCGCCGGTGGCAAGGAGCACGTCGTACTGGCGCGGAGCTATGGCACAGCAGGCCCTATGCAGGCCGTGCCCAACAAGCCGCACACCAGTAAGTCCAAGCACTCGGAGCGCGCAGCTATTCAGTACTTGATGCATCTGAATCAGCAACTCGAAGAGGGTCAGTCGATACGCGTGACCGAGGTGTACACGGAGCGGGCGCCGTGCCCCAACTGTGCTTCCTTCATGTACCGCACGATCGGAAAGGTTCAGACCACGCATGGTGTGGACTATCCCGTGTCATCTGCGGACGAAGCGGTATTCAATGCCCATATCGACGACATCATGAACAATATGGAACATTTCAAGCAGGATGCAAGCCATGGCAATTATGTGAACGGGGCGGCGGAACTGAGCGCACAACTGGCCTCGCAGAATGCGGGGGACTGACGTGGAATTCTCGCTGATCGGCCGAGCCGCCGGCACCGAGCGGCTGATGGACTGGCTCACGGTCCCTGCTCCTTGGGACCCGGTGCGCATCGTCACGGGATCCCGCGGTTGCGGAAAGTCCTGGCTCACCGCGTGGACCGTGATGGCCGCCGACACCCATGCCGACGCCGGAGAGTACGTCCCTGGAGACATCGTCGACCTGCCGTCGGCGGGGACGATCGATCTGGCCCTCGACTGCCGTCACCGCACCGCGGCCGAGCTGTCCACCGCTCTCTCGCGTGCGCTCCTGCCGGATCGAGAACCGACGGCGGGGAAGCTGCCGCTCATCGAGCTGGCCCGCGCGGCCGAGCGCCGGGGCCGCGCGTTCACCGTCGCCCTCACGGACATCGCCCAGAGCGGTCGCCTGCGGGGCAGCGACGAGGCGGCGAAGGTGCTGGAGCAGCTGGTCCTGCCGCTGGTCAACGCGGCGGAGCAGGTCCGGCTGTCCCTCAAGCCGTCCCGTGCCCCGGTGCGTCTGCTGATGGACCTTCCTCCTGATCTGGCGGCGGCGCTGAGCTCCGACGCCGCCCTGCCCGACTCCGCCGTGCTGAATCTCGACTCGGACCCGTTCGAGCCTCCTCGCAGGGAATTCACCAGCTGGGTGGAAGAAGTGCTGGCTCAGCGCAGCGGCGCGGACCTCAGCGCGGAGCAGCGGGCCCGGACAGCCCAGTTGATCTGCGAACGCGCCTGGCCGAACTTCCTGTTCGCCGAGACGCTCGCCATCGATTTCCGTTCCCGCACCGCTGAGGCGCTGCCAAGGTCCCTCGACGAGCTGCCGCGCAGCCTGGCGCACGCCTGGCACGAAAGGATCACCGTCCGCGGCGAAGCCCAGGACCGCCTGGACATGGTGGCCGCGCCCGTCATGCTCGCCCAAGGCGAACTCGGTATGCCGGAGTCCCTGTGCGCCGAAGCCGTATCGGCGCTGATCGGACGCGCGTATTCGGCACAGGACCTGCGTCGGCATCTCGACGCGCTGACGCCCTACGTCTCTGCGGAGTGGGCGGCCGATCCGAGGGACCCCGAGACGTCCGTCCTGTACGTCCGTCCCAGCGACGAAGCCCTGGCCGATGCCGTGCGTGCCGCCTACGGATCCAGCTCCCGCGAAGCGGAGCGACGCGTCGCCGCCGTCCTGACCCGGCATCTCCCCTCCCCGGACCCGGCCGACTGGCTCGGTCCGTACGGGGAGCCGCAGTTGTCTCCCGAGCAGGAGTACGTCACTGCGGGCGGCCTGGGCCATGCGGTTGCCGCCAGCGTGCTCGACGACTGGACCCAGAAACCGTCCGTGTGCCTGCTGGCCGAACCCGAAGCCCTCGCGGAAGCCCTTCGCCGCACTCCTGCCCCGGCGTCCGGGCCGGCGGCCCTTCGGCGGTCGGCGCTGACGGAAGAGCGGCGTCTGTTCGCTCAGGCCCCGGCCGCCGCGAACCTCGGTGAACGGGCCGCCCGGTTGAGGCTGGCGGCCGCGGTGGTTCAGGACCGTTCCCTCATGGAGTGGATCGACAGCCTCGGCCTGCGCCTTCCCTGGACGACTTCCTGGGTCCACTGGCGCCCCGTCGGCGCCTTCGACCCCGCTGTCCTCGATCCGCAGTGGCCCGGCCCGGTGCGTCCCGAGGCCGCCCGGCAGGTCGGAAAGGACACCCTGCTCCGCACGCGCAGCGCGGTCGACGGGACCGAGGTGTGGTGGCGCCTGGCCGACGGCGCGGTCGTGCCGGCTCCCGAGGCGGTGGACGAACACATCGAGCTCCTCGACGGACCCGCGCACAACATGCCCGTCGCCGTGCCCGCTCTCGCCGACGAACAGTGGCTCTGGCAGCACAGCGTGGATGTCGAGCACACCATCGTGTCGGGACCAGGGGGCCTCCTGTGTCTGGGGCCGACGGCCACGCACGAAGAACCCCCTCCGTCGGGCGCCCCGGCCCCGTATGCCCCCAGCCCTGCACGGCCGTCGGGCCGACCGCTGCGGGAGGAGGACCTGAGCCAGCTCTTCACCGTCCTCGGCGGTCCCGTGCGGACGCCGCCGGAGCGGCTTGCGGAGCTCGCGTCGCTGTCCCCCGACGCACGTCAACTCCTCGGAGCCGTAGGCCTTCCGCTCACCGGCATGTGGTTCGACGGACTGGAGGACTGCGTACCCGAACTCCAGACCCTTGCGGACTTCCTGCCGTCGGAGTACCCGCCGGCCCCGGACCAGAGCGAACTGCTCGTGTTCTGTTACCTCATGGACGAGGACGAGCCCGTCTGCCTCGACCCGGTGACGGGACAGGTACTCGCCCACGACGGCTCCAGCCGACTCGCCGTGGTGAATTCGTCCCTGAGCTCGTTCGTGATCTGCCTCGCCACCTGTGTATGGGGGCTGGCCTTCACCCGCGAGCGCCACCCGGGCGAGCGTGCCGCGTTCGAGAGCTTCCTGCTGGATGAACTGACCCGCATCGACCCCGTGGCGACAGCACCGGAAAATCCCGTCTGGCCGCGCCTCGTCACCGATGCGTCGATCTACACCTTGGAGCTCGAGTGAGCGACGTGACCGATCCCATGACCGGACCGGGATACGCGGTGGCTTGCCGATACCGGACTCCGGACGGTGCCGAGCAGACCCGTATGGCCAGAAGCGGCCCTGGGCTCCCCCACCCCGAGTGGCAGATCCAGAGTTTCCTGGAGAGGTCCGCGCCACCGGGCAGCACCGTCATCGAGTTGTATGCGGAACTGCAGCCCTGCGCCGTCCCCGGAGGGAACTGCGCCGCGCTCGTCCTGCGTGAGTGGCCGGACGCCAAGGTGTCGCACAGTGCGGAGTACGGGGGCGATGCGGCCTCACGCATGCGCGGTGTCACCGCGCTGGAGAAACACGTACGAGAAGTGGCGGCCAGGGAAGGGAAGACACCGCCCCCGTCGACCACGCGTCTGCCACTCCCCGCGCCGGGCACGGTGCCCCAGCTCCCCGATCCCCCTCCTGCTGAAGTCAGGTCCTCGCTGACCAAGGCGTTCGGCGTCGACGGCATTACTCCGTACCGTGCGCCTGCCTCGGACGACTCGGAAACTCCCACCGCTCCGTGGAGGGCGTTGTACACCGCCGGTCTGCCGACCAGCTTTCCTCCCTTCTTCCGAGCGGATACCGATCCGAACACCCAGTTGTGCGACCTCGGCCGATTCGCGGAGATCACCGCTGTCGAGCTCCGTGCCGAGGTCCGGGAAAGTCACGCGCAGCACGGGTATCTCAGGATCGGAGGCGACTTCGGTCGTGAGATCTGCGTGGAGCGGAACACGGGTCGGGTATGGGCGGTGGAGCTGACCTCCGGATGGGCCTCCTTCGTGAACTCGGACGTACTCCGCTTCGCGGAGTGTCTGACGCTTCTGGCCCGGCGCTGGCCGGCCCGACGCACCCTGGGACCCCGCCAGGCGGCCGTCGACACCGCGGAGTTCCAGGTAGCGCTCGCTGCCGTTGACGAGGCCTGCCTGACCGGAGCGAACCGATGGTGGTCGGTCATCGTCGAGCAGATGTGGAACGGACTTCTGTAACAACGCATTTCAACCAGTGCCCCGCAGAGGCAGTCCTTCCTGATGGAGAAATCCCATGAGCACCCCCGGCGCCCCGGACCCGTCATCGATACCCACGCATCCCGATGAGGCAATGGACGCGATCCGTCGTGCATACGGCCGGCCGTCGCTCCCCGACGGCACTCCCGTGCCTCTGCGGGTACGTGAATTCCCCGCCGGATATCTGGTCTACGCCTCCGTGCCGCCCGCCCCTCCCGCCGACGGCATTCCCCGCCCGGCCACCCCAGGAGGTACCTGTTTCGTCGTGGCGAAGGACAGCGGTGAGATCTTCCCTGTCCCCAACTTCCCTCCAGAGCAGGCCATGGACGTCTTTCTCCGTCACTACCGGCGCTCAGGTCGCCCGGATTGATTCGGGTCGGCCCACGCTCGACCCGGAGATGCTCAGCTACGAGTGGGAGGAGGATGCCTCACCCGTCGCCCTGTGGTCCGCGCAGCGCCTGCTCTCGGGAGACCTGCGGGACGAGGAGCGGACCGGCCTCCTCCTCTGCCTGTGGATGGGCATCGACCGGACCGACGAAAGCCTTCCGCCCGCCTATGCGCGATACGCCCGCGCCGCCCTGGCCGCCATCGACGTGGACGCCACGCGCGCGCACCCGGACCACCCTTGGTCCGCCCTCGTCGGCGACTGGAACGATCAGGAGCGAGCGGTCATGCATCTGTACGCGCCCGGTGGCCTTCCCGAGAATCCGATCCCGGCCGAGCTGTCGGTCCGTGAGCTGTGGGACTGTCCGGTACAGCACGCGGAGCCGGCCCGCACCGCGTTGACAGAGCTCGGCGGCACTCCGGAAGACGAGGACGCGTAGCCGTGGCCGACGAGACGCTCGCCCTTCTCGGGCAGCCCTCGGAGAAGGTACTGCAGGAGCTTGAAACGTGGTTGAGTCGCGAGGGCGCGACCGGGGCACTGGTGTTGGACGGTCCGCCGTCCTCGGGCAAGACGCAGATCCTGCGAGAGTTTTCCGCCAGGCATGCCGATCACAGTGTCCTCGTGGACGCCGAGGGCCGTGGTGCCGAGGAGGTGTTCGACGCCTTCCTGCGTGAGGCAGGAATCCCGGTCGGCCCACGGCGTGGAATCTTCGACCTCACATGTGACTTGAGGGACCGCCGGACAGAGCGTGTCCTCGTCATCGCCAATGCGCAGTGGTCCGGATCCGTCACCGGCTCACGGGAACCGGAGCGTATGTGGCAGTCACTCGTGAGCCATTTCATCGAGCTTCATGATCACACCGGTCTCCGGATCCTGGTCGAGGCGGACAGCTCGCTCGTTCCGTCCTTCACCGGGCGCCCGCCCCTCGCCCTGCTGGACGAGTCCAGTTCTACCTCCGCGCTCGTCGCATCCCTTGCTGAGTTGGCCGGTCTCCCTCGCGCCGTCCTCGAAGTACTGGCCCTGGCCCAGCGTCGCCGTCTCGATCGCGAAGTATGGGAGGCGCTGTGTGGATGGGTGGGAACCGATATCGATGCCGTACGCCTGAGAGAGCTGTCGTTCTCCGGTGACGTCGCTGAACACGTAAGTGTCGACGGTTCCTCGGTGCGCTTTCGGCATGCCTCCACTGCCCGCCTGCTCCGCGCTCAGATCGACGAACCAACGGCGGTCGCGTTCCATCGACGGGTGGCGCAGCGCTTGGCCGACTTGGACGAAGGCGGTGCAATTGCCGAGTACAGAGCTGCCGCGCTGCCTGCGCACAGCGCGGCAGCAGGCTTGCTTTCCGAATTGCTCGACGACCTGACGCTGTTGTTCCAGTGTGACCCTCGAGCCGTCCTCGAAGCCCTTCCCGTCGCCTTCCCTGATGGCATACCCGCGGGAACCGTGGCCGCGGACCTTCATCACCTCCAGCGTGCGGAGGTGATCCTTCCGTCGACATCTTCGAGCGAGTGTGCCTCCTGGCTCCACCATCTGGCCGTATGCCGAGGTGACTTCGACGCGGCGCAGGCGATCGCCGCCGCGGCCGGCCCACTCCCATGGCACACCGTGTGGGCCAACTGCCGTGCATTCGGGGACCCCAACCCTCCGCCGACCTACACCTCCGGACTCCTCGGCGTGCGATACGAGGCCAGGGACGGGAACGAGGGTGGGGACGGGGGCGGATACCTGGTCACCGAGAACGATCTCTTCGAGATCCAGAAGTGGCACCCGGAAACAGGGAAGTTGGTGACGGACGCGTCAGGGTTCTCCGGACCTGCTGTCTGCGGAGCGGCCTTCGGTCCCGCGAAGTGGAAGGTCGAACCCGCCGCAGGCGAACTGCGACTCACTCTTGCCGCGGACCCCCAAGTCACCTGCAGCCTCCCTGCGCACTATGAAGAATGCGGCGAGACCGTGGTTCCGGTCGGCGACCTCGTCATCGTCGGAACGGAACGTGGCCTGTACGCGATGGAAGTGGACGCGCAGTGGGCCGCCCGGCATTCGACACCGCCGTACCTCCCCAAACTCGCTCCCCTGGGCGACATCCTGCCGCGGCCGTACGACGCCGACGAGTGCCGGGTCTCCCGGGAGCGCCTGGCCGAGGTGTTCGGTGCCGATCGTGTGCACGTGATCCCGGACAGAGACCTGCCATCAGGGCTTACGCATGGGCCGACCCGTGACTTCCTCTCCCGCACCGGTTTCCCTCATGTCGAGGACCTGCTGTCGACAGCGACTCTCGATCTGACCGCGTCCGGCTTGCGGGAACAGGCGTGGGACGAAGTTCGCCGCGGGTGCGTGCCTCTGGGCGACGGCCCGCTGTACCGGATCGGCGAGTGGATGGGCGGAGCACTGCTCCTGGACGGTTCCACGGGCCAGGTCCTGCGCCGGCCCACGAACCGCTCCATGGACTCAGGGATCTCTCCCGCCGACGTTCTCGCGGGATCCGGCCTGGAGACGTTCACGATGATGGTGACCCTGCAGTGGCGGCGCATGCGCGCCTACGACCACGCCTCGTCCGCCGATGCCGAGGACCTGCTCAGAGAGCTGGGTGCCTGGTTCGCGGGCATCGACCCGGAAGCCGCCGCGACCATCAACTGGCAGCACCAGCTGGCGCCCGAGGGGTTCGATTACCTGTGACGGGCCGGACGGGTGAGGCTGCTCCTCGTCGCTCCGAGTGGGCCTGTACCACCTTGGCGAAGCTCAGCAGCTCATCGGGAGACAAGGACGCGTAGACATGGCAGACGAGACACCCGCCCTCTCCGGTACGCCCAGGAAGGCCGGGCTGCCGGAGGAGCTCCAGCAGCAGCCCCCGCTCCAGGCGGCCTGCGCGGATCTGGCGGGGTGGAGCACTTCCGGGTCGGGCGTGCCTGCCCGGCTGGTGACCGGGGCTGCCGGAAGCGGTGCCTCGTGGCTGGCACATTGGGTCGCGGCACCGGCACCGGCACCGGCACCGGCACCGGACGAGCGTGCGCATGTCTTTCCCGACGCTTCCGACGGTGTCCAGAGGCCACCCGATGGAGCCTTCGACGTCGCCGTCGAGGCAACAGGTCTGGGTTTGGCGGAAGTTGACTGGCGCATCACCGAGCAGGCCGACGCGCTGACTGCGTCGGGCGCGTCACCGGCCACCACGCCACCGGCCACCACGACACCCCCACGACGCGCCAGCGCTCTCCTGGCGCTGAAGCGTGCCGCGAAGCGACTGGGACGGCCGCTCGTCGTCGCCGTGCTGGGCGCTGCCGCATCGGGCGGCACGCGTCTGCCGGGCGCCTCCCGTCCCGTTGTCGACGAGCTACTGGTGCCGCTCCTGAAGATGGCGACAGGATGGCGCTCGGACGGTGGACCACCGGGAGCCCCGGCAGTCCGGGTGCTGGCGGATCTTCCGCGCGACGAGGCCGAGCGCGCGATCCGAGCGGCCGGCCTGGGAGCCGAGTGCGTACTGGACCTGAATGCCCCCGAATACGCGTCGCCACGAGACGAGTTCCGGTCCTGGGTGCACGACGTACTGACCGCACCGGGCGGGCACTACGCGAGCGAGGCACCGCAGGCCCGCGAAGCCCTCGCCCTGGCGACCGACATCGCCGTACGCACCTGGCCCGACTTCCGGTTCGCCGGGACGCTCGCCCGAATCCTGCGGACGCGTCCGGAACCCTGGCGACGGGACTCCGGCCGTTCCCTCCCCGAACGGCCGGAGGAGGCATGGGACTTCTTCCTCGACGGAGCGGGGGAGAACGGCGACCGTCTGAGCACGCTTCTCGCGCCGCTGACCGCCGCCGAAGGAACGTACGGGCTCCCCGAGAACTTGTGGACGGAGGCGGCCACCCGGCTGCTGGGCCGATCCATGACCGCGCAGCAGATGCATGCGGTGGCCGCCGCTTTGGCTCCCTTCATCGAGCGGACCCGTGGCGAGAGCGACGGCAGGCATCCCCACGGGACGCCGCCTTCCTGGTGGTGGCGTCTGCGCGACCCTGGCCTGGAGCGGCTGTTGCCGCCGTACGACCGCCCGAGCCTGCACCGCACGCTGGCCGAAGTCATGGAGGAGGCACTGCCGTTGAGTGACGTCGCGGCGGTGGCCGGTCCGGCGGTAGTGACGCCGCGCGAGGCCTACGCCCGGCGTTTCGGCGTGAGCCATGCGGTGCGCGGCGGAGCGCTCGACCGATGGCTGTCCTCACCCGCCCGCGCCCTGGTGACCGATCGGGACACCGTTGCTGAGGCGTTGCGGTGGGCCGAACCGGCCGACGGCGAGCAGGTACGGCGCCGACGCGCGGCAATCCAGGAGGAACTGCGGGCCTACCGGACACTCCCCGCCCGCGACGCCGCCGAACGCGCGGCCCGGCTGCAGTGGTGCGCGGCGCTGTGCCGGGACGAGGAGCTGGCGGCATGGGCCGACACCTGCGGGCTCGTCCTCCCCTGGCGCACCCTGTGGTCGAGCATGCGCCCGCTCGGGACCGTCGACACCGACCTGATCGATCCGCAGTGGCCGGGACCACTCGAACTCGTCGCGGTCCGCACGGGTACGGAGGGGCCCGAGATCTGCGTACAGGACGTGGCGGAAGGCTCCTTCCAGTGGTGGTCGGCCGATCTCGGGCGGCCGGCGGGCGAGCGTTTCCGTGACGAGCCCGAGGAGGCGGGGAAGTGGCCCGACCCTGACGAGACCGGCCACCCGGACGAGGCGGGCATGTGGATCGACGAGGACGAGGACAGCTCTGACACGTTCGACCCGGTGATGCTGCGCGCCTCCGACCCGCACTCCGGGGACACGACGCAATGGATGATGTCGGCGACCCAGGGCTACGCCGATGTCGCGGCACTCGGTGACGGGAGGTTCTGCGTCGTCGGACATGGCGGGCTCGCTGTCGTCGCAGCCGGTCGGAGCGGGCGTCGACACGGTCCACGGCTGTCCGCGTCACGCGCCCCGACCGCAGCCTCCCCCTGGAGTTTCCGCCGCGCATGGACGGCCGCCGGACCCCTGGCCGGCACCGACCTGGAGTCGCTCGCGCGGCGCCAGGGCGGTTTCGCGACGACCCCTCCGTCGCCGCCGGCAGGCCTCGCGGTCCTGAGCCGGCACCCCGAGACGGTCCGCCTTCTCCGAGAGATCGGGCTGCCACGGCGCAGCCACTGGTTCCGCGACATCGAGGAGTCCCTGCGCACTCTGCCCACCTACCGGACGTGGCTCGACGGACGCGACGGACGCGACGCAGTCGCCGTGGACGGCGCACCGGACGACGGCGACACCCAGCTGGTGATCGGCCGCTCTCCGTACGGCGGTCCTGAGGCCGCGCTGTGCCTCGACACCCGCACAGGAGACGTCGCTGTGCTGACGACCGTACGGCGGACTCCGGTGAATTCCTCCCTGGAACACCTCCTGCGCTTCCTGGCGATCACCGACTGGGCGGCGGCCTTCGGCAGCAGCCGTGACCCCGACGAGTACGACGAGTTCAGGGCGTGGCTGCGGCGGCTCTTGAGCACCCTCGACCCCGAAGCGTTCACCACACGGCAGGGCACGACGTTCTGGCAGCAGGTGTTCCACGACGACATGGCGTTCCTGCTCGAATGAACCGTCAGAACAACCCGTGCCACATCTGCTCGATGACCAGCGACCACCAATGCCCGGGCTCCGACAGGCAGTTCGGGTCGATCGCCAGCAGCCGCTGCTGAAGGTCGGCCACGATGCGGCCCGCCACGTACGGGTCCAGGTCGACCATGTGGCCGCGCGTCGCGTAAAGCGTGGCGAGCGCGTACGCGAAGGCGGCGACCGAGGAGTTCACGTACTGGAGGCGGCCGTCCAGCGGCATCGCCGCCCAGACCTGGCCGCTGTCCCGCTGCACCGTGATCACGTACACCCCGTCGGTGCCGATCCGCGTGTGCGTGGCGAGGGCGTCGGCGGCCTCCGGGGTCAACTGGGCTCCGGTTCCCAGCAGATGGGTACGGGCGTCGGCGAACATGCCGCCCATGACGGGCGGGGCGTCGGGGCTGTCCGTGTCCGCGAGGAAGAACAGCGGGACGTCGGCGGGGATCCCGGCGCCGGACAGCGTCGCGCGCGCGGAATCGGGGAGCGCCGCGCCCGCCAGGATCTGCGGAGCGAAACGGCGTACCTGCTCGCCGAAGACCTGTGTGAGCAGCGGGCCGAGCTCCGCGTCCGGCAGGACATGGGTGGGCGCTACCGGCTGGGGGAGCGGAGCGCGCTGCGGCCGCGGCGGAACCGGCTGGCCGGCGAGCTGCGCCATCTCCTCGGCGTACGAGGTCAGCGCGGCGATCCCCTCGGTGCGCGAGGCGGGGTCCCAGCCGTACGGGTGCGCGTAGGACTGGGAGACCTTGGGGAAGGCGGACATGAGGAGGTTCGCCGTGTAGCCGCCGGGGAAGTAGCCGGGGCACAGGTCGGTGTGGATCGCGACGACGTTGCCCAACGGCACCCCCGACTGTTCCAGCTGCGTCATCCCCTGGTACTCGGCCGGCGGCCGCCCGGGCGCCGAGGTGGCCGTGACGTACGCCTCCTGGCCGGTGCGCGGGTCGACGTACGTGAACACGGCGGTGTTGCCCGGTCCGGTGGCGGGGCGGGGCTGCTGAAGGCCGTCCACGAGGGTGGGCGTCGGAGTCGCCGGAGCCGGAGCCGGTGCGGTGGAGCCGGACTCGGGCGACCGGGGCTGCGAAACGTGCGCGCCCTGCATCGGTGAGGCCCCCGACGGGACACCCGCCTCCGCCCGCAACGCCCGCGCGCACTCCGCGAGCCCGTCCTCCTCGAACGCCGCCGCGAGCACCGCGGCACGCTCCGCAGGACCGGCCTGCGAGCGGGTGAGGAGCGGGGCGACCCGCCGATACGTCCGCGCGGGCGGCGGCAGTTGCCCGGCAGGTTCCGCCGCGGCGTACTCCTCCACCGCCGCCCGCAGCACCACCGGATCCGCATGGGCCATCAGGGATACGTCGTTGAGCAGCCGCGGCAGCTGACCCGCGCCCAGGACATGACCGACGACGCCGTCGCGCACGTACGGTCCGGCCTGCGACCAGCCCTGCTCGGGGACCAGTTCCAGCAGCTCCATCGCGAGGACGAGCTGCGCCGCCCGCACGTCGGGCAGTTGGGCGCGGATCGCCTCGCCGAGCGCCGGGTGGGCGAGCGCGATGGACTGAGCGTCCCCCTCGCCGTCCACCGAGGTGACGAACGGCCCCACGAGCGCCATCCCCTGGGCGATGTCCGCCGCCAGATCACGGCCGGCGAGAGCCGAGGCGAGCGGTGCCCACAGCGGCAGGGGCAGCCCGTCGCCCTCGGCGAGGGCGAGCGGCGTGAGAATCGCGCGCAGGGTGGCGGGTTCGGCGCCCAGCCGGAAGGCGTGCAGATCGAGAGCCGCGTCGAGCCCGGTGGGAACGTACCGCGTGTCCAGCGGCGGATGCGGCGCCGACAGCAGCCCGGCGACGCTGAGTTGGAGAGTGAGGCGGCTGCCGCCCACGGCCCCGGCCGCGCCCGCCGCGAGCGCCTGGGCGAGGGCGTGGCGGCTCGCCGGATCCGCGGCGTACGGCAGCTGTGGTGCACCGCCCGCGGGATCGAGGGAGGCCCCGGCCTGCAGCACGAGCCCCGCCGGATCCGCGTACTCGGGCGCGTCCAGATCGACGACCGCGGCCGTACCCGGCGGTAGCGCGGCGGCGATCTCGGCAGCCACCTCGCGCGGCACCTCGGCCAGCAGCCGGACCGAAGGAACCGAGGCCAGCGGCACCAGCAGCTCGCGCGCCGTCGACAGCGGCCCGCGCCCGGCCCGCACCGGGCCGGCCCGGTCCACATCGGATACGACGACGACCCGCTCGGCGGCGCCCAGAGCCTCGTACACCTCGGCATCGCGCCTGGCATCGAAGCCGAAGTGGTCGGCGAACACCCACAACAGCTGGGCGGGAGTGAGCCCGGCGGCGCTCGCCACCGCGGGCTCGGGCAGCTCCGGCGGTACGGTCCACGGGTCGAGGGCGTTGAGGTCGATGCGCGCGCGATAGTCGGGCGCGCAGAGCATCAGGAACCCGGTGAGCAGCCGTGAACTCCCGCACCCGGGCGAGCCGGTGAGCAGCGTGACACGCGGTGCGCCGGGCGCGACGGCCCGCCAGGCGGCGAGCGCCCGCAGAGCCGCGCCGCGGCCGCCGATGAAGGGATGCGGGGCGTATCCCGATTGCGGCGCGAACCCGGCCTGCGGCGCGAACCCCGCCTGAGGCCCCGCGCCCATCGGTCCGCCGGGCTGAATCATGGCTCCCCCTGAACACCTGCCCAGGCCCGCCGAGGGCCCGTGATCACGTACAGCCGCAGCCTAGTGGGCACACCGCCGGCTGGACGCACCCGCGTCCTACGCCTGGCCGACCTGCCGCCGGTACAGATCGATCGCCGAGTCCGGCGGGAAGTTGGGCACGTACATCGTCGACCCGTCCGCCTTCGAGATCACCAGGTGGCTGCCGCCGTAGCTCGGCGGCTCGGTCGGCGGGAACGTCGCGTAGATCAGGAAGCCCAGGTCGAACTCCTGGACGTTGAGCGTGGCCGGGGTGCCGTCCGCGCACAGGGGCTGGAACGTGGCCCGCGCGATCGCGAGCGCCTCGTCGGTGGTGCGGGGTGCGGTGGTCAAGTTCCTTCTCCTTCAGGCTGTTTGTGCGGACGGCGCCGGAGGCGAGTGCCTCCGGCGCCGTACCGTACTCATGGACAGAACAACGTGCCCGTCAGTTGTGCGTCGGCAGCCAGGCCGTCTGCACCAGCTGCGCACCGCCCTTGCGGGTGATGAACATGCCACGGCCCTGCGGCAGCCGCTGCGGCTTGAGCGGGCCGAAGATCTGGCCCTCCGCCGGGTCGCCGGAGAGCACCAGGCCCGTCGCGCCGAGCTCCTTCATGCGCTGCATGACCGGCTCGAAGGACTGCCGCGCGGCACCCGACGACGACCGCGCCACGATGACGCGCAGGCCGAGGTCACGGGCGAAAGGCAGGTACTCGAGCAGGGACTGGAGCGGGTTGCCCGAGCTGGTGGCCACCAGGTCGTAGTCGTCGACGATGACGAACGCGTCCGGGAGGTCGTACCAGGACCGGTTGCGCAGCTGCTCCGGAGTGACGTCCGGACCCGGCATGCGGCGGCCCATGGAACCTGCGAGGCCGGTGACGACCTCCTGGAGCTGCGGGCCCGACGCGCAGTACTTATAGAGATGCGATTCGGGCATCTCGCTCAGGTGCGCACGCCGGTAGTCGCCGACGACGAGAAGCGCCTTGTCGGTCGCGTACCGTTCCGAGATCTGCTTGGCGACCATGCGCAGGAACGCCGACTTGCCGGACTCGGACTCGCCGTAGACCACCATCAGCGGGTCGTTCTCGAAGTCGATGAACGCCGGCGACAGCGTCGTCTCGTCGACACCGATCGCGACACCCCGCTCGGGGAAGTCGCTGCCCTTGGGGATCTCGCTGATGTGCAGCTTCGTCGGCAGCATCCGCACCGGCGGAGCGGCCGGGCCCTGCCAGTGCTCGGCGATCGTCGACACCATGTGCTCGATGCCCTGACCGAGCGTCGTCGCATCCGACGAGGCGTCGATCCGGGGCAGACCGGCGAGCGAGGTCAGCTTGTCCGGGGTCAGACCGCGGCCGGGCATGCCCAGCGGCACGGCCTCCATCTTCTTGCGGTCGAACTCAGACTCCATCGGGTCACCGAGCTTCAGCTCCACACGGTTCAGGAGCTGGTCGCGGAGCGCGGGCCGCACCTCGCTGTACCGGGCGGCGCCGATGAACAGGTGGATACCGAAGCCGAGACCACGGGCGGCCAGGTCCAGGATGACCGGGTCCAGCTGCTCGTAGTCGGTCTTGAAGGCGGCCCAGCCGTCGATGACCAGGAAGACGTCGCCCCACCGCTGGTCCGGGTACTGGCCCGCGGCGCGCCGCGCCCGGTACGTACCCATCGAGTCGACGTTGTTGGCGCGGAAGAACTCCTCGCGCTCGTTGAGGATCCCGCGCACCTCGGCGACCGTACGGCGGATCTTCTCCGCGTCGAGCCGGGAGGCGGCGCCGCCGACGTGCGGCAGGCCCTCCATCGAGAGCATGCCGCCACCGCCGAAGTCGAGGCAGTAGAACTGCACCTCGGCCGCGGTGTGGGTGAGCGCGAACGCCGACATCACGGTACGGATCAGCGTCGACTTGCCGGACTGCGGACCGCCGACCACGAGGGCGTGACCGGAGGAACCGGAGAAGTCCAGGTACTGGATGTCACGCCGCTGCTCGAACGGCTTGTCCACCAGCGCCATCGGCACGATCAGCTTGCTCTGCGCCGAGTACTCGGCGGCGTGCAGACCGCGCTCGGCCGTCGCCGACAGCGGCGGCAGCAGGGCGTCCACCGAGGGGGACTCCTCCAGCGGCGGCAGCCACACCTGGTGCGGCGGCGGGCCCTGTCCGACGAGGCGCGCCACGATGACGTCGAGGACGGTGTCCGCGAGCGCGTCGTCCACCTGGTCCGGCACCTCTTCGGGCTCCGGCTCCTGGATGATCTGCTGCTCGACGGGCGCCGCGGTGAAGAGCACCGGCTGGCGGTGCGTGCGCGACCCGCCCGGCCCCGTGCCGCCGGGCCGGTAGACGCCACCGACGTACGCGGCCTTGAACTGGATCATCGTCTCGGTGTCGTACTTGAGGATGCCCGAACCCGGGACGTTCGGCAGGTGGTACGCGTCCGGGACACCGATCGCCGTACGGGACTCGGCGGCGGAGAAGGTGCGCAGACCGATCCGGTACGACAGGAACGTGTCCAGACCGCGCAGCTTGCCTTCTTCAAGACGCTGCGAGGCGAGCAGCATGTGCACACCCATGGATCGGCCGATGCGGCCGATCTGGATGAACATCTCGATGAAGTCGGGACGCGCGGTGAGCAGTTCGGAGAACTCGTCGAGCACCATCACGAGCGACGGCAGCGGGTCCAGCGGGGCGCCGGCCGCGCGCGCCTTCTCGTAGTCGGTGATGTTGGCATAGTTGCCCGCCGAGCGGAGCAGCTCCTGGCGGCGCTGGAGCTCACCGGTGATCGAGTCGCGCATGCGGTCGATCAGGGTGAGGTCGTCGGCCAGGTTGGTGATCACGGCGGCGACGTGCGGCAGTTCGGACATGCCGGCGAAGGTCGCGCCGCCCTTGAAGTCGGCGAGGATGAAGTTCAGCGTCTCCGACGAGTGCGTCACCGTCAGCGCGAGCACCAGGGTGCGCAGCACCTCGGACTTGCCGGAACCGGTCGCACCGACACACAGGCCGTGCGGGCCCATGCCCTCCTGCGAGGCCTCCTTGATGTCGAGCATCACCGGCTGGCCGTCGCGGTCCACGCCCAGCGGTACGCGCAGCCGCTCGTGCAGGGTGCGCGGGCGCCAGGTGCGCGAGACGTCCACCGAACCGGCGTCGCCGATGCCCATCAGCTCGGTGAAGTCCAGGTTGGCCAGCAGCGGTTCGTCGCCGTCCGCCGAGCCGGCCCGCAGCGGCGCGAGCTGGCGCGCGAGGGCCTCGGCCTCGGTGGCCGACAGGGTGTCGCAGGTACCGGTGTACTGGGTGCCGCCCTGCGACTCCAGGAGCAGGCTGCCCGGGTGCACCTGCACGGACAGCGAGCCGCGCAGCTCCTCGACGATGCCGGGGACGACCTCGATGATGGTCACGCCCTGGAGGCCCTCGGCGCCCGCGATGAGCGAGTCGTCGGGGATGTCGCCGCCGTCCATGACGACGACGAGGTGCGGGGCGTCGGCGACCGGCGCCCCGTTCGGGTTGAAGCGGCCGCGCCCTTCGAGGTCGTCGGAGAGCATGTCCTCGACGTCACCGAGGTCGCCCACGATCATGCGCCGCGAGCCCGCGCCGTCCACGCTGGTGTCCTGGACGTGCGGCAGCCACTTCGCCCACTCCCACTCGGCCATGGCGCCGGGCGAGGCCACCACCGCGACCCGCAGGTCCTCGGGGGAGTGCAGGGTGCACAGCTGGGCGACCAGCGCCCGCGCCGCACCATAGGTGGTGTCCGGATCGCCGGAGATGCTCACGTGGTAGAAGGACCGCAGCGACACGGCGAGCGGCAGCGCGTCCAGGGTGCCGTGCGTGTCGAGGAACGACTTCATCGCGTGCGCGGTGAGCGGCTCCAGCTCGTCGAGCGGCGCCGTCTCCGGCGCCATCAGCGGGGTGGAGAGCTGCTGCGGGCCGAGCCCGAGCCGCACCTGGGTGAAGTCCCCGTCGCTCGCGCGGCGTTCCCACACGCGCCGGCCCTCGGCGACCAGGGCCCACAGCTGTTCCGGGTTCGGGTGCAGGAAGAACTGTCCGTCGCGCTGCCTGCGCGCGGTGGTCCGCACCTCACGCCGGACCTGCGCCAGGTACTTCAGGTAGTCCTGGCGCTCCTGGGCCATCTCGGCGCCGCCGCCCTGCCGCGCCTTGATCAGCTGCGCCAGCGCCATGGCGAGGGTGGAGACGATCATGACGCCACCCATGATCTTCATGATCGACTGCCCCGACGTGAAGAAGAACGCCGACGACGTGCCCATGCCCAGCATGGGCAACAGACTCATCATCAGGTTCTGGTCTTCGGGCCGGGCCAGTTCGGGCGGCGGCTCCAGCTGCACCTCACCCGTCGGTACGTCGGGCGGCAATACCCGAGGCGGGCGCTTGACGATGACCACGCTCACCGAGGCACCAGTCCTTATTCATCGGCATTCGTCGGCAATATCGGTTCCGTGCGCACAGATGTCGTGCGCATCGGTATATGTCGGACCGCCCCCGTTACCGGCGGTACCCCCAGACCGGAGAGCGAACGCTCCGGCGTGCCGGATGATCCTACTGACTGCGGTCAACTAACGGGGCCCATGGGGTGAGATGAGACCTGGACGGTACGCTGTCGCCCCGCACGTGACGTCATCCGAACGCCGGACAAGCGCCGTACGAACGCCGTCTGCACCGAATAACCGCGACGCCACACCAATTCTCCACTTCTCTACCGCGACGCCACACCAATTTCTTTACAAGGGGGAACCGCGAGGTGAGCACCACCGCTCTTGCCGGGGGCGGGACCGGCTTCTGCCGCGTCACCGTCGCCGCACCGGACGCACGAATCGACGTCGCCCTGCCCGAGGACACGGCCCTGGCCGACATCTATCCCGAGATCCTCCAGCTCTCCGGACAGACCCAGGCCGAGGGCGACCCCACCGGATACCACCTGGTCCGCCGGGACGGCACCGTCCTGGACGCCGGCCGCTCGCTCGCCGACCAGCGGGTGCTCGACGGCGACGTGCTGCTGCTGCGTCCGTTCGGCGAGTCGCTGCCCGCCGCCGTGTTCGACGACGTCTCCGACGCCGTCGCCTCCGCCGTCCGCCGGGACCGGCGCCGCTGGAGCGACGAGCTGATGAGCGTCGTCGGCCTCGCCGCCGGCGTGCTGCTGCTGACGATGATGGCGTTCGCCCTGTGGTTCTCGAACCCGATGGACCGCGACATGCACGGTCTGCCCGGGATCATCGGCGGTGTCGTCGGCGCCCTGCTGGTGGCCCTCTCCGTGGTCCGCGCCCGGGTGTACGACGACCGCGCCGCGTCCACCGCGCTGGGCCTGGCCGCCCTGCCGCACCTGCTCCTCGCCGGCTCGGGGATCTTCGCGGCCGAGGGCGCCGAGGGGCCCGGCCGGCTCCAGCTGCTGTCCGGCTGCGTCGTCGTGCTCGCCGCCTCCGCGCTGCTCGTGGTGCTGCTCCCGCACGGCGACGCCGTGTTCGTCGCCGCGGCCCTGTGCTCGGCCGTCGGCGCCCTCGCCACCTTCGGCGCCCTGGTCACCGAGGCCAAGCCGCGCGAGGTGGCCGCCGTCGCCGCGGTCGTCGCGATCATCGCGGTGGCCTGGCTGCCCGGCCTGTCCGCCCGCTCCGCCCGGCTCCCCATCGGCTACCGCTCGCCCGACCAGATCGCCCAGGGCCGCGACTACGGCCGCGACGAGGAGGAGCACGTCGACTTCGGCCGCATCGGCGCCCAGGTCCGCCGCGGCCACGAACTGCTGCTCGGCCTCGTCATCGGCTGCGCCACCGTCACCGTCGCCACGGCCGGCGTCGTGCTCGGCTTCTCCGACCAGGTCTGGTCGCAGCTGCTCGCCCTCGCCTGCGGCATCGCCGTGATGCTGCGCGCCCGCCTCTTCGACTACACCGCGCAGGTCGCGTCCCTGGTCGTGGGCGGTCTGCTCATCCTCGGCCTGCTGATCCTCGGCATGTCCCTGCACATCCCGCAGTCCCTGCTGATCAGCCTCGTGCAGGGGGACAGCGGCCCGCTCAACGTCCACACCCTCTGGTTCACCGCCGCGATCGGCGGCGGGGCGGCGCTGCTCGTCGGGGTCGGCCTGACCGTGCCGCGCAAGGGCGTCTCCCCGTTCTGGGGCCGTATCCTCGACCTCTTCGACGGCTTCGTCCTGCTGACCCTGGTCCCGCTGTGCCTGGCGGTGCTCGGCCTGTACTCGCAGGTGCGCAGCATGGTCAGCTGACCCGCGCAGTCACCCGCACCCCGGCGGCCGTGGTCAGGGCAGCAGTCGAGCGACTGTTATCCTGACTCACGGCCGTCTGTGTACGCGCCCCCGGCAGCAGCTGGGGACAGCGCCCAGCGAGCCCCGCCTCCCGAGTTTCGGAAGCTCCCCTGAGATGTAGACCAGGGGCACTCGGGGCGCTCAAGAATCTACGAGGAGTAAGCGTGGCACTCGACACCGCTACGAAGAAGCAGATCATCGACGAGTTCGGCCAGAAGGAGGGCGACACCGGCTCTCCCGAGGTCCAGGTCGCCATGCTCTCCCGCCGCATCTCGGACCTGACCGAGCACCTCAAGACCCACAAGCACGACCACCACTCCCGTCGTGGTCTGCTGATCCTGGTCGGCCAGCGTCGCCGCCTCCTGCAGTACCTGGCCAAGAAGGACATCGCGCGCTTCCGTGTCCTGGTCGAGCGCCTCGGCATCCGCCGCGGTGCGGCCGGCGCCCGCTAAGACGCTGCGAAGGGGAGCGGTTCCCGCTTGAGGGGGCCGCTCCCTTTGCTGTACGTGCGCACTGGCACACAGACTTTGTAGTCTGGTGGCGTACCACCACGAAGATGACGAGGAGAAGCGCACCGTCGCCGCCGCCGGTCCTCGGTAGTGGCCCCCGGAGACGTAAGAGGATCCCCGGGTGCTTCGATCGAAGACCGGCCCGCATACAAGGCGCGCTTCTCCGTTCCGTCCGACTGCCACACGGGCAGCTGCGGACAAAAGACGAAACAGACGAAAGTAACGGAGAAAACGCTAGTGGAGAACGAGACCCACTACGCCGAGGCCGTCATTGACAACGGCTCCTTCGGCACCCGCACCATCCGCTTCGAGACGGGCCGCCTGGCCCGCCAGGCCGCCGGCTCCGCCGTCGCCTACCTCGACGACGACACCATGGTGCTCTCGGCCACCTCGGCCTCGAAGAACCCCAAGGAAAACCTCGACTTCTTCCCCCTCACGGTGGACGTCGAGGAGCGGATGTACGCCGCCGGCAAGATCCCCGGCAGCTTCTTCCGCCGCGAGGGCCGCCCCTCCGAGGACGCCATCCTCACCTGTCGCCTGATCGACCGCCCGCTGCGCCCGTCCTTCAAGAAGGGCCTGCGCAACGAGATCCAGGTCGTCGCCACGATCATGGCGCTCAACCCCGACCACCTGTACGACGTCGTGGCGATCAACGCCGCGTCCGCGTCGACGCAGCTGGCCGGTCTGCCCTTCTCCGGCCCGGTCGGCGGCGTCCGCGTCGCGCTGATCAACGGCCAGTGGGTCGCGTTCCCGACGCACACCGAGCTCGAGGACGCCGTCTTCGACATGGTCGTCGCCGGTCGCGCCCTCGAGGACGGCGACGTCGCGATCATGATGGTCGAGGCCGAGGCCACCGAGAAGACCATCCAGCTGGTCAAGGGCGGCGCCGAGGCGCCGACCGAGGAGGTCGTCGCCGCCGGTCTGGACGCCGCGAAGCCCTTCATCAAGGTGCTGTGCAAGGCCCAGGCCGACCTCGCCGCTAAGGCCGCCAAGCCGACCGCCGAGTTCCCGATCTTCCTGGACTACCAGGACGACGTGCTCGAGGCGCTGACCGGTGCGGTCAAGACCGAGCTGTCCGCCGCCCTCACCATCCCGGGCAAGCAGGACCGCGAGGCCGAGCTGGACCGCGTCAAGGGTCTGGCCGCCGAGAAGCTCCTCCCGGAGTTCGAGGGCCGCGAGAAGGAGATCTCCGCCGCGTACCGTTCGCTGACCAAGTCCCTGGTCCGTGAGCGCGTCATCAAGGAGAAGAAGCGCATCGACGGCCGCGGTGTCACCGACATCCGCACCCTGGCCGCCGAGGTCGAGGCCATCCCGCGCGTGCACGGCTCCGCCCTGTTCGAGCGTGGCGAGACCCAGATCCTGGGCGTCACCACGCTGAACATGCTGCGCATGGAGCAGCAGCTGGACACCCTCTCCCCGGTGACCCGCAAGCGCTACATGCACAACTACAACTTCCCGCCGTACTCCGTCGGTGAGACGGGCCGCGTCGGCTCCCCGAAGCGCCGCGAGATCGGCCACGGCGCGCTCGCCGAGCGCGCGATCGTGCCGGTCCTGCCGACGCGCGAGGAGTTCCCCTACGCGATCCGCCAGGTCTCCGAGGCGCTGGGCTCCAACGGCTCGACGTCGATGGGCTCGGTCTGCGCCTCGACCATGTCGCTGCTGAACGCCGGTGTGCCGCTGAAGGCCCCCGTCGCCGGTATCGCCATGGGCCTGATCTCGCAGGAGATCAAGGGCGAGACGCACTACGTCGCCCTCACCGACATCCTCGGTGCCGAGGACGCCTTCGGTGACATGGACTTCAAGGTCGCCGGTACCAAGGAGTTCGTGACCGCCCTCCAGCTGGACACGAAGCTCGACGGCATCCCGGCCTCCGTCCTGGCCGCCGCCCTCAAGCAGGCCCGTGACGCCCGCCTCCACATCCTCGACGTGATGATGGAAGCGATCGACGTCCCGGACGAGATGTCCCCGAACGCCCCGCGGATCATCACGGTCAAGATCCCCGTGGACAAGATCGGTGAGGTCATCGGCCCGAAGGGCAAGATGATCAACCAGATCCAGGAGGACACCGGCGCCGACATCACGATCGAGGACGACGGCACCATCTACATCGGTGCCGCCCAGGGCTCGCAGGCCGAGGCCGCCCGCGCCACGATCAACGGCATCGCCAACCCGACCATGCCGGAGGTCGGCGAGCGCTACCTGGGCACCGTCGTGAAGACGACGACCTTCGGTGCGTTCGTCTCGCTCATGCCGGGCAAGGACGGTCTGCTGCACATCTCGCAGATCCGCAAGCTCGCCGGCGGCAAGCGCGTGGAGAACGTCGAGGACGTCGTCGGCGTGGGCCAGAAGGTCCAGGTCGAGATCGCCGAGATCGACTCCCGCGGCAAGCTCTCCCTGATCCCCGTGATCGAGGGCGAGGAAGGCTCCGAGGACAAGAAGGACGACGCCGACAAGTGACGTCCCGTAGCACCACGACGACGGCCCGCACCTCCTCGGAGGGGCGGGCCGTCGCCCGTACCCAAACCCTGATCAAGGGCGACAGCGGTGTCGGCACCGTCCGCAGGACCACCCTCCCGGGCGGCCTGCGCATCGTCACCGAGACCCTGCCCTCCGTCCGCTCGGCGACCTTCGGCATCTGGGCCCACGTCGGCTCACGCGACGAGACACCGACGCTGAACGGCGCGACGCACTACCTGGAGCACCTCCTCTTCAAGGGCACCAAGAAGCGCAGCGCCCTCGACATCTCCGCCGCGATCGACGCGGTCGGCGGCGAGATGAACGCGTTCACGGCGAAGGAGTACACGTGCTACTACGCACGCGTGCTCGACACCGATCTGCCGCTCGCCATCGACGTCGTCTGCGACATGCTGACCGGCTCCCTCATCGAGGAGGAGGACGTCGACGCGGAGCGCGGCGTCATCCTCGAAGAGATCGCCATGACCGAGGACGACGCGGGCGACGTCGTGCACGACCTGTTCGCGCACACCATGCTCGGCGACACACCGCTCGGCCGCCCGGTCCTCGGCACGCCCGACACGGTCAACGCGCTGAGCCGCGGCCAGATCGCCCGCTTCTACCGCAAGCACTACGACCCGACCCACCTGGTCGTGGCCGCGGCCGGCAACGTCGACCACGACAAGGTCGTCCGCCAGGTCCGCGCCGCCTTCGAGAAGGCGGGCGCCCTCACCGGCACGTCCACGCCGATCGGCCCGCGCACCGGCCGCAAGACCCTGCGCACCGCCGGCCGGATGGAACTCCTCGGCCGCAAGACCGAGCAGGCCCACGTCATCCTCGGCATGCCGGGCCTGGCCCGCACCGACGATCGCCGCTGGGCCATGGGCGTGCTCAACACGGCACTCGGCGGCGGCATGTCCTCGCGCCTCTTCCAGGAGGTCCGGGAGAAGCGCGGACTCGCCTACAGCGTGTACTCGTACACCTCGTCGTTCGCCGACTGCGGCCTCTTCGGCGTGTACGCGGGCTGCCGCCCCAGCCAGGTGCACGACGTCCTGAAGATCTGCCGCGACGAGCTGGACCACGTCGCGCAGGCCGGCCTCACGGACGACGAGCTCCGCCGCGCCGTTGGCCAGCTGAAGGGCTCCACGGTCCTCGGCCTGGAGGACACCGGCGCGCTGATGAACCGTATCGGCAAGAGCGAGCTGTGCTGGGGCGAGCACATGTCGGTCGACGACATGCTGGCCCGCATCTCCGAGGTGACCCCGGACGAGGTGCGCGAGGTGGCCCGCGAGATCCTGGGACAGCGCCCGTCCCTGTCGGTGATAGGGCCGCTCAAGGACAAGCAGGCGGCACGCCTCCACGAAGCCGTCGCGTAACCCTTCGCCCCGACCCTTCGTGGGTCTCGGCCTTCGTAGGCAAGGAACAGGAAGATCATGAGCAAGCTGCGCGTGGCGGTCCTCGGAGCCAAGGGCCGCATCGGCTCCGAGGCGGTCCGTGCCGTCGAGGCGGCCGAGGACCTGGAGCTGGTCGCGGCCCTCGGCCGCGGCGACAAGCTGGACATGCTGGTCGAGTCCGGCGCCCAGGTCGTGGTCGAGCTGACCACGCCCGACTCGGTGATGGAGAACCTCCAGTTCGCGGTCGGCCACGGCATGCACGCCGTCGTCGGCACGACGGGCTGGACCGAGGACCGCCTCGCGCAGCTGAACTCCTGGCTCGCGGCCTCTCCGGGGACCGGCGTCCTGATCGCCCCGAACTTCTCCATCGGCGCGGTCCTGACGATGAAGTTCGCCGAGGTGGCGGCCCCCTACTTCGAGTCGGTCGAGGTCATCGAGCTGCACCACCCGAAGAAGGTCGACGCCCCCTCGGGCACTGCCTCGCGCACGGCCCAGCTGATCGCCGCCGCCCGGCAGAAGGCGGGCAGCGCCCCCGCGCCCGACGCGACGCAGACCGCGCTCGACGGCGCCCGCGGCGCGGACGTCGACGGCGTCCCCGTCCACTCGGTCCGCCTGCGCGGCCTCCTGGCCCACCAGGAGGTCCTCCTCGGCGCCGAGGGCGAGACCCTCACGATCCGCCACGACTCGCTGCACCACAGCAGCTTCATGCCGGGCATCCTGCTGGGCGCCCGCAAGGTCGTCGCGGCCCCCGGCCTCACCTTCGGCCTGGAACACTTCCTCGACCTGAACGGCTGACCTGCGGCAATGCGCGCGAAAATCACGTACGCCATCACGGCGGCGGTCCTGGTCGTCTACTTCGTGCTGGCCGGCGACCGCGGCATCATGCTGATCCGCCAGGGCACGCTGCTCACGGTCACCTTCGGCGTCGCGGTGCTGATCCTCCCGGTGATCGGCATCTGGTTCCTGTGGGCGAACACCCAGTTCGTCCGCAAGGCCAACCGGCTCGCCGAACTCCTGGAGGCGGAGGGCGGCCTGCCCGTCGACGAACTCCGGCGCGACGGCTACGGCCGCATCGACCGCGACTCCGCCGACGAGGTCTTCGCCCGGCGCAAGGCCGAGACGGAGGACACGCCGGGGGACTGGCGCTGCTGGTTCCGTCTGGCGGTCGCCTACCGCGACGCCCGCGACACCCCTCGCGCCCGCAAAGCGATGCAGCGCGCGATCGCCCTCCAGGAGGGCCGCACCCTCAGCGCCTGAGACACGACGAAGGGGCCCGCCGAACTCCCGGCGGGCCCCTTCGTCTACGGCGATGTCGTACGTCGATCAGCTCTGCGGCCGGTACTCCTCGGCCCACACCTCGATGCTGTCGGCGGCCCGGTCGAACGCCGTGGACCGCCCCAGGAAGTCGGCGCCGTGACTGGTCAGCAGCGTCGTCTGCTCACCCTTGCGATCCCGGCGTACGAGCACCAGGGCCTGCCCCTGGACCGTGCGGGGCAGCCCCAGCCAGCGCACCGGCTGCTGCACCGTGCGCGCGGTCACGACCCGGTCCCAGGGCGCCGTCCGGGTCTGGAAGAAACCGACGTGGCGCAGTCCGCGCGCGCTCACCCAGGCGCCCATCCGCAGCAGTCGCAGCGAGGCCGCGATGATGAGCACCGCCAGCACCCCGCACACGGTCGCGGCGGTGACGTCACCGGCCACCGCGATGATCACGGCTGCGAAGAGCACGTACGACGCCAGCAGCAGAAGGAGCGCCGCCGCGCCGACCCGGTAGGGGCCCGGACGGTACGGACGGCGCCATTGGTCCCGGTCGTCGAAGGGCAGCGCGATGTCCGCGGCCTCGTCGAAAGCACGGTCGGCCGTCAGGAAGGGCAGGGGCACGACGGGTCCTCACTCGATCCACGCTGGTCTTGGGCTGTGCCCGGTGAGGCTACCCAGGCCGGGCGGGCCCTTCCACCCCAGGGGGTCCGGACGAGTCATCGGCGACCCGGCGTCCGGCTCACTTCCCGTCCGAGGCTTCCGACTGCTGGACGTGCTGCGTGGACTGGTCGGCGGACAGCGCCGGCATCCCGAACAACAGGGATCCGGTGAGCCCGGCGACGACGGTCAGTCCGACCAGCCAACGGCCGGCGAGCTGACCGACGGAAGGACGCTCGCGCGCAGGCGGCGTGACGTTACTGCGGAACTTGTCGGCTTCGGCGATGAAGGCGAAGGGAACGGGTTCGCGCCGACGGAACATGGGTGGTGCTTCTCCTCAAGGGGTTCGAACGAAGTGTGTTCATCTACACAGACGCGCGAACGCACCAAAGGGTGCCGTCTTTCACCAAATTCCCTGAAGTTTTTTCCCGTTCGGTACGGAACGTGGCGAGAGCGGGCGAATGCGGCGTTGTCAGTGGTGGCCCGTAGAGTGGGCGCCGCCCGACCGTAGTGATGGGAAGGACCCCCCGAGCCGTGACCGAAACCCCTGTTGAAGACCTCAAGCCGACGTTCCGTGGCGATGTCACCGTGGAGCTGGTGAAGCACACCGCCAGCGACTCGGACGTGCTGTTCGCGGCCCGTGTCTCCACCGTAGGCGAGCAGTCTTTGGATGAGCTGTCCAAGGACCCCGCCCGGTCCAAGGGGCTGATCAACTATCTGATGCGCGACCGTCACGGCAGCCCGTTCGAGCACAACTCGATGACGTTCCTCATCAGCGCGCCGATCTTCGTCTTCCGCGAGTTCATGCGGCACCGCGTGGGCTGGTCGTACAACGAGGAATCGGGCCGGTACAGGGAGCTGCAGCCGGTCTTCTACGTCCCCGACGCCGACCGCAAGCTGGTCCAGGAGGGCCGCCCCGGCAAGTACGTGTTCGTCGAGGGCACCCAGGCGCAGCAGGAGCTGACCGCCCGCTGCATGGAGGACTCCTACCGCCAGGCGTACGAGGCGTACCAGGAGATGCTGGCGGCGGGTGTGGCCCGTGAGGTGGCCCGCGCGGTGCTCCCGGTGGGCCTGTTCTCGTCCATGTACGCGACGTGCAACGCGCGCTCGCTGATGCACTTCCTCGGCCTGCGCACCCAGCACGAGCTGGCCAAGGTCCCGTCCTTCCCGCAGCGGGAGATCGAGATGGTCGGCGAGAAGATGGAGGCGGAGTGGGCGGCCCTCATGCCGCTCACCTACGCGGCGTTCAATGCCAACGGCCGCGTGGCGCCGTAGCCCTGTGCGGGCGCCCGGCCTCGCGGCCGGAGCACACATGTACGGATGGGCCGGTCGAAGTGTCCGTATTGCGGCATTTCATAAAGTTCATCTAGCCTGATCAAACGGACCCGGCACTGCTTGAACCCCCGAGCAGGCAGTGCCGGGCTCCTCCTTTGTTGTGACTTGTCGCATCCCCCGAGGGGGGACCCGGTGCTGAGCAGCGAGTAGCGTGTTACCCATGGCTCCGACCTCCACTCCGCAGACCCCCTTCGGGAGGGTCCTCACCGCCATGGTCACGCCCTTCACGGCGGACGGCGCACTCGACCTCGACGGCGCGCAGCGGCTCGCCGCCCACCTGGTGGACGCAGGCAACGACGGCCTGATCGTCAACGGCACCACCGGCGAGTCCCCGACCACCAGCGACGCGGAGAAATCGAACCTCGTACGAGCCATCGTCGAAGCGGTCGGCGACCGCGCCCACGTCGTCGCGGGAGTCGGAACGAACGACACGCGGCACAGCATCGAGCTCGCCCGCCAGGCCCAGCAGGCCGGCGCCCACGGCCTCCTCACGGTCACGCCGTACTACAACAAGCCCCCGCAGGAGGGTCTGCTCCGCCACTTCACGGCGATCGCGGACTCGACCGAGCTTCCCGTGATGCTCTACGACATCCCGGGCCGCAGCGGCGTGCCGATCAACACGGAGACGATCGTCCGCCTGGCCGAGCACCCGCGCATCGTCGCGAACAAGGACGCCAAGGGCGACCTCGGCCGCGCCTCCTGGACCATCGCCCGCTCGGGTCTGCCCTGGTACTCCGGCGACGACATGCTCAACCTCCCGCTGCTGTCGGTGGGAGCCTGCGGCTTCGTCTCCGTCGTCGGCCATGTGGTGGCTCCGGAGCTGCGCGCCATGCTCGATTCCTACGTATCGGGTGACGTGCACAAGGCGACGGAGATCCACCAGAAGCTGCTCCCGGTCTTCACCGGCATGTTCCGCACGCAGGGCGTCATCACGACCAAGGCCGCGCTGGCCCTTCAGGGACTGCCGGCCGGCCCTCTGCGGCTGCCCCTCGTCGACCTCACTCCTGATGAAACGGCGCAGCTCAAGATCGATCTTGCTGCCGGCGGGGTACAGCTTTAACCACAGACTTGGCAAAGCTCCACAACTGAATCAACAGAACAAGCAGGACAAACAGCTACATCTCAGGCATCACCACAACTGCTACTGCACGAACGTCACGCGCGCCACGTGCCTACTGGTACGTGGCGCGTGTGGTGAGGAGAGTCTTTTGAGTCATCCGCATCCTGAACTCGGCGCCCCGCCGAAGCTCCCGAAGGGCGGCCTGCGGGTCACCCCGCTCGGCGGCCTCGGCGAGATCGGGCGCAACATGACCGTCTTCGAATTCGACGGTCGTCTGCTGATCGTCGACTGCGGAGTGCTCTTCCCCGAGGAGGAGCAGCCCGGAATCGACCTGATCCTGCCGGACTTCTCGTCCATCAGGGACCGCCTCGACGACATCGAGGGCATCGTCCTCACGCATGGCCACGAGGACCACATCGGCGGCGTTCCGTATCTCCTGAGGGAGAAGCCGGACATCCCCCTGATCGGTTCCAAGCTGACCCTCGCGCTGATCGAGGCGAAGCTCCAGGAACACCGCATCCGTCCCTACACGCTCGAGGTCGTCGAGGGCGACCGCGAGCGCCTGGGCCCGTTCGACTGTGAATTCGTCGCGGTCAACCACTCCATCCCGGACGCCCTGGCCGTCGCCGTCCGCACCTCCGCGGGCATGGTCGTCGCCACCGGCGACTTCAAGATGGACCAGCTGCCGATGGACGGCCGCCTCACCGACCTGCACGCGTTCGCACGGCTGAGCGAGGAGGGCATCGACCTCCTTCTCTCCGACTCGACGAACGCCGAGGTTCCGGGCTTCGTCCCGCCGGAGCGCGACATCTCGAACGTGATCCGGGGCGTCTTCGCCGGTGCCCAGAAGCGGATCATCGTCGCCTCGTTCGCCAGCCACGTCCACCGCATCCAGCAGATCCTGGACGCGGCCCACGAGTACGGCCGCAGAGTCGCCTTCGTCGGCCGCTCGATGGTCCGCAACATGGGCATCGCGAGGGACCTCGGCTATCTGAAGGTGCCCGCGGGGCTGGTCGTCGACGTCAAGACGCTCGACGACCTCCCGGACAGCGAGGTCGTGCTGGTCTGCACGGGTTCCCAGGGCGAGCCGATGGCCGCCCTTTCCCGGATGGCCAACCGCGACCACCAGATCCGCATCGTCTCCGGCGACACGGTGATCCTGGCGTCGTCGCTGATCCCCGGCAACGAGAACGCGGTCTACCGCGTGATCAACGGCCTGACCCGCTGGGGCGCGAACGTCGTCCACAAGGGCAACGCCAAGGTGCACGTCTCGGGCCACGCGTCCGCGGGCGAGCTCCTGTACTTCTACAACATCTGCAAGCCCAAGAATCTGATGCCGGTCCACGGCGAATGGCGCCACCTGCGCGCCAACGCCGAACTGGGCGCCCTCACCGGTGTCCCGCACGACCGCATCGTGATCGCCGAGGACGGCGTCGTCGTCGACCTGGTCAACGGCAAGGCCAAGATCGTGGGCAAGGTCCAGGCGGGCTACGTCTACGTGGACGGCCTCTCCGTCGGCGACGTGGGCGAGCCGGCCCTGAAGGACCGCAGGATCCTCGGCGACGAAGGCATCATCTCGGTCTTCGTGGTGGTGGACTCCAGCACCGGCAAGATCACCAGCGGCCCGAACATCCAGGCCCGTGGATCCGGCATCGAGGACTCGGCGTTCAACGCGGTCGTCCCGAGGGTCCAGGAGGTCCTGGAGAAGTCGGCCCAGGACGGCGTCGTCGAACCCCACCAGCTGCAGCAGCTCATCCGCCGCACGCTGGGCAAGTGGGTCTCGGACACGTACCGCCGACGCCCGATGATCCTCCCGGTCGTCGTCGAGGTCTGAAGCACCTGAGGAGCGGGGGGGGGGGGGGGGGGGGGGGGGGGGGGGCCCCCCCGTGCCCTTTTTCCCCCCTCCCCGCGGGAACGCCAAACCCACCTGTTCAAGGCGGCGCCCTCCAAGAAA
>NZ_JBHVIX010000006.1:0-40209 GCF_042799415.1 Streptomyces sp. NPDC057694
GGGGGGGGGGGGGGGGTGGGGGAGGGGGGGGGGGGGGGGAGGGGGGGGGGGGGAGGGGGGGGGGGGGGAGGGGGGGGGGGGGAAGCCGAAGGGAAGGGCGGGGAGGCGGCCCGCGCGGCACGGGCCCGGTGCTCGGCCGCCGACCGGCCCGCCTGGGCCGCGGCGCGGCGGGCGGCGGACCAGGACGTTCCCTCACCATGACCACCGGAGCCGTGAGCGGTGTGCGAGGCCTGCGCGGCGTGTGTGTCCTGCGCGCCGTGCGGGGTGCCGGGGGCCGGGCGGGCGCCGGGGGGTGCCGGCTGCCGGTCCCGCTCCTGGGGGGCGGAGGCTCCCGTGGGGGTGGCGGGGGCCGGGGTGTCGTCGGTCCTGGGCACGCTCCGGCCCCCGTTGGCCAGGGCGAGCGCCTCTTCGACGTCGCCGTCCAGCGGGTCGGCGTGCGCGGCCCGCGCGTGCGGCCCGCTCATCCCGCGTCGCCGGGCTCGGCGTCCGCCGCGGCGGCCTCCTCGGCCCATCGGTTGGCGAGCGCGGCGGCCTTGGCGGCGGCCGCGGCCACGGCTTCGGGGCCGCCGCCCGCCCGCCCGGCCGCGTAGCCGACGAGGAACGTCGTCAACGGTGCCGCGGGGCGTGCCACCCCGTGCGCGGCGTCACGGGCGAGGTCGAGCAGGACGCCGGTGTCGACGTCCAGGTCGATGCCCAGTTCGTCCTTGGCTGCGGAGATCCATTCATCCAACACGTGACCATGCTCCCTGATCCGTGATCGGGCGGCGGCGATGTCGTCCCAGGTGTCGCAGTCGAAGGAGGCGGCGGGATCGACGGGATCGGTGCGGCGCGCGAGGCGCAGATTCCGGGTGAGCAGCCGCAACGGCAGGCCCGTGAGCGCCCCGTGTTCCCGCGTCAGGGCGTCGAGCACACGGCGCAGCGGAGCCACCCGATAGGCGGCGACGAGCGGCTGGTCCCGGCCCTCGCCGTCGGTCAGCAGCGCCGCTTCGGCGTCCTGCCCGGCGAGCGTGTCGAGCAGCAGCCGTACGGTGCGCGGCTCCAGGAACGGCAGATCGGCGGAGAGCACGACGACCGTGTCCGGCCGGGTCCCCGCCGGGCCGTCGAGAGCCCGAACTCCCGCCCCCAGAGCGGCGAGCGGGCCGCCGCCGGGCGGATCCTCGCGGGTCCAGCCGACCGGGCGCGCGGTCGGCCGCGGCTCGGCCACGACGAGGGTGTCCCGGGCCCCGGCGCAGGCGGCGAGGACCCGGTCGAGCAGGGCCCGTCCGCCGACCCGCACCCCGGGCTTGTCGGCGCCGCCGAGCCGACGCGCGGCGCCGCCCGCGAGGACGACGGCGTCGTACGCGATGTCGCCGCGTCGGCCGGGCGTGGCGGCTTCGGTCATCCCCCGAGTATGGGCGCAGAACCGATCATTGCCACCCCGGGGGACACCGACTCGGCGACACGGAGCCTGTCCGCGCCCGTCAGAGGGGTGCGGAGCCGGTCAGAGAGTGCGCAGCAGCACCGCCGGCTGTTCCACACAGTCCGCGACGTACCGCAGGAAGCCGCCCGCCGTGCCGCCGTCGCACACCCGGTGGTCGAAGGTGAGGGAGAGCTGGACGACCTGGCGGACCGCCAGTTCCCCTTCGTGCACCCAGGGTTTGGCCGCGATCCGGCCGACGCCGAGCATGGCCGCCTCCGGGTGGTTGATGATCGGCGTGGAGCCGTCGACCCCGAACACCCCGTAGTTGTTCAACGTGAAGGTGCCGCCGGTCAGTTCCCCCGGTGTCAGGGTCCCGGTCCTGGCCTTGTCGGTGAGCCGCGCGAACTCGGCGCTCAGCGATTCGGCGCCGCGCGTGTGGGCGTCCCGCACGACCGGCACGACGAGGCCGCGCTCGGTCTGTGCGGCGAACCCGAGGTGCACCTGGTCGAGCCGGACGATCTCGCGGCGCGCCATGTCCACCGTCGCGTTCAGCTCCGGGTAGCGGGCCAGTGCCGCCGTGCAGATCCGGGCGAAGAGCGCCAGGACGGAGATCTTCGGCCCGGCGGACGGACCCGTCGCGGCGTTCATCGCCGCGCGCGCGTGCAGCAGTTCCGTGGCATCGGCGTCCACCCAGCAGGTGGCGTCGGGTATCTCGGTACGGCTGCGGGACAGCTTGTCGGCGATGGCGCCCCGGATGCCGCGCAACGGAGTGCGGTGGCCCTGGGGGGCGTGCGGCGCGGGCTCGGCAAGAGCGGGTGTGGCTACCGGGGCGGCTGTGGCTGTCGGGGCGGCTGCCGTTGCCGGGGCTGCTGTGGTTGCCGGCATGGCGGAACGCTCCGCCACCGCTCGCTCCACGTCCGAGCGCAGGATGAGTCCGTCGCGCCCCGAGCCGGTCAACTCACGCAGATCGAGGCCGTGTTCCCGCGCCAGTCTGCGCACGAGCGGGGAGATCACGGCGACGGGCCCCGCGACCCGCTCCTCGACCGGCACCGCGGCGGGCACCGCGCGTGTGGGCGCCGGCGGCTCGGCGTGCCGGGGCTCGCGCCGCTCGGGCACCCCGGTCGCCACCGTGGGCCGCACGCGCCTGCGCCGGGCGGGCGCGGCGCTGGTCCCGTACCCCACCAGCACGTTCCCCGAACCGCTCGACTTTTCTTGCGCCGCGCTCTCCAGGGGCGGCGCGGAAGCCACCGAAACCGCCCCGCCGTGCGCGGTGCCCGCGCTCTCGGCGCCCACGGCGACCGTCAACAGCGCGGCGCCCACGGGCAGCTCGGCCCCCTCGTCGCCGAAGCGGGCGGTGACCACACCTCCGTAGGGACACGGCACCTCGACCATCGCCTTGGCGGTCTCCACCTCCACGACCGGCTGGTCGACGGCGACCACGTCACCGACGCTCACCAGCCAGCTCACGATCGTCGCCTCGGTGAGTCCCTCCCCGAGGTCGGGCAGCTTGAACTCCAGCACCTGCGCCATCAGCCCACCGTCCCTCACCGGACCCCTCGCCGGCCCCCTCGCCGGCCCTGTCACGGGTCCCATGTTCACTGGTCCCACTGCAGTCGCGCCACCGCGTCGAGCACCCGGTCCACACCGGGCAGATGGTGCCGCTCCAGCATCGGCGGCGGATACGGGATGTCGAACCCCGCCACCCGCAGCACCGGCGCCTGGAGGTAATGGAAGCACCGCTCACTGACACGCGCCGCGATCTCCCCGCCGGGACCGCCGAAGCCGCCCGACTCGTGCACCACGACCGCGCGTCCGGTGCGCCGCACGGACGCGGCGACCGTCGCGTCGTCGAACGGCACCAGCGAGCGCAGATCGATCACTTCGAGGTCCCAGCCCTCCGCCTGGGCCGCCTCGGCCGCCTCCAGGCAGACGGGCAGCGACGGTCCGTACGTGATCAGCGTGGCACCGGTCCCGGGGCGGCGGACCACCGCTGTGCCGATCGGCTCAACGTCCGCCGGCCGCTCGGGGTTCCAGTCGTCCTTCGCCCAGTAGAGCCGCTTGGGCTCCAGGAACACCACCGGATCGTCCGAGGCGATCGACTGCCGCAGCAGGCCGTACGCGTCCGCGACGGTGGCCGGGGTGACGACGGTCAGGCCCGGCGTCGCCATGTAGTACGCCTCGGAGGAATCGCTGTGGTGCTCGACACCGCCGATGCCGCCGCCGTAGGGGATGCGCACGGTGAGAGGCATCGGCAGCGCGCCGCGCGTGCGGTTGCGCATCCGCGCGACGTGCGAGACCAACTGCTCGAAGGCGGGGTAGGCGAACGCGTCGAACTGCATCTCCACGACCGGCCGCAGCCCGTACATCGCCATGCCCACGGCGGTGCCGAGAATGCCCGCCTCGGCCAGCGGGGTGTCGGTGCAGCGGTCCTCGCCGAACTCCTTGGCGAGTCCGTCGGTGATCCGGAAGACACCGCCCAGGGTGCCCACGTCCTCGCCCATGACGTGCACGGCCGGGTCCTCGGCCATGGCGTCGCGCAGGGCACGGCCCAGCGCCTGCGCCATGGTGGCGGGCTTGGCGGGCTTGGCTCCCTTGTCTGCGGGCGGCTTCGCGACCGTGGTCATGCCTGGCCCCCTTCCGCCTCGGCGTCGAGCTCGGCCCGCAGCTGGGCCGCCTGCTCGCGCAGATGCGAGGTCTGCTCGGCGTACACGTCGCCGAACAGGTCCATCGGGTCGAGCACCGGGTCCTGATTCATGCGCTCGCGCAGTCCGGCCGCCATGGTCTCCGCGTCGTCGCGCACCGCCTGGACACCCGCCTCGTCGATGAGTCCGCGCTCCGTCAGCTCCCGCTCCAGAAGGAGGATCGGGTCGTGCGCCCGCCAGATCTCGACCTCGGCGTCCGTGCGGTAGCGGGTCGCGTCGTCGGCGTTGGTGTGCGCGTCCATCCGGTACGTGACGGCCTCGACCAGCGTCGGACCGTGTCCCCCACGCGCGCGGGCGACGGCTTCGCCCAGCACCTCGTACATCGCCACCGCGTCGTTCCCGTCGACCAGGCGGCCCGGCATCCCGTACCCGACCGCCTTGTGGGCCAGGGAGGGCGCCGCGGTCTGCTTGGCCAGCGGCACGGAGATCGCGAACCCGTTGTTCTGGACGAGGAAGACGACCGGGGCCTGCCACACGGCGGCGAAGTTCAGCGCCTCGTGGAAGTCGCCCTCACTGGTGCCGCCGTCGCCCACCATGGCCAGCGCCACCACGTCGTCGCCCTTGAGACGGGCCGCGTGGGCGAGGCCCACGGCGTGCGGCAGCTGGGTCGCGAGCGGGGTCGACAGCGGCGCGATGCGGTGCTCGCGCGGGTCGTAGCCGGTGTGCCAGTCGCCGCGCAGCAGCGTGAGCGCCTGGACGGGGTCGAGGCCCCGGGCGACGGCGGCGAGGGTGTCGCGATAGCTGGGGAAGAGCCAGTCGCGCTCCTCCAGGACGAGCGCGGCGGCCACCTCACTGGCCTCCTGGCCGGTCGTCGAGGGGTAGACGGCGAGGCGGCCCTGACGGGTCAGCGCGGTCGCCTGCGCGTTGTACCGGCGGCCGTGCACCACCTCGGCGTACAACCGGCGCAGCAGCCCGGGGTCGGCCTGCGCGGCGGCGTCGGTGCCCAGGACCCGGTACGGCTCCGCGTCCGGCAGCAGCGGCGCGGGGTCCGTGCGGGGCTGCCAGGCGGGCGGCGGAACCGGTGCGGTGCGGGAGTCCCGCTGTTCCATGACCGTCATGACGACACCTCCTCGTAGGAGCGGTTCGAGAGCGCGTCGGATGTGACCCGCCTCACCTACCGATTGTTCGGTCGTCGGCACATTTTGGCTACAGGCCCCTCCAGGCTGTGGACAAACGGTTCTCCACAGCCTGAGATGAATGCAGTACGTCCATGGTAGGGAGGCGGGGGCACATGGCATCTGAACAAATGGCCGACGGCTCCGGAGCGCGCGCCGCAGGAGATCCCGCCGGGCAGGAACCCGCGGCCCGCCCTCTGGACGCCATCGACCGCGACATCCTCCAGATGCTGCGGACGGACGGACGCGCCTCGATACGCTCCGTGGCCGAGCGCGTCCATGTGTCACGGGCCAATGCCTACGCGCGGATCAACCGCCTCATCGAGGACGGGGTGATCCGCGGCTTCGGCGCCCGGGTCGACCACGAGCGGGCCGGCCAGGGCGCGTCCGCGTACATCACCCTCAAGATCGTCCAGAACACCTGGCGCACGGTCCGCGACCAGCTGCGCCGGATGCCGGAGGCCGCGCACATCGCGCTGGTCAGCGGCGACTTCGACGTCCTGATCCTGGTGCACACCCGCGACAACCGGGCGTTGCGCGAGCTGGTCCTCACCAAGCTCCAGGCCATCCCCGAGGTGCTCAGCACGCGCACGCTGCTGGTCTTCGAGGAGGAGACCTTGGATGTGGGGGCTGTGGGGGACGCGGACGCGGGGGAAGCGGGCGCGGGGAACGGGGGCCGGCCGGGCGCCTGAGGCCCCGCTCAGCCCTCTTTGCGCAGCCCTTCGAAGACCAGCTTCGCGACGGCCTCGGCCACTTCGGCGCTGTCCAGCTCGCCGCGGCCGGGCCGGTACCACTCCACGATGGAGTTGATCATTCCGAAGACGAGCCGCGTCGCGAGCCGCACCTCTATGTCGCCCCGTACGTCGCCGTCGGCGGCGGCCGCCTTGAGCAGCTCGGCGACCTGGTGGTCGAACTCCCTGCGCCGCTCCATGGCCCAGCGTTCGGTGGCCGTGTTGCCGCGCACCCGCAACAGCAGGGTCACATAGGGCAGTTCACCGGTCAGCACCTCCACCATGCGCCTGGTGACGTACTCCAGGCGCTCGACCGCCCGCCCCACGCGCGCGGGCTCCTCGCCGAGGATGCCGAAGAGCCCGTCGAGCGCACGGCTGACGGCGCGGCGCAGCAGCTCCTCCTTGCCCGTCACATGGTGGTAGATCGACGACTTGGAGATACCGGCCGCCTTGGACAGGTGCTCCATGGACGTGCCGTCGTAACCGCGCTCGTTGAAGACGGTCACGGCGACCGCGAGCAGGGACTCCGGGGTGTAGGTGTCACGCCGTGCCGTGGTCACGCGGAGCCCTCCCATTTCTTGGGGTCGTACGAGTGCCTCAGCAGGGCGAAGGACGGTGCGCAGCGGCCGGAGGAGTCCCGGTCGCGCAGCTCCTCCAGCAGGCCGCAGGCCCAGTTCCGGCCGAGCTTGCGGCTCCATTCGAACGGGCCGAGGGGGTAGTTCACACCGAGCCGCATCGCGGTGTCGATGTCCTCCTCGGTGGCCACCCCGCGCGCGAGGGCGTCGTGCGCGAGGTCGATGATCCGGGCCACCGTACGGGCGACGATCATGCCGGGGACGTCCCCGATGACGCTGACTTCCTTGCCGAGCGCCTGGAAGAGCCCCACGGCCTCGCGCAGGGTGCGCGGATTGCCGTCCTGGCAGGCGCCGAGCGCGATGCGGGTCGCCGAGCGGTAGTCGAACGCGAGGTCGAAGTAGACGACGTCCCGGAACTCGATGGACGTCTGCCCGTCCGCCTGCACGAGCTGGCCGCCCCCGGGGAGCACGATGCGGGTGCCCTTGTCCTCGTCCTCCTGGGTGACCTCGATGCCCGCCTCGCGCATCATCGCGATCAGCTCGCCCGCGTTCTCCAGATCCCCCTCGACCGTCACGCGCGCGGGTGGGTCGGCCGGGGCGGCGGTGTGCGGTTCGGCCCGCTCCTCGCCGTCCCCGTACGCGTACCAGCCCTGCCCGGACTTGACCCCGAGCCGTCCCGCCTCGACGAGCCGGCGCTGGGCCAGCGACGGCCGGAACTTCGCGTCCTGGAAGAAGCCCTCCCACACGGAGCGGGTGACCGCCTCGTTCACGTCCTGGCCGATGAGGTCGGTCAGCTCGAAGGCGCCCATCTTGAAGCCGCCGCTCTCGCGCAGCACCGCGTCGATGGTGGCGGGATCGGCGCCCTGCTCCTCGTAGACCGCGAACGCCTCCGCGTAGAAGGGCCGCGCGATCCTGTTGACCAGGAAGCCGGGGGTGTCGGCGCAGGCCACCGGGGTCTTGCCCCAGGCGCGGGCGGTCTCGTACGCGCGCGTGGCCGCGGTGACGTCCGTGGCGTATCCGGAGACGACCTCCACCAGCGGCATCAGCGGCGCCGGGTTGAAGAAGTGCAGTCCGACGAAGCGTCCGGGGACGCGCAGCGCGCCGCCGATCGCCGTCACGGACAGGGACGAGGTGTTCGTGGCGAGCAGACAGTCGTCGGTGACGATCTCCTCCAGCTCGCGCAACAGGTCCTGCTTGGCGTCCAGTTGCTCCAGGACGGCCTCGACGACGAGCGCGGCGGGGGCCAGCTCGTGGAGGGTCTGCGCGGGCTCCAGGCGCGCGACGGCGAGCGTGCGCTCCTCGGCGCTCATGCGCCCCTTCTCCACGAGCCGGTCCAGGCGCGCGGTGATCGACTCGGCGGCCGCGCGGGCCCGGCCCGGCACGGCGTCGTAGAGCCGGACGGGGTGGCCGGCGACGAGCGCGACCTGGGCGATGCCCTGGCCCATGGTGCCGGTGCCGACCACGCCGACGAGACGGTCATGTGCAGTCATGGCGTGATCCTCCCGTACGTGCGCCCGCCATGGGTCTCCGGGGCTCGATGGACGGGTTTTCCACAGTTTTCCCCGCCCCCTTGTCCCGACCGATCGTTCGGTTACTCTAGCTCTTGCCGGGCGCCGTCGCCCAGCCCCGCACCGCCCGGTCCCAACCGGCCCGCCGGCTCGACGAGGAGCCGGCCCCGAGGAGGAGTTGGTCCGCCATGGCCGCCGCCGAAAGCACCGCGCACGACCTGATCGCCCAGCACCGGCCCCCCCTCGACCAGGCGCTGGACACCATCCGCACCCGCGCGTACTGGTCCCCGCACCCCGAGCACCCGAAGGCCTACGGCGGCGAGGAGGGCGGCAGCCTGGGCATGGCCGAGGGCAAGGCCGCCTTCGACGCCCTGCTCGGCACCCGCGTCGACCTCGGACAGCCCGGCACGGACGACTTCGTGGGCGGTGAAGTCTCGCCGTACGGAATCGAGTTGGGGATCACGTACCCGCACGCGGACGTGGACGTGCTGCTGCCCGCCATGCGCGCGGGCATGCGCGCGTGGCGGGAGGCCGGCGCCGAGCTGCGCGCCGTGGTGTGCCTGGAGATCCTGGCCCGGATCAGCGCCCGCACCATGGAGTTCGCGCACGCGGTCATGCACACCAGCGGCCAGGCGTTCATGATGGCGTTCCAGGCGGGCGGCCCGCACGCGCAGGACCGCGGCCTGGAAGCGGTGGCGTACGCGTACGCGGAGCAGGTGCGCACCCCGGACGCGGCGCAGTGGTCCAAGCCGCAGGGCAAGCGCGATCCGCTGCGGCTGACCAAGGAGTTCACGCCGGTCGGGCGCGGGATCGCGCTGCTGATCGGCTGCAACACGTTCCCGACGTGGAACGGCTATCCGGGCCTGTTCGCCTCCCTCGCCACCGGCAACCCAGTCCTGGTGAAGCCCCACCCGCGCGCGGTGCTGCCGCTCGCGCTCACCGTCCAAGTGGCCCGCGAGGTGCTCGCCGAGTCGGGCTTCGATCCGAACCTGGTGGCGCTCGCCGCCGAGCGGCCCGGCGAGGGCATCGCGAAGACCCTCGCCGTCCGCCCCGAGATCCGGATCATCGACTACACGGGCTCGACGGCCTTCGGCGACTGGCTGGAGACCCACGCCCGCCAGGCGCAGGTCTACACGGAGAAGGCGGGCGTCAACACGGTCGTCATCGACAGCACCGACGACTACAAGGGCATGCTGGCGAACCTGGCGTTCTCGCTGTCCCTGTACAGCGGCCAGATGTGCACGACCCCGCAGAACCTGCTGGTCCCGCGCGACGGCATCACCACCGACGCGGGCCCGAAGTCGTACGACGAGGTGGTCGCGGACCTCGCGGCGTCGGTCGGCGGCCTGCTCGGCGACGACGCCCGGGCGAACGCGCTGCTGGGCGCGCTCGTGAACCCCGACGTGAAGGCCCGCCTGGAGGCGGCGCCCGGACTCGGCGAGGTCGCCCTGCCCTCGCGCGAGGTCGGCAACCCGGAGTTCCCCGACGCGGTGGTGCGCACCCCGGTGATCGTGAAGCTCGACGGCACCAAGCCCGACGCCGAAGCGGCCTACATGAGCGAGTGCTTCGGCCCGGTCTCGTTCGCGGTCGCCGTCGACTCCACGGGTGACGCCCTGGAGCTGCTGCGGCGCACGGTGCGCGAGAAGGGCGCCATGACCGTCGGCGCCTACACCACGTCCGACGACGTGGCCGAGGCCGTCGAGGAGGTCTGCCTGGAGGAGTGCGCCCAGCTCTCGCTCAACCTGACGGGCGGGGTGTACGTGAACCAGACGGCGGCGTTCTCCGACTTCCACGGCTCGGGCGGCAACCCGGCGGCGAACGCGGCCCTGTGCGACGGCGCCTTCGTGGCGAACCGCTTCCGCGTGGTGGAGGTCCGGCGCGACGGCGCCTGATCACCGGAACGCCTGATCGCTAGGGCGCGTACGTGCTGTGCGCGCTCCAGTGGAAGAGGGTCATGCCGACGCTGGTGGCCAGGTTGTAGCTGGAGACCTGGGGCCGCATCGGCAGGGACACCAGGTGGTCGGCCCGCGCGCGCAGCGCGTCGGACAGGCCGCTGCGCTCGGACCCGAAGGCGAGCAGCGCGTCGTCCGGCAGCGTCAGGCCGCGGATGTCGGCGCCCTCGGGATCGAGCGCGTACAGCGGCCCGTCGGGCAGTTCGTCGACGGTCAGCCGCTCCACGGCGGTCGCGAAGTGCAGCCCGGCCCCGCCCCGCACGACGGTGGGGTGCCAGGGGTCGAGGCTGCCGGTCGTGACGACACCGGCCGCCCCGTACCCGGCGGCCAGGCGGATGACGGCCCCCGCGTTGCCGAGGTTGCGCGGCTCGTCGAGGACGACGACCGGTGTGGTGCGCCCCGCCCGGCCGATGGCCGCCAGGTTCCCGGCGCGTGCGGGACGGCCGGCGAGCGCGGCGACCCCGGTGGGGTGCAGCCGCGGCACGAGATCGCGCAGCACGTCGCCCGGCACCTCCACGAGCCGCGCGGCCAGCTCCCCCGCGACATCGGGCGCGAGATCGTCGGCCAGGGCGCACGCCGCCGCCTTGTCGGCGGCGAGCGCGACGGGGACGTCGGCGCCGAAGCGCAGGGCGTGCTTGAGGGCGTGGAACCCGTCGAGGAGCACGGCGGTACCGGCGCCGCGCCGCCAGGCCCGTACGGCGTCCTCGGCCTCTTCGGCATCGAGGGCACCGTCCGCGGCCCCGTGGAGTCCGCTGTGCCCGCTGTCCGCCGTGCTCGTCCCGCTCATGGCAGGAAGCCTACGTGCGCACCGCCGACGGCTCGGCGTCCTGCGCCGGACGCTGCTCCGGCACCACCGCACCACCGCCGCCGCGCCCGCCGCGAAGGCCGAGAGCACGGTCACGCGCGCGTGCCGCCAGGCCGCCGACCCACCGCAGGAAGGACGTCGGCAGGAACACCGCGTCGGCGGCGATCATCGCGAGCGAGAAGAAGGGCAGGCCCAGCACGATCGCGATGAACAGATGCTCCGTGATCATGAAAACCAGCAGGACGTTCTTCACCTTGCGGTTGAAGACGGTGAACGGGAAGGCGACCTGGACGGCGACCGTCCCGTACGTCACGAGCATCACCATCGGGCCGAACGCGCTGAGCAGATCGCCCAGAGCGGGCCACGGCGAGAAGTAGTCCAGGTGGAGCGGGTAGTAGACCGCGGTGCCGTCCTGCCAGCGGCTGCCCTGGATCTTGTACCAGCCGGCCGTCGCGTAGATCAGGCACGCCTCGACCATGACGATCAGCAGAGCCGCGTTGTGCGCGACATTGGCGACGACGTCGTACATCTGACGCGCGCCACCCTGCGGATAGCGGCTGTTGGCGAACCACCACATCCCCTGGACGAGCCACAGTGCCCAGAAGAAGGACAGCCAGCCGCCGCTCGTCTTCCCCGTGAAGGTGATCGCCGAGAGCGCGAGCCCGATCACCCACCACAGGACGGGCCCGGCCCGGTCCACGCCAGCCGGCCCGAACCGCCCCTCACGCGCGCGTGCCGCCCGGCGCGCGTCGAGCGACCACACCTGCCCGCACCGGGTGAAGACCAGGTAGATCGACATGAGGTGGATGACGTTGTCGCCGCCGTCCCCCATGAACACGCTGCGGTTCTGCAGCGACAGCACGCCGATCATGAACAGCACCGACATGGTGCGGGTGCGCCAGCCCAGGAGCAGCAGGACGGAGGCGAGCACCGCGGCGACGTAGACGAACTGGAACCACACCTGGCTGTCCGACCACAGCAGCGCGGTGAACGCGTGGTTGTCCGCGATCAGCTGCTGCGCCATGCCCCAGCTCCACGGGGCGTCGGGGCCGTACATCTCCTGCCGGTGCGGGAACTCGCGGAGCAGGAAAAGCAGCCAGGTGGCCGAGAAGCCGATGCGGACCACGGCGCTCTGGTAGGGGCCGAGCGCGGACGCGGTGACCCGCTCGACACCGGCGCTCAGGGCGCCGGAAAGGCGCTGCCCCAGGCTCTCGTCGCCCTGCCCCGCGGGGGCGCCGGTGTGCTCCGGCGCCGCGTTCTGCTGAATGCCGCTCATCGCGCACCGTCCGTCCGGTCCTTGACGCGCACGTGCGTGCCGCTGTCGAGTGGCGCGTCGCGCGAGGTCACCGTCCACCAGGACAGCTGCCGGTAGACCGGCTTCTGGTTCACCTTCTCCTCACTCCACTTCGGAGGCGCGATCGTGACCGACCGGGAACGGACCTGGACGCGCTCGATCACGTCCCCCTCGCCGCCGACGCCGAGCCGGTCGAAACGCAGCACGAGGATGCGGCGCAGGTACTGCTCGGAGAGCGTGCCCCGCAGGCTGGTCGACCGGTTCTGCGCGTCGTGCGTACCGAGGTACACGTCCCAGGCGCGGCGCAGTTCGTTCTGCATGGTGTGGCTGGGCAGCAGATTGCCCTTGATCTCGGCGCCGTCCTGCGCGGACAGGTCGTACCAGCCGGTCGTACGTTGCTTCCCGTCGGCGGCGCGCACCTCGGCCCGGGCCTGTACGGCGATGTTCTGCTGCAACGGGTTGGGGGCGAACAGCTTCCAGTTCTGCTCGAACTCGGGGTAGATCCATTCGTCGACCACCTTGCCGTGCTGCTTGGTGATCGTGTTCGACGGTGCGACGTGCAGGAACACCATCAGGACGTGGAAGCACGCGACGACGGCGATGCCCGCGAGGGCCAGCGAGGCGGCCAGCTGATAGCTCGGGGAGAGGGCGGCGAAGCCCTGGCGCCCGGGCCGCGACGGCTGCGGTTCGGGCGCCTCGTCGGGCGGTGGTGCGGCGCCACCGGGCGGCGTCACGGCACTTCCGGGCGACGGTGCCGCGCTTCCGGGCGGTGGTCCGGCCGGCTGCCCCGGTGCGGACCGCTCGGCCTCGCCCGCGGCGCCTGCTTCCGTGTTCATCAGTGCTCCCCGATCCCCGTCCCGGTCCCGTCGTCCTTCGGCCCGCCCGCCGAACCGATTCCGCGCCGTAGCCCCGCGGGTGCGACGCACCGGCACGGTACTGGGGAGCGGCCCCGAAGCACAGGCGGCCGAGGTTATCCACAGGCCGGGTCATTCAGGGTTGACACCTTACGGCGCCTGGTCCCACCATTGAATCCGACGAACCGAACGATCGGTCGGGAGTGGGCGGAGGTCCGGCCCTCGCGGATCGGCTCGTCATCGGCAGCCGAGTTCGAGGGGACCGGGAATGGCGACAGCAACCCCGCAGCACGTGGAGAGCGCCGACAGCGCCGCGGAGTTCCAGGCGGTGTTCGACGCGGCGGTGGCCGCGGACGAGCGCATCGAGCCCCGCGACTGGATGCCCGAGGCCTACCGCGCCACGCTCGTGCGGCAGATCGCGCAGCACGCGCACTCCGAGATCATCGGCATGCAGCCGGAGGCCAACTGGATCACGCGCGCGCCGTCCCTGCGCCGCAAGGCGATCCTGATGGCGAAGGTGCAGGACGAGGCGGGGCACGGGCTGTATCTCTACAGCGCGGCGGAGACCCTCGGCACCAGCCGCGACGAGCTGCTCGACAAGCTCCACAGCGGCCGCCAGAAGTACTCCTCGATCTTCAATTACCCGACGCTGACCTGGGCCGACGTCGGCGCGATCGGCTGGCTGGTGGACGGCGCGGCGATCACCAACCAGGTGCCGCTGTGCCGCTGCTCGTACGGTCCGTACGCCCGCGCGATGGTCCGGGTCTGCAAGGAGGAGTCCTTCCACCAGCGCCAGGGGTACGAGCTGCTGCTCGCCCTCAGCCGTGGCACCGAGGCCCAGCACGCGATGGCGCAGGACGCGGTGGACCGCTGGTGGTGGCCGTCCCTGATGATGTTCGGCCCGCCCGACGACGAGTCGGCGCACTCGGCCCAGTCCATGGAGTGGAAGATCAAGCGCCACTCGAACGACGAGCTGAGGCAGCGCTTCGTCGACATCTGCGTCCCGCAGGCCGCTTCCCTCGGACTGACCCTCCCGGACCCGGACCTGGTGTGGAACGAGGAGCGGGGACAGCACGACTTCGGCCCGATCGACTGGTCGGAGTTCAAGGAGATCCTCAAGGGCAACGGCCCGTGCAACGAGCAGCGGATCACCCAGCGCAGGCGTGCCCACGACGAGGGCGCCTGGGTGCGCGAGGCCGCCGCGGCCCACGCGGCCAAGCACACCACCACGCATCAGGCACCGGACCGAGAAGGCAGGGCGGCATGAGCGAGACCCCGAAGGCGCCCGGCGGCGCCACCGAGTGGCCCCTGTGGGAGGTCTTCGTCCGCTCCCGCCGCGGTCTCGCCCACACCCACGCGGGCAGCCTGCACGCCCCGGACGCGGAGCTGGCCCTGCGCAACGCACGGGATCTGTACACACGCCGCGGCGAGGGCGTCTCCCTGTGGGTCGTCCCGTCCACGGCGATCACGGCGTCCTCGCCCGACGAGAAGGACCCGTTCTTCGAACCGGCCGCCGACAAGCCCTACCGGCACCCCACCTTCTACGAGATCCCGGACGGGGTGAAGCACCTGTGACCCCGCCGACGCGGCAACCGCAGCCGCCACAGCCCGCGCAGGCCGTCTCGGCCGCCGCCCTGGCCCTCGGTGACGACGCCCTGGTGCTCTCGCACCGGCTGGGGGAGTGGGCGGGCCACGCCCCGGTCCTGGAGGAAGAGCTGGCGCTGGCCAACATCGCGCTGGACCTCCTCGGCCAGGCCCGCGTCCTGCTGAGCACGGTCGGCGACGAGGACGCGCTGGCGTATCTGCGCGAGGAGCGCGACTTCCGCAATCTCCAGCTGGTCGAGCAGCCGAACGGCGACTTCGCCCACACCATCGCCCGCCAGCTGTTCTTCTCCACGTACCAGCACCTTCTGTACGGTCAGCTGGCCGACGGCGAGGGCGAGTTCGCTCCCCTGGCCGCCAAGGCGGTCAAGGAAGTGGCGTACCACCAGGACCACTCCCGGCAGTGGACGCTGCGGCTCGGCGACGGGACGGACGAGAGCCACACGCGCATGCAGCGCGCGGCCGACGCGCTCTGGCGCTTCACCGGCGAGATGTTCCAGCCCCTCCCGGGCGTGGAGATCGACTGGCAGGACCTGCGGACAGCCTGGACGGCGACGATCACCGCCGTACTCCGGGAGGCGACGCTCACCGTCCCCGAGGGCCCGCAGAGCAGCGGCTGGCGCGCGGGGGCGGGCCGCCAGGGCCTGCACACCGAGTCGTTCGGCCGGATGATCGCCGAGATGCAGCATCTGCACCGCAGCCACCCGGGGGCGACATGGTGACCGCATCGCTCACCCCGCTGGAGACCGAGCTGCTGCACGTGGCGGGATCGGTGCCGGACCCCGAGCTGCCGGTGATCACCCTGGAGGAGCTGGGCGTGCTGCGCGCCGTGCACACGCTCGGCCCGGGCCGCGTCGAGGTCGAGCTCAGCCCCACATACACCGGATGTCCCGCGATCGAGGCCATGTCGGCCGACATCGAGCGGGTCCTGCACGAACACGGCATCCCCGAGGTCACCGTCCGCCCGGTCCTTTCCCCGGCCTGGTCCACGGACGACATCAGCCCCGAAGGCCGCCGCAAGCTGCGGGAGTTCGGGATCGCGCCCCCGCGCACCACCCGCGCCCCCGCCGGCCCGGTCCCCGTCACCCTCGGCCCCACCCGGCACACGACCGGCACCGGCGCCGGACCCACCGTGCTGGAGCCGGTGGCCTGCCCGTACTGCGGATCGACCGAGACCGAGCTGCTCAGCCGCTTCTCGTCCACCGCCTGCAAGGCGCTGCGCCGCTGCCTCGACTGCCGTGAACCCTTCGACCACTTCAAGGAGCTGTGATGGCAGCAGCCGCGCGGGCCCGCTTCCACCGGCTCCGGGTCACGGCGGTCGACCGGCTCACCGACGACTCCGTGGCGCTGACCTTCACCGTCCCCGACGAGCTGCGCGAGCTGTACCGGCACGCCCCGGGCCAGCACCTCGCCCTGCGCCGCACCGTGGACGGCACGGAGGTCCGCCGCACGTACTCGATCTGCTCCGCCGCCCCCGCCGACGGCGCCCCGCGCACCCTGCGGGTCGGCGTGCGCCTGGTCGACGGCGGCGCGTTCTCCACGTACGCGCACAAGGAGATCGCCGTGGGGGACGAGCTGGAGGTGATGACACCGGCCGGCCGCTTCACCCTCGACCCGGCCCCCGGGCACTACGCGGCGGTGGTCGGCGGCAGTGGCATCACCCCGGTGCTGTCCATCGCCACGACGCTCCTGGAGCGGGCACCGGACGCCCGTTTCTGCCTGATCCGCAGCGACCGCACCACCGCCTCGACGATGTTCCTGGAGGAGGTCGCGGACCTGAAGGACCGCTACCCGGACCGGTTCCAGCTGGTCACCGTCCTCTCCCGGGAGGAGCAGCAGGCCGGCCCGGCCTCGGGGCGGCTCGGCCAGGAGCGGCTGGCGGCGCTGCTGCCCGCGCTGCTTCCTGTGGAGCGGATCGCGGGCTGGTTCCTGTGCGGCCCCTTCGGCCTGGTGCAGGGCGCCGAGCGGGCGCTGCGCGGCCTCGGCGTGCACCGGACGCGCATCCACGAGGAGATCTTCCATGTGGACGACGGCCCGGCCGCCGACCGCACCGTCCCCGCCCCCGCCTCGGCTCCCGCGCACAGCACGGTCACCGCACAGCTCGACGGACGGTCCGGCACCTGGCCGGTGCGGGACGGCGAATCCCTCCTGGAGGCGGTGCTGCGCAACCGGGCGGACGCGCCCTACGCGTGCAAGGGCGGCGTCTGCGGCACGTGCCGCGCCTTCCTCGTCTCGGGATCGGTCCGGATGGACCGGAACTTCGCGCTCGAACCGGAGGAGACCGACGCGGGGTACGTCCTGGCCTGCCAGTCCCGTCCGACCACGGAGAAGGTGGAGCTGGACTTCGACCGCTGATCCGCGACAGCGCCCGGCACCTGTTCCCTTCTCGTAGAACCTGTTCTATCTTGACGCTCCGTCAGATCCCGCTGGGAGCCGAGTGGGAGCCGAGCAGGAACGGGAGGACAGCCGGTGGACTTCACCTTCTCCGAGGAGCAACAGGCGGCCGTCGAGGCGGCGCGGGCGGTGTTCACGCCGGTCGCGCCCGACAGCGTGCCCAGCCCCTCGCTCACCTCCGGCGCCGTGGCCGAGGACTTCGACCGCGCGCTGTGGTCCAAGGCTGCCGACGCCGATCTCCTCAGCCTGCTCATCACGCCCGAGCACGGCGGGGCCGGGCTCGACGCCATCGCGCTCTGCCTGGTGCTGCGCGAGTCCGCGAAGGTCCTCGCCCGCATCCCGCTCCTGGAGCACAGCGCGGCGGCGACGACCGTGGAGGCGTACGGAGGCGAAGAGCTGAAGCGGGAGATCCTCCCCCGCGCGGCCGACGGCCGTCTCGCCCTGACCGTGGCGGCGGCCGGCCGCACCGGCCACGACCCGGCCGAGCTGGCGGTGACCGCACGCCGCGAGGGTGCCGCGGGCACGGGCGGCTGGATCCTGGACGGCGTTCAGACAGGCGTGCCGTGGGCCTGGGGCGCGGACCGGATCCTCGTTCCCGCGCACACCGGGGAGGGCACCGCGGTGCTCGCGGTCCTGCCCGGCCCGGCCGGAGCCGAGAGCTCCCTGCCGGGGCTCACCTTCGCCGAGCAGATCTCCACGACCGGCGAGCGCCTCGCCGAGCTGCGTCTGGACGGTGTGCACCTGGACGACCGGCATCTCATCGAGGACCCCACGGCCTGGTCCCGGCTGCACGACCTGCTGGCCACCGGCACCTGCGCGCTGGCGCTCGGTCTCGGCGAGGGCGTCCTCAAGATGACCAGCGACTACGCGGGCAAGCGCGAGCAGTTCGGGTATCCGATCGCCACGTTCCAGGCGGTCGCCGTCCAGGCCGCCGACCGCTACATCGATCTGCGGGCCATGGAGGCCACCCTGTGGCAGGCGGCCTGGCGCATCAGCTCCGGCGCGGGCGGTGCGCTGCCGGTCGCCGGTGATGTCGCGGTCGCCAAGAGCTGGGCGTCCGACGGCGTCCGGCGCGTGGTGCAGACCGCGCAGCATCTGCACGGCGGCTTCGGCGCCGACACCGACTATCCCCTGCACCGCTATCACGCCTGGGCCAAGCACCTGGAGCTCTCGCTCGGCCCGGCCGCCGCCCACGAGGAGACGCTCGGCGATCTGCTCGCCGCCCATCCCCTGGGCTGAGCGCCCGGCAGCGGCGCCGGGACCGGACGGCTCAGACGACCGCGCCCGGCTGACCCTTGTCGTCCACGACGGGGCGGCCGGCCGCTTCCCACGCCTGCATGCCGCCCGCGACGTTCACCGCGTCGATGCCCTGCTGGACCAGATAGGCCGTCACCTGGGCGGACCGCCCGCCGACCCGGCACAGGACGTTGACCCGGCCGTCCTGCGGGGCCGCCTCGGTGAACTCACCGAACCGCGCGACGAAATCGCTCATCGGAATGTGCAGCGCACCTGCGGCGTGACCCGCGAGCCACTCGCCGTCCTCACGCACGTCGAGCAGGAAGTCCCCTTCCTTGAGCTCGTCGACACCGACCGTGGGCACACCAGAACCGAAAACCATGACCCCGACGCTACCCGACCGCCCACCGGGCTCAGGCCGCGGTGATCCGCTCCAGCTCGGCCTCCCGCTCGGCGACCTGCGCGAGCAGCTGCTCGGCGATCTCGTCGAGCAGCTTGTCCGGGTCGTCGGGCGCCATCCGCAGCATCGAGCCGATCGCGCCCTCCTCCAGCTCCCGGGCCACGGCCGTCAGCAACTCCTTGCGCTGCGCCAGCCAGTCGAGCCGGGCGTACAGCTCCTCGCTCGGCGAGGGCTCCCGCTCCGGCGGCACCGGCCCCGCGGCCCACTCCTCGGCGAGTTCCCGCAGCAGGGGCTCGTCTCCGCGCGCGTACGCCGCGTTCACCCGCGAGATGAACTCGTCGCGCCGCTCCCGCTCCTTGTCGTCCTGGGCGAGATCCGGGTGCGCCTTGCGGGCCAGCTCGCGGTAGAGCTTGCGGGCCTCCTCGCTGGGCCGTACCCGCTGCGGCGGCCGCACCTCCTGATCGGTGAGCATCGCGACGGCCTCGGGGAACAGCCCGTCCCCGTCCATCCATCCGTGGAACAGCTCCTCGACGCCGGGCATCGGCAGCACCCGCGCCCGCGCCTCGTCGGCCCTGGCACGGTCCTCCGCGTCGCCCGTGCGCTCCGCCGTCGCCTCGGCGATCAGCGCCTCCAGCTCGTCGAGCCGGGCGTACATCGGGCCGAGCTTCTGGTGGTGCAGGCGCGAGAAGTTCTCCACCTCGACCCGGAAGGTCTCCACGGCGATCTCGAACTCGATCAGCGCCTGCTCGGCCGCGCGCACCGCCCGCTCCAGGCGGTCCTCGGGCCGCTCTTCGGCCCGCTCCCGAGACCGCTCGATACGTTCCTTCAGCTGGTCCTTGAGCCGCTCCCGAGGCTGCTCCTCGGGCTGCCCTGCCACGTCGTCGGTCTCCGGGGTCGTCACCCGTCCAGCGTAGGGCACGGCCCGACAGGGGCGGTGCGGCGCCGAGCACCACCGGCTCGGCCCCACAGAGACCCGCCCCACGGAGATCCACGGCCCCGACCCGGTCGCCCCCGTACCGCCGTCAGACCCCGGCCTCAGACCCCCGCCTCAGACCCCCGCTTCCGCGGCCACCCGCCCCTCCCGAACCGCCCGCACCAGCTCACCGTGGTCGGCCTCGGTGCGGTCCGCGTAGGTCACCGCGAACGACGCGACGGCCTCGTCCAGTTCCTCGTTCTTCCCGCAGTACCCGGCGATCAGCCGCGGGTCCGCGCTGTGGGCATGGGCGCGGGCGAGCAGGGCGCCGGTCATCCGGGCGTAGTCGTCCAACTGGTCGGCGGCGAGCGCGGCCGGGTCGACGCTGCCCTTGCGGTTCCTGAACTGCCGCACCTGGAAGGGCCGTTCCCCGACCGAGGTCCAGCCCAGCAGGAAGTCGCTGACCACCTGCATCCGCTTCTGCCCGAGCACCACCCGCCGCCCCTCGTGCGCGACGGCCGACACCGCGAACCCGACCGTGGGCAGATGCGGCAGCAGCGCGGACGGCCGCGCCTCCTTCACCTGCAGCACCAGCGGCTCACCGCGGTGATCGAGGAGCAGCACCACGTAGGACCGGGTCCCCACGCTCCCGGTGCCGACGACCCGGAACGCCACGTCGTGGATCGCGTACCGCCCGAGCAGCGGCAGCCGGTCCTCGGACAGCGTCTCCAGATAGGCCCCCAACGAACCGGCGACGGCGGCCGCCTCCTGGTCGGGTATCCGGCGCAGCACCGGCGGCGCGTCCACGAACCGCCGCCCGCCGCCCTCCACACCGACCGTCGACTTGGCGGCGAACCGTCCGCTGGTGTTGTTCCGCGCCTTCTCCGAGACCCGCTCCAGCGTGCCGAGCAGATCGTGGGCGTCGGTGTGCGAGACGAGTTCCTCGTCCGCGATCGCGTTCCACGCGTCGAGCGCGGGCAGTTTGGCGAGCAGCCGCATCGTGCGCCGGTAGGCACCGGTCGCGTCGTGCGCCGCCTGCCGGCACGTGTCCTCGTCGGCCCCGGCCTCCCGGCCGGCGAGCACCAGCGAGGCCGAGAGCCGCTTCACGTCCCACTCCCAGGGGCCGTGCACCGTCTCGTCGAAGTCGTTCAGGTCGATGACGAGGCCGCCGCGCGCATCGCCGTACAGACCGAAGTTTCCGGCGTGGGCGTCGCCGCATATCTGGGCGCCGATGCCGGTCAGCGGAGTGCGCGCCAGGTCGTACGCCATCAGGCCGGCGGAACCGCGCAGGAAGGCGAAGGGGGTCGCGGCCATCCGCCCCACCCGGATCGGTGTCAGGTCCGCGATCCTGCCGCGATTGGACTCCTCGACGGCCGTCACCGCGTCCGGCCGCCCCGCATCCGGCTCGAAGCCGTCGTGCGCCGACCTCGGCACGTCCTTGCGCAGCGCCTTGCCGGCCGCCTTCGGGGAACCGCCCGAAGAAGCCTCCGTGGACGCCTGCGCGGGCACCGCCGAGAACCCGGCCACCCTCGGCAGCCGCCGGACCCGCCCGTCCCCCTCGCTCTGCCGCGGCAGAGCCACCACATCGCCGATTCCGCCCATACCGATCGCCTCCCCCGCCCCGTACAGAACCCCGTACGGGACCACGTACGCCGCACACCGCTCGTCGAACCGGCCACGACCGTACCGCCGCGCGCCGCACTCCGCCGGACCCTGTGGAAAACCCACGGTCTGTGCACAACTTCGCCGTCAGGCAGCCGTTTTCCCACCGAGGCCGAGCCGCTGCCGGCACCGGTGCACCCCGCCGTGAGATCCCGCCGTGGACCTACTTCCGGAACTCCTCCGGACACGTCCCGCCCTCGGCCCCCAGATACTTCGCGGCCCAGTCCCCTAGCTCGTCCAGCGACGGCTTCAGCGCCGAGCCGGCCTCCGTGAGCCGGTAGGAGACGCGCAGTGGCGGCCCCTCGTCGACCTGGCGCAGGACAAGGCCGACGGTGCCCAGCTCCGTGAGCCGGTCGGAGAGCATGCGTTCGCTGATGCCGGGGATGGCTCGGCGCAGATCGGCGAAGTGCACCGGCCGCTGTATCAGGGCGGCAATGATCAGCCCCGTCCAGCGCTTGCCGAGCAGCCCGAAGACCCGGGTCATGCCGATGTCGACCGTCGAGCACGCCCCCGGGGTGTGCGCCATGGACGCCCCCGCGTCGCGTGCGTCCGCCCGCTTCCTGTCCTGCCCGCTGCCCGCCATGCGTCCAGGGTACTGGTTTCTCGTACGTGGGTGAAAAAAAGTAAGTACCTGTGCTAATACTAGCTACGTACTCATCTACAGCCGATCTTTTCGGGAGAAACCCCCCATGGCCACCCTGCTGCACCTCGACTCCTCGGTCTTCTCCGGTTCCGCCTCGTCCTCGCGCCCCGTGACGGAGGCCTTCCGCACGGCCTGGCTGGAGCAGCACCCCGAGGGCACGGTCGTCTACCGCGACCTGGCGGCGGACCCGGTGCCGCACATCACCGCCGACACCCACCTCGCCGGCTTCGCCGCCCCGGACGACCACACGCCCGAGCAGGCCGCCGCCTTCGCCGAGCGCGTGCGGCTCATCGAGGAGCTGGAGAGCGCGGACGCGATCCTGATCGGCGCCCCGATGTACAACTTCTCGATCCCGTCGACGCTGAAGGCGTGGCTGGACAACGTGATCCTTTTCGGCCGCACCGCGGGCATCGACGCCCCGGCCGCCAAGGGCACCCCGGTCACCGTCGTCGCCAGCCGCGGCGGCTCCTACGCGCCGGGCACCCCGCGCGAGGGCATGGAGTACGTCCAGAACTTCCTGACGGCCGTCCTGCGCGACACCCTGCAGCTCGACCTCGACTTCATCGTCCCCGAGCTGACCATGGCCCCGACGAACCCGGCCATGTCCGAGCTGATCCCCCTCTTCGAGGCCTCCCGCGAGAAGGCCCTCCAGGACGCGCAGGAGAAGGGCAAGGCCGTGGCCGCCCGCATCGCCGCCTGAAGGTGACATAACCCACAGAGGCGCCACGGATCGTCGCCCCCGTCGACCCGTGGCGCCTCACGCGCGCGTACGCCCCCGCGTGCTTCCGTGTACGGCCGCGCAACCCTGTGCACGGCAACGCAAAAGCCCCGCAGATCCGAAGATCTGCGGGGCTTTTCGCTGTGCGCGAGGGGGGAGTTGAACCCCCACGCCCTTTCGGGCACTGGAACCTGAATCCAGCGCGTCTGCCTATTCCGCCACCCGCGCATTGGGTGTGTCTTCCGGCTCCTTCGCCCTTGTGGGCCCGGCGCCTTCCGACATGCAGAAGATTAGCACGGTGCCAGGGGTGGATTCACATCCGATTCCGCGGGCATCCGACGGGCACCCGACGCAGGTGGCCGCCACCCCTCACCATGGGGCGGCGGCACCGAGGTGCCGCGCGCCGGACACAGTCCGGTCGCGGCCTTGCCGGACCCCGACCGCTGCACAGCCGCGTACGGGACACTGTCCAGAGGCCACCTCTACGATCCCTCTTAAGAGGGTCCGCAGCGGAGCCTCGGAGCAGTCTGTGAGCGTCGACACTCATCGACCGGGCGGACAGGGGGAACCAGCCGATTTCCCGACGCGTGGATACGATCAGTAAGCAGTACGAGGAAGCACGAGAGCCCGACAGGCACGGCAAGCAGGACAGCTACGAAGAAGGAGGTGCCCCATGGGAGTCCTGAAGAAGTTCGAACAGCGCCTCGAAGGTCTGGTCAACGGCACCTTCGCGAAGGTCTTCAAGTCCGAGGTGCAGCCCGTCGAGATCGCGGGCGCGCTGCAGCGCGAGTGCGACAACAACGCGACGATCTGGAACCGCGAGCGGACCGTCGTCCCCAATGACTTCATCGTGGAGCTCAGCGCACCGGACTACGAGCGCCTCAGCCCGTACTCGGGGCAGCTCGGCGACGAGCTGTCCGGCATGGTGCGCGACTACGCGAAGCAGCAGCGGTACACCTTCATGGGCCCCATCAAGGTGCACCTGGAGAAGGCCGACGACCTCGACACGGGTCTGTACCGGGTGCGCAGCCGCACCCTCGCCTCCTCCACCAGCCAGGCACCGTCCGAGCGTCCGGAGCGGCCCGCGGCCGCCCGCCCGCAGACGCCCGGCGGCTACGGCTACCCGCCTGCGGCCGCCCCGCCGATGCCCTCGGCACCGCCGCCGGCCCGGCCCGCGCAGGCCCCGGCCGCGCACCGGCCCGCCGCGGCCGCGGGCCCGCAGCCGGGCGCCCGTGTCCGGCACTGGGTCGAGATCAACGGCAACCGCCACCAGATCTCCCGCTCCACCCTCGTGCTCGGCCGCTCCACGGAGGCCGATGTGCGGATCGACGACCCCGGCGTCTCGCGCCGGCACTGCGAGATCCGCACCGGTACCCCCTCCACGATCCAGGACCTCGGGTCCACGAACGGGATCGTGGTGGACGGCCAGCACACGACCCGCGCTACGCTCCGCGACGGCTCGCGGATCGTCGTGGGCCAGACGACCATCGTTTATCGGCAAGCCGAAGGGTGAAGCGGGGGCAATGTCAGAGCTGACCCTGACGGTCATGCGGTTGGGTTTCCTGGCCGTTCTGTGGCTGTTCGTGATCGTGGCCGTACAGGTCATCCGCAGCGACCTGTTCGGCACGCGCGTGACCGCTCGCGGCTCGCGCCGTGACAGCGGGCGCGCGCAGCAGGCCGCACGCCAGGCGGCCGCGCCGCCACAGCAACAGCAGCGCCAACAGCAGGCGGGCGGCCGCCAGCGCCGCGGCGCCCCGAGCAAGCTGGTGGTCTCCGAGGGGAGCCTCACGGGCACCACGGTCGCCCTCCAGGGGCAGACCATCACGCTCGGCCGCGCACACGACAGCACGATCGTGCTGGACGACGACTACGCGTCCAGCAGGCACGCCCGGATCTACCCGGACCGGGACGGCCAGTGGATCGTCGAGGACCTCGGGTCCACGAACGGCACGTACCTCGAACGGAACCGTCTGACGACCCCCACGCCGATCCCGCTGGGTGCACCGATCCGCATCGGCAAGACCGTCATCGAGCTGCGGAAGTAGTGCTACATCATGATTAGGCGCGAGCGGAGCGAGCGAGCCGACGCGGTTGTCCCGGACCGGGACACCGGCACGCTCCCGACCGGAGGGTGGGCACCGTGCGGATGTACCCGGAGTCGGAATCAACGGGGCAGGTGCGCATGAGTCTGTCACTGCGCTTCGCCGCCGGATCGCACAAGGGCATGATCCGCGAGGGCAACGAGGACTCCGGCTACGCCGGTCCGCGCCTCCTCGCGATCGCCGACGGAATGGGCGGCCAGGCCGCCGGTGAGGTCGCGTCGTCCGAGGTGATCTCCACCATCGTCGCGCTCGACGACGATGTGCCCGGCTCCGACATCCTGACCTCGCTCGGCACCGCCGTGCAGCGGGCCAACGACCAACTGCGCATGATGGTCGAGGAGGACCCGCAGCTGGAGGGCATGGGGACGACCCTCACCGCCCTGCTGTGGACCGGCCAGCGGCTCGGTCTCGTACACGTCGGCGACTCGCGCGCGTACCTGCTGCGCGACGGCGTGCTCACCCAGATCACGCAGGACCACACCTGGGTGCAGCGCCTCGTCGACGAGGGGCGCATCACCGAGGAGGAAGCCACCACGCACCCGCAGAGGTCCCTCCTCATGCGGGCGCTGGGCAGCGGCGACCACGTCGAGCCGGACCTCTCCATCCGTGAGGTGCGGGCCGGCGACCGGTACCTGATCTGCTCCGACGGCCTGTCGGGCGTCGTCTCCCACCAGACGATGGAGGAGACCCTCGCCAGCTATCAGGGCCCGCAGGAGACGGTCCAGGACCTGATCCAGCTGGCACTGCGCGGCGGCGGCCCCGACAACATCACGGTGATCGTCGCCGATGTCCTCGACATCGACGGCGGGGACACCCTCGCCGGACACATCTCCGACGCCCCGGTCATCGTGGGCGCGGTCGCGGAGAACCAGCACCAGCTGCACGACGGCGGCGCCATGGAGACCCCGGCGGGCCGCGCGGCGGCGCTCGGCCGCGGCTCGGGCCGGCCGGTGCCGGGTCAGGGCGGCGGCGGCGAGTTCGGCCCGCCCGGCAGCGGGGACACCACCGGCTACACGCCCGAGGGGGACTTCGGCGCGTACGGCGACGGTGACGTCGAATACGTGAAGCCGCGCCGCGGCCGCAGGTGGATCAAGAGATCGCTGTACATCGTGCTCGCCCTCGGCGTCATCGGCGGTGGCCTCTACGGCGGTTACCGCTGGACGCAGACCCAGTACTTCGTCGGCTCGAACGACGACCACGTGGCGCTCTACCGCGGCATCAACCAGGATCTGGCCTGGGTGAACCTGTCGAAGGTGGAGAAGGACCACCCGGAGATCGCGCTCAAGTACCTGCCTCCGTACCAGCAGAAGCAGGTCGAGGAGACCATCACCGAAGGCGACCTGGCCGCCGCCCAGGACAAGATCGACGAACTGTCCGCGCAGGCCGACGCATGCGAGAAGCAGGCCGCGCGGCAGAAGGCCGAGAACGAGAAGAACGCGAAGACCGGCGAGGGCGAGGCGGGCGGAACCACGACCGGTGGGACCGCGTCCAAGGCCTCGTACCGCGTGGCGACCGCCACCCCCACGCCGAACTCGTCCTCGTCGCCGTCCGGCAAGTCCAAGTCCTCTCCCACGCCCACCCCTGGCCCCACTCTCTCCGACGAAGAGCAGCAGCTGGCCAAGGCGTGCGCACAGCAGTAGAAGCCGTTGGGGGCCTCAGCACGCCATGAGCAGTTCTCTCAGTAGTAGTTCCACGACCCATACGTCGACCATCGGCGCGATCGGGGCGCCCAGCCGGCGCAACACCGAGCTGGCCCTGCTGGCGTTCGCGGTGGTCATCCCCGTCTTCGCGTACGCCAATGTGGGCCTCGCGCTCGACGGCTCGCTGCCGACCGGCCTGCTCGGTTACGGGCTCGGCCTCGGCCTGCTCGCCGGCGTCGCCCACATCGTCGTACGGAAATTCGCGGCGTACGCGGACCCGCTGCTGCTGCCGCTGGCCACGCTCCTCAACGGCCTGGGCCTTGTGGTCATCTGGCGGCTCGACCAGTCGGAGCTGCTGCAGTCGATCGGGCAGGCGGGCAGTGCCGCGCCCAAGCAGCTGATGTACACGGCGATCGGCATCGCGTTCTTCATCGTCGTGCTGATCTTCCTGAAGGACCACCGCGTCCTGCAGCGCTACACCTACATCTCGATGCTCGGCGCGATCGTCCTGCTGCTGCTGCCGCTCGTCCCGGGCCTCGGCGTGAACATCTACGGCGCCAAGATCTGGATCCACATCGGGTCCTTCTCCATCCAGCCCGGTGAGTTCGCCAAGATCGTCCTCGCGATCTTCTTCGCGGGTTACCTGATGGTGAAGCGGGACGCGCTGGCGCTGGCCTCGCGCCGCTTCATGGGCCTGTACCTGCCGCGTGGCCGCGACCTCGGTCCGATCCTCGTCGTGTGGGCGATCTCGATCCTCATCCTGGTCTTCGAGACCGACCTCGGTACGTCGCTGCTGTTCTTCGGAATGTTCGTCATCATGCTGTACGTCGCCACCGAGCGGACCAGCTGGATCGTCTTCGGTCTGATGATGTCCGCGGTCGGCGCCGTCGGTGTGGCCAGCTTCGAGCCGCACATCCAGCAGCGTGTCGACGCCTGGCTCGACCCGATGAAGGAGTACCTGCTCAGCCGGCAGGGCGTCGCCGGCCACTCCGAGCAGGCGATGCAGGCCCTGTGGGCGTTCGGCTCCGGCGGCACTCTCGGCACCGGCCTCGGCCAGGGCCACTCGGACCTGATCCGGTTCGCCGCGAACTCCGACTTCATCCTCGCCACGTTCGGCGAGGAGCTGGGCCTGGCCGGCCTGATGGCGCTGCTGCTGATCTACGCGCTGATCGTCGAGCGCGGCGTGCGCACCGCCCTCGCCGCCCGCGACCCCTTCGGCAAGCTGCTCGCCGTCGGCCTGTCCGGCGCGTTCGCGCTCCAGGTCTTCGTCGTCGCCGGCGGTGTCATGGGGCTCATCCCGCTGACCGGTATGACGATGCCGTTCCTCGCGTACGGCGGTTCCTCCGTGATCGCGAACTGGGCACTGATCGGCATCCTGATCCGCATCAGCGACACCGCGCGCCGGCCCGCGCCCAGCCCGACGCCCAGCCCTGACGCCGAGATGACCCAGGTGGTCCGACCGTGAACAAGCCCCTGCGCCGAATCGCGATCTTCTGCGGACTGCTGGTGCTGACCCTGCTGATCCGTGACAACTGGCTCCAGTACGTCAAGGCCGACAGCCTCGCCTCCGACGACAACAACCGCCGTGTGGCCATCGCCCGTTACTCGACGCCGCGCGGCGACATCATCGTCGACGGCAAGTCGATCACCGGCTCCAAGGCGACCAGCGGCACCGACCTGAAGTACAAGCGGACCTGGAAGGACGGGCCCATGTGGTCGCCCGTCACCGGCTACGCCTCGCAGGTCGTCGGCGCCACCCAGATCGAGTCCATCGAGGACGGCATCCTCACCGGCAACGACGACCGGCTCTTCTTCCGCAACACGCTCGACATGGTCACGGGCAAGAAGAAGGCCGGCGGCAATGTCGTCACGACCCTCAACGCCAAGGCGCAGAAGGCCGCGTACGACGGCCTGAAGAACCGCGGCAAGGGGGCCGCCGTCGCCATCGAGCCGTCCACCGGCAAGATCCTCGCGCTCGCCTCGACGCCGTCGTACGACCCGTCGTCGTTCGCCGGGAACAGCAACGACGACGGTGGGACCTTCTCCAAGCTCGACAAGGACAAGGACAAGCCGCTCCTGAACCGCGCGCTGCGCGAGACGTACCCGCCCGGCTCGACGTTCAAGCTGGTGACGGCCGCGGCGGCGCTGGAGAGCGGCAAGGTCACCGACATCGACGCGAAGACCGAGTCCCCGGTGCCGTTCATCATGAAGGGCACCACGACGCCGCTGAAGAACGAGGGCAACATCCCCTGCGAGAACGTCTCGCTGCGCAACGCCCTGAAGGTCTCCTGCAACTCGGTGTTCGGCAAGCTCGGCCAGGACATGGGCAACAAGACGATGCTCGACGAGGCCGAGAAGTTCGGCTTCAACGAGCAGCAGTTCGTCCCGGTCCGCTCCAACGCGTCGAACTTCGACGACGACATGAACGACTCGCAGGTGGCGCTCTCCTCCATCGGCCAGTACGACACCGCCACCACGCCGCTGCAGATGGCCATGGTCGCCTCCGCGATCGCCAACGACGGCAAGCTGATGAAGCCCTACATGGTCGACGAGCTCAAGGCCTCGAACCTCGACACCATCGAGAAGACCGAGCCCGAGGAGATGAGCCGGCCGCTCTCCGAGGAGAACGCGCAGAAGCTCCAGGCGATGATGGAGACCGTCGTCAACGAGGGCACCGGAACCAGCGCCAAGATCGACGGCGCCACCGTCGGCGGCAAGACCGGTACCGCCCAGCACGGTGTCGACAACAGCGAGAAGCCGTACGCCTGGTTCGTCTCCTACGCCAAGACCAGCTCAGGAACGCCGGTCGCGGTGGCCGTGGTCGTCGAGGACGGCGCCGCGAACCGTGACGACATCTCCGGTGGCGGTCTGGCCGCCCCGATCGCGAAGAGCGTGATGGAAGCGGTCATCAACAGTAAGTAAGGGCGTACGTGGCCGGGCTTCACCAGAATCTGTGAGCCCGGTCACCTGTTCTTCACATTGACGCACGTGGCGATACCGGTCCTGTCACGGGTCTCGGTGGCGGCCAGGTCACGCTGGGCAAGCCGGGTACGGTATGCCCGGACAGCACACCGCCCGACCCCGCACGGGACGGTCGGGACCGACGGAGAGGGCTGGTAGGTAACCATGGAAGAGCCGCGTCGCCTCGGCGGCCGGTACGAGCTGGGCCATGTGCTCGGCCGTGGTGGCATGGCGGAGGTCTACCTCGCTCATGACTCCCGGCTCGGCCGCACAGTGGCGGTGAAGACGCTGCGGGTGGACCTCGCACGCGACCCGTCGTTCCAGGCCCGGTTCCGCCGGGAGGCCCAGTCGGCCGCCTCGCTCAACCATCCCGCGATCGTGGCGGTCTACGACACGGGCGAGGACTACGTCGACCAGGTCTCCATCCCGTACATCGTGATGGAGTACGTCGACGGTTCCACACTCCGCGAGCTGCTGCACTCCGGGCGCAAGCTCCTGCCGGAGCGCGCCATGGAGATGACCGTCGGCATCCTCCAGGCCCTGGAGTACTCGCACCGGGCGGGCATCGTCCACCGCGACATCAAGCCGGCCAACGTCATGCTGACCCGCAACGGTCAGGTGAAGGTCATGGACTTCGGCATCGCCCGCGCCATGGGCGACTCCGGCATGACGATGACGCAGACCGCCGCGGTGATCGGCACGGCGCAGTACCTCTCGCCCGAGCAGGCCAAGGGCGAGCAGGTCGACGCCCGGTCCGACCTCTACTCGACCGGCTGCCTGCTGTACGAGCTGCTGACGGTCCGTCCGCCGTTCGTCGGGGACTCCCCGGTCGCGGTGGCCTACCAGCACGTACGCGAAGAGGCGCAGCCGCCGTCGGTCTTCGACTCCGAGATCACGCCCGAGATGGACGCCATCGTCCTCAAGGCGCTGACCAAGGACCCCGACTACCGCTACCAGTCGGCCGACGAGATGCGCGCCGACATCGAGGCCTGCCTCGACGGGCAGCCCGTCGCCGCCACCGCCGCCATGGGCGCGGTCGGATACGGCGGCGGCCCGAACGACCAGCAGACGATGATGCTGGGCCAGCAGAACGGCGCGGCGCCGACGTCGATGCTGCCCCCGGTCAACCCGGACGACGGCGGCTACGGCTACGACGACCGCCCCGACCGCAGGCGCCAGCAGCAGGGCAAGAACCGCACGTCGACGATCCTGTTGGTGGTCGCGGGCGTCCTGGTGCTGATCGGGGCGATCCTGATCGGCAAGTGGATCTCCAGTGGCGGCAGCGGCGACGACGCCAAGGTGCCGGTGCCGAATCTGGTGGGCAAGACCTTCGACGAGGCCACGGGTACGGCGGACAACGTCGACCTGAAGGTCGTCAAGGGCACCAGCATGGCGTGCAAGGACGAGCCCGCGAAGACCGTCTGCAAGCAGGATCCCGAGGACGGCTCGATCGCCAAGGGCGACACGATCACGGTTCGAATGTCGACGGGGGCGCCGAAGGTGTCCGTCCCGGACGTGAAGGGCCTGTCCTACGACGACGCCGTCGCGGAGCTGAACGACAAGGGCTTCGACAACGTCGACAAGAAGACCGAGGAGTCGGAGCGGACCGCGGGCACGGTGATCGACCAGAACCCGCCCAGCGGCAAGATCGAGAAGGGCGCGAAGATCACCCTGACCGTGGCCAAGGAGAAGGAGCAGGCCCAGGTCCCCGACGTCTCCTCCGGCGCCAACCTCTCCTGCGAAGAGGCCACGGCCAAGCTGGAAGAGGCCAACCTGAAGGCCGCCTGCACCGAGGAGGAGAACGCCTCGGTCACGGCAGAGAAGGTCTTCAAGCAGAGCCTCCAGGCCGGCACCAGCGCCGACCCGGACTCCACGGTCACCCTGACCGTCGCCAAGGCACCGGCACAGAAGGCGGTGCCCGAGGTCCGCGGCCATTCGCTCAAGGACGCCAAGAAGATGCTGCAGGACGCTGGCTTCAAGAACATCCAGCTCGCGGACGGCAGCAGCGGCGACGACAACGCCATGGTCGCCAACGCCGACCCGGCATCCGGCAGCCAGGTCGACCCGGCCAACACCCAGATCACCCTGACCACGGTCGGCGGGAACGGGAACGGCAACGGGAACGGCGGGCTCTTCGGCGGCAACAACGGCTGACCCGCACAACGCGTACGCGAAAGGCCCCGCTCCTCCTCCTGGAGGGGCGGGGCCTTCCGCATGTGCGCTCAGGTACTACCTGAGCTCCTTCGGCAGCGTCCGGTCGCCGTCCACCTTCTCCACGCGCTCCAGCTCGCCCCACACCACGTACCGGTAATTGGAGGTGTAGACGGGGGTGCAGGTCGTCAGCGTGATGTACTTCCCGGCCTTCTTGACGCCCGACTCCTTGGGGACCCGGTCGATCACGTCGACGTTGTACTTCGAGGTCTCCGGGAGGATGTCGTAGACCTTGTAGACGTACCAGTCGTCCTTCGTCTCGAAGACGATCGGGTCGCCCTTCTTGATCTTGTCGATGTTGTGGAACTTGGCGCCGTGGCCGTCGCGGTGCGCGGCAAGCGAGAAGTTGCCGTTCTTGTCGGTGGTCGGCAGATCGGCCTTCACGGGGTCCGTGTAGTAGCCGGCGACACCGTCGTTGAGGACCTTCGACGAGGTGCCCTTCTCGACCAGGACCTCGCCGTTGTTCATCGCCGGTACGTGCAGGAAGCCGATGCCGTCCTTGGTGTCCAGGGCGCCGGGCCCGCTGTTCCCGCCGGCCCAGTGCTCGCGGACCTTGTCGCCCTGCTTGTGGGCGGCACGATCAGCGACGACGTTGGTCCACCACAGTGAATAGGCGACGAACAGGCCGAGGATCAGACCCGCCGTGATGAGGAGTTCGCCGAAGACGCTGACGGCCGTCGCGATCCGTCCGCGACGAGGCGAGGGCGAGGGGGCCTTCGGCTCGGCCGCGTCCTCGTCGTGGTCGGTGGTCGTCGCTGCCACTGCTTGTTGCCCCGTCCCTGTGCCCGTACTACCGGTGGTCGACTGCCCTGCTCGACTGCGCCCTGCTCGACTCGCTATTCGACGAGCGCGTCCGGCTTGCCCTTGCTGCGGGGGCGCTCTTCGACCATCTTGCCCCAGACGATCATTCGATACGTACTGGTGAATTCCGGGGTGCACGTCGTCAGGGTGATGTAACGACCCGGCTTGGTGAATCCGGAACCCGTCGGAATCGGATTGATCACCGCGGTGTTCGACGGCGAGGTCTGGTTGAGCCGGCTCGACATCTTGTACACGTAGTACTTGTCCTGCGTCTCGACCACGATCGGATCGCCGGGCTCCAGCCGGTTGATGTAGCGGAACGGCTCACCGTGGGTGTTGCGGTGCCCGGCGAGCGAGAAGTTGCCGGTCTTCGCGTCCGGCATCGCGGTCGGGATGCTGTCCTCGCCGTAGTGCCCGACCATGCCCTTGTCGAGGACCTTCGTCTTGCTGATGCCCTCGGCGATCGGCACGACGACGTCCAGCTTGGGTATGTAGAGGATCGCGAAGCCCTGCCCCGGCTCGAACGTGCCCGGCTTGCCCTTGCCGTTCGCCCAGTCGTCCTCAAGGTGGTCGCGGGCGCTGCCCGCCAGATTGTGGGCCCGTATGTTCGACCACCAGAGCTGATAGGTGACGAACAGCAGCATCAGCACGCCGAGCGTGATGAAGAATTCGCCGACCGCCCGGCTGGCTATCACCCCGGCGCCCGGCTTGGCCGCCCTCGCCGCCCGGCGGGCCTCGACGCGGCTCAGCGGCTTGGCGTCGGTCGCGGCCTCGTCCTCGGCGGGGGCCGCGCCCGCGTGCCGCCCGCCGCCGCGCTTGGCGGCCTTCCTGCGCGCGGCCCGGCCACCGGTGACGACGGGACGCTCCGGCGCGGCCGCCAGACGCGTGTCGGCGGTGCGCAGCGCGACCGTCTCGTCGTCCTGTACGGGGAGGAAGGCGGGCTCGGGGGCGGGTGCCGGTGCCGGGCGCCGGCTCGGAGCCGGCTCGGGCGCCGGGGCCTGCGCCTGTGCCTGTGTGTGCGCCTGTGTCGGGGCCTGCGCCTGCGCCGGGTGCCGGCTCGGGTCCGGAGCGGGCGCGGACGGCGGCTGAGCGCCCCCGTACCAGTCCGTCGCGTACCCGTCGGGGTCGTACCACTCGGGCTCCGGCTCGGGCCGCTGAGGCTCGGCCTGAGGCTCTTCCTGCGCCGTCCTGAACCACGGCGAGGGATGCTGCCCCGGCAACGGGTCGCTGAGGGGGTCGTCGAGACGCCCCACGGCGTCCGCCAGCTCCCCGGCCTCCCCTCCCCCCTCGCGCTCGGGGCGCAGCGCGGTCACGCCGAGGCCCTGCCAACGACCGGGGCCAGCCCGGCCGATCGGCCGACCGCGCCGGCGTCCCCGCACTCGGCGAGCCAGTTCGCCAGCATCAAGTGCCCGTGCTCCGTGAGGACGGACTCCGGATGGAACTGGACGCCCTCGACGGGCAGTTCACGGTGGCGCAGCCCCATGATGATGCCGTCGTCGGTGCGGGCCGTGACCTCGAGCTCGGCCGGGACCGTGCCCGGCTCGGCGGCCAGCGAGTGGTAGCGGGTCGCCGTGAACGGGTCGGGCAGCCCGGCGAAGACACCCTTGCCCTCGTGCCGCACCAGGGAGGTCTTGCCGTGCAGCAGCTCCGGCGCCCGGTCCACCACACCCCCGTACGCCACCTGCATCGACTGCATGCCGAGGCAGACGCCGAAGACGGGCACCCCGGTCGCGGCGCAGTGGCGCACCATCTCGATGCAGACACCGGCCTGTTCGGGAGCGCCGGGTCCCGGCGACAGCAGCACGCCGTCGAAGCCGTCCTGGGCGTGCGCGGTCGTCACCTCGTCGTTGCGCAGCACCTCGCACTCGGCACCCAGCTGGTACAGGTACTGGACGAGGTTGAAGACGAAGCTGTCGTAGTTGTCGACGACGAGGATGCGCGTCCTGCGGTTCGCGTCGCGCGTCTCGTCGAGGGTCTTTCGAGTGCTCACTGACCGTCCACCGTTACGTCGTTGAAGGGCAGCAGCGGCTCGGCCCACGGAAAGACGTACTGGAACAGCGCATAGACGACTGCCAGAACCAGCACGACCGAAATCAGTGCCCTCACCCAAGCGTTCCCCGGCAGATGCCGCCAGATCCAGCCGTACATGCCGGTCGCTCCCTCCACACTGTCCGCTACGGCACCAGACTAACGGCGCAAGGCTTTCGGTTTCCCGGCCTCTACAGGCTGAGTGGAATCAAGGTGCCCCCACACGATCAGCCGATGGCTGTGACCCCACTCGGGCTCGCAGGTCGTCAGCGTCAGATAGCGGCCCGGTTCCGTGTATCCGGACTTGCGCGGCACCGGGTCGATGACGGCGACATCACTGGGCAGCGTCTTGTAGGGCTTGGTGTCGATGACGTACGTGAACCAGGTGGTCCCGTCCGTGAGCACCACGTCGTCGCCGGGCCGCAGCTTCGGGAAGTCCTTGAACGGGTCGCCGTACGTGCGCCGGTGGCCGGCCACCGCGAAGTTCCCCTTCTGCCCGAGCTGCGCGGTCCCCGAGTAGTGGGCGAGCCCCTTCTTCAGGGTGCCGACCTCGGTGTCCTCCAGGACCGGCTTGTTCCACGTGAAACCGAGCCGCGGGATGTACATCAGGGCGAACGGCTTGCCGTCCTTGTACGCGGCCGGCTTCGGCGGAGAGGTACTGGTCGGCCCGTCGGACGGTGCGGCGCTCGCGGCCGGTCTCTTCGCCCACTGGCGCTGAAGGTCGTCGATCTGGTGGTCCATCGCGCTGTCGGCCTTCACACCGGTCCAGAACAGCACGTACGCGACGAACAGCACGATCACGGCGCCCACCGTGATGCACAGCTCGCTGAACGTCCTGACGACGACTCGCACCGACACCCCCCGGTGTCCGCTGGTGGCTGCTGTCCTGCCCGTGCCCTACTCGACCGGGGTCGCGTAGTGGAGATCCACTGTGCCCGAGTAGGCGGGAAGAGTCACCGCCCCGTCGTCCTCGACTTTCCAGCCGAGCCCGTAGGCGTTGACGTAGAGCATGTACGTCTGGATCTCGGGTGAGGCGGCGACGGCCGCCTTCAGCTTCTCCGGGTCACCGACCGCCGTGATCTTGTACGGCGGCGAGTAGACGCGGCCCTGGAGGATCAGGGTGTTGCCGACGCAGCGCACCGCGGACGTGCCGATCAGGCGCTGGTCCATGACCTTGATGCCCTTGGCCCCGCCGTGCCACAGGGCGTTCACCACGGCCTGGAGGTCCTGCTGGTGGATGACGAGGTCGTCGGGCTGCGGGTCGGGGTAGCCGGGGAGCCGGACGGTGGCGTCGGGCGGGGCGTCGTCGAGTGTGACGGAAATCGCCTCACCGTTCAGCTTCTTGGTGCCGGACGCCGTCTGGAGGCGGTCCAGCTTCTCGTCCTCCGCCTTGGTCGACCCGTCGTCGCGCCGCGCGAGCCGCTCGACGTCCCCACGGGCCCCGCTGTTGGCCGCTTCAAGTTCCTGGTTCTTGTGGCTGCGCTCCTGAATGAGGTCGGAAAGCTTCAGGAGGGAGGCATCCGTGCGGATATTGGTGCCCTTGGCCGTATTGAAACTGGTGAAGAAGATCAGCCCGGCAAGGGCGAAAACGCCCACGGTGAGCACCCGCACGGGCCGGAACCGGCCGCGGGCACCACCCTGGTCAGGGCGGTTTCGGGGGTCGGCAGAATTGCTCAACGTACCCTTATCTCCTTCAACGCCGTGGAAGCACTACGCTAACGGACGGCCGGGGGAGCGCTCATAGTCCTTTGAAGTTCCGCTTGTACGCTGCCCGGAGCCAGCCCACGTTCCCTGCGCGGCCACGCAGCGCATCGACAGGAGAGACCCTCGTGCCGAAGTCACGTATCCGCAAGAAGGCCGACTACACGCCGCCGCCGGCGTCGAAGCAGGCAGCCAACATCAAGCTGACCAACCGCGGTTGGGTGGCTCCAGTGATGCTCGCCCTGTTCCTGATCGGGCTGGCCTGGATCGTTGTCTTCTACGTCTCGGACACCCAGTTGCCCATCGAGGCCTTCGGCAACTGGAACATCGTGGTGGGCTTCGGCTTCATCGCCGCCGGATTCGGTGTCTCCACCCAGTGGAAATAGCGCACGACCAGGCCTGAGCGCCAGCTCTGCCCCAAGCTATCCACTGAGTTATCCACAAGACTTGTCCACAGTGGGGATAACTCTACGATCTGTGGATAACCCTCGGGCTGTTGACGCTGGTGTGACTAATCAGGCAGCCATCGAGCACACGTTCGCCCCTTGCCCCTCCTGGTAAAAGACCAGGTCAGAGGCGAGGGGCGACGTCTTTTGTGACGCGTCGTGCACGATCCCCGGTCCACTGTGGACAACCGGGGTCAACAACGGTGGATAACTGTGCTCAGGTGAGCTGGGCGGTTCTGACGAGAACCATCACGACCACGACTGCGAGGACCAGCCCGCAGGTCCCGTACTGGACGAGGGAACGACGCTCGCGCGGAGCGTGCACCATCGCGTATCCGACGGCCAGACCGGCCACGAGGCCGCCGATGTGGGCCTGCCAGGAGATGCCGGACCAGGTGAACGTGAAGATCAGGTTGATCACGAGCAGGGCGATGATCGGCCGCAAGTCGTAGTTGAGGCGGCGCATCAGCACCGCTGTCGCTCCGAACAAGCCGTAGATGGCTCCGGATGCACCCAGGATCGGGATGTGCGGATCAGTGAAGACGTACGCGACAGCACTGCCCGCAAGTCCCGAGACAAAGTAGAGCGCGAGGTACCGGACCCTGCCGAGCGCAGCTTCCAGGGGTCCGCCGAGCCACCACAGGCTGAGCATGTTGAAGGCGATGTGCCAGATCTCGTAGTGCGCGAACATCGAGGTCACCAGGCGGTACCACTCACCCGCCGCCACGCCCTCCTGCGGCGCGTAGGGAGCTGGTGGCCATGACCCGAACAGCACCAGACGGTCGAGGAAAGTGTCGCTGACATGGGCCGCGATGAACACGGCCACGTTGATCCCGATAAGCAGCTTCGTGACGAGCCGGGGATCCGCCGCGATCGTGCCCCCCGCGATCGTGCGCGGCTGATTCGCGGCAGGCGCGTGCCCCGTCCCCGAGCCGCTGCGCACGCACTCCGGGCACTGGAACCCGACCGAGGCGCTGACCATGCACTCCGGGCAGATGGGCCGCTCGCAGCGGACGCAGCGGATCCCGGTCTGCCGGTCGGGATGCCGGTAGCAGCCGGGCAGGCCCTGCTCGTCCTGTGGTTCCTGCGGGCTGCCGGGCGCCTGTTCCATGTCGGTCGTCCCCTAGGTGAGAGCGGTGATGAGACGCCGCGCGACAACGCACCGCCCCGCCCATCCTTACGGACGAGCGGGGCGCATTGGTTCCCTGCGGCGGTACCGGACCCGGCGCTATCGGGTCTCGACGGTCACCGACTCGATGATCACGTCGCTGACCGGACGGTCGGTGCGCGGGTTGGTGGGCGCCTTGGCGATGGTGTCCACGATCTTCTGGCTGGCCTCGTCGACGACCTCACCGAAGATGGTGTGCTTGCGGGTCAGCCAGGCGGTCGGCGAGACGGTGATGAAGAACTGCGAGCCATTGGTACCCGGGCCCGCGTTCGCCATGGCCAGCAGGTACGGCTTGGTGAAGGCCAGGTCGGGATGGAACTCGTCGTCGAACTGATAGCCCGGGCCGCCCGTGCCGTTCCCCAGCGGGTCACCGCCCTGGATCATGAAACCGCTGATCACGCGGTGGAAGGCCGTGCCGTCGTAGAGCGGGGCCGTGGACTTCTCGCCGGTCTCCGGGTTCGTCCACTCCCGCTCGCCCTTGGCGAGCTCCACGAAGTTCTTGACCGTCTTGGGCGCGTGGTTCGGCAGAAGCCTGACCTCGATGTCGCCCTGATTGGTCCTGAGGGTGGCATACAGCTGCTCGGCCACGATCTGCCTTCCGTCGTCTTCTGTGCTCGCCCGATCCTCGCACGGCACAGGTGCGGGGGTTTCAGCCACCGAAACCGGTCTACTCGATACAGAGCAGGAGCGCCCTGCCACGATCCGTGGCATTGTCGTCGCCAAGCCCTTTTAGTCGCTCTTACCCGCCCTTACCGTTCTTACCGTTCTTTCCGCTTCGTACTGATCCTTACCGATCGGTACGAATCCTTATCAAGCCTTACTGACGTAAGACACTTCCAGCAGGCATGATCAGCAAAAGGGTGGAAAGGTGAAATACCTGTACGCCACCGAGGAGGAGGATCACGTGACCCGCATCGACAGCGTGCGCGCCGCGACCGGCTCGGCGAAGGACAGCGTGCTGCACGCCGCGGAAGTGGTGGCGCCCTACGCAGGGACGGCCAAGGACAAGGCCGCGCAGTACGCGCACGACGCCCGTGTCGTGCTCGCTCCCAAGGTCTCGCAGGCCGCCCAGCAGGCGCGCGTCCAGTACGACGCACACCTGGCGCCGCGCCTGGAGCAGGCCCGCACCCATGTGCCGCCAAAGGTCGACCACGCCGCGCACGAGGCGGCGGCCCGCACCCGCACGGCTGCCCGCCATGCCGCCGACTATTCGAAGCCGCGCCTGGAGCACGCCGTGGCCGCGGCAGGTCCGGTCCGCGACGAGGCGGCGGCCCGCAGCGCCGCGGCGCTCGCCGCGCTGCGCGGACAGGTCTCTCCTGAGCAGATCAGGAAGCTCGCCCGCAAGCAGGAGCGCCGGGCCCGTGCCGGGCGCCTCGCCAAGGGCCTGGCCGTCATCGGCATCCTGGCCGGTGGGGCGTTCGTCGCGTGGAAGTGGTGGGACAAGCAGGCCAACCCGGACTGGCTCGTCGAACCGCCGGCCGCCACCGAGGTGCCCGACACCGCCCCGCTGGCCTCGGTCGACAGCAGCGGCCAGGACATCCTCGACCCCGAGGTCCAGGCCAAGCAGGCCGAGGCCGAGGCGGGCCCGGAGGACAAGCACTGACGCCACCGCACCGCCGCGTCCGACGAAAGAACCCCCTTGACCGTGTTTCCACAGGTCAAGGGGGTTCTTCTCGTTCTCGGTGGAGCCTAGGGGAGTCGAACCCCTGACATCTGCCATGCAAAGACAGCGCTCTACCAACTGAGCTAAGGCCCCGAAAACGACGCATCGCACCGGATGATTCACACTCCGGGCGAGCACCGCAGACCAGAGTACCGGGTCACCCCCGGGATCCCGCAAAAGGATTGGGGGTCCCGGCAGACGACCACTCTCCGTAAGATGCCCCACGGCGCTTCGCGGCAGCGAAGCACCGTACTTGGGGAAGCGATGGGGAGACGCAATGGACGCCGCACAGCAGGAAGCTACCGCAAGAGCCCGGGAGCTCCAGCGCAGCTGGTACGGGGAGCCGCTGGGGGCGCTCTTCCGTCGGCTGATCGAGGACCTCGGCCTCAACCAGGCCCGTCTGGCGGGAGTGCTCGGTCTGTCTGCGCCCATGCTGTCCCAGCTGATGAGCGGTCAGCGCGCCAAGATCGGCAACCCGGCGGTGGTGCAGCGGGTGCAGCTGCTGCAGGAGCTGTCCGGGCAGGTCGCCGACGGCAGCGTCAGCGCGGCCGAGGCCACCGAGCGCATGGACGAGATCAAGAAGTCGCAGGGTGGCTCGGTCCTCACCAACACCGGCCAGTCGTCCTCCGGTTCGGGCGCGCCCACGGTCAAGCGCGTGGTGCGTGAGATCCAGTCGCTGCTGCGCTCCGTCTCCGCCGCCGGCGACATCATCGACGCGGCTGACTCCCTCGCGGGGACCCACCCGGAACTGGCAGAGTTCCTCCGGGTGTACGGCGCGGGGCGCACCTCGGACGCTGTCGCCCACTACCAGGCGCACCAGAGCTGACCCCGCGAGGTCACCGCACGGCAGCCGGTGCCGTGACCGCCGACACCGACGGCGGTCACGGGGCGCGCCAGGCGATCTCGCGCGACGTCCGACGGAGCCCTGCGCAACGTGGGCCCGGGGGGGGAGAGAAACACAAACACGGGTGAGGTTTTTTCCCGC
>NZ_JBHVIX010000006.1:40219-83570 GCF_042799415.1 Streptomyces sp. NPDC057694
CTGGGGGGTGGTTCGCTACGGGCTGGTAACCATAGGTTCGACTTCAGGAGGTCACCGCGGGTAGGCGTGTTGTGTACCCCCTAAAATCGACGGCGCCCACGGGCCGCGCCGGGCGATCTCGCGCGACGTCCGATGGAGCCCTGCGCAGCGTGGGCCCGGGAGGGGAGCGACGCACGACCATGGGTGAGGTCTTCGCCGGCCGGTACGAACTGGCCGACCCCATCGGCCGCGGGGGAGTGGGCGCCGTGTGGCGCGCCTGGGACCACCGCCGCCACCGCTATGTGGCGGCCAAGGTCCTGCAGCAGAGCGACGCCCACACGCTGCTGCGCTTCGTGCGCGAGCAGGCTCTGCGCATCGATCATCCGCACGTCCTGGCTCCGGCGAGCTGGGCCGCGGACGACGACAAGGTCCTGTTCACCATGGATCTGGTGTCGGGCGGCTCGCTGGCCCATCTGATCGGCGACTATGGGCCGCTGCCCCCGCAGTTCGTCTGTCTCCTGCTCGACCAGCTGCTGGCCGGGCTCGCCGCGGTGCACGGGGAAGGCGTGGTGCACCGCGACATCAAACCGGCCAACATCCTGCTGGAGGCCACCGGCACCGGCCTGCCGCATCTGCGCCTGTCGGACTTCGGCATCGCGATGCGCAAGGGCGAGCCGCGGCTGACCGAGGCCAACTATGTGGTGGGCACCCCCGGATACATCGCCCCTGAGCAGGCACTGGGCGCCGAACCGGACTTTCCCGCCGACCTGTTCGCCGCCGGCCTGGTCGCGCTCTATCTCCTGGAAGGCGCCAAGCCGGACAGCAAGGCCCTGATCGAGCACTTCGCGGAACACGGCACCCCCGGACCGCCGCAAGGCGTCCCCGGGCCGCTGTGGGGTGTCCTCGCGGGGCTGCTGCAACCGGATCCCGAAGCCCGCTTCCGCACCGCGACCGGCGCCCGCAAGGCGCTGCTCGCCGCCGCCGAACTCCTGCCGGAGCCGGGCCCCGACGACGAGCTGATCGAGGTCTTCGACCAACTCGGGCCGCTGCCGCCCGGATTCAGCCCCGAAGGGCCCGCCACACGCGGCCGCAGGGCCCGCCCTCTGCACGCCCCCACAGCCCCCTCGCCCGCGCCCGCTGCCTCGCACACCCAGTCGACGGTGGTGCCCGAGCGGCCACAGTCGCCGCCCGTGCCCGAGAAGCCGCTCACGCCACCGCCACCACCACCGGTGCCGCCGCTCACTCCCGGGCCGACGCCCACGCCCACCTTCACGCCGGAACCCGAGCGTCCCCAGCTCCCCGAGCGCCCTCAGGACTCCCAGGACCCCCACAACACTCAGGGCTCCCAGAGCACTCAGAACCCCGCCGAGCAGCCGGTCACGAAAGCCCCTCTCCCCTCCATGTCGGAGACGGGCAGCTTCCACCTCCCGCCGCCGGCCGCGCCCGCGCCCGCCCCCGAGTCTGAAGAACAGTCCCCGCCGCCACCCGCGGTGCCTCCGATGCCACCGGTCCAGCCCGTCACGCCTCCGCCCACGCCGGTCACCGATCCTCAGCGCCCGGCACTCACCCCTCGGGCGAAATCCCCGGTTCCCGTCGTCACGTCCCCCCATGGCCTCTCCCTCTCCCCTCGTCCCGCACACACAGTGACGACCGCGACCCCGCCCGACCAGGATCGTCACTCTCTGTACGCACCGGAGAGCGGGGAAGTTCCCCGTCGCCGCCCCGGACCACCCCCAAGGGTGACGATCCCGGTCGTGCTCCTCGCGCTGCTCTGTTTCGCCGTGGGGATCTGGGCCCTGACACAGACCTGACACCGGGCCCGCACGCGCATCGGCCCGGCGATCCTCGACCCGCTGCCCTCGACCCGCCGCTCCCCCGGGTCCGGCGATCCTCAGCCCGGCACCCCGCCGCCCAGGCCCCCGCCGCCCGGCACCCCTCGCCCCGCTCCCCTCAGTTCCGCACCCCCACCCGCCGCACCGCGACGAACCGCCACACCCCGAGCCACAGCAGCAACGCCGTCCCCGTCCCGATGCCGGCGACGCCGATCACCGTCATCGCCGCGCTCCCCGGCGACGTAGAAGAGGAGGCGGCGGAGCTCGACCCTGCTCCCGCGGACGGTCCAGAACCGGCGTCGGCGCCAGAACCCGAACCGGCCGAGTCACCGCTCCCACGCCCCTCGTCGGCGGACCCGCCCGCAGCGCCGCCCCGCGCGACCTCCAGGCCCTTCCACACGGCCCCGCCCGCGCCGTTCTCCGCGGCCTTCAGGTCCGCCTCCGTCACCTGGAAGTCCCCCGCGTCCCGCACATAGTCGGGCGGCCGGACCGCGTTCCCGTCGACGGTCACCCGCAGCGTCACCAGCGACGACTTGTCCCCGAGCTTCTCGGCCACCGCCGGATTCACGGTGACCTTGAGGTAGTACCAGCCGGCGAACCGCATCGCCGCCTGTTCGTCGCGCGACAGTTGCCGGTTCTCGTAGGCCACGGGCGGCAGCGGATCGAGCGACACCGAGGCCGGTTCACCCGCGTACAGGGTGTCCTTCGCCGTGACCGGGGCCCGCGCCGGGTTGTACAGCTGCACGTCGAACGCGTCGGTCACGGTGCCCCCGTGCGCGGAGCGGTCCGTCGAAGCGCCCAGCTCGGCGTCGACGTACAACTGCTGTCCCCAGTCCACGGGGACCCGGAAGAAATGGCTCTGCCCGGATCCGACCCGGTCCTTCCAGACCCCGCCCGACAGGGCCCGCGCATCGTTGAAGCCGGTGCCGCCGCTGCGCTGTGTGCCGGTTCCCGACGGCGGCTGCACCGACGCCGACGACCAGCTCCGCGGGCCCTCGGTGGACGCCGAAGTGACCAGGCCGGGCTCGGTGGCCACCTTCAGTTCGAGGCCCCAGGTCCCGCCCGTCGAGTCGGCCTCCGCGACCCTCTCCACGGCGATGTCGTAGGTCTCGGCCGCCTGACACCGCAGACCGCCCGTCTTCACGAGCCGCTCGACGACGGCCGCGACCGGCCGCGGATACGCGCCGGAACGGAAAGTCGCGCGCTGGGAGTCACACTCGTTCCCGCCGCTGTCCTGAAGGGTCACGGTGACCCCGTCCGAGGACGCCGCCTTCACCCCCGAGCCGAGCGGGGGAACCGCGACCACCGAGACATACGCGTTGGCGGCGCCGTCCAGGTTCACGCGGTAGTGGGCGGTGGCCTCCGCCCCGAGCGAACTCCGGTACGTCTCGCCGGTCGTGAGCCGGGGCGCACCTGTGCTGCTCTGCGTTCCTCGTACGTTCTGCGCGCCCTCGGCGAAGACATACGCGTCGCTCGCCCCGGTACCGGCCGCTCCGGCCGACGCCGGAACCCCGCACAGCCCCACCCCGGCAACGACCGCCACCCAGGCCCGGCCGCGCCGTCCCTCCATCAGCCGCCTCATGAGTCCCCTCATGGACCGCCATCCTGCCGCCCCGAGCCGTGCACTGTCCGCCCGGCGCCGTAAATCCCGCCATCCACTTTGCCGACGCAAGCGACTCCGTCGCATACGCGAACATGACGCCGGCAGCCTGCACAGCTCACGGAATCCCGCACCCGGACAGCACGGAGCCCCGGCCGCTACTGCGACCGGGGCTCCGTGACGAGACTGTTGTCGATACTCACGAACCCGTGGGCACGGAGTCGGTCGCCTCCGTCCACAGATCCTGCTCGGCGCGATCCGCCTGGATCTGGCGGTACACGAGGAGCCCGCCGATGGCGGCCAGTGCGACCAGGAGAAGCTTCTTCACCGCGCGACCTCGTCTTTCCTTGACGTAGGGGACCTCTGGCGCCCGACTATACACACCGACCGATACCGATCGGTGACCTGGATCGGCCTCAACTCCCGCACCCGGTAGAGCAGTCGAACCGGAGCATCCAACTCCAGGGTTCATCCCTGTCTCATTCCCGGACTGTGAGATTCGCTGCTTTTCAGCAGTCATGGCACTCATTGCCCCCACTTGCGGCCATCCGAGTGGTGTTCATCTGAAGATCGACGCGCCACGAGGGTCGGTCCCACCGTCGAGGCCCTGCGTACACATCATGAGGAAAGTACGCAAATCGCCCTACCTGAAAGTGAGGGGCCATGACCAAGAACAAGGTCATGACGATGTGGACCATCGTCATCTCAGCCTTCATCGCACTCTTCTCGGCACTCGGTCTCGTCTCCCCGGCCGCCGCGGCCACTCCCGTCCAGCACACGGAGGAGGCGCACCGGGCCATCGAGGCCGACGCCCCCGCCGCCACGACGGCCCATCCCTTCTGGGCCTTCAAGAGGTCCCTGCCACCGACGATGAAGCAGCGCATCCGCGCCGAGGCCCACGGTTCCTCCCCCAGCTGCCGCACCCGCCCGCCGGCCGACTCCGAGCAGTCCGACAGCGACACGGAACTGGCGAACGAAGCTCTCGCGGGGCACCTGTAGCCCGTACGGCACCACCCCGCGACATCAGTGAGCAGCAGAAGCCGGCGCGAAAGCGCGGCACACGCTGCGGCAGGAACAGCACGTGGCAAGGAACAGCACGTGGCAAGAACAGCGCACCACAAGCGGCACAGAACATTTGCAGCACGCGGTGAGCACACAGCAAGCGCACGCAAGACAGTCGGTACGCACAACAGGTAGTACCGGCGTCGCACAGCACGCACATCAGGCGGTACCAGCAACAAGTAGTACTGGTAGCGCGTAGCGCGCACATCAGGCAGTACCAGTAACAAGTAGTACCGGTAGCGCATAGCGCGCACGACAGCCACAACAGGCAGTACGCACACGGGACGCGACGCGGCACCGCGCACAGCGGCATGCCCACGCCGACCACAGGACTCACCGGCCCACCATCAGGTGGTGGCCCCCGTACAACCAAAGACGGCAAGACCCACCAGGCCCCAGCCAGCTCATCCGGCTGAGAGGGCCCTTTCGGCATGCCCTGCCGACGTGCGGCAGAGACTGTCGACGCTCAGCAGCAGTGGCCTCGTTCCGACGGGCGTCAGTCGGTCCCGGCCGGCAGGTGCACGGGGCTCTCAGCCCTCACCTGCGGATGCCAAAAGACCCCCGATCCAATGGACCGAGGGTCTTCTCGTATGTGGGGCTAACAGGATTTGAACCTGTGGCCTCATCCTTATCAGGGATGCGCTCTAACCAACTGAGCTATAGCCCCGCCGCGCTCTGCGGTGTGTGTCCCGCGCGCTGACTCCTGAAGATTAGCGCACTGGGGGGCCAGTCCCAAAATCGATAGTCCTGGCCCACCCACCAGCGGGTCTTCAGGCCGCCACGCGGCTCATTCGTCCTCGGCGAGCGTGAGCTCGATGCCGCCGACGAAGCCCGCGGAGAGGTTGTAGATGAACGCGCCGAGCGTCGCGAGAGCCGTCGCGAGGACGACGTCGATGACCGCGATGACCGTCGTGAACATCAGCACGCGCGGAAGCGACAGGAACGACTGGAGGTCGAAGCCGTTGCCCTCGTTCGAGCCCGTGGCCTCGGAGATCGTGCCACCGACCGTGGAGAAGACGCCCATGGCGTCCATGACCATCCACAGCACGGCGGCCGCGATGATCGTGCAGATGCCCAGCGCGATGGACAGCAGGAAGCTGACCTTCATCACCGACCACGGGTCGGCCTTGGCGACGCGCAGGCGGGCCTTGCGGGTGCGCGGGGTGGTGCGCGCCCCCGTACGCGGCCTGCGGACCGCTCCGGCCGCCGGTGCGTTCTGGTACGCCTGTGGCGGGTGATACGGGCCGGCCGGCTGCTGCGGCTGCTGCCGCTCGCCGGGCAGGGCCCCGCCGCCATCGGCGGCGTACTGCTGGGTCTGCGGACCTCGGGTGTCCGTCACAGTTCCCCCCTGGGATCCATGAGACTCGTGCGCGTTCGCCGAGCCGCTCGAGTCCTTGACGTCGCGAGCGGAGCCACGGCCGCTCTCCGATTCCGTACCGGTGGATGTCCCGGTAGAGCCTGCGCCCGTGGCTCCGCTCACGATGACTCTCTCCTCGCGCTACTCGGCCGGGGACTGCTCGCCCTCGTCCGTTCCGACAGCCGTCTCGCCCTGGGCCGATTCGTCGGTCTCGGCGCCGTCCACCAGCTCGGCGGCCCCGTCGACTTCCTCGGCCTCGCGGCCGGCCTCGGCATTACGTGCGATGCCGACGACGGCATCGCGCTTGCCCAGGTTGATCAGTTGGACGCCCATGGTGTCACGGCCCGTCTCCCTGACCTCGTTGACTCGCGTACGAATCACACCGCCGGACAGCGTGATGGCGAGGATCTCGTCCGTCTCCTCGACCACCAGCGCGCCGACCAGCGAGCCGCGGTCCTCCACGATCTTGGCGGCCTTGATACCGAGGCCACCGCGACCCTGGACGCGGTACTCGTCGACGTTGGTCCGCTTTGCGTACCCACCGTCGGTGGCGGTGAACACGAACGTACCCGGCCTGACGACATTCATCGAGAGCAGTTCGTCGCCCTCGCGGAAACTCATGCCCTTCACGCCGCTGGTGGCACGGCCCATCGGGCGCAGTGCGTCGTCCGTCGCGGTGAACCGGATGGACTGCGCCTTCTTACTGATGAGCAGCAGATCGTCCTCGGAGGAGACCAGCTCGGCGCCGATCAGCTCGTCGTCGGAACCGTCCGCCGCCTCACGGAGATTGATGGCGATGACGCCACCGGAACGCGGCGAGTCGTAGTCCTTCAGGGACGTCTTCTTCACCAGGCCCGCCTTGGTGGCGAGCACCAGGTAGGGCGCGGCGTCGTAGTCGCGGATCGCGAGGATCTCGGCGATCGCCTCGTCCGGCTGGAAGGCCAGCAGGTTCGCCACGTGCTGCCCGCGCGCGTCGCGTCCGGCGTCCGGGAGCTCGTACGCCTTCGCGCGGTACACGCGCCCCTTGTTGGTGAAGAAGAGCAGCCAGTGGTGCGTCGTGGACACGAAGAAGTGGTCGACGATGTCGTCTTCCTTGAGCTTCGTGCCGCGTACGCCCTTGCCGCCGCGCTTCTGGGAGCGGTAGTCGTCCGTCTTGGTCCGCTTGACGTAGCCGCCGCGCGAGATCGTGACGACGATGTCGTCTTCGGCGATGAGGTCCTCGATGGACATGTCGCCCTCGAAGGGGACCAGCTTGGAGCGCCGGTCGTCGCCGAACTTGTCGACGATCGCCTGCAGTTCCTCGCTGATGATCTGGCGCTGCCGCTCGGGCGAGGCCAGGATCGCGTTGTACTCGTTGATCTTCTGCTGCAGTTCGTCGTGCTCGGCGACGATCTTCTGGCGCTCCAGGGCGGCGAGGCGGCGCAGCTGCATCTCGAGGATGGCGTTGGCCTGGATCTCGTCGATCTGGAGGAGCCCCATGAGGCCCTCTCGCGCGATGTCCACGGTGTCGCTGCGCCGGATGAGGGCGATGACCTCGTCGATGGCGTCCAGGGCCTTCAGGAGGCCACGCAGGATGTGCGCGCGCTCCTCGGCCTTGCGCAGCCGGAACTTCGTCCGGCGGACGATGACCTCGATCTGGTGCGTCACCCAGTGGCGGATGAACGCGTCCAGGGAGAGCGTGCGCGGCACGCCGTCCACCAGCGCCAGCATGTTGGCGCCGAAGTTCGTCTGGAGGTCGGTGTGCTTGTACAGGTTGTTCAGCACGACCTTGGCGACGGCGTCGCGCTTGAGCACGATCACCAGGCGCTGGCCGGTGCGGGACGACGTCTCGTCGCGGACGTCCGCGATGCCGCCGACCTTGCCGTCCTTCACCAGGTCGGCGATCTTCTGCGCCAGGTTGTCGGGGTTCACCTGGTAGGGCAGTTCCGTGACCACCAGGCACTGGCGGTTCTGGATCTCCTCGACCGCGACGACCGCGCGCATCGTGATGGAGCCGCGACCGGTGCGGTACGCCTCCTCGATGCCCTTGCGGCCGACGACCAGGGCACCGCTCGGGAAGTCGGGGCCCTTGATGCGCTCGACCAGCGCGTCCAGGAGATCCTCGTGCGAGGCCTCCGGGTTCTCCAGGAACCACTGGGCGCCGGCGGCGACCTCGCGCAGGTTGTGCGGCGGGATGTTGGTGGCCATGCCGACCGCGATGCCTGCCGAACCGTTGACCAGCAGGTTCGGGAAGCGGGACGGCAGGACGGTCGGCTCCTGGGAGCGGCCGTCGTAGTTGTCCGTGAAGTCGACGGTCTCCTCGTCGATGTCACGGACCATCTCCATGGACAGCGGCGCCATCTTGCACTCGGTGTAGCGCATGGCGGCCGCCGGGTCGTTGCCCGGAGAGCCGAAGTTTCCGTTGGAGTCCACCAGCGGCATGCGCATCGACCACGGCTGGGCGAGGCGCACCAGGGCGTCGTAGATCGAGGAGTCGCCGTGCGGGTGGTAGTTACCCATGACGTCACCGACGACGCGGGCACACTTGTAGAAGCCCTTCTCGGGCCGGTAGCCGCCGTCGTACATGGCGTACAGGACGCGACGGTGGACGGGCTTGAGACCGTCCCGTACGTCGGGCAGTGCGCGGGAGACGATGACGGACATCGCGTAGTCGAGGTAGGAGCGCTGCATCTCCGTCTCGAGCCCGACGGGCTCGATCCGCATCGCGATGGCGCCGTCCTCAGGCTCTGGAGTGCTGGGATCCGTGGCAGGGGTGGGGGTCTCGTCGGCCATTGCTGGTGAAGATCCTTTCTGTGGCGGTCAGCTGAGACCGACTCAGATGTCGAGGAAGCGGACATCCTTGGCGTTGCGCTGGATGAACGAACGGCGTGCCTCGACGTCCTCACCCATCAGGACCGAGAACAGGTCGTCGGCCTGGGCGGCGTCGTCGAGCGTCACCTGGCCGAGGACGCGGTGCTCCTGGTCCATGGTTGTGATGCGCAGCTCCTCGGCGTTCATCTCGCCGAGACCCTTGAAGCGCTGGACCGAGTCGTCCCTGATGCGCTTGCCGGCCTGGCGGCCCAGCTCGATGAGGGCGTCGCGCTCACGGTCCGAGTAGGCGTACTCGAAGTCGTCCCGGCCCCACTTGATCTTGTAGAGCGGGGGCCGCGACAGGAAGACGTGGCCCGCCTCGACCAGCGGCCGCATGAAGCGGAACAGGAACGTCAGCAGCAGGGTGTTGATGTGCTGGCCGTCGACGTCGGCGTCCGCCATCAGGATGATCTTGTGATAGCGGAGCTTCTCGATGTCGAAGTCCTCGTGGACACCGGTACCGAAGGCGGAGATCAGCGCCTGGATCTCCTGGTTCTGCAGGATCTTGTCGATCCGCGCCTTCTCGACGTTGAGGATCTTTCCTCGGATCGGGAGGATCGCCTGGTACTGCGGGTTTCGGCCGGACTTCGCGGAGCCGCCGGCGGAGTCACCCTCGACGATGAAGATCTCGCACTTGGTCGGGTCGTTCGACTGGCAGTCGGAGAGCTTGCCCGGCAGGGACGCCGACTCCAGCAGGCCCTTGCGGCGCGTCAGGTCGCGCGCCTTGCGGGCCGCCACGCGCGCGGTGGCCGCCTGGATGGACTTGCGGATGATGTCCGACGCCTCGACCGGGTTCCGGTCGAGCCAGTCCGTGAGGTGCTCGTGCACGACCTTCTGCACGAAGGTCTTCGCCTCCGTGTTGCCCAGCTTGGTCTTGGTCTGGCCCTCGAACTGCGGCTCGCCCAGCTTGACCGAGATGATCGCGGTCAGACCCTCGCGGATGTCGTCACCCGTGAGGTTGTCGTCCTTCTCGCGCAGCAGCTTCTTGTCGCGCGCGTACCGGTTGATGAGACCGGTCAGCGCGGCGCGGAAGCCCTCCTCGTGGGTGCCGCCCTCGTGCGTGTGGATCGTGTTGGCGAAGGAGTAGACGCCCTCGCTGTAACTACTGTTCCACTGCATGGCGACCTCGATGGACAGGAGCTTCTCCTTGTCCTCCGCCTCCAGGTCGATCACCGACTCGTGGATGACGTCGCCCTTGCGGGAGTTGAGGTACTTCACGAAGTCGACGATGCCGCCCTCGTAGAAGTACGTCACCGTGCGCGGCTCGAAAGCCGTGTCGTCGCCCGCCTCCGCGGCGTCGGCGCCTGCGGTGGCCTTGGCCGACTCGCGCTCGTCCGTGAGCTTGATCGTCAGGCCCTTGTTGAGGAAGGCCATCTCCTGGAAGCGCCGCGACAACGTCTCGAAGTCGTAGTCGGTGGTCTCGAAGATGTCGCCGTCGGCCCAGAAGGTGACCGAGGTGCCGGTCTCCTCGGTGGCCTCGTGCTGCGCCAGAGGGGCGGTCGGAACGCCCGCCTTGTAGTCCTGCGTCCAGCGGTGGCCGTCGGTACGGATCTCGACGGCGACCTTCGTCGACAGGGCGTTGACGACGGAGACGCCGACGCCGTGCAGACCACCGGAGACGGCGTAACCGCCGCCGCCGAACTTGCCGCCCGCGTGCAGGACGGTCAGCACGACCTCGACGGCCGGCTTCCCCTCGGACGGGATGATGCCTACGGGGATACCGCGGCCGTTGTCGATGACGCGGACGCCGCCGTCGGGCAGGATCGTGACGTCGATCGTGTCCGCGTGGCCGGCCAGCGCCTCGTCGACGGAGTTGTCCACAACCTCCTGCACCATGTGGTGCAGGCCACGCTCACCGGTCGAGCCGATGTACATGCCGGGTCGCTTGCGGACCGCGTCCAGCCCTTCGAGGACAGTGATCGCGCTGGCGTCGTAGGAGGCCTCTGTGGCCCCTACGTGCGCCTCGGCGTCGGTGGACGGGATGATCTCGTTGGGGTTGCCGGAATCGGCCACGAAGCGCCCTTTCTGGCACAGCACAAGCCCTGCTCCCGGCTGGTGGCCGGAGCGGCTGCGGCGTGTTGGTTCGGTAGGCCCTAGTCAGCGTTGCTCGGTGCGTCCCACAAGTGGGGCGGGATTGCTCTCCAGTGTACCGGTAGCGCCGACAGTGATGGGGGTTTGCCGGTACCTGAGTCCGCACGTGCCGCCCTCAACCGGTCTCGGCCGACTCCCCCTATGGGGAAAGGGGCTCCAAGAGGCTCACAGCGGCACTCAGCGCTTCGAGGTGTCAACCAGCAGCTACCGTGACCGCGCTCTCACCCGTAGGTGGGGTCGTGACCGGTGCTTCCGGGGGCGCGCAGGGGGCCGTAGCGACGGGGGCCACCGCCGGGATTCTTGATGTCGATGCGTCGCACGGTGCCGTGCCCGAGGTCCTCGTTCAGGCGCCTGACCAGCTGCGGAGCAAGCATCCTGACCTGCGTCGCCCAGGCCGTCGAGTCGCACTGCACCACCAGGACGCGCTCGTCCTCGTCGTATTTCTGCGGCACGCAATGTTTGGCGAGATCCTCACCCACGATCTGCGGCCAGCGGCCCATCACTCCGCCGACGGCGGCCGGCGCTTCCCAGCCGCGCTCGGTGATCAGCCGGTTGATGGCGGCGCCGAGCCCCATCGGGTCGCGCCCGTCGGCGCGCGCCCCGGAACGCAGTCCGCCGCCGCGCCGCGCCTGCTTCTTCTGCTGCGCGGAGGCGCCACGCGCGCGTGCCGCCTCTTTCGCCGCGCGCAGCGCCACGCGCGCGAGGTCGACACCGGACGGCTCGGGACCGCCCTCGGGCTGCTGCTTCGGCTCCTCGGCGCTCACAGCCGCTCCACGGTGCCTTCGGAGACCGCGTACCGGGTGCCGGTCAGCACGCCGGGTACGTCGTCGTCGACCGCCGCCGTCACCAAGACCTGCTCACCGGGGGCCACGAGCTCCGCCAGGCGCTCGCGGCGGCGGGCGTCCAGCTCGGCGAAGACGTCGTCGAGGACGAGCACCGGCTCGTTCCCCTCGGCCCGCAGCAGGTCGTACGAGGCCAGGCGCAGCGCCAGCGCGTACGACCAGGACTCGCCGTGGCTCGCGTACCCCTTGGCGGGGAGCCGGCCCAGCTTGAGCAGCAGCTCGTCCCGATGCGGTCCTACGAGGGTGACGCCCCGCTCGATCTCCTGCTTGCGCGCGCTTTCCAGGGCGGCGAGCAACTGCTCGTAGAGCTCCTCGCGCGCGTGGCCGACGATTTCCGGCGAGGACGGCTTGTACTCGAGGGCGACCGGTCCGCCGCCGGGAGCCAGCTGCTCGTACGCCTTGTCGGCCAGCGGCTGCAGTGTCGCGATCAGGTCGAGTCGCTGGGCGAGCAGCTCCGCGCCCGCGCGCGCGAGGTGCTGGTCCCACACGTCGAGGGTGGACAGGTCCATGGAGCGGCCGCCGTGGCGCCGGGCGAGGGCCGCGGACTTCAGCAGCGTGTTGCGCTGCTTCAGGACGCGGTCGTAGTCGGAGCGGACTCCGGCCATGCGCGGCGAGCGGGCGGTGATCAGCTCGTCGAGGAAGCGGCGGCGCTCGCCGGGGTCGCCCTTGATGAGCGCGAGGTCCTCGGGCGCGAACAGCACCGTCCGGACGATTCCCAGTACGTCGCGCGGCCTGACCTGCGAGGACCTGTTGATGCGGGCGCGGTTGGCCTTGCCGGGGTTCAGCTCCAGCTCGACCAGTTGCTGGCGCTCGCCCTGACGCACCTGAGCCCGGATGACGGCCCGCTCGGCGCCCATGCGCACCAGGGGCGCGTCGGAGGAGACGCGGTGGCTGCCCAGGGTGGCCAGATAGCCGACGGCCTCGACGAGGTTCGTCTTGCCCTGCCCGTTGGGACCCACGAACGCGGTGACGCCCGGGTCGAGAGCGACCTCGGCCCGGGCGTACGAGCGGAAGTCGGCCAGCGACAGATGCGTGACGTGCATGGTCGTGGGCCGACCTCCCCCAACGTTCTCAACAGCGGTTGTCTACAGCTGTGGACTACTTCTGTGCGTTGTCCGCAGTGGTGCTTCTCCGAGTCGCGCGGTGCGTCTCTGAGTCACTTCTTCTCGACGGCGTGCCCGCCGAACTGGTTGCGCAGCGCCGCGATCATCTTCATCTGCGGCGAGTCCTCCTGCCGCGAGGCGAAACGCGCGAAGAGGGAGGCGGTGATCGCCGGCAGCGGCACGGAGTTGTCGATGGCTGCTTCCACAGTCCAGCGGCCTTCTCCGGAGTCCTGTGCGTAACCGCGCAGCTTGTCCAGGTGCTCGTCGTCGTCCAGGGCGTTGACCGCCAGGTCGAGCAGCCAGGAACGGATGACCGTGCCCTCCTGCCAGGAGCGGAAGACCTCGCGCACGTCGGTGACCGAGTCCACGGCCTCGAGGAGCTCCCAGCCCTCGGCGTAGGCCTGCATCATGGCGTACTCGATGCCGTTGTGAACCATCTTGGCGAAGTGGCCCGCGCCGACCTTGCCCGCGTGGACCGAGCCGAAGTCGCCCTCCGGCTTCAGGGCGTCGAAGACCGGCTGGACCTTGGCGACGTCCTCGGCGGAGCCGCCGTACATCAGCGCGTACCCGTTCTCCAGGCCCCAGACGCCGCCGGAGACGCCGCAGTCGACGAAGCCGATGCCCTTGGCGGCCAGCTCGCCTCCGTGCTTCTCGTCGTCCGTCCAGCGCGAGTTGCCGCCGTCGACGACGATGTCGCCGGGCTGCAGCAGCTCGGCCAGCTCGTCGACGGTGGACTGGGTCGCGGCACCGGCGGGGACCATCACCCACACCACGCGCGGACCCTTGAGCCTGCCCACAAGCTCTTCCAGGCTGTGGACGTCCGCGAGATCCGGATTGCGGTCGTAGCCGATGACGGTGTGGCCTGCGCGGCGGATGCGCTCGCGCATGTTGCCGCCCATCTTGCCGAGGCCGACGAGACCGAGCTCCATCAGTGGTTCCTTACGTTGCGACGGGGCGTGAGGTGGGGGGTGGAGCGGTACGGGCAAGCACGCGCGCGTGCCGTCTCGTACCCGCGTCCGAGCCTAGCCCCGGACGCTCCCGCACACCTGTGGACAGAGCCGCTCCGGTGGACCCTGGAGCGGCTCGCCCTTCGGTGGCCTCAGCCCGACAGCCGCACCGGCATGATCAGGTACTTGTACGCGTCGTCCGCCTCGGCGTCCACGGCCGGCCGGCCGGAGAGCAGCGCGGGCTTGGTGGACGTCGTGAACGACAGCTGGGCGACCGGGGAGTCGATCGCGCTCAGGCCGTCCAGCAGGAACGTCGGGTTGAAGGCGATGGAGATGTCGTCGCCGTCCAGCTGGGCGTCGACCCGCTCCACAGCCTGTGCGTCGTCGCTGGAGCCGGCCTCCAGGATGAGCACACCCTGCTCGAAGCTGAGCCGCACAGGGGTGTTGCGCTCGGCGACCAGGGCCACGCGCTTGACGGCCTCCACGAAGGGGGCGGTCTCGATGACGGCGATGGAATTGAACTCCGTCGGGAACAGCGTGCGGTACTTCGGGAGGTCGCCCTCCAGGAGGCGGGTGGTCGTGCGACGGCCCGCGCCCTCGAAGCCGATGAGGCCCTCGCCCGCACCCGAGCCGGACAGCGCCAGGGTGACCGTGTCGCCGCTCGTGAGCGCCTTGGCGGTGTCCAGGAGCGTCTTGGCGGGCACCAGGGCCACCGCGGACGCCTCGGAGTCCTCCGGCTTCCACTGGAACTCGCGGACGGCGAAGCGGTAGCGGTCGGTGGACGCCAGCGTCACCGTGTCGCCCTCGATCTCGATGCGCACACCGGTGAGGACGGGCAGCGTGTCGTCACGGCCGGCGGCGATGGCGACCTGCTGGGCGGCGGAGGCGAACACGTCGCCGGGGACGGTGCCCGTGGCGGTCGGCATCTGCGGCAGCGCCGGGTACTCCTCCACAGGGAGCGTGTGGAGTGTGAACCGCGAGGAGCCACAGACCACGGTCGCCCGTACACCGTCTGTGGAGATCTCCACCGGACGGTTCGGCAGGGCGCGGCAGATGTCGGCGAGCAGGCGGCCGGAGACGAGCACCGTGCCCTCCTCGTCGATCTCCGCATCCACGGAGACGCGTGCCGAGACCTCGTAGTCGAAGCTCGACAGGCTGAGCGCGCCCTCCTCGGCCTTCAGCAGAAGGCCCGCGAGGACGGGCGCAGGCGGTCGTGCCGGAAGGCTGCGCGCCGCCCAGGCCACCGCCTCCGCGAGTACGTCGCGTTCCACCCGGATCTTCACTTAAGCCGCCTCCTGCTGTTGCTGGCTGCTCTCGCCCTGCATCGGTCTTCGGTCTTCGTCGGCTGACGTCGGTGTCGCTCGGCCCACAGCTGGGGAGAACACCGGGGACCAGTCTGACGCACCGCACTGACAGCTGGTGCCTTCCTCGGTCAAGTCATGCCGAGGCGCGGTCGAGGTGCCGAGAGCGAGTTGTGCACAGCCCCCGCTTCGATACGGATTCCCAGCTCTCTCTAGTTGTCAGTAGTAGTAGGGGCTGTGGAAACCGTGGAAAACCTCTTTTTCGCAGGTCAGAGGCGGTTTTTTGTCCACTGCGCCTGTGGGCCGTGCCGGTGGACAACCGGGGGTTTCTGTGGACGGGCGAAAGTTCTGCACACCCGATGCACAGGCAGAGGCGACTTCTCCCCAGCGCCGTCCCCAGCTTTACCCGCGTTCCCCACAGCCCAACCGACCCCCTTGGTGTGACGCCTTTCACTCGCGACGGTGATGAGGCGCGTCGCGTTGCCGAACAGTGGACAGCCGTGTGGAGAAGCTCCTGATCGCTGTGCACAACAGCTGGCATCCTGTGGGGCGACGGTGGACAACGGCATGCACACCCTGTGGACGAAAAATCTGTCCACAGCCTGTGGAGACTTTCTGTCCACCAATCCACAACCCTCTGACCTGGCCTGATTCCCTACGGTGCGCCTGCGCTGTGGACGCCGTCTGGACAACTTTTCGGTCCCCAGGGTGTGGACCGAAAAAACCCGGCACATCTGTGGAGAACTCCCGTAACTCGCCGCGGAATCGAACACCGGCTCAGTTCCGGCGACCGTGTCGCACCCACAGGCACACGAAGAAGGGCGCCCCGGAAGCCGTTCCGGAGCGCCCTTCAGTGACGTACGAGAGCCGCGAGCGGCCTTCCGTCAGCCGTTCTTGATGCGGTTGGTCAGCTCGGTGACCTGGTTGTAGATGGAGCGCCGCTCGGCCATCAGCGCGCGGATCTTGCGGTCGGCGTGCATCACGGTCGTGTGGTCGCGGCCGCCGAACTGCGCGCCGATCTTCGGCAGGGAGAGGTCGGTCAGCTCACGGCACAGGTACATCGCGATCTGGCGGGCCGTCACGAGCACGCGGCTGCGCGAGGATCCGCAGAGGTCCTCCACGGTGAGCCCGAAGTAGTCCGCGGTCGCCGCCATGATGGCCGGCGCGGTGATCTCCGGGGAGGCGTCCTCGCCGCCGGGGATCAGGTCCTTGAGGACGATCTCCGTCAGCCCCAGGTCCACCGGCTGCCGATTGAGCGAGGCGAACGCCGTGACGCGGATCAACGCCCCTTCCAGCTCACGGATGTTCCGCGAGATGCGGGACGCGATGAACTCCAGTACCTCCGGCGGCGCGTTGAGCTGCTCCTGCACCGCCTTCTTACGGAGGATCGCGATCCGAGTCTCCAGCTCGGGCGGCTGGACGTCCGTGATCAGGCCCCACTCGAACCGGTTGCGCAGCCGGTCCTCCAGGGTCACCAGCTGCTTGGGCGGCCGGTCGCTGGAGAGCACGATCTGCTTGTTCGCGTTGTGGAGCGTGTTGAAGGTGTGGAAGAACTCCTCCTGCGTCGACTCCTTGTCCGCGAGGAACTGGATGTCGTCGACGAGCAGGATGTCCATCTCGCGGTACCGCTTGCGGAAGGAGTCGCCCTTGCCGTCGCGGATCGAGTTGATGAACTCGTTGGTGAACTCCTCCGAGCTCACATACCGCACGCGCGTGCCCGGATAGAGACTGCGGGCGTAGTGCCCGATGGCGTGCAGCAGGTGGGTCTTGCCGAGGCCCGACTCCCCGTAGATGAAGAGGGGGTTGTACGCCTTGGCGGGCGCCTCGGCGACGGCGACCGCGGCCGCGTGCGCGAAGCGGTTCGACGCGCCGATGACGAACGTGTCGAAGAGGTACTTGGGGTTCAGGCGCGCGGTCGGCTCACCGGGGCCCGTCGCGGGCGCCGGCTGCGCGGCCAGCGGACCCGGGGCGCCCGACGGCACCCCGCGGCCGGGGCCGCCGTCGTGTCCGTGACGGCCGCCCATGCCACCCATGCCGCCCATCGTGGGCTCGCCGCCGTCCCGTCGCGGCCGGCTCTCGCGCGGCGACGCGTCGTAGCCGCCCCGCTCGTCATAGGGGGAGCGCTCCTCGTAGGAAGGGCGCTCCACCGGCTTCTGCTCGTACGGCGAGCGCTCCGGCTGCTGGTTGTAGCGGCCGCGCTCCGGCTCGTAACCCTGCGACTCGTAGGGCGAGCGCTCCTGCTGCCGGTAGTCGTGCTGGGGCTGCTGCGGGGGCGATGCGTACGGGTCGCGCTCGGGGAAGCCGAGCCGCTGCTGCTGCCATCCGTAGTCGTCCTGCTGCGGCCGGGGCCAGGCGCCGGGCTGCGGGCGCTGGTAGTCCGGGTAGGCGGGGCGGGCGGTCGGCAGCTGGTCCTCGCGCTCACGGTCCTGCTCGCGCGGGGACGGCGGCTGCTGGTCGCGCTGCTCGCTCCGGGGGCCGGCCTGGCCGCCCTGGCCCCGGTCGTCCCTGCTCCGGCGCTCGTACGGGTCGTAGCCGTCGTAGGCGTCACGGCCGTCGTACGTGTCACGGGTGTCACGACTGTCACGGGCGTCTCGGCTGTCGTACGGCTCGTGCCCCTGGCCGGGCGCCGAAGACGGCTCAGTGTCCTCGTAGTCCTCGTAGCGCTGCTGCTGAACCGGCGGGGCCGGGGGCGCGGGCGGCTCGCCCATGGAGTCGTCGACCGTGATCGCGATCCGGATGGGGCGACCGCACTCGCGGCTGAGCGTCTCGCTCACGACCGGTGCGAGCCGGCCTTCGAGTACGCCCTTCGCGAATTCGTTGGGCACCGCGAGCAGGGCCGTGTCGGCGACCAGGGCCAGGGGCTGGCAGCGCTTGATCCAGTGTTCGTCCTTCGTCTCGACGCCCTGCCCGCGCCCTTCCCCGAGGAGTTGCTCCAGAACTCGTGGCCACACTGCGGCAAGATCGGCAGGTACGTCAGCCACAGGGCACGCTCTCTCGCTGGTCCCACGAACGTGTGATTCCTGGGACGGGTTGGGTGGGGAGGCCGGAGCCGGGTCGGTAAGGAAACCGGGTGGGGTGGTGAGAAGGGAACGAATCGGAGTTCAGCCACGGTAGTCAGCGCGACCGCTGCGGTTCAAGTTGTTGTCCCCAGCCTGTGGACAGTGTCTCCCGCGTGACGCTGGTTTGACCGGATGGCGTAGCCGCGCGTACCGTGACCAGGTCGAGTTGTCGATGGCTGCTGCCGCCTGCCTCCGATGGGCAAGGTCACGGTCCACAAGTTTGCAGTGGTCCGTCTAGCGGTGCACTCGGGCGTATTGCGAGCTACTCGTGGGCGCACGGTGACAGCCAGGCGATGTCCCGCCATCCCAAGTTTTTCAGGAGCCCCCGAGTGAGCAAGCGCACCTTCCAGCCGAACAACCGTCGTCGCGCCAAGACCCACGGTTTCCGCCTTCGCATGCGGACCCGCGCCGGTCGTGCGATCCTCGCCAACCGCCGTGGCAAGGGTCGCTCCAGCCTGTCCGCCTGATCACATAAACAGGTCATGACGTGCTGCCTACCGAGCATCGGCTGAGGCGGCGCGAGGACTTCGCGACCGCGGTACGACGAGGTCGTCGGGCCGGACGCCCGCTTCTTGTCGTCCATCTACGCAGCGGTTCAACGGACCCGCACGTGCCTGGGGAGAGCGTTCCCCCGTCGCGTGCGGGTTTCGTCGTGAGCAAGGCCGTGGGCGGCGCCGTCGTACGGAACGCGGTGAAGCGCAGGCTTCGACACCTCATGCGCGACCGAGTGGCTTTGTTGCCCCCAGGTAGCCTGGTAGTCGTACGTGCGTTGCCCGGTGCGGGTGACGCCTCCCACGCACAGCTGGCCCGAGACCTGGATGCCGCCCTGCAGCGGCTGCTGGGAGGGGGCGCGCGATGAAGTACCCACTGCTTGCATTGATCAAGATCTACCAGTGGACCATCAGTCCACTGCTCGGTCCGGTGTGCAAGTACTACCCGTCGTGCTCCCACTACGGCTTCACGGCCATCGACCGGCACGGCGCGATCAAGGGAACAGCCCTCACTGCCTGGCGGATCCTCCGGTGCAATCCGTGGTCCCACGGTGGTGTCGATTACGTTCCGCCGCGTAAGCGGCCGCGCTGGCACGAGATGCTCCGCGACGCCTTGCGCGGGGACAAGAAAGCGGCCCCCGTCGTTCAGGACGACAGTGCCACTGCCCAGGACAGCCCGTCCGCAGCGACCCCGCCCCATGCCCAAGGAGCCTGATCAGGGACATGATTTCCGATATCGTCAACGCGATTTCTGGTGTCTTCGCGTTTCTCACGACCCCGGTGTCCTGGGTCATCGTCCAGTTCCACAAGGTCTTCGGGGCCATCTTCGGCCCTGACACTGGATGGGCCTGGGGTCTCTCCATCGTGTCCCTGGTGGTGCTGATCCGCATCTGCTTGATCCCGCTCTTCGTGAAGCAGATCAAGTCGACGCGCAACATGCAGCTGCTCCAGCCTCAGATGAAGGCGATCCAGGAGCGCTACAAGAACGACAAGCAGCGTCAGTCCGAAGAGATGATGAAGCTGTACAAGGAGACGGGCACCAACCCGCTCTCCTCGTGCCTTCCCATCCTCGTGCAGTCGCCGTTCTTCTTCGCGCTCTACCACACGCTGGCCGGCATCGCCGAGAACAAGAAGATCGGCGTCATCGACCAGTCGCTGCTCGACAGCGCGCAGAAGGCCCACATCTTCGGTGCTCCGCTGGCCTCGAAGTTCATGGACACGGCCGAAGAAGTGTCCAAGATGGGCGCCACGCTGATGGACGTCCGCGTCGTCACGGCGGTCATGATCATCATGATGTCGGCGTCGCAGTTCTACACGCAGCGCCAGCTGATGACGAGGAACGTCGACCTCACGGTCAAGACGCCGTTCATGCAGCAGCAGAAGATGCTGATGTACGTCTTCCCCGTCATCTTCCTGTTCATGGGCATCAACTTCCCCGTCGGTGTCCTCGTCTACTGGCTGACCACCAACGTGTGGACCATGGGCCAGCAGATGTACGTGATCAGCCGGAACCCCACCCCCGGCAGCAAGGCCCAGGCCAAGATGCTCGAGGGTCTGACGAAGCACGTGGTCGACCACTCCGCGACCCGCACCAAGCGGGAGCGGAACATCGTCAAGGCGATCGTCGCCAAGGGCCGGGACCGCAACGAGTACGAGCGCAAGTTCATCAACGGTCTGACCAAGGCCAGCCTCGCCGCGCAGGCCGACGGAACCGTGGTGGCGAGCTCGGCCGCGACCGCGGTCCTGGACGAGGACGGCACGCCGGCGTCGGGCGCTCCCAAGCGCCAGCAGCCCAAGCGCCAGTCCAAGTCGCAGCGCCAGACCGGGCCCACGGGCAAGGCCGAGGGCACCGCGCAGGCTTCGGGGAAGCCGTCGCTGGAGAAGAAGGACGGACCCGAGGACGCCGAGTCCAAGGACGCCAAGCCGCAGAACGGCCAGGGCAGCGCCAAGGCCAAGCCCGCGGGTGGTAACCAGGCGCGCAGCAAGGCCAAGTCCGGGCAGCGCAAGGGCCCGCAGCGGCCCAAGTCCCCGTCCAAGAAGTAAGACCTCCCCGTAAGACGTTGGCGCAAGCCGGCCTTTGACTCAAGAAGGAGTCCTCCCGTGACGGAAGGCACCACCTCCGCTCCTGAGGGTGGCGACACCCTGACCCGCCTCGAGCAGGAGGGCGAGGTCGCTGCGGACTACCTCGAGGGTCTGCTGGACATCGCCGACCTCGACGGTGACATCGACATGGACGTCGAGGCCGACCGCGCCGCGGTGTCCATCGTCAGCGACTCGAGCAGCCGCGATCTGCAGAAGCTGGTCGGCCGTGACGGTGAGGTTCTCGAGGCTCTTCAGGAGCTGACCCGCCTCGCGGTGCACCGGGAGACCGGGGACCGCAGCCGTCTGATGCTGGACATCGACGGGTACCGGGCCAAGAAGCGCACCGAGCTCACCGAGCAGGGTGCCAAGGCCGCGGCCGAGGTGAAGAACAGCGGTGAGCCGGTCAAGATGCAGCCGATGACGCCGTTCGAGCGCAAGGTCGTGCACGACGCGGTCAAGGCCGCCGGACTGCGCAGCGAGTCCGAGGGCGAGGAGCCGCAGCGCTTCGTCGTCGTGCTTCCTGCCTGAGCGGCACGTCGCTCTCCGGCCCCGTCTGTTCGCAGGCGGGGCCGATCTTTGTCAGCCTGTTCATCAGCCACCCCCTGCGGTGGAGCGGTGAGGTACGGAAGGACGGTCCCCGTGACGGAGGCAGCAGAACTCCCCCCGGCTCCGGAGCTTGCTCGGGAGGTTTTCGGCGAGCGCTTCCCGGACGCGGTCCGGTACGCGGAGCTTCTCGCTGACGCGGGTGTGCGGCGTGGCCTCATCGGCCCCCGCGAAGTGCCGCGACTGTGGGAGCGGCACATCCTGAACTGCGCGGTGCTCTCCGAGGTCGTGCCGGAGGGTGTCACCGTGTGCGACGTGGGTTCGGGTGCCGGACTGCCGGGCATCCCGCTGGCCCTGGTCCGCCCGGACCTCAAGATCACGCTCCTTGAGCCGCTGCTGCGGCGTACGACGTTCCTCACCGAAGTCGTCGAGCTGCTCGGGCTCGACCATGTGACAGTGGTGCGCGGCCGGGCCGAGGAAGTCCTCGGCAAGCTGCCGCCCGTCCACGTCGTGACGGCCCGGGCCGTGGCACCGCTGGACCGGCTCGCGGCGTGGGGCGTTCCGCTGCTGCGGCCGTACGGAGAGATGCTCGCGCTCAAGGGCGACACCGCCGTGGAAGAGCTCAAGGGCGCCGGTGCGGCTCTGAGTAAGCTCGGTGCCGTCGAGACCTCAGTGCTTCAGGTCGGTGAGGGCGTGGTGGACCCGCTCTCGACCGTGGTGCGGGTGGAGGTCGGGGAGAGCCCGGGCGGTGTGCGTTTCGCCGCCAAGCGGGCCAAGGCGGCCCGCACGGGGCGCGCCCGGCGCAGGCGTTGAGCCCCTGACGCGGTGGTGATGAGTACCGCTGATCCGTTCTGAGAACCAGCGGTACTCCACAAAAGCTGTCAAACGTACGCATCTCGGGGTGTCGCACGGGTGCGTGCCGGGCCGCGGTGCATCGTGTTTCACGTGAAACGTCGCTCACTGCTGCATGGCATCATCAGTCGCGGCCGCGCAGCGGCCGCTCCCCGCGACCGTAAGCCCCTCGGAACACTTCAGTCGTCCCCTGTTACGGGCACGAAGTTGTCCACAGAAGGGGATTCATCCACAGAAGACCGGGCCTCGCTGGTTCTCGACCCCGAAGGCATGGGAGGCTCTGTTCATTGTGAGCCTGAAGTCGAGGAGAGTGAATCCTTGCGGTCCGACGCCAACATCGCGGGACCGATGACCGATCCGGTCCCCGGTCCCCGTACCGAATCGGCGGGGGAGGATGTTTCACGTGAAACACCGCCCCCGATGGACGACACACCCATCGGTCGCGCTGCCCAACTGGCAGTGGAAGCTCTCGGTCGTGCAGGCGAGGGCCTGCCGCGTCCTGAGCAGACCCGCGTCATGGTGGTGGCCAACCAGAAGGGCGGGGTCGGCAAGACCACGACGACCGTCAACCTTGCCGCGTCGCTCGCGCTGCACGGTGCACGCGTCCTCGTGATCGACCTGGACCCGCAGGGCAATGCCTCGACGGCGCTCGGGATCGACCACCACGCCGAAGTGCCTTCCATCTATGACGTGCTGGTGGAGAGCAGGCCGCTCTCGGACGTCGTCCAGCCGGTCGCGGACGTGGAAGGGCTCTTCTGCGCTCCGGCCACCATCGATCTCGCTGGTGCGGAGATCGAGCTGGTCTCTCTGGTGGCACGTGAGAGCAGACTCCAGCGGGCGATCCAGGCGTATGAGCAGCCGCTGGACTATGTCCTCATCGACTGCCCGCCCTCGCTCGGACTGCTGACCGTCAACGCGCTGGTGGCCGGCGCGGAAGTGCTGATCCCGATCCAGTGCGAGTACTACGCGCTGGAGGGACTCGGCCAGCTTCTGCGCAACGTGGATCTCGTCCGTGGGCACCTCAACCCCACGCTGCACGTCTCGACGATCCTGCTCACGATGTACGACGGACGCACCCGGCTGGCCTCTCAGGTCGCCGACGAGGTCCGCAGCCACTTCGGCAAGGAAGTACTGCGGACGAGCATTCCTCGCTCGGTCCGCATCTCGGAAGCGCCGAGCTACGGGCAGACCGTTCTGACCTACGATCCGGGGTCGAGCGGTGCGCTCTCCTACCTTGAGGCTGCGCGGGAGATGGCGCTGCGCGGCGTGGGCATCCACTACGACGACCAGCATGCCCACACAGGCACTCAACTCGACCAGCAGACCACCTCGGAGGGGATTCAGTGAGCGAGCGACGGAGGGGACTGGGCCGTGGTCTCGGCGCGCTGATTCCAGCTGCCCCCACACCTGAGAAGACGGTTCCGGCAGCTGCGGGAGGAGGAGTCTCTTCCTCTCCCGCCGCGGCGTCGGTTCTGACGGCAGAGCGCGGCGTGGCCGCGGCGAAGGTGGCATCGCTGTCGCAGGGCGATGTTTCACGGGAAACCGAGGCGTCGGCCGGCAGTGCCGCAGACGGCTTCGAGCGGCCCGCGGGTGCGTACTTCGCCGAGCTGCCGCTCGATGCCATCACGCCCAACCCGCGCCAGCCGCGCGACGTGTTCGACGAGGACGCCCTCGCCGAGCTCGTCACGTCCATCAAGGAAGTCGGCCTGCTGCAGCCTGTCGTCGTACGACAGGTGGGGCCTGCACGCTACGAGCTCATCATGGGCGAGCGGCGCTGGAGGGCTACCCGTGAGGCGGGCCTCGATCGCATTCCCGCCATCGTGCGAGCCACCGACGACGAGAAGCTTCTCCTCGACGCGCTCCTGGAGAACCTGCACCGGGCCCAGTTGAACCCGCTGGAAGAAGCTGCCGCCTACGACCAGCTGCTCAAGGACTTCAACTGCACGCACGACCAGCTGGCGGACCGCATCGGTCGTTCCCGCCCGCAGGTCTCCAACACCCTGCGGCTGCTGAAGCTCTCGCCGGCTGTGCAGCGACGGGTGGCGGCGGGTGTGCTGTCCGCGGGCCATGCCCGGGCGCTGCTCTCCGTCGAGGACTCGGAGGAGCAGGACCGGCTCGCCCACCGCATCGTGGCCGAGGGGCTGTCGGTGCGGGCCGTCGAGGAGATCGTGACCCTCATGGGTTCGCGGCCCACCAGCACGACCCGGTCCAAGGGGCCGCGGGCCGGCGCGCGGGTCTCCCCGGCGCTGAGCAGTCTCGCGACGCGGCTCTCGGACCGGTTCGAGACGCGGGTGAAGGTCGACCTGGGCCAGAAGAAGGGCAAGATCGTCGTCGAGTTCGCCTCGATGGACGACCTGGAGCGCATCCTCGGCTCGCTCGCCCCGGGCGAAGGACCGGTTCTCCAGAACGGTCTCTCCGAGGAGGCCGAGAGCGACGAACAGGACTGACCGTCCTGTGCTGTGACAGGGAGCGGGCTGTGTCCGGTGTGTACCGGAACACGGCCCGCTCTTTGCTTTCTTACGGTATCGATGGAATCGCATCGTGGTTACGATGCGATCGGGAAGAGCGCATCCACCCGGCAGCACCTCAAGGGGAGGCGGGGTCATGCGATCGGTGAGTCGTACCGGACTGATGACCGCAGGTCTCGGACTGGGCGCGGTCGGCGGATTCGTCGGCAGTCTGCTCAGGGAACGAAGCGCTCTGACAGCCGCCCGTGCCGCGGCCGGCGGAGAAAGCGAGGAACTGCCTTCATGGGGCGTCGGCTCGTACCGCTCACACTGGACAACCTCCCGGACCTTCCCAAGCGGTGCCGGTCGTGTGTCTTCTGGGAGCTGGATCCGGTCAGCGGCCAAGCCGCAGTGAAGGCAGGAACTCCGGAGCTGGAAAAGGAAGCGTGGATCTCTGCGGTTCTGCTGGAGTGGGGATCCTGCGGTCGTGTCGTCTACGTGGACGACGTCCCGGTCGGCTTCGTGCTCTACGCGCCACCTGCCTATGTCCCGCGGTCCCTCTCGTTTCCCACGAGCCCTGTCTCCCCTGACGCCGTCCAGTTGATGACGGCCTGGATCATGCCGAGCCATCAGGGCCAGGGGCTCGGGCGGGTCATCGTGCAGACCGTCGCGAAGGATCTCCTGCGCAGAGGCTTCAAGGCGATCGAGGCCTTCGGCGACGCGCAGTGGAAAGAGCCGTCCTGTCTGCTGCCCGCCGACCATCTCCTGGCCGTCGGCTTCAAGACCGTCCGCCCGCACCCCTCGTACCCGCGGCTGAGGCTGGAACTGCGTACGACGCTGTCGTGGAAAGAGGACGTGGAGATGGCGCTGGACCGGCTTCTGGGGGCTGTACAGAAGGAGCCTGCACTCCGCCCGCTGTGAGGGACCGGAACGCCGAACGGGCCGACCCAAGAGGGTCGGCCCGTTCTTGTTTCACGTGAAACAACGTCCGTCGTCCGTGAAACGGCGTCCGTGGAGCATTACTCCGCGATGAAGTCCTCGAGGTCGCGCACAATGGCGGCCTTCGGCTTGGCGCCGACGATGGTCTTGGCGACCTCGCCGCCCTGGTACACGTTCAGCGTCGGGATGGACATGACGCCGTACTTGGCGGCCGTGCCCGGGTTCTCGTCGATGTTGAGCTTGACGATCTCGATCTTGTCGCCGTACTCGGCCGCGATCGCCTCGAGCGACGGGGCGATCTGGCGGCACGGACCGCACCAGGCGGCCCAGAAGTCGACCAGGACGGGCTTGTCGCTCTTCAGGACGTCCTCGTCGAAGGAGGCGTCCGTCACGTTCTTCAGGTTGCCGGCCACAGCGGGCTCCTCATTTCTATGGGGGTGCGAGAGGGGGAAGTCGGGGTCAGACGGTGGCGGTCTGGGTCTTCTCGGGCTCGGCGGCCTCGCCGTCGGCGAGAGCGGCCAGGAAGCGCTCGGCGTCGAGAGCGGCGGAGCAGCCGGTGCCGGCCGCCGTGATCGCCTGACGGTAGGTGTGGTCCACGACGTCGCCGGCGCCGAAGACACCGGTCAGGTTCGTCTGCGTCGACGGGGCCTGGACCTTCAGGTAACCCTCGTCGTCCAGCTCCAACTGGCCCTTGAAGAGCTCCGTGCGCGGGTCGTGGCCGATCGCGATGAACAGACCCGTCACCGGCAGCTCGGACGTCTCGCCCGTCTTCAGGTTGCGCAGCGTCAGACCGGCGAGCTTCGGGTCGCCCTTGATCTCCGCGACCTCGCTGTCCCACACGAACTTGATCTTCGGGTCGGCGATGGCGCGCTCCTGCATCGCCTTGGAGGCGCGCAGGGTGTCGCGGCGGTGGACGATCGTCACGGACTTGGCGAAGCGCGAGAGGAAGGTGGCCTCCTCCATCGCGGTGTCGCCGCCGCCGATCACGGCGATGTCCTGGTCCTTGAAGAAGAACCCGTCGCACGTCGCGCACCAGGAGACGCCACGGCCGGACAGCGCGTCCTCGTTGGGCAGGCCGAGCTTGCGGTGCTGGGAGCCGGTGGTGACGATGACGGCCTTCGCCCGGTGCACGGTGCCCGAGGTGTCGGTCACGGTCTTGATCTCACCGGTGAGGTCGACGGCCACGACATCGTCCGGGATGAGCTCGGCGCCGAAGCGCTCGGCCTGGCCGCGCATGTTGTCCATGAGCTCGGGGCCCATGATGCCGTCCTGGAAGCCCGGGAAGTTCTCCACCTCGGTGGTGTTCATCAGCGCGCCACCAGCGGTGACGGCGCCCTCGAACACCAGCGGCTTCAGCGACGCGCGCGCGGTGTAGAGCGCCGCCGTGTAGCCGGCGGGCCCTGAGCCGATGATGATCACGTTACGGACGTCACTCACGGCTTGATTCCTCGTCTCTGCGGGACTGCTGCGTACTGCCGGGGGAGCCTCTTCTCAGGACTCTCACCCCACCCAACGGATCCTACGGGGCATGCATTCCCGACGTGTCCGGGCGCACGCCCGGACTGCGTGCGGATGCCGGTCAGCCGCGGTTGTAGGAGTGGGTGTACAGCAGCTCGCCTGCCGTGGAGGAGTTCTTCGCCGCACAGGACGCGTCGACGATGAAGGCCGTGACGCGGGCCGCGTCGGTCCTGTGGGGCAACACGAGGAGATAGACGGCCTTCCCCTCGTACGTGCCCTGCTTGAACCCGAGGGGGTCCTCATCGCGGTGCGTGCCGCGCTGGACGCAGACCGGCGGTGCCAGGGCGGCCTTCGGTAGTTCGGGCGTCTTCGGGGACGGCTTGGGGCCGGTGCCCTCTGTTCCGAGCGACGTCGTGTCCCCCTCGTGCAGCAGCTCGGAGACCTTCGCCTTCAGGGTGGCCCTGGCGAAGGTCGACGGGCTCTGGCTCGCACTGGCCTGCGTCTTGCCTGCGGTCGGGGTGCTGCCGCCGCCCTGAAGGAACATCACGCCCGTGCCGATCGCGGCGGCGGTGAGGACGGCTCCGATGGCGGCGCCGGTGCGGCGTCGGGTGACGCGCGACCTGCGTCCCGGGCCGGTCGCGGAGGCGGCATGCCCGGAGGGCCGGTCCGCGGGGCGCGGTGCGGGACCGGAACGCTCGGTCGATGTTTCACGTGAAACAGGAGCGGTTTCACGGCCGCTGTCCTCGCCGCTCTCCGCGTCCTCGTACGCGACGGAGTCCAGGAGTGCCTCTGCGGCCAGAGCGGCGTCGATGCGCGCGGCGACGTCCTCGGGCATGCGCGGCGCGGCGGGAAGCGTGCCGAGCGTTCCGCGGATCTCTTCCAGCGAGGCGTAGACCTCGGCGCACAGGACACATCCGCCGAGGTGCCGGCGGATGTCGGAGGTGCGGGACGGCGGCAGCAGGCCCTCGGCAAGATCGGAGATCTCGGTGACCTCGGGGTGTTCCGCCGTGTCGGTCGTGGATGTCACGCTCGCCCACCTCCGCCCTTCACCGCAGTCGAGTCATGTGGTCCGGCCTCGTCCCGAGGTCCCGCTGCGGGTGGGACGGATGTCCCCTGCGTACGGTTCCTTCCGGGGGGCGGGTTCTTGCCACCGCCCTCCTCCCCGTTCGCTGTCCGCAGGTGCGCGAGGAGGGGAAGCAATCGGGCTCTGCCGCGGGCACAGCGGCTCTTCACGGTTCCCGTGGGGACATCAAGGATTCTGGCGGCTTCGGCCACCGGGTAGCCCTGCATGTCGACGAGAACGAGGACCGCCCGCTGGTCGGCTGGAAGGGACTCCAAGGCCCTCAGGAGCTCCCGGTGCAGATCGTTGCGCTCGGCGGGCGCGGCCGCCGACTCGTGGGGCTCCAGAAGCTGCTCGAGACGTTCGGTGTCGTCCACCGGCGCGGTTCTGCGGGAGGCCGTCTTGCGGGCCCGGTCCAGGCACGCGTTGACGGTGATGCGGTGCAGCCACGTCGTGACGGCGGACTGGCCGCGGAAGGTGTGGGCGGCGCGGTACGCGGAGACGAGCGCGTCCTGCACCGCGTCAGCGGCCTCCTCGCGGTCTCCCAGCGTCCGCAGGGCCACCGCCCACAGACGCTCCCGGTGCCGCCGCACTATCTCGCCGAATGCGTCCTTGTCCCCCGCGACATGGCGGGCGAGGAGGTCCTGATCGCTCGCTCCGCCGTAGGCGTCGTCCACTGCCGAACCCCCTCCCCGTGGCGGGCCCCGATGAGCCCCGGTGCGTCAGCCGGTGAACTTCACATCCGTGATGCCCTGCTTGTATCCGGCTTGGCTGTACCCATCTTGGCCCGCGTGAGGCAGCGCGGTCAGCCATACGAGCACGTACCGCGTCTTGACCGGCTTGTCGGCCTTGATGCTCAGCGCGGTGCTCGTCGTGTCCGTCTTGGCGCCGATCCGCTTCATGCCGTCCACCGCGGACGGGCTGGGGCTGAGTGAGTCGGATGCGTACAGCGAGACCGTGGTGTGGTCGCCTCCGTAGCGGAACTTTATCGACGCGGCCGACACGTCCTGGTCGGAACCGAGGTCGTACACGATGCCCACACCCGGCTTTATGACGATCTTGGGTCCGTCGACGAAGGCATGGGTGCGCCAGTACGACGCGCTGTCGTCGTCGTACGTCTTGCCGACGTCCGCCGGGGACTGCGCGTCGCCCGCGGCGACGAACTCCTTGGCGCCCGCGATACTGATCGGCTTGGCGATCTTCTTGTCGCCCTTGCCGCCGTCGTCGTCCGTGGTGTGGGTGTTCTCCGTACCGCTCGAGTTGTTGCGGTCCATGAGGGCATCCGCGAGCTGCCAGCTGCCGAGACCCAGCGCGGCGATCAGCAGCGCCGAGACGGCCCACTTGAGGGCCTTCCCGGTACGGCTCTGCAGCGGGGGCGGCGGCGTGGGGATCACCTGCGTGGCACCGGGCACGGCGGAACGGCCGTAGGTGCCCTGCTGATAGGTGGTGCGCTGGTACTCCGGGGGCGCGGTGAACGCGGGCTCCGGCGGCCGGATCTTGGGCATCTCGCCGATGGCCTTCACCAGCTCCTCCGGCGTGGTGCACGGGGGTTCCTGGCGGGACGCGGTGGCTCCGTCGTTGGCGAGCGCGCGCATGGCCAGCTCGGCGAGGCCGCGGTGGACGCCGGCCCGTACCTGGTCCGGTGCGATGAGCCCGACGTCCTTGGGCAGCCCCGCCAGGCCGTAGGCGTCGTTCTCGTACGGCCACCGCTGGGTCAGGGAGGCGTACAGGAGCGCGCCGATCGCCTCGGCGTCGGTGCGCTGCGGGGTGTCGGAGGTGATCCCGCGCAGCGCCGCGTTGACCGCGAGGCCGCGGATGCGCCACTGGCCGGTGGAGGTGCGCAGCACGGCGCTCGGCGTGAGCCGCAGATGCGCGAGGCCCTCGCGGTGCGCGGCCGCCATGGCGTGCGAGACCTGCGTGACCATGTCGTACGCGTCGTGCGCGTCGAGCGGGCCGACCGCGAGCAGGGCGGTCAGCTCCGTCGCGTCGGGCAGCCACTCGTGGACGACGTAGACGAGATCGTTCTCCTCGACCGCGTCCAGGACCTGGACGAAGCGGGGATCGCCGAGCAGCGCCGACGAGCGGGCCGCCGCGAGCACCGAGCGCGCCCGCGGATGGTCGGCGGGCAGCAGGTGCACGCCGACGGCGCGGCGCAGCTTCTCGTCCACCGCGCGCCAGCTGCTGAAACCGTCCAGACGTGTGACGCACTCTTCGAGCCGATAGCGCCTGGCGAGCTTGTGCCCGCTGTGCAGCTCGGGAGGTGATGTCTTACCGGGGCTCACGTGCGTGCCCGTCTCCGCGGTGTCCACCGGCGTCTCGGACGCCGTGCTGTCCCGCTTCCCGCTGTCGACCACACCGTCGGCCGTGGCCTGCTCCGCCTTGTCCGCCTTGGCGGTCAGCGGTTCGTCCCCGCCGTTGTCGGCCACGTCGACGGCAGCCGTGCTCCGTTCCGCCACCGTCGTTCCTGCCTCCCCATCCGTTGCACTCACTGCGACGCCAAAGCCAATTGTGCCCACAGTCCGGCGCTATGCACGACACGCAGTGGTCGCCGATGGTTGTGCGCACTTCGGGCCGAGTCAGCGACCGAGACGGCCACGGACCATTCCGACCAGTGAATTCAGTTCTTCGATTCGCATCTTGCGGGCTGCCACATAGAAAACGCCCAGCAGCGCCACGCTGCCGACGAGCAGCGCCGCGATCGAGCCGAGCACCCCGTGGCCGAGGGCCTTGGTGAGCGCGTACCCGATTCCGCCGCTGATGACCGTAGCGGGTACGGACGCCAGGCAGAGCCGCGCGTACGTACGAACGACGTTCGCACCGTCCAGATCGCCGCCGAGCCGCTTGCGCAGCCGCTGCCACGCGACACCGACGCCGATCGCGTAGGCGAGACCGTACGAGAGGGCCATGCCGACGACGGCCCAGCGGGCGGGCAGGATCACGTAGCAGATGGCCGACGCGGCGGCGTTGACCGCCGCGACGATCACCGTGTTGTAGAAGGGCGTGCGGGTGTCCTCGTACGCGTAGAAGCCGCGCAGGACGACGTACTGCACGGAGTACGGGATCAGGCCGAGACCGAACGCCATGAGGATGTAGCCCATGGACTGGGCGGCCTCGGGACCGCTGGAGCCGAACAGCAGGGTGCACATCGGGATGCCGAGCGCCACGAACATGAAGGAGACGGGGACGATCGCCACGGCCGAGGTGCGCAGGCCGGAGGAGATGTCGTCGCGGACCGCGCCCGAGTCGCCGTCGTGGGCGGAGCGCGAGATCCGCGGGAGCATCGCGGCCATGACCGAGACGGTGATGATCGCCTGCGGCATGCCCCAGATCAGCTGGGCGTTGGAGTAGCCCAGGATGCCGGTGCCCTTCACCGGGGACGCGTTGCCGGCCGCGGTGGCGAGCTGGGTGACGACGATCACGCCCGCCTGGTTGGCGAGCACGAAGAGCACGGTCCACTTGGCGAGCTTGACGGCCTTGCCGAGGCCGTGGCCCTTCCAGTCGAAGCGGAGCCGGAAGCGGAAGCCGGTCTCGCGCAGGTACGGGATCATCGCCAGCGACTGCACGGCCAGACCCAGAAGGGTGCCGATGCCCAGGAGGCGAACCGCCTCGTCGGGGATGCCGTTCACCGTCATCTTGGTCTGGGACCAGGGACCGTAGACCCAGAGGAACATGCCGAACGTGAAGATCATGACGATGTTGTTGAGGACCGGGGTCCACATCATCGCGCCGAACTTCCCGCGGGCGTTGAGGATCTGTCCCATGACCACGTGCACGCCCATGAAGAAGATCGTGGGCAGGCAGTAGCGGGCGAAGGCGATGCCCACACTGTCCGCGGCCGCGTCGTTGGCCACCGTGCTCGACATCAGGTGGATGAGCAGCGGTGCCGCGAAGACCACGACCGCCGTGATGGCCGCGAGGGCGACCATCACCAGGGTCAGCAATCGGTTGGCGAAGGCTTCGCCGCCGTCGTCGTCGTCCTTCATGGCGCGCACCAGCTGCGGCACGAACACGGAGTTGAGGCCGCCGCCGACGGTCAGGATGTAGATCATCGTGGGCAGCGTGTACGCGACGGTCCAGGTGTCGCCGAGCAGTCCGGCGCCGAGCGCCGCGGTGATCACCATGGTGCGGACGAAGCCGGTGAGGCGGGAGACGAGCGTGCCCGCCGCCATCACCGCGCTCGACTTCATGAGGCTGGAGGCGCGGCCGCCCTTCTGGGGAGCGGCGGGCGCGGGCGCGGCGGCCGGTGCCGGGGCGGGCACCACGGCCTGGCCGAGGACCTGGGTCTGGTCGTCGACGGGCTGCGGGACCGGCGGGCGGCCACCGCTGTACCCGGGCTGCTGGTCACGGAAGAGGTGCGCGAAGGCGTCCGGCTCGTGCCGCTCCTCGCTCGCCTGCGTCACCAGGTCGTCGACGCCCACGAACTGCGTCGTCCGCGCGTCGTCGCCGTACGGCAGGTACTGCGTGGGGCCCTCCGGCTCCGGCGGCGGCGTCTGCGCCCACACGCGCGGGTCCGGCTGGTACTGGTTCTCGGGCGGCGCGTAGAGCGGCTGCTGCGCCTGGTACGTGCCCGGGGGCGGCGGCGGGTGCGCGGCGCGGTCGTACAGCGCCTCGCCGACCGGATCCTGCGCGGTCAGATCCTGGCCGCGGTACGGATCCTGGTCGTAGGCGTCCTGGAGGTACGCGTCCTGCGGGTACGCGTCGGGGCCCGGCTGGGGCGGCGGGACCTGCCCGCCGGCACCGTGCGAGCCGGCGTACGGGTGGCCGTCGCCCGAGGCAGAGCCGCCCGAGCCCTGGCCACGATCACCGTCGTACGGCGCGTTCATGGTTACCCCACCTCATCGTCCCCGGCCCACCGGCCACGACATCGCTCAACGGTCCACTCTCTCACCCGTGCCCGACGGGGCCGTGCTTTCGGAAGCGGTGTCAGCCATCGGGTCACTCGGCTGCTGCGGGACGTCTGCCCGTGCGGCGGATGCCGAGCCGCCCTCGGGCTCCGCCTGCGCGGCCGATTCCGGGTCGTCCTCAGGACCGTCCGGGGCGGGCTCGCCGGCCTTCTCGGCCGCGGCGCGCTTGCGCTGGGTGTACATGCGGAACCCGGCCAGGACCAGCAGCAGGACGCCGCCGGCGATGACGAGCATCACGGTCGGCGTGACCTCGGTGACGTCGACCTGGAAGGCGATCTGCTTGCCGTACGGCTGGTTGTCCTCGGTGAAGAGCTGGGCGTAGACCCAGACGGGACCGGTCGCCTTGGCCGTGGTGGTGAACTTCACGGACTGGCTGTGGCCACTGGTGATCGTCACCTCCTGGTCCTGGGAGGAACCGTCACCGATCTTGAGGCGGGTGCCGTTGTCGGACGTGAGCCGCAGCTTGAGGTGGTCGACGTCCTGCCACAGGTTGTTCTGCACCGACACCGGGATGGTCGCGCTGCGCCCGGAGAGCTTCACCTCGGACTTGTCGATCAGCGACACCTGGTCGGTGAGGCCGGACAGATACTCCGAGACGCCGGTGCGGAAGCCGTCCGACGCGGCGGTCCTGCCGCGCCAGGACGTGGACATCTCACGGTCCACGGCCCGCCCGAACGGAGTCACCACACGGGACTCGTCGGTCAGGACGACCTTGAAGTTCTCCAGCTCGCGCTGAGTGGCCTGGATCTGCTCGAAGGCCGCTTGCGGCAGCTCCTGCTTGCGGAGCTTGGAGGGGTACGCGCGGGCGGACGGCACGCGGGTGGTCGCGCCGGAGTCGGGCTTCGCGGAAGCGGTGGCGGACAGGCTCTGCGACTGTGTCCAGGTGCCGCCCTGGAGCACTCCCACGGCCTTGGCCATCGTCTGGGCCTGGCTGGCGGTGGGCGTGCGCTGGGGGGCGATGAGGACGCTGCGCTGCCGGTCGGTCTGCCGGTCGAGCATCAGGCTCTGGGCGAGGAACTCCTGCACGGCGAGCGTGGAGTTCTCCGCGCCCGTCATGTCGCCCTGGAACGCGGTCGACAGGCGGGCGTCGGCGACCACCGCGGTGGTGCCGCCGCCGATGGGGCGCGCGGCGGACGGCGTGTACGGGAGGCTGTCGGTCTCGCTGAGGCTGTCGCTGCGCGCGATGATCTTGCTGGCGCCCGCGGACGTGGCGACCTTCACGATGTCCCAGTCGACGGCGCCCTCGGCGGGCCACGCGTAGGACGCGTCCGGCGTCACGTGGAGGATCGTGTCCACGGTCGACACGGCGGCGTCCGTGGCGTCCTTCAGGTGACTCAGCGAGCCGGCGACCTTCGTGCCGTTGTGGGCCAGCGAGGCCAGGTCGGGGTCGGCGAACGGCAGCGTGACCACCTTCTGGTCCTGCACCGCGGTCTGCAGGTCCTTCAGCCACTCCTTGGCGACCGCCTGGTGCTTGCCCGAGGTGAGCCTGCCGTTCGCGCCCTTGACCTTGTACGCCTCCGTCATGGCGTCGACCGAGGCGAGCAGATCGGGGTCGATCACCCAGGTGACGTCCAGCGCGCTGCCGAGCGCCAGCATCTGCTGCAGGCGACCACCGGGAGCGATCTCCTCGGCGAGGTCGTCGTTGCCGAAGACGGCGGTCTGCGTCTCGTTCGTCCCCGTCTCGGCCGTGAGGCCGGTCTCGGAGATCAGCGGCCACAGGACCGTCGTCTTCGTCTTGGTGCCGGCGGCGTCGGGCTGCCACGGCAGGAACGTCCGCTGGATGCCGAGCGTCTGCTGGTACGGGGTCGCTGCGGTCTGCCCCATGAGGGCGGCGCTGATCTGATAGACCCCGTCGGCGCTTAGGTTCAGCGCCTTGACGGGCACGGACAGCGTGAAGTCCTGGGTGGCGCCGGGCTTCAGCCTGGCGAACTTCTTCGCGTACTTGCTCGCGACCTCGGCGCCGTCCGGAGCGCCGCCCGTCTTGTTCTTCGCGGCCTCGTCCACGGCGGAGCGCCCGCTGTACGACATGCCGACCCGCAGGCCGATGTGCGCGTCGGTGACGGTCTGCCTGCCGTTGTTGGTGATCTTGCCCTTGACGGTCAGGGTGTCGCCGTCGGCCGGTGCGTTCGGCGACAGCTCGTTCACCGCCACGTCGACCGTGCTCGTGCCGGTCGCCGCGGCGGCGGCCGTGGCAGGGGCGGCGGCCTGGGCCGGCGGGGCGCCGGAGAGGAGTGCGGGCGCCGCGAGCAGCGGCGCCGCGGCGAGCAGGGCTCCCGTACGCCGCAGCAGTCGGCGGGCAGGTGAGGGACTCATCCCTGGGTAGTCTGCCGCCTCGGCCACGCGCTCGTCCGTCCCTCGTCGTCGTCAGTGGTCGCAGATGTGTCCACGCATCGTAACGACCAGGGCTGTACCTGAGTGCCTGGGTCCACCCCACAAGATCGTGCAGCCAGAGTAGGGGGCCGCATCTACGAGGACGCCGCGGCCCCGGCAAACGGTTCGGCCGGGGCGGTGCGAGGCACGTACCCTGTCCTGTTGTGCCGAACGCCAATGAAGACAACCCCAGTGCCCTGAGCCAGGTGCAGCACCGCGCGGTCAGCGAATTGCTGCGCGTTTCACCTGTCGCAGACGACCTCGCCCGCAGATTCCAGGAGGCCGGGTTCTCTCTCGCCCTGGTCGGCGGTTCGGTCCGGGACGCACTGCTCGGCCGGCTCGGCAACGACCTGGACTTCACCACCGACGCCCGTCCCGAGGACGTTCTCAAGATCGTCCGGCCGTGGGCCGACGCGGTCTGGGAGGTCGGCATCGCCTTCGGCACCGTCGGCTGCCAGAAGGACGCCCGGGTCGACGGTGTGGACCAGAGCTTCCAGGTCGAGGTCACGACGTACCGTTCCGAGGCGTACGACCGCACCTCCCGCAAGCCCGAGGTGTCGTACGGCGACTCGATCGAGGAAGACCTTGTCCGCCGTGACTTCACCGTGAACGCGATGGCCGTCGCGCTCCCGGAGAAGGACTTCATCGACCCGCACGGTGGCCTTGAGGACCTGGCCGAGCGCGTCCTGCGCACGCCGGGCACCCCCGAGGACTCCTTCTCCGACGACCCGCTGCGGATGATGCGGGCCGCCCGCTTCGCCGCGCAGCTCGACTTCGAGGTGGCCCCCGAGGTCGTCGCCGCGATGACGGCGATGGCCGACCGGATCGAGATCGTCTCCGCCGAGCGCGTCCGGGACGAGCTGAACAAGCTGATCCTCTCGGCGCACCCGCGCAAGGGCCTCACTCTGCTCGTCGACACCGGCCTGGCCGAGCGCGTCCTGCCCGAGCTGCCCGCCCTGCGTCTGGAGCGCGACGAGCACCACCGGCACAAGGACGTCTACGACCACACGCTGATCGTCCTGGAGCAGGCGATGGCGCTGGAGACCGAAGGGCCGGACCTCACGCTGCGTCTCGCGGCCCTGCTGCACGACATCGGCAAGCCGCGCACGCGCCGCTTCGAGAGCGACGGCCGGGTCTCCTTCCACCACCACGAGGTGGTCGGCGCCAAGATGACGAAGAAGCGCATGACGGCGCTCAAGTACTCCAACGAGCTGGTGAAGGACGTCTCCCGCCTCGTCGAGCTGCACCTGCGGTTCCACGGCTACGGCACGGGTGAGTGGACGGACTCGGCTGTGCGCCGCTACGTGCGCGATGCCGGACCGCTCCTGGGGCGGCTGCACAAGCTGACCCGTTCCGACTGCACGACCCGTAACAAGCGCAAGGCGAACACGCTCTCCCGGGCGTACGACGGCCTGGAGGAGCGCATCGAGCGTCTCCAGGAGCAGGAGGAGCTGGACTCGATCCGTCCGGACCTGGACGGCAACCAGATCATGGAGACCCTGGGAGTTTCCCCGGGGCCGGTGATCGGTCAGGCCTACAAGTTCCTGCTCGAACTGCGTCTGGAGAACGGACCCATGGAGCATGAAGCGGCGGTCGCGGCGCTCAAGGAGTGGTGGGCGGAGCAGGCCCAGGACTGACGGGTTCCTCGCTGACGCGTTCTTTGGTGACGGGGGCTCTGTTTCACGTGAAACAGAGCCCCCGTTCCGTTGAGGGGCTGTTGTTGTTTCACGTGAAACGACGGCGCATCGTCAGCGCGACGGCGGCGTAGACCGCCGCCACCAGAATCACGAGGGGAACCGAGCGCCCGTCCGGCGGCAGCATCAGCGCCGCCACTCCGGCGGCACCGACGAACGAGGCGTTGAACAGGACGTCGTAGACGGAGAAGATCCGCCCGCGGAAGCCGTCGTCGACGGACGACTGCACGACGGTGTCGGTGGCGATCTTCGCGCCCTGGGTGGTCAGCCCCAGGACGAAGGCGGCCACCATGGTCGGACCCGGCTCGAAATTCAGCCCCAGGGCGAGTCCCAGGACGGCGGCGACGCCGGCGCAGATCGCCATCCAGCCGCCCGCGCCGAAGCGCCCCGCGGCGGCCGGGGTGATGACGGCGGCGACGAAGAACCCGGCCCCTGAGATCCCCAGCGCCAGGCCGAGCAGAGCCAGGCCCTGCCCATCCGTGGACGACCACGCGTACCGACACAGCATCAGCACCATGACGAGCAGGGCGCCGTAGCAGAACCGCATCGCCGTCATCGCGGCCAGAGCGCGTGCGGCGGCCGGCCGTGAGGCGAGATGCCGTACGCCGGAGACGAGGTCCCGCGCCGCGCCGGACAGTGCGGAGGCGAGGCGCGGCTGCACCAGCTCGGGGTCCGGTCCCAGTAGTTGTACGTCCATGCGCAGCGATGCCAGGGCCGCGCAGAGGTAGAGGAAGGCGCCGAGCAGCACGACGGCCGCATCGGAGTCCGAGGCGACGAGACGCACCGCGAAGGCCAGACCGCCGCCCACGGTCGCGGCGAGCGTCCCCGCGGTCGGTGAGAGGGAGTTGGCGACGACGAGCCGGTCGGCGTCGACAACACGCGGGAGCGCGGCCGAAAGGCCCGACAGGACGAAGCGGTTGACCGCGGTGACGCAGAGCGCGGAGGCGTAGAAGAGCCAGTCCGGCGCCTGGCTCAGCATGAGGCCCGCCGTCGCGGAGGCGAGCACGACGCGGAGGAGATTGCCGTAGAGGAAGACCTGCCGGCGACGCCAGCGGTCCAGCAGGACGCCCGCGAACGGTCCCACGAGCGAGTAGGGCAGCAGCAGGACGGCCATGGCCGAGGCGATCGCCGCCGGGGAGGTCTGCTTCTCCGGGGAGAAGACCACGTAGGTGGCGAGGGCGACCTGGTAGACGCCGTCGGCTCCCTGGGACAGCAGCCGCAGGGTGAGCAGGCCTCGGAAGTCACGCAGACACAGCAGGACACGCAGGTCACGGACGACAGCCATGGGGCACAGCCTCACATACGAGGAAGGCCCCCGGCGCACGAGAGTGCGATCCAGGGGCCTCACCAGCCTCGAGCGGCAGATGCTTCACGGTTTCACGTGAAACATTCGCGCCGGCCGTCAGGAGAAGTCGGCGCTCAGCGCTCGACCTCACCCTTGATGAACTTCTCGACGTTTTCGTAGGCCTCGTCGTCGAAGTACTGCACCGGCGGGGACTTCATGAAGTACGAGGACGCGGAGAGGATCGGGCCACCGATGCCACGGTCCTTGGCGATCTTCGCGGCGCGCACGGCGTCGATGATGACACCCGCGGAGTTCGGGGAGTCCCAGACCTCGAGCTTGTACTCCAGGTTCAGCGGGACCTCGCCGAAGGCACGGCCCTCGAGGCGGACGTACGCCCACTTGCGGTCGTCGAGCCACGCGACGTAGTCGGACGGGCCGATGTGGACGTTCTTCTCGCCCAGCTCACGGTCGCGGATCTGCGAGGTGACGGCCTGCGTCTTCGAGATCTTCTTCGACTCGAGGCGGTCGCGCTCCAGCATGTTCTTGAAGTCCATGTTGCCGCCGACGTTGAGCTGCATGGTGCGCTCAAGACGGACACCGCGGTCCTCGAACAGCTTGGCCATCACGCGGTGCGTGATGGTCGCGCCGACCTGCGACTTGATGTCGTCGCCGACGATCGGGACGCCCGCCTCGGTGAACTTGTCAGCCCACTCCTTGGTGCCGGCGATGAAGACCGGAAGGGCGTTGACGAACGCGACCTTGGCGTCGATGGCGCACTGCGCGTAGAACTTCGCCGCGACCTCGGAACCGACGGGCAGGTAGCAGACGAGGACGTCGACCTGCTTGTCCTTGAGGATCTGGACGACGTCGACCGGGGCCTCGGTGGACTCCTCGATCGTCTCGCGGTAGTACTTGCCGAGACCATCGTGCGTGTGGCCACGCTGGACCTGGACGCCCGTGTTCGGGACGTCGCAGATCTTGATGGTGTTGTTCTCGGAGGCGCCGATGGCGTCCGCGAGGTCGAGGCCGACCTTCTTCGCGTCGACGTCGAACGCGGCGACGAACTCGACGTCGCCGACGTGGTAGTCGCCGAACTGGACGTGCATGAGGCCGGGGACCTTGGTCTCCGGGTCAGCGTCCTTGTAGAACTCGACGCCCTGCACCAGCGAGGCGGCGCAGTTGCCCACGCCGACGATGGCTACGCGAACCGAACCCATTCCGGTTGCTCCCTGTGTGTACTGGTGAAGTCCTGAGCGGACTTCACGTGGCGGTGTCATCGGACGGATCCGGCCGGGTGCTGTCCCGGTGCCGGGGCAGGCCGCCCGTCTCTCCAGATGTGTCCTGCTGAGCTGCGCTCTCCGGGCCCGACCGTCGTTGGTCGCGTCCCGCGCGCTCGCTCTCGATGAGCTCGTTCAGCCAGCGCACTTCGCGCTCCACGGACTCCATGCCGTGCCGCTGCAGCTCAAGCGTGTAGTCGTCCAGGCGCTCCCGCGTGCGGGTGAAGGACAGGCGCATCTTCTCGAGGCGCTCCTCCAGCCGACTGCGACGGCCCTCGAGGACCCGCATCCGCACATCGCGCGACGTCTGCCCGAAGAAGGCGAATCGCGCGGCGAAGGTCTCGTCCTCGTAAGCATCAGGGCCGGTCTGCGCGAGCAGCTCCTCGAAGTGCTCCTTACCTTCCGCCGTCAACCGATAGACGATCTTGGCGCGACGCCCTGAGAGTGGAGCGGCAGGGACGTCGGTGGGACCGGGACCCGATTCCTCGATCAACCAGCCGTTGGCGACCAGCGTCTTGAGGCAGGGGTACAGCGTCCCGTAACTGAAGGCGCGGAAGACCCCCAGCGACGTATTGAGTCGTTTGCGCAGCTCATAGCCGTGCATCGGGGACTCGCGGAGCAGTCCGAGTACGGCGAATTCGAGGATGCCGGAACGTCGGCTCATCGTCGCCTCCTCACTGTCGCGGGCCCATGTATCGACTCTTTATGTCGTGCTGATGTATCGACTCGATACATCAGCACGATAGAACGAGCCTGCGACTCCGACAAGAGGGATCACGGTGAACGGCGTCACATCACCGATTCGCACGAAGTAACTTGCCTGTTTTGGGGTGAACTTCGGCCCTAGGTGGGTTTTGACGGTGCGTAGTCTGTCCGCCATGCAGACCACCGGGAACCGAGTGACGCCTGAGGGCGTCGTCGTCCCGGGTGCAGTACGGATGAGCGCCGGAAGGGGCGCATCCGTACGTCGGGGGGACCGGAAACCAGCCGTCGTCCAGGCGCGCCAGCCGCGCCTGCCCGAGGAGTAGTCGTTCGATGAGCGAGCACCGTCGCAAATCGCCGCAGCCGCAGAGCGGCGGGCGTGCCGCGGCCCGTCGCGGAGCGTCCGGAGCACAGTCGGGTCGCCGTGCGGCACCCCGTGGCTCCACCGGTTCACCGTCCGGTTCCTATGACGCCCCGAGTTCATCGGGTCCGTCCGAGGACGGGACCGAAGATCGTCCCTGGGGCGGCCGCGCCGAAGCGCGCCGTGCTGCCCAGCGCAGTGGCGGAGGAAGGCGCAGGGCCCCCGAGGGCGGCGGCCGCGGCGGAGCCGGTGGTGGCGGCCGTCGTGGCGGCGGCGGCCCCGGTGGGCCGAGCGGTCCGGGGCGCGGCAGAGGCCGTGGCTCAGGGCAGCCGGAGAAGAAGGGGTTCATCGACTACCCGCGCGCCAACAAGGACGGCTGGCGTCGCTGGATGCCGTCCTGGCGACTCATGTCGGGTTTGTGCGTCGGATTCCTCGGGAGCCTGATGGCGGCCGCGGGCATCGCCTACGCGCTGGTCGACACTCCGACCGTCGCCGACACGGCCAAGGCCCAGAACAACGTCTACTACTGGTCCGACGGGACCCAGATGGTCGCGACCGGTGGTGAGACCAACCGGCAGATCATCAACTACGAGGACATCCCGAAGTCCATGCGCTACGCCGTCATGTCGGCGGAGAACAAGACCTTCGAGACCGACAAGGGCGTCGACCCGATGGGTATCGCCCGCGCCGTGGTGAACATGGCGAAGGGCGGCCAGACCCAGGGCGGCTCGACGATCACCCAGCAGTACGTGAAGAACGCGATGCTGGACGACCAGTCGCAGACCGTGTCCCGAAAGCTCAAGGAGCTGTTCGTCTCCATAAAGGTCGGCCGGACGGTCGGCAAAGAGACGATCATGGCCGGCTATCTCAACACCGCCTACTACGGGCGCGGTGCCTACGGGATCCAGGCGGCCTCGCGTGCGTACTTCGACGAGAACGCCGCCAAGCTGAACGAGAGCCAGACGGCGTTCCTCGCGTCCGTGCTCAAGGGCGCGACGTACTACGACCCCGCGGGTTCTCCCGAGATCGACCCGATCAACGCGACCCGCGAGAAGAACACGGCACGCGCCCAGGCGCGCTGGAAGTGGATCCTCGGCGAAGAGGTGAAGGACGGCCGGCTGACCGCCGCCCAGCATGATGTCTACATCAAGAAGGGCTTCCCCGAGCTGAAGAGCCCGCGTTCCAACGCCCAGCTGAGCGGTCAGATCGGCTATCTCGTCGACCTCGCCAAGGCCTACGTCATCAACAACAGCAAGATCACCGCCAACGCCCTCCAGCAGGGCGGCTACGAGATCCACACCACCTTCGACAGGAAGAAGGTGAAGCAGCTCGAGGCCGCGGTGAAGAAGGTCCGCAAGGAGAGCATCAAGCCGGACCAGCGGGAGAAGGACAAGTACGTCCAGTTCGGCGGTGCCTCGGTGAACCCCGAGGACGGTGCGATCGAGGCGATCTACGGCGGCGCCGACGCCACGAAGCACTTCACCAACAACGCCGACGTCACGGGCGCCCAGGTCGGTTCGACCTTCAAGCCCTTCGTCCTGGCCGCCGCCTTCAAGGACGGCGTGCGGGACCCGGACCAGGGCCCGGACCAGCCCGCGAGCGCGCGCACCATCGTCTCGCCGAAGAGTCTGTACAGCGGCAAGAACAAGCTGAAGATCCAGACCTACGACGGCTCGGTCTGGAAGGACAAGGAGGGCAAGGAGTGGCTGCAGACCAACGACGGCGGCGACTCCATCAACCCTCCGACCTACCAGATCGACCTGCGTGAGGCGATGCGGCAGTCCGTGAACTCCGCCTATGTGCAGCTGGGCATGGACGTCGGACTGGACAAGGTGAAGGAGTCCGCGTTGAGCGCGGGCCTCCTGGAGAACAGCTTCGCCAGCGCCAACTACCCGTCCTTCTCCCTGGGCACCTCGGACCCGAGCGCGATCCGTATGGCCGGCGCCTACGGCACGTTCGCGTCCAGCGGTCAGCAGAACGACCCGTACTCGGTGACCTCGGTCGACCACAAGGGCGAGCCGGCCTACCGGCACGACGCAAAGCCCAAGAGGGCCTTCGACACGAAGGTCGCGGACAACGTCACCGACGTCCTCAAGACGGTCGTCGACAAGGGCACGGGTACGGCTGCGCAGCTGCCGGGCCGCGACGTGGCCGGCAAGACCGGTACCACCGACGGCAACAAGTCCGCCTGGTTCGTCGGCTACACCAAGCAGCTGTCCACCGCGATCACGATGTACCGGATGGACGACAACGAGAAGTCCAAGAACCGCAAGTTCCTCGAGATGTACGGAACGGGCGGTCAGGACAAGATCCACGGTGCGTCGTTCCCGGCGGAGATCTGGCACGACTACATGGCCAAGGCCATGCAGGGCCAGAAGAACGAGCCCTTCGAGACTCCCGAGCCCATCGGCAAGATCGTCGGTGAGACGGCCAGCCCGACTCCGACGCCGACGGTCAGCACGCCTCCGTCCTCCTCGGCTCCGGCCTCTCCGACTCCGAGCGAGTCCTCGGCCGATCCGTCACCGTCCACCAGCGAGACGTGCAGCAAGTGGGACTGGAGCTGCAACAACGACGGTGGGACGACGGACGGCGCTGACGGTGGCGCGGACGGCGGGGTAACGACGTCGCCTTCGGCCACCGAGAGTTCGGGAGACACGAGAGGTAATCAGAACGGCGGCGGTTTCTTGGGAGGCACCGGCTAGCCCACATCGTTGTGACGCAGTGTGTTTCACGTGAAACGCTGCGTGTTCCACGGCAGTCGAGGGGGGGGGGACCCCCGGGGGGGGGGGGGACCCTCCCCCTTTTTCGCTCCCTCCCGAAGGGGGGGTTGGAGACCCAACGGCAAGAAAAAAAGCGTGGGCCC
>NZ_JBHVIX010000006.1:83580-147107 GCF_042799415.1 Streptomyces sp. NPDC057694
GAGAAGGGGGGGGGTTTGGGGGGAGAAACAGGCGAACACGAGTGGTGGGGAGGGGGTGTGTTCGAGGGGAAAGGTGGTGTGTTCCGGGGGGGGGGGGGGCCGTCGCACGGGGGGGGTGCGGCGCCCCTCGCCCCGTTCTCAGTCGCGTACGGCAGGATGTGCGGCATGCCCAGTGCAGAGACGACGCGTGTGAACCCGCAGCAGCCGGAGCCCGTACGGCCGACCAGAGAGGACGAGGTCGCCACGGCCGGCAGCGAGTTCATCGGCGGGCCCATCGGGCGGCGAGCGCTGCTCGGCGGCTCCTGGTGGACCCCCGTACGCGTCGTCGTGCTCGTCATGCTCGGCATGTTCGCGCTCGGCATGGTGCAGAAGTTCCCCTGCTACGACGGTGCCTGGTTCTACGGCGCGAGCTCCCAGTACACGCACGCGTGCTACTCGGACATCCCGCACCTCTTCCAGGGGCGCGGCTTCGCCGACGGCCTCGTGCCGTACTTCGACAAGCTGCCCGGCGACATGGACTACCTCGAATACCCGGTCCTCACCGGTGTGTTCATGGAGGTCGCCGCGTGGCTGACGCCCGGCGGCGGCACCATCCAGCACCAGGAGCAGGTGTACTGGATGGTCAACGCCGGGATGCTGATGATCTGCGCGGCGGTCATCGCCGTGTGCGTCGCCAGGACCCACCGCAGGCGCCCCTGGGACGGCCTCCTGGTCGCTCTGGCGCCCGCGTTCGCGCTGACGGCCACCATCAACTGGGATCTCTTCGCAGTGGCCCTCACAGCCGCCGCGATGCTCATGTGGTCGCGCGGCCGTGCGCTCGCCTTCGGCGTGCTGCTGGGACTCGCGACCGCCGCCAAGCTCTATCCCTTCCTGCTCCTGGGACCGCTGCTCGTGCTGTGCTGGCGGGCGGGCAAGTGGCGGGAGTTCGGCGTCGCGACGCTCGGCGCGGTCGTCTCGTGGCTGGTCGTGAACCTGCCGGTGATGATCCTCGCGCCCGAGGGCTGGTCGAAGTTCTACACGTTCAGCCAGGAACGCGGTGTCGACTTCGGTTCGTTCTGGCTGATCCTCTCCCAGCACATGGACACACCGCTCAGCACGGACGTGGTCAACACCCTGGCCACGGCCCTGATGGTGCTGTCCTGCCTCGGTGTCGCGGTCCTGACGCTCACCGCCCCGCGGCGGCCCCGTTTCGCGCAGCTCGCCTTCTTGGTGGTCGCCGCCTTCATCCTCACCAACAAGGTCTACTCGCCGCAGTACGTACTGTGGCTGATCCCGCTCGCCGCCCTGGCGCGGCCCAAGTGGCGCGACTTCCTTATCTGGCAGGCCTGCGAGGTCGCGTACTTCCTCGGGATCTGGCTGTACCTCGCCTACACGACCAGCGGCGACAAGCACCAGGGACTGCCGACCGACGGCTACCAACTGGCCATCGCCGCCCACCTGGTGGGCACGCTGTACCTGTGCGCCGTCATTGTGCGGGACATCTGGCTGCCCGAGCGGGACGTGGTGCGGCGGTCCGGCGACGACGATCCCTCGGGCGGTGTTCTGGACGGCGCGGAGGACGTCTTCGTCCTCGGCTACGCGGCCCATCCCCCGCGGCACGCCGCCCACGACTGGGAGCAGCAGCCCGCGGCGGTGGACTGGGGCAAGAGCCCCGACGGGTCGCACTGACGGAACGGAACACACGGCGGGCCGGGCACTTCGTGAGTGCCCGGCCCGCCGTGTGTCTGTCGCGTACGGAGCGTCCGTCGTGCGCGGATCCGCCTCAGCGGTCCACGATCCGGTCGAACTGCGTGGTGGTGTGCCGCAGATGGGCCACCAGTTCCTCGCCGACCGTCGGCTCGGCCGCGTCCGACGGCACGAAGAGGATCGACACCTGCATGTGCGGCGGCTCGGCGAACCAGCGCTGCTTGCCCGACCAGACGTACGGCGCGAGGTTGCGGTTCACGGTCGCGAGGCCGGCCCGGGCGACGCCCTTGGCGCGCGGCATGACGCCGTGCAGGGCCTTGGGGGCCTCCAGGCCCACACCGTGCGACGTGCCGCCCGCGACGACCACCAGCCAGCCGTCGGAGGCCGCCTTCTGCTGGCGGTAGCCGAACCGGTCGCCCTTGGCGACGCGCGTGACGTCCAGGACGGCGCCGCGGTACTCGGTCGCGTCGTGGTCGCCCAGCCACAGGCGCGTACCGATGCGCGCGCGGAAGCGGGTCTGCGGGAATTGCTGCTGCAGCCGCGCCAGTTCGGCCGCCTTGAGGTGGCTGACGAACATGGTGTGCAGCGGCAGGCGGGCCGCGCGCAGCCGGTCCATCCAGCCGATGACCTCCTCGACGGCATCGGAGCCGTCGGTGCGGTCCAGCGGCAGGTGGATCGCGAAGCCTTCCAGGCGCACGTCCTGGATGGCGTGGGCGAGCTGCGGCAGATCCTGCTCGGTCACACCGTGCCGCTTCATCGAGGACATGACCTCGATGACGACGCGGGCGCCGACCAGGCCGTGCACGCCGTCGACGGAGGAGACGGAGCGGATGACGCGATCGGGCAGCGGAACCGGTTCTTCGCCGCGCCGGAACGGGGTCAGGACCAACAGGTCACCGCTGAACCAGTCCTTTATCCGGGCGGCTTCATAGGTGGTCCCCACAGCGAGGATGTCGGAGCCGAGGCGCGTGGCCTCCTCCGCCAGCCGTTCGTGGCCGAAGCCGTAGCCGTTGCCCTTGCAGACGGGGACGAGCCCCGGAAACTGCTCGAGCACGTGCTTGTGGTGTGCCCGCCAGCGCGCGGTGTCGACGTAGAGCGTGAGCGCCATGGCCGGTCCCGGAACCTTTCTCGTGGCTGCGGTGTAGCAGAGGTATGAAGAAACTTTGGAGCTACATGAATTGTGCCGGGTCCGCCGGGCGGACGGAGCACGAAGTGCCGTACCGGGCCCGTCAGCGGCCTTTTCCGACTCCGGTCAGCGCCGCGACATGTAGATGTCGAGGGCCTTGTGGAGCAGCTTGTTGAGCGGGAAGTCCCACTCTCCGAGGTACTCGGCGGCCTGTCCGCCCGTGCCGACCTTGAACTGGATCAGGCCGAAGAGGTGGTCGGTCTCGTCGAGCGAGTCGGAGATGCCGCGCAGGTCGTAGACGGTGGCACCGAGCGCGTAGGAGTCGCGCAGCATCCGCCACTGCATCGCGTTCGAGGGCCGGACCTCACGGCCGATGTTGTCGGAGGCGCCGTAGGAGTACCAGACGTGCCCGCCGACGACGAGCATCGTCGCGGCCGACAGGTTCACCCCGTTGTGCCGGGCGAAGTACAGCCGCATCCGGTTGGGGTCCTCGGAGTTGAGGGCCGTCCACATGCGCTGGAAGTACGAGAGCGGGCGCGGCCGGAAGTGGTCGCGCTCAGCGGTGATCTCGTACAGGCGCTGCCACTCGGCGAGGTCCTGGTAGCCACCCTGGACGACCTCGACACCGGCCTTCTCGGCCTTCTTGATGTTGCGGCGCCACAGCTGGTTGAAGTTCTTGTGGACCTCTTCGAGGGAGCGATTGGCGAGCGGCACCTGGTACACGTAGCGCGGCTGCACGTCGCCGAAGCCGGCGCCGCCGTCCTCGCCCTGCTGCCAGCCCATGCGGCGCAGCTTGTCGGCCACCTCGAAGGCGCGGGGCTCGATGAAGTCCGCCTCGATGTCGCGCAGGCGCTTCACATCGGGGTCCTGGATGCCCTTCTTGATGGAAGGGGCCTCCCAGCGGCGAATGATCACCGGCGGGCCCATCTTCACGGAGAAGGCGCCCTGCTGCTTCAGATGCGCCAGCATCGGGCGCAGCCACTCTTCGAGGTTCGGTGCGTACCAGTTGATGACCGGGCCCTCGGGCAGGTACGCGAGATAGCGCTTGATCTTGGGCAGCTGGCGGTACAGGACGAGGCCCGCGCCGACCATCTCGCCGTTCCTGTCGTCGAACCAGCCCAGGCTCTCCGAGCGCCATTCAGCCTTCACATCAGCCCAGGCCGGGACCTGCATGTGGCTCGCCGACGGCAGGCTCTGGATGTACGCCAGATGCTGCTCTCGGCTGATGGTCCTCAGGGTCAGGCTCATTCGGGGCGCTCCTCGGGCTGGTGTGTCCCCATGGATACAGGGGCTCCGGCTCTCGCGCCGAAGCCTACTGTGCCCTGTGAGCGCCCCGACTGGCCGTATCGGAGGTAAGTCCTCGCCGGTGGTCCGGCTCAGCCGATGATCCCGCCGAACAGGCCCCCGTGGGCCATGCCGATGAAGAAGCCGACGGCCGACGCTCCGAGGCCGAGGATCAGGCCGAACCGCTCCCGTGTCGTCTCCGAGACGTACTGGCCGTAGGCCCCGGTGAAGATCCCTACGAGCCCGGCCCAGGAGCTGAGGAGATGGAGGTTGCTCCAGATCGACGTGATGAGGGCGAGGATGCCGAGCACCGCGGTCACGTAGAGCAGGGTGTCGGGGAGCGGATGGGGCTTGCCGTCGCTGGCGAAGAGAGAGCCGGCGCTCGTGCTGTTGGGTCGCATTGCTTGTGCCATGAGGCACCTCCTGCGGAAGGTGGCGCGTTGTAGCGCCATACACACCCGATGTGTACAGACTGCGGTCGATCGCTGTCGGATTTCAACCGGAAGCCGGGGTGCGGGTAGTCTGTACCGTCTGCATCAGTGTCTGCCCGTGTCCCGACAAGGGATGGATACCCACTGAACTGCGCGGTTCTCCTTCGGAGGACCGATTGTCAGTGGTGGCCGATACCGTTGCTCACGCATAACAACCCTCCTGCCACGGAACGACCGTGGCCGCTGAGTCCAAAGGAGGTGGGTTCCACATGCGTCACTACGAGGTGATGGTCATCCTCGACCCCGATCTGGAGGAGCGCGCTGTCGCCCCCCTGATCGAGAACTTCCTCTCCGTCGTCCGTGAGGGCAACGGAAAGGTCGAGAAGGTCGACACCTGGGGCCGTCGTCGTCTCTCGTACGAGATCAAGAAGAAGCCCGAGGGCATCTACTCGGTCATCGATCTGCAGGCTGAGCCCGCGATCGTCAAGGAGCTCGACCGCCAGATGAACCTGAACGAGTCGGTCCTCCGGACCAAGGTCCTCCGCCCCGAGACCCACTGAACCTCCCGGTTCAGCCACTCGGGATTCGAGTAGCAGCAAGCAGTCCGCAGCAAACCCGCCGAGAGGTACCCCATGGCAGGCGAGACCGTCATCACGGTCGTCGGCAATCTTGTCGACGACCCCGAGCTGCGCTTCACCCCCTCCGGTGCGGCGGTCGCGAAGTTCCGTGTCGCGTCCACTCCCCGCACCTTCGACCGGCAGACCAATGAGTGGAAGGACGGCGAGAGCCTGTTCCTGACCTGCTCGGTCTGGCGTCAGGCGGCGGAGAACGTCGCGGAGTCGCTCCAGCGAGGCATGCGCGTCATCGTGCAGGGCCGGCTGAAGCAGCGGTCCTACGAGGACCGTGAGGGCGTCAAGCGCACGGTCTACGAGCTGGACGTCGACGAGGTCGGCGCCAGCCTGCGCAGCGCCACGGCCAAGGTCACCAAGACCAGTGGCGGTGGCGGTCGCGGTGGCCAGGGCGGCTACGGCGGCGGTGGCGGCGGCCAGCAGGGCGGCGGCGGTGGCGGCTGGGGCGGAAGCTCCGGCGGCTCCGGCGGCGGCCAGCAGCAGGGTGGCGGCGGCGGTGCTCCCGCCGACGACCCCTGGGCGACCGGTTCGCCCGCAGGCGGCGGCCAGCAGGGCGGCAGCGGTGGCGGCTGGGGCGGAAGCTCCGGCGGCTCCGGCGGCGGCTACTCGGACGAGCCCCCCTTCTAGGGACGCGCCCCTCGGGGCCGGGCTCGCACCCACACTTCTTGATCACACAGGAGAAACACCATGGCGAAGCCGCCTGTGCGCAAGCCTAAGAAGAAGGTCTGCGCTTTCTGCAAGGACAAGGTCACGTACGTGGACTACAAGGACACGAACATGCTGCGGAAGTTCATTTCCGACCGCGGCAAGATCCGTGCCCGCCGCGTGACCGGCAACTGCACGCAGCACCAGCGTGACGTCGCCACGGCCGTCAAGAACAGCCGTGAGATGGCGCTGCTGCCCTACACGTCCACCGCGCGATAAGGGAAGGGTGACCGAATAATGAAGATCATCCTGACCCACGAGGTCTCTGGCCTCGGCACCGCCGGCGACGTCGTCGACGTCAAGGACGGGTACGCCCGCAACTACCTGGTCCCGCGTGGTTTCGCGATCCGCTGGACCAAGGGTGGCGAGCAGGACGTGGCGCAGATCCGCCGCGCCCGCAAGATCCACGAGATCGCGACGATCGAGCAGGCCAACGAGATCAAGGCCAAGCTCGAGGCCGTCAAGGTCCGTCTGGCCGTCCGCTCCGGCGACGCCGGTCGTCTCTTCGGCTCCGTCACCCAGGCCGACGTCGCTTCGGCGATCGAGACCGCGGGTGGCCCGAAGGTCGACAAGCGCCGTGTCGAGCTCGGCTCCGCGATCAAGACGCTGGGCGCCCACGAGGCGACCGTGCGTCTGCACCCCGAGGTGTCCGTCAAGGTCAACGTCGAGGTCGTCGCTGCCTGAGCACTGCCCTGAGCAGCGCTGAAGCGACATGTGGGGCCGCACCCTTCGGGGTGCGGCCCCACATGCTTGTCGTGGTGCGGGCGGCGGGTGGCGGGCTGATGCTGAAGCGTCCCCGTTCGTCGTTCGTCGTTCGCTGATTCGCCGTTTCACGTGAAACGGCGTGCCGCGGTCAGTGCCTTGTGATCAGCGCGTCGCGATCAGCGCGTCGCGCCGGTGACGGCCCAGCGTCCGGAGCGGTAGCGGACCCAGAGCGTCGCCATCCGGACCGCCATCATCAGCGTCATCGCACCCCAGACCGCCGTCAGACCTCCGCCCAGTGCCGGGACCAGGAGCGCGACCGGCGTGAAGACCGCCAGGGTGATCAGCATGGCCCAGGCCAGATACGGGCCGTCGCCGGCGCCCATGAGGACTCCGTCGAGTACGAAGACGATGCCGCAGATCGGCTGGGAGAGCGCGACCACGATGAGGGCGGGCAGCGCCGCGTCCTGGACGATCGGGTCGCTCGTGAACAGCGGGACGAAGAGCGGGCGCGCGACGACGACCAGGATGCCCAGGACGACTCCTGCCGCAATGCCCCACTGGACCATGCGGCGGCAGACGTCGCGGGCCCCGTCGGCGTCGTCGGCCCCGAGATAGCGGCCGATGATGGCCTGACCCGCGATGGCGATGGCGTCGAGGGCGAAGGCCAGCAGGCTCCAGAGGGACAGGATGATCTGGTGGGCGGCGACGTCCGCGTCCCCGAGGCGGGCCGCGACCGCCGTGGCGATCATCAGGACCGCGCGGAGTGCGAGGGTGCGGACGAGGAGCGGGGTGCCTGCCTGGGCGCAGGCGCGTATGCCTGCCAGATCCGGCCGTAGCGAGGCACCGTGCCGACGGGCGCCGCGGACGACGACGATCAGATAGATCGCGGCCATGCCGAACTGGGCGATGACGGTTCCCCAGGCGGAGCCCGCGATGCCGAGTCCGGCGCCGTAGACCAGCGCGACGTTGAGCACGCCGTTGGCGACGAAGCCGGCGACGGCCACGTACAGCGGGGTTCTGGTGTTCTGGAGGCCGCGCAGGACACCGGTGGAGGCCAGGACCACGAGCATCGCGGGGATGCCGAGGGTGGAGATGCGCAGATAGGTGGTCGCGTACGGTGCGGCGGTGTCCGAGGCGCCGAACAGGCTGACGAGACCCGGTGCGGTGGGCAGCACGACCGCGACGACGGCGGCGCCCAGGAGCAGTGCGAGCCAGATGCCGTCCATGCCCTGCTGGATCGCGGACCGGGTGTCGCCCGCTCCGACCCGGCGGGCCACGGCGGCGGTGGTGGCGTAGGCGAGGAAGACGAAGACGCTGACCGCGGTCGTCAGCAGCGCCGAGGCGACGGCGAGCCCTGCCAGCTGGGAGGTGCCGAGGTGGCCGACGATGGCGCTGTCGGCCATGAGGAAGAGCGGCTCCGCGACGAGTGCGCCGAAGGCCGGAACGGCGAGAGCCACGATCTCTCGGTCGTGCCGGCGTCTGGCGGCATGGGGCGTCACGGGAGCCTGTGTCATGGGCACCAATCTAATCTTCCACAGGTAAGAGATGCAATGGCATTGTGACCCTTACTTCGGACTGGTTCGCGGATGGTGTGAAACACCACTCGCAGAGATCTTGGGCCGACTGGGAAAGTTTTTCTCCTGCACAGCCAGTGGATGGGATATGAGCAGGTCAAGTGTGGTGTGTGGGAACGGCTGAGGGCTTGTTCACAGGCCTGTCCACCGAGCCGTGCACAGGTTTTCCCGGGTTCTCCACAGGGAGAGGGCCGTCTTCCACAGGGCCTGTGGATAACCAGATTGGCTGACGGTGCGGACACGCCTACGGTGGAGCGGCGCCCCCTGTGTCCGCCGGCCTCGGAAACCTGCACATATCCGACGCGTCAGAACCGGAATCGGGCCCCTGGATTTGTCAGTGTCGTGCCGTAGGAATGAAGTGCACGGCGAGGTCCGCTCGGCGGACGGGAGGAGGTGGCCCGGTGAGTATCTCCGAGCCGTTGGACGACCCCTGGGCCGACAGCGGTCCCAGCGATCGCCTGCCCCCTTCCAAGCCGCGCCGGAACGGCGGGCGCCAGGGAGACCAGCACGACCGGGGCCGGGAGGACAGCGGCTGGGACGACGGGCCCGCCACGTTCGAGCGCGTACCGCCGCAGGATCTCGACGCCGAGCAGTCCGTGCTCGGTGGCATGCTCCTGTCCAAGGACGCGATCGCGGACGTCGTCGAGGTCCTCAAGGGCGCCGACTTCTACAAGCCCGCCCACGAAATGATCTTCCAGGCGATCCTCGACGTCTACGCCAAGGGCGAGCCGGCCGACCCGATCACCATCGCCGCCGAGCTGACCAAGCGCGGCGAGATCAACAAGGTCGGCGGCGCATCGTATCTGCACACCCTCGTCCAGACGGTCCCGACGGCGGCGAACGCCGAGTACTACGCGGAGATCGTCCATGAGCGGGCCGTCCTGCGCCGCCTCGTCGAGGCGGGTACGCGGATCACGCAGATGGGATACGCGGCCGACGACGACGTCGACGAGATCGTCAACAGGGCGCAGGCCGAGATCTACGCCGTCACCGAGCAGCGCACCAGTGAGGACTACCTCCCGCTCGGCGACATCATGGAGGGCGCGCTCGACGAGATCGAGGCGATCGGCTCGCGCAGCGGCGAGATGACCGGTGTGCCGACCGGCTTCACCGACTTCGACTCGCTCACCAACGGTCTGCACCCGGGCCAGATGATCGTCATCGCCGCCCGCCCCGCCATGGGTAAGTCCACGCTGGCGCTGGACTTCGCGCGCGCGGCGTCCATCAAGAACAACCTGCCCAGCGTCATCTTCTCCCTCGAAATGGGGCGCAACGAGATCGCGATGCGTCTGCTGTCGGCCGAGGCACGCGTGGCTCTGCACCACATGCGTTCCGGCACGATGACCGACGAGGACTGGACGCGGCTCGCGCGCCGGATGCCCGAGGTGTCGGCCGCGCCGCTCTACATCGACGACTCCCCGAACCTGTCGATGATGGAGATCCGGGCCAAGTGCCGCCGCCTCAAGCAGCGCAACGACATCCGGCTCGTGATCATCGACTATCTGCAGCTGATGCAGGCCGGTGGCTCCAAGCGTTCCGAGAGCCGTCAGCAGGAGGTCTCGGACATGTCCCGAAACCTGAAGCTGCTTGCGAAGGAGCTGGAGGTCCCGGTGATCGCGCTCTCGCAGCTGAACCGTGGTCCCGAGCAGCGCACGGACAAGAAGCCGATGGTGTCCGACCTGCGTGAGTCCGGCTCCATCGAGCAGGATGCCGACATGGTCATCCTGCTGCACCGCGAGGACGCCTACGAGAAGGAGTCACCACGCGCGGGAGAGGCCGACATCATCGTCGGCAAGCACCGTAACGGCCCGACGGCCACGATCACGGTCGCCTTCCAGGGCCACTACTCGCGCTTCGTGGACATGGCGCAGACGTGATGCTCCCGCACATTCGGCGCTGACCTCCGGGCCTTAATCAGGTTGACCGGGCAGCAGCGTCATGGGCAGGCTCCAGCACGAGCCGCCTGCCCCTGCTGGGAGACCACGGATGACTTCGCGCCTGCACGCTCTCTGTTTCGACGCGCACGACCCGCACCGCCTCGCGCGCTTCTGGGCGGACTTCCTCCGCTGGGAGACGTACGAGGAATCCTCCGACGGCGTCACGCTGCTGCCCGGCGACGAGACCGGGTTCCGGCTGCGCTTCGCGTCGGTTCAGGAGCCGAAGACCGGCCAGAACCACATGCACTTCGACCTCACGAGCACGTCGCTGGACGACCAGACGCAGGTGGTGGAGAAGGCGCTCGAACTCGGCGCCCGGCACATCGACATCGGTCAACGTCCGGAGGAGGGGCATGTGGTGCTGGCCGACCCCGAGGGCAATGAGTTCTGTGTCATCGAGCCGGGCAACAGCTTCCTCGCCGACTGCGGGTTCATCGGGGCGCTGTCGGGCGACGGTTCGCAGGAGGCCGGGTACTTCTGGAGCCGAGCGCTGGGCTGGCCCCTGGTCTGGGACCAGGACCAGGAGACCGCGATCCGCTCACCGCACGGCGGCCCGAAGGTCACGTGGGGCGGCCCGCCCCTGATGCCGAAGACGGGGAAGGAACGCCTGCACTTCGACCTCGCGCCACCGGCGGGCGGCGACCAGCAGGCGGAGGTCGACCGGCTCCTCTCGCTCGGGGCGACGCCTGTCGACATCGGCCAAGGGGACGTCGATTGGGTGGTGCTGGCCGACCCCGACGGTCACGAGTTCTGCGTGCTGGCGCCTCGGTAGCGTCGGGAGCGGGGCTTTCTCCGTCGGCCCATGACCGTCCCTCAGGCGGTAGCGTGCGGCCATGACGTGGCGGGGGCCGACCTATCGGATGGTGGACGGGGAGCGGATCGATGGGGCCTGGTGCCACATCTGGCGGCGGTATCGACCGGGTGATCCGTACTACGTCGACGATCTGATCGTCTTCGCCGACGGAGCGATCACCTGCGGAGACCGGACGGACCTGGCCGGTCTCAGGAAGATGCTGGAACAGGGCCGGCTGGCAGTGACCGATCCGGCACTGTCGCCGCCTCCCGACGAGCGGTCGAAGTGGTCCTCTCGTAGCGGCGGGCCGCTTACGTCCGATGGGTTTCTCCTGGAAGTCGCCGACCGCATCGAGGCGCTCGCTGAGCGACCCACTGCCGGACAGCGTTGCTGGGACGCGATCCGTCGTTTTCAGCAGGAGCCCTCGGAAGCCCACCGAGAGCTTCTGCGAGCGGCATATCTTGCGGTTCCACCCCATCTTCGGATCTATGTTCTCGGCGACATGGACCGACAGGACCGCCCCCTGCGGATCCTGCTCACGGACATCGGCGAAGCCGTCGACGGCGACGGTCCGGTCGTGACGGCGCAGATGCACCAGAGCGTCCTGGACTACTTCGACGAAGGAGATCAGGGGGTTCAGAGGGAGCAGGAGCGTCGAGCCGTTCAGTTCGCCGACGATCCTGCGGAACCTGGCCGACCGGCACTCGTCTCGCACGAAACCGTCTATCCGCGGGGCTGGCCCGAGGAGCCGGGCCTGTTCGTGCTCCGCAACGACTTCCCGGCACGGATCGTGTTCGCCGGCGAGTCCTACGCATCCGTCCTCCACGGGTACTGGGCGCTGTCGGCAGCCGAAGCCTCCGACAGAGCCGACATCCGGGACGCCGCCTCTGGCCGGGAAGCCCATGATCTGGGCGGCGGGGCAGCGCGCAGGAAGGACTGGCCCGACGTCCGGCTCGCCGTCATGGCGGGGCTCCTCCGAGCGAAATTCGCCCAGTATCCCGAACTCGCGCAGGTCCTGGTCTCCACGGGGGACGCCAGGATCAGCTACACGGGCTTCTCGGACGCGCCCTTCTGGACAGACGCCCCCGACAACCGGGGACGGAACTGGACGGGTCGCCTGCTCGAACTGATCCGCTCCGAGCTTGTCGCCCGGCAATTGCTCCTGCCCGAGAGCCCGAACGCGGTCGGCGCCGACGGTCTCTCCTGATCAGCCGTCGGCTCTCGTGATCAGCCGCTGGTGAAAACGGCTCGACGCGGGTGGGCCCCCGGGGTGGACTGTGCGTATGACGACCCCCTCGGAAGAGCTGTTGCCCAGTACCCGCCGTAGTCTCCTGCACCGCATCGCCGTCACGCAGAGCGAGGGACGTGCGCCCTCTCTCGTCGCCGCGGTGGCCCGGGACGGTGCGCTCGTGTGGAGCGGATCGCGTACCTCGGTGGACGGGCACGGGCCCGATGAGCATGTGCAGTACCGGATCGGATCGATCACCAAGACGTTCACGGCCGTGCTGGTGCTGCGGCTGCGTGACGAGGGGCTGCTCGATCTGGGCGACCCGCTGGAGAAGCACCTTCCCGGGACCGGCGCCGGGGACGTCACCATCGTCGAACTCCTGGCGCACACCGGAGGATTGGCGGCCGAGACGCCGGGTGAGTGGTGGGAGCGGTCGTCCGCCACGCTGCGTCCGACCCTCGCCGACGTCCTCGGCGAGCAGCCCTTCCGGCATCCCGTCGGACGGCGCCACCACTACTCCAATCCCGGCTACACGCTGCTGGGCGCCCTGGTCGAGGCGGTGCGCGGGGTCACCTGGGAGGAGGCCCTGCACAGCGAGGTCCTTGAACCGCTCGGGCTGACCCGCACCGGCGTCCATCCGCAGATGCCGCACGCCGGCGGCTGGGCCGTGCACCCGTACGCCGATGTGCTGCTGCCGGAGCCGAGCGAGGATCTCGGCCTCATGGCGCCGGCCGGTCAACTGTGGTCCACGGCCCGGGACCTGGCGGTCTTCGCGGCCTTCCTCACCACGGGCGACGACCGTGTGCTGAGCGCGGAATCCGTACGGGAGATGCGCACACCGGCCGCGCCGACCCTGCCCGGTGACTGGGAGACGTCGTACGGCCTCGGCATGCAGGTCGTGCGCAGGGACGGGCGGATTCTGGCCGGGCACACCGGCTCGCTGCCCGGGTTCGTGGCGGGCCTGTGGCTGAGCGAGGAGGAAGGGCTCGCAGCCGTCGTCCTGGCCAACTGCACGTCCGGGGTGGCCTCGGGGACCGTTTCCGCCGAACTGCTGGGCATCGTCGCCGACGCCGAGCCGCGCATCCCCGAGCCGTGGCGCCCGCTGCCGGAGGTCGATCCGTCGGTGCTGGAGCTGGCGGGCCCCTGGTACTGGGGCACACAGATCGTGGCGCTGCGCCTGGCGGCGGACGGTGCTGTCGTTCTCGGGCCGGTGTCCGGCGGGGGACGCCGCTCCCGGTTCCGGGCGAACGGGGACGGCACCTGGACCGGCCTCGACGGCTACTACGCGGGGGAGTCGTTGCGAGCAGTGCGGCGGCCCGACGGATCGGTGAGCCACCTGGATCTGGGGTCGTTCGTCTTCACACGGGAGCCGTACGACGCGGACGCGCCGGTGCCCGGCGGTGTGGACCCGGAAGGATGGCGGGGTCTCCCGGGCTGAGACCGCTCGCGGGGCTGTTTCACGTGAAACAGCCCCGCCCCACCACGACAGGCAGCGTCACAGCTGCAGCTTGAACCCCACGTGGGACGCCGTGAAGCCGAGCCGCTCGTAGAAGCGGTGGGCATCTGTGCGGGTGACATCGGAGGTCAGCTGCACCAACTCGCAGCCCAGGCGCCGGGATTCGTCGACGGCCCAGGTGACGAGCTGAGTACCGAGCCCGCTGCCCCGCTCATCGGCGTGAATGCGTACCGCCTCGATGATCGAGCGGGTGGCGCCCTTGCGGGAGAGCCCGGGGAGGACGGTGAGCTGAAGGGTGCCGACGACCCTGCCTTCGCGGACGGCGACGACCGGGTGCTGGTTCGGATCGGCGGCCAGCCGGGCGAACGCGGCCAGGTACGGCGCGAGGTCGTCCGGCGACTCGCGCTGCGCGCCCAGCGCGTCGTCCGCCAGCATCGCCACGATCGCCGGTACGTCCTCGGCCGCGGCCGCTCTTATCTCAAGATCTCCCATGCCCGCACCCTATGACCAGGCGAGGACCACCCGATGGCTAAGCGGGGACGCGCAGCTCCTCGACGGCCCTGACCAGCGGGGCGAGTTCGGGGTTCTCGGCCGCGGCGTCGAGGGCTTCGCGCAGGGCGGTCTGGTTGGTCGGACGGGCCTCGTCCAGGAGCTTCAGGCCGGCCTCGGAGACATTGGTGTAGATCCCGCGCCGGTCGGTGGGGCACAGGTAGCGCTGGAGCAGACCGCGGTCCTCCAGGCGCGTGACCAGACGCGTCGTCGCGCTCTGGCTGAGCACGACGGCGTCGGCGACCTGCTTCATCTGGAGGTGCCCGCCCTCGCCGTCGTGCTGGCGGCTGAGGACGTCGAGCAGTGAGTACTCGCGCACGCTCAGGCCGTGTCCGGCCTGAAGGGCGCGCTCGATGTGCGCCTCGATCCTTCCGTGGAGCAGGGAGAGGGCGCACCAGCCCTGGGAGAGGGCGGTGAGTGCGGGGTCTGTGGCGGTCATGCTCGTGGATCCTCCGTCCCGGAGTGGATGCGTACCAGGGTAGTCGATGGACCGAGATTGCCCGCGCTTGCAATTAACCAGCGTCTGCAATTATTGTGAGGTCTCGTTAAGCGCACCTGCAACAGTCTGGGAAGGTGAACCCCCATGCCTCTCGCGCTTCTGGCTCTCGCGATCGGGGCCTTCGGGATCGGAACCACGGAATTCGTGATCATGGGACTCCTCCCACAGGTCGCGGGTGACTTCGGCGTCTCCATCCCCACGGCAGGCTTCCTGGTGACCGGCTACGCCCTCGGCGTGATGTTCGGCGCCCCGCTGATGACCGTCCTGGGCACCCGTATCCCGCGCAAGCGGATGCTGATGGTGCTGATGGGCTTCTTCATCGTCGGCAATCTGCTCTCCGCCGTGGCGCCCGTCTTCGCCGTCATGCTGATCGGCCGCGTGGTCGCCTCGCTCGCCCACGGCGCGTTCTTCGGCATCGGCTCGGTCGTCGCCGCGGAACTGGTGGCCCCGGCCAAGAAGGCCGGAGCGATCGCCATGATGTTCACGGGCCTGACCGTGGCCAACGTCGTCGGCGTCCCGCTCGGCACCCTCATCGGCCAGTCCGTCGGCTGGCGCGTCACGTTCGCGATCGTCGCCGCGCTCGGCCTGATCGGGCTCGCCGGTATCGCCAAGCTCGTACCGGACCTGCCCAAGCCGGAAGGTGTGCGACTGCGCCACGAGGTGGCCGCCTTCAAGAACGTGCAGGTCCTGCTCGCCATGGCGATGACCGTGCTCGGCTTCGGCGGTGTCTTCGCGGCCATCACCTACATCACGCCGATGATGACCCACGTCGCCGGATTCGCGGAGGGCTCCGTCACCTGGCTGCTCGTCCTCTTCGGGCTCGGCATGGTCGGCGGCAACCTGATCGGCGGCAGGTTCGCCGACCGCGCCCTGATGCCGATGCTCTACGTCTCGCTGGGCGCCCTCGCCCTCGTCCTCGGCCTGTTCACGATGACCGCGCACCACAAGATCCTGGCCGCGATCACCATCGCCCTGATCGGCGCGCTCGGCTTCGCGACGGTGCCGCCGCTGCAGAAGCGGGTCCTGGACCAGGCATCCGGCGCCCCGACGCTCGCCTCGGCCGTCAACATCGGCGCCTTCAACGCCGGCAACGCCCTCGCCGCCTGGCTCGGCGGCCTGGTGATCACCGCCGGGCTCGGCTACACCGCCCCCGACTGGGTCGGTGCCGTCCTCGCGGCGAGCGCCCTCGTGCTCGCGATCCTGTCGGCCTTCCTGGAGCGCCGCACGCCCGCCCCGGGCCCCGCCGCCGCGGCCGCCGAACAGCGGCACGCCGAGCCGGTCCACATCTGACCCCCGGGCCGGCCCACGACCACCCTCCCCGTCCCACGAAGCAATCAGCACCACCTCGCAAGGAGCATCACCTCATGAGCACCCCCACCGCAGTCGCCCCGCTGACCATCGACGACGCGGAGACGCTCGTCTCCGCCGCCCGCCGCGCCGCCGAGGCGGCCGGAGTCACCGTCAGCGTCACCGTCCTCGACGCGGGTGGCCATCTCCTGGCCTTCCGCCGTGACGACCGCGCCGTCCTCATCTCCGGCGAGACCAGCACCCGCAAGGCCTACACCGCGCTCCAGCTGAACGCCCCCACCGCCGACCTCGTCGACCTGGTCAAGCCGGACGGGCCGTTCCACACCCTGCCCACCGCTCTCGACCAGCCGCTGCTGTTCATCGCCGGAGGCGTGCCGGTCCACCGCGACGGCCGTCTCATCGGTGCCGTCGGTGTCGGCGGCGGCGCCCCCGAGCAGGACCACGGGTTCGCCACGGAGGCCGTCGGCACGCTCGCCTGAGCCCCCCCCACAGCCGGATCAGCCCCCAGGCCGTCGCACAGCGGCGGTGCCTGGGGGCTGATCCGTGTCCGGTCCGTGCCGGGGGCCGCGGGCGCCGCCTCAGCCCGCCGCGACCGTGAGCGGGGCGAAGCGGCGGGTCCAGTCGCCGGGCAGGTCCGGCGCGCCGTGGTTCATCACCGCGTTGAAGGCGACGCCTTCGAGGCCGCGCTCCTTCAGCCACGCGAGCAGTTCTTCGTGGCGTACGTCGATGTCGGTGCGCAGCGGCCGGTCCGTGCCCGCCGCGAGAGAGGCGACGAGAGCCTTCGCGGTCTCCGTGTCGCGGGCGATCAGCGGGCCGACGACATGGGTGTCCATGTTGGGCCAGAGCGCCGCGTAGCCGATGAGCCGGCCATCCTCCTCCGCCACGCGCAGCCGGTCCGAGAAGGCCGGAAGGCGGGTGATGACATGCGTGCGGTCGGGGCCGAACACCTCCGCGTCCAGGCGCAGGATCGCCGCGAGGTCCTCGGCGGTGGCCGGGCGGGTGGCGATGCCGGAAGCGGCGCCGCCGGGGGCGAAACGGCCGCGGACCATCTCGGCCCGGCCGGTGACCTTGAACCCCAGCTCCTCGTAGAGCGGCTGTCCGTTCGGTGTCGCGTGCAGGGTCAGCGGAGTCGTGCCCGCCTGCTCGGCGACGTAACTCATCAGACGTCGGCCGACCCCTTGCCGCGCATGGCGTTCGGCGACCAGGACCATGCCGATCGCGCCGAGTTCGGGCCGCTCATGGGGCCCGTACGAGGTCACCACGCAGGCGGCGACGAGTCCGCCGTCGGGGTCGTCGATGCCGTAGCCGGTGCCGGCGGTCAGCAGCAGGCCCCATTTGTGTTCTTCGCGGGGCCAGCCGCGGTCCTCCGAGAGATCGGCGCAGGCGAGGACGTCGCCGCGGGTGAGACGGCGAATGGGCAAATCGGAGAGGGAAGGTGTCGACACGCAGGTCAGGCTGTCGGACTTGCCCCCGTGCCGTCCACCACTTTGCCCGCAGTGACGTGGTGCTTTCGGCCACGTCGAGTGGCCCCGGCCCTGTCCCGGTCGTCGGGAACAGGCCGAAGTTTCACGTGAAACGGGCATCGACGCCCTGCCGCCGAGAAGATGGAGTACTGACTCCGCCTTGTGGAGCGTGCCGCGCATCTCTTGCCGGGCTGCGATCTGCGGAAGACGTGCGAATTGGTGCGGCGCGACCTGGAATTGAGTGAATTGCATTGACCGCGAGATCCGGCAAATCGGTAGTGAGGCCGGGAGGTGCTTGTGGCAGCGGCGGCTGCCGGTAGGGTCGTCCCCGGTTCCTGTCCGGACCGGATGGGCCAAGGCGGGAGCGGTAGGCCGCGGCACACGCAGGCCGACGCAGCCTAACCGCGCGGAGAGATCGAAGACCTGCGCTTTCCTCTTTGCACTCCGTGCAATGAAGTCGGATGGCACGCTGCGAAGAGGGGACTGCGGGCAATGTCACACTCTTGCCTTACTTGTCCGTAGCAGGTCGAAATGCAGTGTTCAATGTGGGCCGCATTGACTAGTCGAACCACACGGGGGAAACCGCAAGGCTTCAGCTCACGAAGCGCTCGGGAGAGCGCCGACGAGCGGGGAAGCACGTAGACCGACCGAATGATGTTCGAGGCGAGGCACAGCATGGACGCTCCGACCACTACGTCGGCCGATTCCGGTTCGGACGGCGGGGGCGGCTGGTTCACCCCGCGCAAAACCCCTGATCCGGAGACCAGCGGTCCCCAGCGACAGGCCGCCGAAGGTCGCCGGGTCGCCCCCGTACGTCCCGTGGGCAGGCCCGAGCCCGACCCCTCCGGGCAACGCGCGGAGGAGGGCCGAATACCCGAGCCCCGCAGCCACCGTGAGCCGCCGCGCACGGCCCCCGCGGCACCCGCTGCCCCCTCCGGTCACGCAGACCCTTCCGGTCACGCAGCTCCTTCCGGCCCCGCCGCGGAACCCCGCCCCCCGCGCTCGCTGCGCGACAACGCCTCGCCCGACGCGATCCTCGTGCGCCGCACGATGGAGGAGGTCGGCCCCGTCGCCGACCAGGTCACCTCGTACTTCTACGCCCTGCTCTTCGTGCGCCACCCGGAACTGCGCCAGCTCTTCCCCGCCGCGATGGACACCCAGCGCGACCGGCTCCTGCGGGCGCTGCTGACCGCCGCCGAGCACGTCGACAACAAACTCGTCCTGGTCCCGTACCTGAAGAACCTGGGCCGCGGCCACCGCAAGTACGGCACGCACGCCGCGCACTACCCGGCCGTCGGCGAATGCCTCATCGCGGCGCTCACCCAGTACGCGACGACCACCTGGAGCGCCGAGGCGGAGGCCGCCTGGGTCCGTACGTACACGACGATCTCCCAGGTGATGATCGACGCGGCGGCCGAGGACGAGCTGAAGGCCCCCGCCTGGTGGCTCGCCGAGGTCGTCTCGCACGATCTGCGCACCCCCGACATCGCTGTCGTCACCGTCCGGCCGGACCAGCCCTACCCGTTCCTGGCCGGGCAGTACACGACGCTGGAGACACCGTGGTGGCCGCGGATCTGGCGGCACTACTCGTTCGCGTCGGCGCCCCGCTCCGACGGACTGCTCTCGTTCCACGTGAAGGCGGTCCCGGCCGGCTGGGTCTCCAACGCGCTGGTGCACCACGCCCGTCCCGGTGACGTCCTGCGGCTCGGTCCGCCCGCCGGCTCGATGACGGTCGACCACAACACCGACAGCGGCATGCTCTGTCTGGGCGGCGGTACCGGCATCGCCCCGATCAAGGCGCTGGTGGAGGATGTCGCCGAGCACGGCCGACGGCGCCCGGTCGAGGTGTTCTACGGCGCCCGTACCGACCACGACCTGTACGACATCGACACCATGCTGCGCCTTCAGCAGAGCCATCACTGGCTCTCGGTCCGCCCGATCATCGACCGGCAGGCTCGTCTCCAGCTGCCGGACGCGGTCCGCGAGTACGGCCCCTGGAACGAGTACGACGCCTATCTCTCGGGCCCGCCCGGCATGATCCGCAGCGGTGTCGACGCGCTGCGCTCCGTCGGCGTACCCGGCGACCGCATCCGGCACGACTCGATCGAGGACCTGGTCGCGACCGCGACCTGATCCCCGTACGACAGCCGTGCCCGGCGCGGCACCCCTGGCGGTGTCAGCCCAGATCGGGCGCGTGCATCGCCCGTACGCCCTCGATGTTGCCGTCCAGGAAGTGGCGCAGCGAGAGCGGCACCAGGTGGACCGAGGCGATGCCGACGCGGGTGAACGGCACCCGCACGATCTCGTACTCGCCGCAGGGCTCGTCGATCTCGGGGCCGTGCCGCTGGCCGAGGTCCATGGATTCCAGACGGCAGACGAAGAAGTGCTGGACCTTCACGCCGGTGGCGCCGCCGTCCTCGCCGATGTGCTCGATGGTGTCCACGAAGCAGGGCACCACGTCGGTGACCTTGGCGCCGAGTTCCTCGTGCACTTCACGGTGCAGGGCGTCCACGACGGTCGTGTCCTCGGGTTCCACCCCGCCGCCGGGGGTCACCCAGTACGGATCCACGCCAGGCTTGGTCCGCTTGATCAGGATCAGGTCGTCGCCGTCGAGCAGAACGGCGCGTGCGGTGCGCTTGACCACGGGTCGGACGGTCATGGGAGAAATGTGGCCCGGTTGGTTCCACGTGAAACATTCCTACCGCTTGCCGCTCCGCTCACGACCAGTCGACGGCAGCGCGCAGCAGCCACTCGTGCGCCCGCGCGATGTGCGGCAGGGCGAACGTGCCGGTGCGTACGACCAGGAAGTACGTACGCAACGGGGGCACCGGAGGATCCAGCAGCGCGACGATCTCGCCCCGGTCCAGGGCCGGGTCGCACAGATAGCGCGGCAGGACGGCCAGCCCGGCCCCCGCGATCACGCACGACAGCACCGCCCGCAGATCGGAGACGACGACCGTGCCGGAGACGGCGGGCCGGGAGTCGAAGACCGCGGACCAGTACCGCGTGATCAACGGCAGCGACTCGTGCACCTCGACCACCGGGAACCGCTCCAGGGAGGGCGCCGCGTCGCGGTGCAGCCGGCCGGAGCCGACGCGGGCGGCCCAGCGCGGAGCGGCGACCAGGACGTGCTCCTCGTCGCAGAGCGGAGTCGCCGTGAGCAGTGTGCCCCGCGGACGGGCCGTCGCGATGGCCAGATCATGATGTCCGGCTGCCAGGCCCTCCAAGGTCTCCTCCGCCGTGCCGAACGTCGCCCGCAGCGCGATGCTCTGTCCGTCGTCCCTGGTCAGCGCGGTAAGAGCGGGGAGAGCGCGCTCCGCCGTGAACTCCGGCGGGCCCGCGAGGTGCAGTGTGCGGACGCTGGACTCCTCGTCGAGCCCGGTCTCGGCGATCTCCACGAGCGCGTCGAGATGCGGCGCCGCCTTGTGCGCCAGCTCGTCGCCGATCGTCGTGGGCGTCACGCCGCGCGCCTGGCGCAGGAACAACGGACGCCCCAACTGCCGCTCCAGCGTGCGTATCTGGGACGTCACAGCCGGCTGCGAGAGACCGAGCAGCGCGGCGGCCCGGGTGAACGACCCAGCGCGATGAACTGTCACGAAGGTGCGCAGCAGGGCGAGATCCATGGCGGTACCCCTTCCCTCCCGGCCGCCGGGCCGCGCCCAACTATAAATAAGTCGATAGCTTTCTGTCGCTACGGTGATTGGACACTGACACAGAGTCAACTAGCCTTGTTTGTGCGGTTCTTGCGCGCAGAACCGGGGGCGGTCCGAGCCACGAGGGGGGAGGCTCGGACCGTCCGTTGTACGTAGCCCGGTACTAGACGGCGGCGCCGTCGGTGTGGACGGATGTCAGTGCGCGCTCTCCTCCAGTGCCCGCAGCACGTCCGCCACCAGGTCCTCGGTGTCCTCGGCGCCCGCCGAAAAGCGGATGAAGCCGTCCGCGACGGCGTCCCCGCCCCAGCGGCCACGGCGCTCGGCGGTCGACCGGACACCGCCGAAGCTCGTCGCGTCGTCGACCAGGTCCAGGGCGTCGAGAAAGCGCTCGGCCCGCGCGCGCGTGGGCAGTTCGAAGGAGACCACGCAGCCGAAGCGCCGCATCTGACGGGCGGCGACGGCATGCGACGGGTCGTCGGGCAGCCCGGGATGGCGCAGGCCCGTGACGCGTCCGCGCAGCGCCTGTGCCACGGCCAGCGCGTTGGCGTTCTGCCGTGCCACCCGCAGCTCCAGCGTGGCCAGCGACCGGTGTGCGAGCCAGGCTTCCATCGGTCCGGGAATCGCCCCGATGATCTTGCGCCAGCGCTTCACGGAAGCGGCCCTCTCGGCGTCCGTGCAGGCGACGTAACCGAGCAACAGGTCCCCGTGCCCGGTGAGCTGCTTGGTGGCGCTGGCCACGGAGAAGTCCGCGCCGAGCTCCAGCGGGCGCTGTCCGAGCGGGGTGGCGAGGGTGTTGTCGACGGCTACCAGTGCTCCGCGCGCGTGGGCGGCGTCGGCGAGCCGGCGGATGTCGCAGACGTCGAGCCCGGGGTTGGACGGCGTCTCCAGCCACAGCAGCCGCGCCCCGTCCAGGACGTCGAGCTGGGCGTCACCGCCGGTCGGCGCGGTGCGCACCTCGATGCCGAAGGCGGTGAGCTGCTCGCGGACGAGCGGGAAGACCTGGTAGCCGTCGGAGGGGAGGACCACCGCGTCGCCCGCGCGCAGCTGCGAGAACAGCACGGCGGAGATCGCCGCCATGCCCGAGGCGAAGGTCAGACACGGGACGGCGGACGGTCCTGGTGCCTCCAACTCGCCGATGGCCCGCTCGAGATGGGTCCAGGTCGGGTTCTCGTCCCGCCCGTACGTGTAGGGCCCTGACACATCGCCGGGCAGGTGGAAGTGTGCGGCGAACACCGGCCCGGGGAGCGTGGGTTCGTTCTTCACCGGCTCGGGCAGGCCCGCTCTGACCGCCCGCGTCCCGTCACCGTGCCCCGTCGGCCGCCCCTGGCGTCCCGGCTGTCCCGTGTCCGTCACGCGGTCCGCCGCCCCTCGGCACCCTCGCGTACGGCGTCGAGGAGCCCGTCCGCCGCCGCCTCGACCATCCTCAGGCACTCCTCGAAACCGTCCATGGAGCCGTAGTACGGGTCGGGCACGTCGAGGTCGTCGGCAGCGGGATCGTAGGAACGCAACAACCGCACCTTCTCCGCGTCCCGCGGCGTCGGGGCGAGCCCGCGCAGCGTCCGCAGATGGCCGGAGTCGAGGGCGATCACCAGGTCGAGCCGGTCGAACCAGTCCCGGTGGAACTGCCGGGCCGTGTGCTCGCTGGTGTAACCGCCCTCCTGAAGCACGTGGACGGTGCGCGGGTCGGCGCCGTCGCCCTCGTGCCAGCCGTCCGTGCCCGCGCTGTCGACCTCGACGAGGCCGGCGAGCCCCGCCTCCTCGACGTGACGGCGAAAGACGTGCTCGGCCATGGGCGAGCGGCAGATGTTGCCGGTGCAGACGAAGCAGACGCGGAAGGGTGTGGTGGTCATGGCGGCGGCTCAGTCCTCGTCGGGCAGGACGAGGTTCAGCGCCCAGGAGACGACGGAGATGATCAGGCCGCCGAGGATCGCGGTCCACAGCCCGTCGACATGGAAGCTGACGTCCAGCTTCCCGGCCAGCCACGAGGTCAGCAGCAGCATCAGGGCGTTCACGATCAGCGTGATCAGGCCCAGCGTGAGGATGAAGAGCGGGAAGGTCAGCAGCTTCACGATCGGCTTCACGATGAAGTTGACCAGGCCGAAGAGGAGTGCGACGACGATCAGCGTGCCGACCTTCTTGGGCGTGCTGTCGCCGGTCAGCGTGATCTTGTCGAGCACCCAGACCGCCACGGCCAGAGCGCCCGCGTTGGCGATCGTCTTGACTACGAAATTCATCATGTGTCTGATCGTGGCAGAAGACACCGGTGACACGGCCGACGACAAGTGTGGACAGTGGGGAAGACAGGGCGATGAAGGCATTCCGGCTGGACGAACTGGAGGCGGAGCGCGCCGCCAACGACGGTGCGTACCTGCAGTTCCTGCGCGAACGGAACATGTCGGTCGGGCTCTACGCGCTGGACGCGGGGGAGCACGACCCGCAGCAGCCACACCAGCAGGACGAGGTCTACCTCGTGGTCAGCGGCCGTGCCTCGATCACCGTCGGTATGGAGACCACTCAGGTCGGACGGGGCAGCGTGGTCTACGTCCCGGCCGGAGTCGCCCACAAGTTCCACCACATCAGCGAGGATCTGCGGGTGCTCGTGGTGTTCTCCCCTCCGGAGGGCTGACCGCGGACCTGGGGATTCCCTAGGGGGCGGGTCAGGGGAGGACAAGGGCTCGCGGGCCCCCGTTCGCGGGCTCGGCGTGCCAGCATTCATGGCAGGAAGACAGAAGCGTCCCGACAAGGGGCATCGGAGGAGTCCCGGAGCGGGACACGGAGAAGGAGCGATGGCGATGCGAGAGATATTCGCGGGCATGCCGTGGTGGGTGAAGTGGGTCGCGGTGCCGGTCATCGCCCTGGTCGTGTTCGGCGGGCTGATCGCCAGCGTCGTCGGCTTCGTGGTCTGGCTGCTCTTCAAGGTGCTGATCTTCGCCGCGCTGGTCGGCGGACTGATCTATCTCGTACGGCGGTTCCTGACGGGCTCCTCGTCCTCGCGAGGCAGCGACTGGTGATCCCGGGGCGCGTCCCCGTGCGGTGAGACGGTTCGCACGACCGGGGGAAGTTTCGGTTCTGGGCCCGAACAGGCGGTGGCCAAGGGCTAAAGTCCAGAATCCGACTGCTTTGCCCCCGTGAGCCCCGGAAGCGCGGGGGGCCCATGCGCACCGGGAGTACACCTTGGCCACGGCTGATCCCGCACCCGCCACCTCGCAGACGACGCTCATCGGCTCGGTCCAGAGAGCGATGCGCCTGCTGGAAGCGGTCGCCTCGCACGATGAGGGGGCGCCCGCCAAGCAGCTTGCGAGGGAGGCGGGTCTCGCCCTGCCCACGGCGTACCACCTGCTGCGCACGCTCACCCACGAGGGATACCTCCGCAAGGAGAAGGGCGTCTTCGTTCTCGGGGCCGCAGCCGAGCGGCTGAGCAGCGGCGGAGTGCAGCAGAAACGTCGCAGCATGATCATCGAGGCCCTGGAGCACTGGCGCGACACGCTGGGCGTGCCGGTCTACTTCGCGGTCTACCGCGACGGCGAGATCGAGGTCGTCGCGGTCGCCGACACTCCGGCCAATCCGGCCGTCGAGGAATGGGCCGACTTCCGCGAGACCGGCCATGCCCACGCCATCGGCCAGTGCCTGCTCTCCCAGCTCGACGAGGAAGCGCGCAGTGACCATCTCGACCGCTATCCCGTCTCGTCCCTCACCCCGTACTCGGCCCGCGATGAGCGGGCGCTGCTGCGCAAACTGGGTTCGCTGGAGCGCATGGAGCCCGTCGTGGAGCGTCAGGAGTACGCGCTCGGCTCGGCCTGCGCCGCGTTCCCGATCACCGTCGGATCGGCCGCCGCGACTTTGGCCATTTCTCTCCCCTCACACCAGTTCGAGAAACTGCTTCCTACGGCCCGTCAGTTGCAGAGCGAGATCGGCAGGCTCGTAGGGACACTCGCCTTCTCTATCAGCATCTGAAAACTCACTCCTTGTGATCCTCCGTGTACGTTGAGCAAGATGCCAGCAGTGTCAGGAAGGTCATTCCTGGCCAATCGACGGCAAGTTGACGGGGTAGGCGATGCGCGAGTCGGTACAAGCAGTTCAGGCAGAGGTCATGATGAGCTTCCTCGTCTCCGAGGAGCTCGCTTTCCGCATTCCGGTGGAGCTCCGGTACGAGTCCACCGACCCGTACGCCGTGCGGCTGACCTTCCATCTTCCCGGCGACGCGCCTGTGACCTGGGCGTTCGGTCGGGAGCTCCTCGTCGACGGGGTCAATGGCGCGACGGGCGACGGCGATGTCCGGGTCTCCCCCGTGGAGCTGTCGGGCGACGGGATCACCACCGAGTTGCCGGGCGAGGTCCACATCAGGCTCCAAGTGGGCAGCGATCAGGCGCTGTTCCGGGCCGGGGTCGCGCCGATCATCGCGTTCCTCGACCGCACGGACAAGCTGGTCCCGCTCGGCCATGAGCAGGCCCTCGCCGACTTCGAGGCCGACCTCGACGAGGCGCTCGACCGGATTCTGGCCGAGGAGCAGAGCGCCGGCTGACTCCCCATCGGCCCGGCGCGACATCGACGTAACGCTTCAGCAGTGCGGTGCACCCGAGCAGTTCCGCGCTCACGCCTTACGTCGTCGGCCTCTGCCCCCGCGTGCAGGAGCGGTTGTGGCAGGGGCCTGAGGGCCCGCGCGGTCGGCGGAGACCACGAGGGCGGCCAACGCGGTCGTCACCGGCACAGAGGCGACCAGGCCGATCGAGCCGACCAGCGTGCGGACGATCTCCTCGGCCACCAGCTCGCTGTTGGCCACGTCCGACACGCTGCTCTGCGCGATCGAGAACAGCAGCAGCAGCGGCAGCGCCGCGCCCGCGTACGCCAGGACCAGGGTGTTCACGACCGACGCGATGTGGTCGCGGCCGATCCGGATGCCCGCGCGGTACAGCCCCCGCCAGCCCATCGAGGGGTTGGCCTCGTGCAGTTCCCAGACCGCCGACGTCTGGGTGACGGTCACGTCGTCGAGCACCCCGAGCGAGCCGATGATGACGCCCGCCAGCAGCAGGCCGCTCATGTCGATGTGCGGATACAGGCCATGGATCAGGCCGGTGTTGTCGTCCGTGTTGCCGGTCAGCGCGGCCCAGCCGATGAACAGCGAGCCGAGCAGGCCGATGAGCACGAGTGAGACCAGGGTGCCCAGGACGGCGACGGAGGTTCTGGCCGACAGACCGTGGCACATGTACAGCGCGATCAGCATGATGGCACTGGCTCCGACGACCGCCACCACCAGGGGATTCGAACCCTGGAGGATCGCGGGCAGGATGAAGAACGTCAGCACCATGAAGCTGACCGCGAGCGCGACCAGCGCCATGACGCCCCGCAGACGCCCGACCAGCACCACGGCCAGGGCGAAGATGCCGGCCAGCAGCACCATCGGGATCTTGCGGTTCACATCGGTGACCGAGTACTGCAGATTCTCCGGGGCGTCCGGCGCGTAGGCGACGATCACCTTCTGGCCCTCGTGCAGCTGCCGTGGCGAGTCCGGCTGGACGACCTCCGTGAACGTACGGCCCTTGTCCTTGCCGGTGGCGATGCGGATCGTCGCGTTCTCGCAGGTGCCGCGGGCCTGTTGCTGCGCGGCGGAGCCCTCGGCCGTCGAGGTGTCGCCGGTCGGGGTGTCCCCCGAGGCGTTCACGGACGCGCAGGAGACCTTGTCGACCTTGGTCACCGTGGCCTGCTGCGTCTGCCGGTCGAAGCCGACTCCGGTGCGCTCGTGGGGCGGGGCGCCGCCGGGCCACAGCACCGCCAGACCGACCACCACCGCCACCGAGAAGGGGATCAGGACCGCCGCGATGACCTTCCGCAGATGCCTGGAGACGGGCGCGGCCGGGCCATGGCTGTGGGAGTGGCCGTGCCCTCCCCCGGACGGGCCGTGTCCGTGGGGAGGTTGGGGCGGAGGAGGCGGCTGCTGGGTGGTGGTCACCGACCGATCATCGCAAGAACGACAGGGGCCCTCTGTTCAACGCGTCCGAAGGGGCGCTAGCGTGGAGGCACCTTTGCACACGCGGGAGCTCGGAGCACCGGGCTGAGAGGGCGCTGACCTTCGTCGCAGGACCTGTTTCACGTGAAACAGGCAGGACGAAGACGGCTGCGTCGACCGCCGAACCTGTTACCGGGTAATGCCGGCGTAGGGAGTAGGTCTCATGACCACAACGGACGCACGCACGCCTGCCTCCAACCAGGGTGAGAACCCTGACGAGGCCGGGAAGTCCATCGGCTGGCACAAGGGATATGTGACGGGCCCCGCGGGCTCGCGCCCCGATCTCAAGGTGCCGGTCCGTCAGGTGCATCTCACCAACGGGGAGTCGGTCACGCTGTACGACACCTCCGGCCCGTACACCGATCCGACCGTCGACACCGATGTCCGCCGGGGTCTCGCACCCCTCCGGGAGAACTGGATCATCGCCCGCGGCGACACCGAGGAGTACGCGGGACGCCCCGTCCGCCCCGAGGACGACGGCATCAAGCACACCTCACCGCGCGGCGGACTGCTCCGGAGCGGAGCGACTGATCTGCGCAACCTCGACGCGGTCTTCCCCGGCCGCCCGCGCCAGCCGCGCCGCGGCCGCGACGGACAGGCCGTGACCCAACTCGCGTACGCACGACGGGGCGAGATCACCCCGGAGATGGAGTTCGTGGCCCTCCGGGAGAACGTCGAGCCCGAGGTCGTCCGCGAGGAGATCGCGGCGGGCCGCGCGGTGCTGCCCGCCAACGTGAACCACCCGGAGATCGAGCCGATGATCATCGGCAAGCGGTTCCTGGTGAAGGTCAACGCCAACATCGGCAACTCCGCGGTGACCTCGTCCATCGAGGAGGAGGTGGACAAGATGACGTGGGCGACCCGTTGGGGCGCCGACACCGTCATGGACCTCTCCACCGGCCGCAACATCCACACCACGCGCGAGTGGGTGCTGCGCAACTCCCCCGTCCCCATCGGCACCGTGCCGCTCTACCAGGCCCTCGAAAAGGTCGACGGCAGGGCCGAGGAACTGACCTGGGACATCTACAAGGACACGGTGATCGAGCAGGCCGAGCAGGGCGTCGACTACATGACGGTTCACGCCGGTGTCCGTCTCCCGTACGTCCCGCTGACCGCCAACCGCAAGACCGGCATCGTCTCGCGCGGTGGTTCGATCATGGCCGCCTGGTGCCTCGCGCACCACAGGGAGAGCTTCCTCTACGAGCACTTCGAGGAGCTGTGCGAGATCCTCGCGGCGTACGACGTCACGTACTCGCTCGGCGACGGTCTGCGCCCCGGCTCCATCGCGGACGCCAACGACGAGGCGCAGTTCGCGGAGCTGCGCACGCTCGGTGAGCTGAATACGATCGCCAAGCGGCTGGGCGTGCAGACGATGATCGAGGGGCCGGGCCATGTCCCGATGCACAAGATCAAGGAGAACATCGACCTCCAGCAGGAGATCTGCGAGGAGGCGCCGTTCTACACGCTCGGCCCGCTGACCACGGACGTCGCCCCGGCGTACGACCACATCACGTCCGGGATCGGTGCCGCGATGATCGCCTGGTGGGGCACGGCGATGCTCTGCTACGTCACGCCCAAGGAGCACCTGGGCCTGCCGAACCGGGACGACGTGAAGACCGGCGTCATCACGTACAAGATCGCGGCGCACGCGGCCGACCTCGCCAAGGGGCACCCGGGCGCGCAGGAATGGGACGACGCGCTGTCCGACGCCCGCTTCGAGTTCCGCTGGGAGGACCAGTTCAACCTGGCCCTCGACCCGGACACGGCACGGGAGTTCCACGACGAGACGCTGCCCGCCGAGCCCGCCAAGACCGCGCACTTCTGCTCGATGTGCGGTCCGAAGTTCTGCTCGATGAAGATCTCGCAGGACATCCGGCGCGAGCACGGCACGGCCCTGTCGGAGAAGTCCGAGATCGAGGCGGGCATGGAGCAGAAGTCGAAGGAGTTCGCGCAGGCGGGCAACCGCGTGTATCTGCCGATCGCCGACTGAGCCGTACCGGCGCACGACTACGGCTCGGGGCCCGTGCACATCGCCCCGAGCCGAGGTCACGGCTCCGTGCTCCGGCGGACGGTCAGTCCGGCCGGTGCTCGGGGCCGCCGAAGTCCGGGCTCGTGAAGTCCGGACTGGAGAAGCCGGCGCGCTGTCCGGTGGCGGTGCCGCCACCGTCCGGGCTGCTGAACCCCGGCCTGTTGTAGCCGAGCTGGGGCATCCGGCTCGTGGCGCCGGCCCGGCCGGCGCCCAGTGAGCCACCGCCCGCGGGCGGATCGGCGAGGGCCTCCCGCAGGAACGGCAGGATGCCCCGCTCCAACAGCGCCTTGCCCCAGGCTTCCCTGGCCCGTGCCACCGCCTCGTTCGCCTCGCCGTGCGCGCTCGCCTGGAGCGAGGTCGCTCCGTTGCGCAGAGCGGCCAGCAGCAGGCACACCGCCGCGACGAGGATGCCCGCCGCGGCGAGCGTGCCGAAGACCCAGCCGGCCGTGAGCAGGGTGCCGGCGAAGTCCGGTGGCGGGTTGAGCATCTTCAGGATGTAGCCGACCAGCAGAAAGATCGCGGCGGCCGTCCCGGCGAGCACCGGGAAGAGGACGACGGCGACCGCGGCGATACCGGGCCCTGTCGTCTCCGCGACTTCACTCACGGTGGCGGCGAAGCCCAGGGGATTGCCGCCGCCGGATTCCGAGGTCGTGCCGGAGGTGCCTCCTTCTTCGAGCGGTTGGGGCCGCGGGGAGGTACGCAGATCCTCACGGACCGATATGTAGTGCTGGTACTCGGTCGCCGCGGCGGCAGTGATCAGAGCTGCCGCGTTGAGCGCCATGGTGCGCAGCTGTTCGGGGTTGAGCCGCTGGCCCACTGCGGCGAGATCAGGCCGGTTCGGTGCGGTACGCAGCGCCTCATCGAGGATCCGCTCGAACTCGGGGCGGTCCTCGTTCAGCAAATGCGGAGCGCTGTTCATGTGCATCCCCCGATGCTCCGTAGGGCTTGGTGGCCCGCATGGGTACGAGCCGTCGGGCAGAAACGGAGGGGAGCCTGCTACGGATAAGCCGATGGTAGAGCTGCCACGGCGCGCGGTGACAGGGGGTTTCCGGAAATTGGCCTTGCGGCCGGTGGAATCCTCCGTTTACCGCGCCTGCCCGATCAACTCTCAGATATCCATCGGAAGTTGCTGGACCAGGAGCTTTCCGGCCATGGTCACACCGCCGTCCATGGCGATGGCGAGTCCGCCCGCGTACACGTGCGGTCCCTCGACGGCCGGCCGGCCGGATCCTTCCTCGCCGTCGTCGCCGCCGGACTCGCCGCCGACCTGACCCAGGAGGTACGGGATCGGGCTGTGGCCGTGCACCACGCGGCTGCCGCCGAAGGCGCCGAGCAGCTCGCGCACGGTGTCGGGGCCGGACTCCTCGTCGCGGAAGGCGAACCGCTTGGTGAACTTGCGGAACAGGTCCCAGCACTCGTCCGCGTCGTTGCGCGTGAGCGTCTCGCGGATCGTGTCGTTGACGGCCTCGATGGAGTCGCCGTAGTCGAGGTACGACGTGGTGTCGGAGTGCATCAGCAGGTGGTCGTCCTCGATCTCGATCGCGTCGAGTCGGGACATCCACTGCAGATGGACGTCCTGGAGGCGGTCCATGTCGGACTTCTGCCCGCCGTTGAGGAGCCAGGCGGCCTGGAAGGTGGCGGTGCCCGCTCCCGAGTTGACGTGGGTGTCGCCGAACCGCTTGGCGCCGAGGAGCAGCAGCTCGTGGTTGCCCATGAGCGCCTTGCAGTAGCCGCCCGCCGCCGCTGCCTCCGCCGAGAGCCGCATCACCAGGTCGATGACGCCGATCCCGTCGGGCCCGCGGTCGGTGAAGTCGCCGAGGAACCACAGGCGCGCGGTGCCCGCCGCCCAGTTGCCCTCGGCGTCGATCAGGCCCTTCTCCTGGAGGGCGGCGATCAGCTCGTCGAGATAGCCGTGCACGTCGCCGACGACGAACAGCGGGCCGGGCCCCTCGGCCGCCGCCGGGGCGGGAGCCGACGCGGGCTGCGGGATGTCGGCCGGGGCCGGGTCGGCCCGGTTGACGACCGGCAGATCGCGCTCTGTCGGCGTGTAGCCGTCCGGGTACGGATCGGGATTCTCCGCTCCGGGGGCGGGCTCGGTCGTCATCACATTCGCCGGTACGTCATGGACGTACGCGGGAACGCGGAAATCACGCAGCGTCTCTGTGCGCGCTGCGGGTCCCTGACCGGCCCCCTGAGTCATCGACCCCTCCACCATTGCGCCGCCTGTGCACCGGATCGGACTGCCTGGTCGCAGCGGCCCGCGGTGTCGTGCGCCCATCATAGGAATGCGGCTCGCGCTGTGTGATGCACCAGGGGTGGTGAATCGGTGACGGGGGGCTGTTCGCCCCTCATTTCTCCCGAATTGGTGCGGACTTTTCCTTGCTGAATCCCGGGCCGTCCCGCGCTCGCGGGGCGGCCCGGGGCGGTCAGCCCTGCTTCGGGGAGCGCGGTGGGCTGACCGTGGTGCGGGACGGGCGGCGCTGTGAGGACGTCCGCACGATGAGTTCCGTCGGTATCACCTGCTCGACCGGCTGGTCGGATTCGAGGCCCTCGATGGCGTCGATGAGCAGTTGGACGACGGCCGTGCCGATGCGTCGCGGTTTGAGGGACAGGGTGGTGATGGGCGGCTCGGTGTTCGCGTACACGGTCGACTCGCTGCAGCACACGAGGAGCAGGTCCTCGGGGACGCGCAGGCCGTAGCGGCGGGCGGCGGCGAGCAGATCCGTGCCGTTGGGGTCGAAGAGGCCGTACACCGCGTCGGGGCGGTCGGGCCGGGCGAGCAGTCGGTCGGCGGCGACGGCACCCGCGCACGGATCGTGCGCGGGGTACGACTCGTAGACCGGCTCCTGCCCGATCCGCTCGCACCAGCGCAGGTACGCGGAGGTGGAGAGGTGGGTGTACGTGTCGGTGGTGGTGCCCGTGAGCAGGCCGATGCGGCGTGCGCCCGCCTCGGCGAGGTGGTCGAGGATGCCGAGCACGGCGGCCTCGTGGTCGTTGTCCACCCAGGCGGTCACGGGCAGGGTGCCCCCGGGGCGTCCGTCCGAGACGACGGGCAGGCCCTGGCGGACCAGCTCGCTGACGACCGGGTCGTGGTCGGAGGGGTCGATGACGACGGTGCCGTCGAGTGCGACGTTCGACCACACGTCGTGGCGTGAGGTGGCGGGCAGGATGACAAGGGCGTAGCCGCGGGCGAGCGCGGCCGAGGTCGCGGCTCTGGCCATCTCCGCGAAGTACGCGAATTCGGTGAAGGTGAAAGGTTCATCCCCGTAGGTCGTCACGGTCAGGCCGATGAGGCCGGACTTGCCGGTACGGAGCGTTCGGGCCGCCGCGGAGGGGCGGTAGCCCAACCTGTCGGCGACCTCGCGGACGTGGCGTCGGGTGGCGTCGGGGAGCCGGCCCTTGCCGTTGAGTGCATCGGAGACAGTCGTGATCGAGACCCCGGCGGCGGCGGCGACATCTCTGATGCCTGCGCGGCTCGGCCGGGTGCCTCTGCGGGTCGTCTCCGCCCGGCTCACCTGGTGCTTCCCTGCTGCTGTCATGGCGAGCCGATAGTAGGGCTCATGCGGCTGCATGGCGGGGGCGCATATGCCGGGGTTGACAGGCACGTTTCTGCAAGGTGATGAACCGTCAATGACCTTGGAATGTAGGAGAGTTGATGGCCATCACACTAGTACGTCACTTGTCGGCACGCATGAGCCTGCCAAGTCGACGATGTTGCGAACAGGTCTCAACTCACCTTCACGGGTGATGCGCGCCACGGCGCGAGCCACCGGCGCGCGCCAGGGTGTGGAGCGCTCCCCCTTCGCCGTACGCCTCACAGGTTCATGTGAGTCGCGGTGCGACGGCCCCATTGGGGCGGACGGCCAATCCTCTTAAGGTGAGCAGTATTGGAACGGTGGCCACAAGGAGGACTGCGGTGAGCGAGACCAACCCCAAGCTGCGTGCGGAGCTGGCGGGGATCCCCGCCTACAAGCCGGGCAGGCCCGCGGCCGTGGGGGGCCCGGTGGCGTACAAGCTGTCCTCCAACGAGAACCCGTATCCGCCGCTCCCGGGCGTCATGGAGAGCGCGATCGCCGCGGCCGGGGCGTTCAACCGCTACCCGGACATGGCCTGCACCGGTCTCATGAACGAGCTGGCGGACCGTTTCGGGGTGCCGGTGACGCATCTGGCCACCGGTACCGGCTCGGTCGGTGTCGCCCAGCAGCTGCTCCAGGCGACCAGCGGTCCGGGCGACGAGGTCATCTACGCGTGGCGGTCCTTCGAGGCGTACCCGATCATCACGCAGATCAGCGGCGCGACCTCGGTGCGGGTGCCGCTCACGCCGGACGAGGACCACGACCTCGACGCCATGGCCGACGCGATCACCGAGCGCACGCGCCTCATCTTCGTGTGCAACCCCAACAACCCCACGGGCAACGCCATCCGCCGCGCCGAGCTGGAACGGTTCCTCGACCGGGTGCCCTCCGACGTCCTGGTCGTGCTCGACGAGGCGTACCGGGAGTTCATCCGCGACGCCGAGGTGCCGGACGGCGTGGAGATCTACCGGGACCGGCCGAACGTGGCGGTGCTGCGGACCTTCTCCAAGGCGTACGGCCTCGCGGGCCTGCGCGTCGGCTTCGCCATCGCGCACGAGCCGGTGGCGGCCGCGCTGCGGCAGACGGCGGTGCCGTTCGGCGTGAGCCAGCTCGCGCAGGACGCGGCGGTCGCCTCGCTGCGCATGGAGGACGAGCTGCTCGGCCGGGTCGGCTCCTTGGTGGCCGAGCGCACCCGGGTCGTCGACGCGCTGCGGGCGCAGGGCTGGACGGTGCCCGAGACGCAGGCCAACTTCGTGTGGCTGCGGCTGGGGGAGCGGACCCTGGACTTCGCGGCGGCGTGCGAGGCGGCCGGGGTGGTCGTCCGGCCGTTCGCCGGCGAGGGGGCGCGGGTCACGATCGGCGAGACCGAGGCCAACGACATCTTCCTCCAGGCGGCGCAGGCGTTCCGCAAGGAGCTGTAGCGAGCGGTCGGCAGGACCGGGCGACGACGGCCGGCCGGAGGGCGAGAACGGCGCTCTCCGGCCGGCCGTTCGCTGTCTCCGGGCGTGCGCCTGTGGCGTTGCTCGCAGTATGGGGACCCCCCCTTCGGATCCCGACAACCAGTACGACATAATGCTTGTGAATGTGAACGCGTTCACAAGCGTGTCCCGGTTCCTCCCGGGATTTGTGGGATTAAAGGGGCAAACTGCCGCTGTGACCACAGCGATGTAAGGAGAGACGCAGTGGACTCCACCTTGTCTGCCATGGCACCGGAGACCTTGGCGCGATGGCAGTTCGGCATCACCACCGTCTACCACTTCCTGTTCGTGCCGCTGACGATCTCTCTGGCCGCGCTCACGGCCGGACTGGAGACGGCATGGGTACGCACGGGCAAGGAGAAGTACTTCCACGCCACGAAGTTCTGGGGGAAGCTCTTCCTGATCAACATCGCGATCGGGGTGGCGACCGGTCTCGTGCAGGAGTTCCAGTTCGGCATGAACTGGTCGGACTACTCGAAGTTCGTCGGTGACGTCTTCGGTGCTCCGCTCGCGATGGAGGCGCTGATCGCCTTCTTCTTCGAGTCCACCTTCATCGGTCTGTGGATCTTCGGCTGGGACAAGCTGCCCAAGAAGATCCACTGTGCGTGCATGTGGATGGTCGCGATCGGCACGCTGGCCTCCGCCTACTTCATCCTCGCGGCCAACTCCTGGATGCAGCACCCCGTCGGCTACGAGATCGACAAGAAGACCGGGGTGGCCCGGCTCAACGACATCTGGCACGTCCTCTTCCAGGACACGGCGATCTACCAGTTCGCCCACACCATCTCCTCCGCCTTCCTGACCGGCGGCGCGTTCATGATCGGTATCGCCAGCTACCTGCTCTGGAAGATCAAGAGGAAGAAGGACGCCGGCGAGGAGGTCGACCGCAAGCGCGTCATCACGCTGCGCACCTCGCTGCGGCTCGGCCTGGTCACCGCGATGATCGGCGGGGTTCTCGTCGCCTTCTCCGGCGACTCCCTGGCCAAGGTGATGTTCAAGCAGCAGCCGATGAAGATGGCCGCGGCCGAGGCGCTGTGGAGCACCGAATGTCCCGCACCCTTCTCGATCTTCGCCGTCGGTGACGTGACCAAGGGGCACAACTCCGTCGAGATAGAGCTTCCGGGCCTGCTGTCCTTCCTCGCCGACAACAACTTCACCAGTTGCGTCCCCGGCATCAAGGAGACCGCCCAGGCCGAGGCCGACAAGTACGGCGGCAAGGCCGACGACTACATCCCCAACATCTTCATCACCTTCTGGGGCTTCCGCCTGATGATCGGCATCGGGCTCACCGCGGCCGTCGCCGCGGGCGCCGGATTCTGGCTGACACGGAAGAAGAAGTGGCTGTTGCCCGAGCATCGGACGGCCGAGGACGAGTTGCCGAAGCTGATGCTCACCAACAAGAAGGAACTCGGCCCGACGCTCACCAAGTGGGGCTGGCGGGTCGGCATGGCCTCGCTGATCTTCCCCTTCATCGCCAACTCCATCGGCTGGATCTTCACCGAGATGGGGCGTCAGCCCTGGGTCGTCTTCGGCCTGTTCAAGACCGAGGACGCGGTCTCCCCCGGCGTCAGCCAGACCGAGATGGCGATCTCGCTCGCCGCGCTGACCCTGCTGTACGGGGTGCTGTTCTGGATCAACGTACGGCTGATGAAGAAGTACGCCCTCATGGGACCGGACACGGACGAGGAGCCGCCCACCAAGGATCCGACGCTGCGCGGGCCGTCGTCCGGAGACGACTCCGATGATGACGACGACGCCGACAAGCCCCTGACCTTCGCGTACTGAGAGGAGAGACGCCATGGGCCTCAACGACTTCTGGTTCCTTCTGATCGCCGTTCTGTGGACCGGCTACTTCTTCCTCGAAGGCTTCGACTTCGGGGTCGGCATTCTGACGCGGACGCTGGCACGCGACCGCACCGAGCGGCGGGTGCTGATCAACATCATCGGGCCGGTCTGGGACGGCAACGAGGTCTGGCTGCTCACCGCCGCCGGCGCGATGTTCGCCGCGTTCCCCGTCTGGTACGCGACGTTCTTCAGCGGCTTCTACATGCTGCTCGTGCTCGCTCTGCTGCTGCTGATCGTGCGCGTGCTGTCCTTCGAGTACCGGCACAAGCGACCGGAGGAGAACTGGCAGCGCAACTGGGAGCTGGTGCTGTTCGTCAGCTCGCTGCTGCTGCCGTTCCTGTGGGGAATGATGTTCGCCAACCTGGTGAAGGGCGTGCCGATCAACTCGCGGCAGGACTACGCCGGTTCGTTCGCCGACCTGCTGAACTGGCAGGCGCTCCTCGGCGGTCTCGCCTTCACCGCGATCTGCGCACTCCACGGAGCGGTGTTCACCGCACTGAAGACGACGGGCGACATCCGGGTGCGGGCGCGTGCGTTCGCCACCAAGGCGGCCGTGGCCACCCTGCTGCTGGGCGGCGGGCTGCTGGTCTGGATCCAGGCCGAGCGCGGTACGGCATGGACCGCGGTGGCGCTCGCCGTGGCGGTCGTCGGGCTCCTCGGAACCCTGGCGACGAACGCCAAGGGGCGCGAGGGATGGGCGTTCACCTGCACCGGGATCGCGATCGCGGCCGTCGTGGCGGCGATCTTCCTGGCCCTCGCGCCGGACGTGATGCCGTCCTCGCTCAATGAGGCGTGGAACCTGACCATCGACAACACGTCGTCGGGCGCGTACACGCTGAAGGTGATGACCTGGGTCGCGGGGATCATGACGCCGCTGGTCCTGCTCTACCAGGGCTGGACCTACTGGGTGTTCCGCAAGCGGCTGGGCACGAACCACATTCCGGCCGACGCCCACTGAGCCTGCCCGGCTCGACTCGCTCGATGTGAGGGTGTGTTTCACGTGAAACCGATCGACCAGCGCCTGTTCCGGTACGCCCGGGCCACTCGTGTGTTCCTGATCGCGGTGGTCGTCCTCGGTGCCGTCGGGGCGGGCCTGGTCATCGCCCAGGCGATGCTCATCGCCGAGGTGGTGGTGGGTGCCTTCCAGCACGGGTTCGACGCGGGGCGGCTCGCCACCCCGCTGCTGCTCCTCGCGGTGGTCGCCGCCGGGCGCGGCCTGGTGGCCTGGGTGACGGAACTGGCCGCGCACCGGGCGAGCGCGGCGGTGAAGTCCGAGCTGCGGGGGCGGCTGCTCGAGCGCGCCGCGCTGCTCGGCCCCGGGTGGCTCGCGGGGCAGCGCACCGGTTCGCTGGTGGCGCTCGCCACGCGGGGCGTGGACGCCCTGGACGACTATTTCTCGCGCTATCTGCCGCAGTTGGGGCTCGCGGTGGTGGTTCCGGTGGCGGTGCTCGTCCGCGTCGTCACCGAGGACTGGGTGTCGGCGGCGATCATCGTCGGCACGCTGCCTCTCATCCCGGTCTTCATGATGCTCATCGGCTGGGCCACCCAGTCCCGGATGGACCGTCAGTGGCGGCTGCTGTCGCGCCTGTCGGGGCACTTCCTGGACGTGGTCGCGGGCCTGCCGACCCTGAAGGTGTTCGGGCGCGCCAAGGCGCAGGCCGACTCCATCCGCAAGATCACCGGCGAGTACCGCCGGGCGACGATGCGCACCCTGCGGATCGCCTTCCTGTCGTCGTTCGCGCTGGAGCTGCTCGCGACGCTGTCGGTCGCGCTGGTGGCCGTCACCATCGGCATGCGGCTCGTGCACGGCGAGATGGACCTGTACGTGGGCCTGGTGATCCTCGTCCTCGCGCCCGAGGCGTATCTGCCGCTGCGCCAGGTGGGCGCCCAGTTCCACGCGGCGGCCGAGGGACTCGCGGCGGCGGAGGAGATCTTCGCCGTGCTGGAGACCCCGCTGCCCGAGTCCGGCACGCAGGACGTCCCTTCGGGCCGTGGCATCGCCTTCGACCGGGTGTCGGTCCGCTACGAGGGAAGGGACGCGGACGCGGTCTCCGGTCTCTCCTTCGAGGTGGCCGAGGGGGAGACGGTCGCGCTCGTGGGGCCCAGCGGGGCCGGCAAGTCGACCCTGCTGACCGCGCTGCTCGGCTTCGTCCGTCCCTCGGGCGGGCGGGTCCTGGTGGGCGGCGCCGATCTGGCGGACGTGTCGCGGGAGGCGTGGCACGCGCGCGTGGCGTGGGTTCCGCAGCGCCCGCAGCTGTACGCCGGGTCGATCGCCGACAACGTACGGCTCGCGCGACCCGACGCCGACGACGCGGCGGTGCTGGATGCCCTGCGGGACGCCGGCGCCCTGGAGTTCGTGGAGGAGCTGCCCGCGGGTGTGGCCACCGTGCTCGGCGAGGACGGGGCCGGGCTCTCGGCAGGACAGCGGCAACGGCTCGCGCTGGCCCGTGCGTTCCTCGCCGACCGGCCCGTGGTGCTGCTCGACGAGCCGACGGCCGCGCTGGACGGCGGCACCGAGGCGGGCATCGTCGAGGCGGTGCGCAGGCTCGCCGTGGGACGGACCGTGCTGCTCGTCGTGCACCGGCCGGCGCTGCTCGCGGTCGCCGACCGGGTGGTGCGGATCGAGGCACCGGGCACGGAGCCGACCGGCCCGGCCGCGGCTGCCCCGGCGTCCGCGGCGGTGCCCGCGCAGGTGGTGCGGCAGGTCACCGAGCAGGCCCGGGAAGTGCGGGACGAGCAGGCGGCGCGCGGTCACGTCCTCGCCCGGCTCCGGGCCGCCGCCCGCCCCCGCCGCTCGCGGCTGCTGCTCGCGCTGCTGCTCGGCGCCCTCGCGCTCGGCAGTTCCGTCGGCCTCATGGCCACCTCGGGATGGCTGATCTCGCGGGCCTCGCAGCAGCCGCCCGTGCTGTACCTGATGGTCGCGGTGACGGCCACGCGCGCGTTCGGCATCGGCCGGGCCTGCTTCCGGTACGCGGAGCGGCTCGTGTCGCACGACGCGGTGCTGCGCATGCTGGCCGACACCCGGGTCGCCGTCTACCGGCGCCTGGAGCGGCTCGCGCCCGCCGGGCTGCGCACCCAGCGGCGCGGTGACCTGCTCTCCCGGCTCGTCGCCGACGTGGACGCCCTCCAGGACTACTGGCTGCGCTGGCTGCTGCCCGCGTCCGTGGCCGCCCTGGTCGGCGTGGGATCGGTGGCCTTCACCACCTGGATGCTGCCCGCCGCCGGCGCCGTGCTCGCGGTCGGACTGCTGCTCGCCGGGGTCGGTGTGCCGCTGCTGTCCGGGGCCGTGTCCCGCCGCGCCGAACGGAAACTGGCTCCCGCGCGGGGCGTCCTCGCCACCCGGGCCGCCGAACTGCTCACCGGCACCGCCGAACTGACCGTCGCGGGCGCGCTGCCGCGCCGCACGAGGGAAGCCCGCGAGGCCGACTCCGTGCTGACCGGGATCGCCTCCCGCGCCGCTGCCGCGACCGCGCTCGGCGACGGCCTCTCCGCGCTGATCACCGGCCTGACCGTGGCCGCCGCTGCGCTCGTCGGCGTCCAGGGCGTGCGCGCCGGACAACTCGACGGGGTCTCGCTCGCCGTCGTCGTGCTGACCCCCCTCGCGGCGTTCGAGGCGGTGCTCGGGCTGCCGCTCGCCGTGCAGTACCGCCAGCGGGTCCACAAGAGCGCCGAGCGGGTCTACGAGGTCCTGGACGCCCCCGAGCCCGTACGGGAGCCCGAGCGGCCCGCACCGGCGCCGCAGGACCCCTTCCCGCTCGTCGTGCGTGACCTCGGCGCGCGATACCCGGACGGGGCGGACGGGGCGCGGGCCGCGCTCGCGGGCGTCGGCCTGACCCTGGAGCGGGGCCGCAGGGTCGCCGTCGTCGGCCCGTCCGGTTCCGGGAAGACCACGCTCGCGCAGGTGCTGCTGCGCTTCCTCGACGCGGAGAGCGGGACGTACACGCTCGGCGGGACGGACGCGTACGCCCTCGAAGGCGATGCCGTACGACGTCTGGTCGGGCTCTGCGCCCAGGACGCCCACCTCTTCGACAGCTCCCTGCGCGAGAACCTGCTGCTCGCCAAGAAGGACGCGGGCGAGGACGAACTGCGGGCCGCGCTGAGGCGCGTACGGCTCCTGGAGTGGGCGGACGCGCTGCCGGACGGGCTCGACACTCTGGTGGGCGAGCACGCGGCCCGGCTCTCCGGCGGGCAGCGGCAGCGGCTCGCGCTGGCCCGCGCGCTGCTCGCCGACTTCCCCGTCCTCGTGCTGGACGAGCCCGCCGAGCACCTGGACCTGGAGACGGCCGACGCGCTCACCGCGGACCTGCTGGACGCGACCCGGGGACGGGCGACCGTGCTGATCACGCACCGGCTCGCCGGTCTGGACGCCGTGGACGAGGTGCTCGTGCTCGACGGCGGGCGGGTCGTGCAGCGCGGCGCCTACGCCGAGCTGGCCGCCGTCGACGGCCCGCTGCGGCGGATGCGGGAGCGGGAGGGCGAGACGGAACTGCTGGTCGGTGCGGGGCCGACGACCGGCTCCGCCGGATGACCCCGACTTTCCTCGCGAAATATGACTAACTACTCTCAAGGTCATGGCAGCTCCCCCGGACCCCGCCGCGCCCGACGCCGACGCCGAATCCGATGGCGGCATCGACTCCGACGCCGCTGTTGCCGCGGCGGCCCTGGCCACCCGCGGTCTGCAAGGTCTGTCGGCCGAGCTGACCGCGCGCGTGCCGCAGCTTCTCGAAGCGATGCGGTCGGTGGGGACCGGCCTGGAGCTGCACTCCACCCTGGACCGGATCTGCGAGACGGCGGCCGAGCTGGCGGACGCCACGTACGCGGCGATCGGTGTCGTCTCGGAGAGCGGCGACGGGCTCTCCGACTTCGTCTACCACGGCGTCGACGCGGAGACCGCCGCGCGCATCGGGCGGCTGCCCGACGGGCACAAGGGGCTGCTCGGCGCGCTCATCCGCGACCCCGGGCCGGTGCGCCTCGCCGACCTCTCGGACGACCCGCGCGCGTGCGGCTTTCCCGCGCACCACCCGCCGATGCGGACGTTCCTGGGCGTCCCCATCCGCGTACAGGGGGAGATCTTCGGAAACCTCTATCTCACGGAGAAGCGCGGCGGCGGCGAGTTCAACGACTACGACCTGAACATGGTCCGGGTGCTCGCCACGGAGGCGGGCATCGCCATCGGCAACGCGCGCCTCTACGAAGCGGCCCGACAGCGCGAGCGGTGGATCGACGGATCGGTGGCCGTGACCACCGCGCTGCTCTCCGGGGGCGACGCCGACGACGCGCTCCAGGTGGTCGCCGAGCAGGCGCGCCAGCTGTCCGACTCGGCCGCCGGGATCGTGCTGCTGCCCGCGGAGGAGGGCGGCATGGAGATCGTCGCCGTCGCCTCCGACGGGCCCAGCGCCATGCTCGGCGTCGTCGTCCCGCCGGAGAGCGAGATCGTCGCCGAACTCCTCGACGGGCAGGCCGTTTTCATCGACGACGTGGCGAGTGACCCGCGCGTGATGACCAGATTCGCGAGCGGCTACGGACCGTCCATGATGCTGCCCCTGCAGAGCGACGGCCGCGTCCTGGGCACATTGGTGACGCCCCGCGCGCGTGGGGCGCGGCCGTTCACCGAGGCGGAGCGCACCCTCGCCACACAGTTCGCCTCGCAGGCCGCGCTCGCGCTGATGATGGCCGAGGCACAGCGCGACCGGGAGCGGCTCGCCGTCTTCGAGGACCGGGACCGGATCGCGCGCGATCTGCACGACCTCGTCATCCAGCGGCTCTTCGCCACCGGGATGATGCTGGAGACCGCGCAGCGCCGCTCCGTCGTGCCCGAGGTGCAGGCCGGGATCGGCAAGTCCGTCGACGAGCTCGACACCACCATCCAGGAGATCCGCACCGCCATCTTCGCCCTCCAGCAGGGTCCCGCCGAGGCGCCCTCGGGGCTGCGCACGCGCGTCCTGCGGGAGATCAACACGGCGTCCGTGCCGCTGGGCTTCAAGCCCTCGCACCGCTTCCTGGGGCCGGTCGACACGGTCGTCGGCGAACTCACCGGGAAGAACCTCATCGCGGCTCTGAGGGAGGCGCTCTCGAACGCGTTCCGGCACGCGCGTGCCGACCACATCGACGTCGTCGTGGACGCCGGCGTGACCCTGCCCGACGGGCGGCAGGGGGTGCGGCTGACGGTCGCCGACGACGGTGTGGGGATCCCCGAGGGCGGTCGGCGCAGCGGCCTGAAGAACCTCAAGAGGCGCGCGGAGTCGCTCGGTGGCGACAGTTGGTACGGGCCGGGGCTCGGGGACGACGGGGGCGGGACGACGGTGGTGTGGCAGGCGCCGCACTGAGCAACACAGGCAGGTCGGTCCCTGGTTCGGCGGTACGTTTCTGCGCCGTACGGGGCAAGGCGTACCCCGCCCGTACCAGTCCTGCGTGAGGGCGCGTGCGGGGCGGGTGACGATCCGGGACATGCGTCCAGGACCCCGCCGCTCCAGCCGCTCGCTCGTCGTACCTGCGCTGTTGTTCTGCCTGCTTGTCGCCCTGGGCGGCACGCCCGCGCTCTCCGCGGGGGCGGAGGGCCCGGAGCCGAGCGCCGAGGTGGCCCGCCTTCTCGAGGAGGCGTCGGCGGCCTCGCTCCACTACGAGCAGGGGCGCAGGGCGGCGGCCGTCCAGCAGGCGCGGGCGCGGAGGCTGGAACGGCTGCTCGCGCGGGAGCGGCGCGAGATCGCCGCGCTCCACGACGACCTCGGCCGGATCGCCCGGGCCCAGTACCGCAGCGGCGGCGACATCCCGCTCACGGCGCAGATGCTGCTCAGTGACCGCCCCGAGGAGCTGATGCACGGTCAGCGCGCGGTGTGGCAGGCCGACCTGGCGGTGAACAACGCCGTGGAGAAGAGCCGGCGGGCCGAGCTGCGGCTGGCGGCGGGGCAGCGCACGGCGGCGGCCGCGTGGCACTCCCTCCGGGCGCGCAATGTGCGCCTCGCGCGTCTCAAGGAGAGCATCGGGACGAAGCTGGAATCGGCCCGGGCGCAGTTGCAGAGCGAGGCCGACGGGTCGGTCGCGGCAGGGCAGTGCCGCGGTCCCGTACGGCTGCGTCAGCCGAAATTCCGCACTACGCGCGCGTGGCTGCCTCCGGTGGCGTCGTACCAGCTGTCCGCGGGCTTCGACAGCGCGGGCGCGCACTGGGCGCACCGGCACACCGGGCAGGACTTCGCGGTCGGCATCGGCACCCCGGTGCGGGCGGCCGGGGCCGGGCGGGTGGTGAGCGTGTCCTGCGGCGGCGGCTTCGGCATCGAGGTCGTCGTGCGCCACCCCGGCGCCTACTACACGCAGTACGCGCATCTGGCGGCCGCCGCCGTCGACCAGGGGGAGAAGGTCGCGGCGGGCCAGTGGCTCGGGCAGGCCGGCACCACCGGCAACTCGACGGGACCGCACCTGCACTTCGAGGTGCGGCTCACGCCGTATCTGGGGTCGGGGATCGACCCCGTGAAGTGGTTCGCCGAGCGGGGCGTCAGGCTGTAGCGCCGTCCGGACGACGGGACCGGGGCGTCAGGCTGTGGCGCGGGCGGCCAGCAGCTCCTCGATGACGCGGGCGACGCCGTCCTCGTTGTTGGTCCCCGTCACGCCCGTCGCGGCGGTGAGCACGTCGGGGTGCGCGTTGCCCATCGCGTAGGACCTGCCCGCCCACGCGAGCATCTCCATGTCGTTGGGCATGTCGCCGAACGCGACGACGTCCGCCGCTGAGATGCCGCGCTCTTGGCAGCACAGTTCGAGCGTGCTCGCCTTGGAGACCGTGCGTGCGCTGATCTCCAGCAGGGCGCTCGGGCTGGAGCGGGTGACGGCCGCCAGGTCGCCGACCGCGGTGCGGGCCAGCGTCAGGAACGCGTCCGGGCCGAGCTCGGGGTGGAACGCGAGCAGCTTGAGAACCGGCTGGTCGGCGACGTCCGGACCGGCGAAGTCCTCGGCGAGCAGCTTCTCCGCTGGGGCGACGCTCTCCCCCGGCTCCACGTGCAGCGGGGGATACGTCGGCTCGTGGTGCAGGCCACCGGTCCGCTCGACCGCGAACGAGGTGCCGGGCGCCGCGGCGCGCAGGATCCGGACGACCTCCAGGGCGTCCGGGACCGTCAGCTCGCGGATCTTGACGAAACGATGCTTCCCGGGGCCGCCGTGCAGATCCACGACGGCCGCGCCGTTGCCGCAGATCGCCAGGCCGTGGCCGTGGACGTGGTCGCTGACGACGTCCATCCAGCGAGCGGGCCGGCCGGTCACGAAGAAGACCTCGATCCCCGCCTCCTCGGCGGCGGCGAGCGCGGCGACCGTCCGCGGGGAGACGGTCTTGTCGTCGCGCAGCAGCGTGCCGTCGAGGTCCGTGGCGATCAGCCGGGGCGCGGAGAGGGCCGGGATCCGGGGCCCTGGAGTCGATGAGGTCACCGCCCCATCGTCGCGCATATGCGCGCACGGCCGTGCGGCGGGGCGCGCAGATGAGTACCCTGCCGGCCCACGGGCCCCACCGGGCCCATGGCGTCACGGCATCGGTTTCAGCCGAGCTGGGCGAGCGCCTCGGTGGCGATCCGCTCGAAGGTCTTCTGGTCGGCGGCGAAGGGAGTCTCCGGGATCGGCCAGTGCACGACGATCTCGGTGAAGCCCAGCTCCCGGTGGGTGCCGGCGAAGTCCACGAAGGCCTCCACGGACTCCAGCGGACCGGTCCGGTCCGGGGTGAATCCGGTGAGCAGGATCTTGTCGAGCTCGGCCACGTCCCGGCCGATGGCCTCGCAGGCCGCACCGAGCTTCTCGACCTGTCCGCGAATGGCCTGAATCGACTGCTCGGGTGTGCCCGTCTCGAAGAGTTTCGGGTCGCCGGTGGTCACCCAGGCCTGACCGTGGCGGGCGGCCAGCTTGAGGCCGCGCGGCCCGGTGGCGGCCACCGCGAAGGGCAGCCGGGGGCGCTGCACACAGCCCGGGATGTTCTGCGCGCCGCCCGCCGAGTAGAAGTCGCCGTCGTACGAGACGGTGTCCTCGGTGAGCAGCCGGTCCAGGAGCGGCACGAACTCGGCGAACCGGTCCGCACGCGCGCGCGGGGACCACGGTTCCTGTGCGCTGTGGGCGAGGGCGGTCGCGTCGAAGCCGGTGCCGCCCGCGCCGATGCCCAGCGTGATCCGGCCGCCGGAGATGTCGTCGAGGGAGATCAGTTCCTTGGCGAGGGTGACCGGGTGGCGGAAGTTCGGCGAGGTCACGAGGGTGCCCAGGCGCAGCCGCTCGGTGGCCGTGGCGGCGGCGGTCAGGGTGGGGATCGCGCCGAACCACGGCCCGTCGCGGAACGGCACGCGCCAGGACAGGTGGTCGTACGTGTAGGCGGTGTGGAAGCCGAGTTCCTCGGCGCGCACCCATGTCTCGCGGGCGCCCTCGTGCCAGCGGCGGTGGGGCAGGATCACGGTGCTCAGGCGGAGCGGAGGCTGGGGCGTGCGGGCCTTGTCGGTCATGCTTGTGAGCGTATGCGCAGCGCTGGGCCCGTGCTCGGGGGGTGTGCGGGGGTACGGACGGGGTGGGTGCCGGGCCGTGGGTGCGGCCGGGCGGAGCGCCGGGCCGTGGCCGGGCGGGGTGCTGTCACGCGGGCACGGCGGTCAGCGCACGCGGCTGCTCAGCCACCGGGTGAGGCCGATCATCGGCAGGAACTCCTTGTACGTGCGGTCGCCGGGCAGCGGCACGACGAGCCGGTAGCCGGGCGGGAAGCGCCGGCCGCGGACGTGGGCGAGGCCGCTGTGGCAGGACCGCAGGAACGCCGGGACCTCGTCGCGCGGTATGTCGTGGAACTCGACGCCCTCGACCGTGATCCGCGCGTCGCCCTCGGGGAAGAGCCGCACGTCGATGCGGGGTGTGCCGCCCAGTTCCACGTAGGCCTCGTGGGGCAGCGAGCCGTTGGGGTCGGTGGTGACGCCCATTCCCGCGTGGCTGCGGCGGGAGGTCCGGTCCGCGCCGATGTCGTGCGTGACCTCGATCTCCAGGTTGAGCTCACGGGCGACCTCGCGCAGGGCGGCGACGGCCTGCTCCGTGGTGGACAGGTGGGGAAACGAGTGGTCCATACCCATTGATGATGCCTCTGCGGGCCCTGAGGTTGCGCCGGTCCGTCAGGAGAAGCGCAGATAGCGCGGGGGAACGGCCGCGGTGAGCCAGACGCCGTTGGCACTCAGGTGGAAGACGTGGCCGTCGCGGTGCATCGCGCCCGCGTCCACCGGCAGCACGACCGGGCGGCCTCGCCGGGCGCCGACGCGGGTGGCGGTCTCGCGGTCCGCCGACAGGTGCACGTCGTGCCGGTCCATGGGGCGCAGGCCCTCGGCGCGGATCGCGTCGAGGAAGCGGGCGACGGTGCCGTGGTACAGGTACGCGGGCGGCTCGGCCGGGGCGAGCCCCAGGTCGACGTCGATGGTGTGGCCCTGGTTGGCGCGGATCCGGGTGCCGTCGATCGTGAAGCGCTGCTTGTCGTTCGTGGTGACGACGTGGTCGAGCTCGGCGCGGGTGATCCGGAACCGGTGCGCGGCCGTGGCGGCGAGCAGGTCGTCGATCTCCACCCAGCCCGCGTCGTCGGGTGCGAGACCGAGGCGCTCGGGCTGGTGGCGCAGGTGTTTCGAGAGGTACTTCGACACCTTCACGGTGCGTTGTTCATCCATGGCGTCAGGGTGCCGGACGGTCCGCCAAATCTCTCTCGGATTTTCTGGCTCGCATGTTTGATCCACAAGCAAGTCCAGTTATCCACAGGGTAATTGACGAATCTGTGGACAACTGACTTACAGAACGCCCGACTTGAGCAACAAAGTCTTATTCGTTGTGACTTGCCGTCAATGCGTCCAATGTCCGCGCTTGTACCTCGCGTTGGGCGGCCGCCGCGACGAACGCCGACACGTTTTCCGCCCCAACGAGCGCGCTGACGGCCCGCATTGTCTCCGACGGCACGGCGACGGACTGCGGTTCGTCGGCAGGTGGAGCGACCGGTCCCGCGGACAGATGCCGATGCAGATGACGGGTCGCGAACAACCGCATGGCCCGCGCCAGTTCGGCATCCACCGACTGCTGCGCGAGCGGCCGCAGGCGACGGACCAGCGCGGCGGCCTCGGCCGCTTCGGCGTCGGTCGGCGGCTGCGGACCGAGATAGCGCGCGAAGACGTGCTCGGTGGTGAACTCCAGGAAACGCGCCGCTATATGTTCCACCTGTCCCCTCAACTCCCGCAGATGGCTGGAGATCGCCGACAGCGGCACACCGGCGGCGTACAACTCGACCGCAACGGAGAGCTCTTGGGGGCTCGGGACGAGGAACTCGTCGTCGCTGTCCGGTGCGCGCTCCAGCACACCCAGCTCGATGGCGTCCCGCACGGCGGCCTCGTCGGGGTCGCCGCCGAACCGCTCGTCGAGCTCGGCCCGGGTGATGCGGCCCGCCCGCTCGTCCGTCCACGGCTTGTCGACCTCGGCGACCAGGCCGAGGACGCCGCCGAGGCCGCGCCCCGCGTCCCACGCCTCCAGGAGTTCCTTGATGGAGGCCAGCGTGTAGCCCCGGTCGAGGAGATCGGCGATCTGGCGCAGCCGGGCCAGATGCGTGTCCGTGTACACATTGGCGCGGCCGCGGCGCTCGGGGCGCGGCAGCAGTCCGCGGTCCTGATAGGCGCGGATCGTGCGGACCGTGGCACCGCTGTGGTGGGCCAGGTCCTCGATCCGGTACTCGGCGGCCGGCTGTCCCGCTCGCTCCGTCACACCCCACGTCCCTCGGTCGTACCCGGTCACTCGGCGGAAGGCCCCGGTCCGCTCACGCGACGGCCATACGCGGCGCACCCTCCTTCGAGGGATGGTACGACCGGCGCAGACGGCGGGGTATGGCCGCACCCAGGTCGTGCCAGGCGGGCAACAGGCCCTCGCGCACCGCCTGGCTGTGCTCCGCCGCCCCGCTCACAGCGGGGGCTCCAGCCGTGCCACGGCACGCAGGGCCCTGGGGGTGAAGCGCGACATCAGGTGGGCGCCGCGGGCCTCCGGGGTGACCGGGACGACCGCCTTGTTGTGCACGACGGCGGCGAGGATCGCGTCGGCGACCTTCTCCGGCGGGTAGTTGCGCAGGCCGTACAGGCGTGAGGACTTCTTCTGCCGGCGCTCCTCCTCGGCGCTGTCGGCGCCGACGAACCGGGCCGTCGACGTGATGTTCGTGTTCACCAGGCCCGGGCAGATCGCGGAGACGCCGATGCCCTGCCCGGCCAGCTCCGCGCGCAGGCACTCGCTGAGCATCAGGACCGCGGCCTTGGAGGTGGAGTAGGCGGGCAGCGCCTTGGAGGGCTGGTACGCGGCCGCGGACGCGGTGTTCACGATGTGGCCGCCCTGCCCGCGCTCGGCCATCTGCCCGCCGAACAGCCGGCAGCCGTGGATCACCCCCCACAGGTTCACGTCCAGGACCTTCTTCCAGTCCTCGGGGGTGGTGTCGAAGAACGAGCCGGACAGGCCGATCCCCGCGTTGTTCACCAGAACGTCGACCACTCCGTACTCGGCGGCGACCTTCTCGGCGAGCTTCTCCATCGCCTGCGCGTCGGCGACGTCGACGACCTCCGCCCATGCCTCGGGGGCCCCGATGAGCCGTGCCATCTCGGCGGTGCGTGTGGCGCTCTCGGCGTCCCGGTCGACGGCGATCAGCCGCGCGCCCGCCTCGGCGAACGCGAACGCGGTGGCCCGCCCGATCCCGCTGCCCGCCCCGGTGACGAGCACCAGCTGACCGCCGAACCGCTCCGCGTACTTGCCGTCGGCCTGCTTCTGCTGCGCGGGCACCCCGCCCTCCTGCTCCTCGGTCGCGGTGACGAACTCGCCGATCCAGGCGGTGAGCTGGTCGGGCCGGGTGCGCGGCACCCAGTGCTTGGCGGGCAGCGTGCGGCGGGTCAGCTGCGGCGCCCACTGCTCCAGCTGGTCGTACAGGCTCGGCGACAGGAAGGCGTCGCCGAGCGGCGTGATGAGCTGCACGGGCGCGTGCGCGTACGCGTCCTCGCGCGGGTGGCTGAGCCGCGGCCGGACGTTGTCCCGGTAGAGCCAGGCGCCGTGCGCGGCGTCCGAGGGCAGTGACGCCGTCGGATAGTCACCGGCCGGGACCCGCTCCATGCGCTCCAGGATCTTCGGCCAGCGCCTGCCGAGCGGCCCGCGCCAGGCCAGCTCCGGCAGTACGGGCGTGTGCAGCATGTACACGTACCAGGACTTGGCGCCCTGTCCGAGCAACTGGCCGACCTTGCGCGGTGTGGGCCGCTTCATGCGCTGCTTGATCCAGTGCCCGAAGTGGTCGAGGGACGGGCCCGACATCGAGGTGAAGGAAGCGATCCGGCCCTCGGTGCGCCGCACCGTGACGAACTCCCACGACTGCACCGAACCCCAGTCGTGCCCCACCACATGGACCGGCCGGTCGGGGCTCACCGCGTCGATGACCGCCACGAAGTCGTCGGTCAGCTTCTCCAGGGTGAAGCCGCCGCGCAGCGGCTTCGGCGCGGTGGAGCGCCCGTGGCCGCGGATGTCGTAGAGCACCACGTGGAAGCGGTCCGCGAGGCGCGTGGCGACCTCCGACCAGACCTCCTTGGAGTCGGGATAGCCGTGCACGAGCACGACGGTCGGCCGTGCCGTGTCGCCCAGCTCCACGACGCACAGCTCGACGCCGCCCGTGTGCACCAAGCGCTCGCGCGCGCCGTGGATCGTCGTCAGGTCCGTCATCAGATGCCCTCCGCCCAGCGCCGCACGTGCGGCAGATCGTCGTCCAGCCAAAAGGCGCTCTCCTCGGGGTCCGCGGAGTCCGTGACCACGAGGATCTCCTCGAACTTGGCGCCCGTCCCCCGGAATCCGAGGTGGGGTTCCACCGCCCACAGGCCGGGCTGCGGCGGGTGGTCGGAGAACCGGTACGGCGACCACAGCGGCGACCAGCCGTCCCGGTGTCCGTGCAGCGCGTCGCTCGCGAGGCCCTTGAGCGACTGGGTGCCGAAGCCGAAGAGCGTCGGGTTGAGGCGGCGCTCCCTGACCCGGTCGACCTTGTGCGCGATCACGCCGAACGGATAGGCACGGTGCCGGTTCGCATACCCCTGGCGCACCATCAGCCGGTCGACGCTCTCGTAGATCTCCCGCAGCGGGCGCCGCTCGCGGACCTCGCGCAGGAGCAGCTCGCGGTGCGCCTCCAGATCGGCGAGCAGCTTGTCGTGCAGGGGATTGAGCCCGAGACAGCCCGAGTAGCCGATGTCCGCCGTGTATCCCTTGAAGACCGGGGCCATGTCGAGGATGAACGGCATCCCCGCCTCCAGCCTGCGGTTCGTGGGGAAGAACTGCAGCGGTACCCGGAAGTTCACGAACGCCGTGCGGTCCCCGAACCAGGCGAAGGGCAGATGGAACCAGTCCCGCACCCCGCGCTCGCGCAGCCACTCCCGCTGCATCCGCGCCGCCTCGCGCTCGGTCACCCCGGGCTTCAGCTGCGCCGCGACGGCTTCCGCGCACTCGTACGCGAGCGTCTGCACTTCCCTGAACCCCCGCAGCTCCGCCGAGAGTTCACGTACCACGCTTGAGGTCATGCCACCGTCCGTCCGTGTCACGGCCACCCGGACCCGGTGAGGGGGGCCGTCGCCGTACGCGCTCGTAACTTGACACTGATGAATGTGACAATGGCTGACGGCGACGTCAAGGGGCCTGCGCACATCTGTGGACAACCTCCGGGTTGTGGACAACGCCGCTCCCCGGGGCGGGTGAACGCCCCGGGCCCGAGGGGCTACTCGGGGATGACCCCTACGGACCCGTAATACTCAGGTCTCATACGAGGTCGACACCCTGGTCTGACGTCTCGTGTGGCGTGCGCCACTACCTTCGAAGACGTGACTGTGATCGCGACAGAAAGCCTGAGCAAGCGGTTCCCACGGGTGACCGCGCTTGACCGGCTGACCATGGACATCGGGCCCGGAGTGACCGGGCTCGTGGGTGCCAATGGAGCCGGCAAGTCCACCATGATCAAGATCCTGCTGGGTCTGTCCCCGGCGACGGAGGGCCGTGCCGAGGTGCTCGGGCTCGACGTCGCGACGAAGGGTGCCGAGATCCGCGAGCGGGTCGGGTACATGCCGGAGCACGACTGCCTGCCGCCCGACGTCTCGGCCACCGAGTTCGTCGTCCACATGGCGCGCATGTCCGGCCTGCCGCCCACCGCGGCGCGCGAGCGCACGGCGGACACGCTGCGCCACGTCGGCCTGTACGAGGAGCGCTACCGCCCCATCGGCGGCTACTCGACGGGCATGAAGCAGCGCGTGAAGCTGGCCCAGGCCCTCGTCCACGACCCGCAGCTGGTCTTCCTGGACGAGCCGACGAACGGCCTGGACCCGGTCGGCCGCGACGACATGCTCGACCTGATCCGTCGGGTGCACAGCGACTTCGGCATCTCGGTGCTCGTCACCTCGCACCTGCTCGGCGAGCTGGAGCGCACCTGCGACCACGTCGTCGTCATCGACGGCGGCAAGCTGCTGCGCTCCAGCTCCACGACTGACTTCACCCAGTCCACGGCGACGCTCGCGATCGAGGTCACCGACAGCGACGAACATCCGGACGGGACCGGCGCGTTGCGCGAGGCGTTCGCCCGGCGCGGCATCGAGACCAGCACCGGCGGCGAGCTGCCCGGCGCCGGCCACACGGTGCTCATCACCGCGCAAGGAGACGAGACGTACGACATCGTGCGCGACGTCGTCGCCGACCTCGGCCTGGGCCTCGTCCGCATGGAGCAGCGCAGGCACCACATCGCGGAGGTCTTCCGGCCCACGGCCGAGGCCGCGACCGGGGCCGCCGCCGAGGAGCCGGTCACCGAGCGCGCCGCGGCCTGGGCCGCCACCGCCGCCGCACAGCAGACGGGAGGCCCGCGCGATGAGCGTTGAGCCCTTGAGCACCCAGATCCACAACATCGGCTACCGCCACTACGACGGCCCGCGCCTGGGCCGCGCCTATGCCCGGCGCTCGCTCTTCTCGCAGAGCCTGCGCGGCGCGTACGGCCTGGGCCGCTCGGCCAAGTCGAAGGTGCTGCCGATGCTGCTCTTCGTCGTGATGTGCGTCCCCGCGCTGATCATGGTCGCAGTCGCCGTCGCCACCAAGGCGAAGGACCTCCCGCTCGACTACACGCGCTACGCGATCGTCCTCCAGGCGGTGATCGGCCTCTACGTCGCCTCCCAGGCACCCCAGGCCGTCTCCCGCGACCTGCGCTTCAAGACGGTCCCGCTCTACTTCTCGCGCCCCATCGAGCGCGTCGACTACGTGGCGGCGAAGTACGCGGCCATGGCGTCCGCCCTGTTCATCCTCACGGCGGCGCCGCTGATCGTCCTCTACGTGGGCGCTCTGCTCGCCAAGCTCGACTTCACCGACCAGACCAAGGGATTCGGCCAGGGACTGGTGTCCGTGCTGCTGCTGTCGCTGCTCTTCGCCGGGATCGGCCTGGTCGTCTCCGCCATCACCCCGCGCCGCGGCTTCGGCATCGCCGCCGTCATCGCCGTCCTGACCATCTCCTACGGAGCGGTCTCCACGGTCCAGGCGATCGCGGACGCGCAGGACAACGGCGGCGCGGTGTCCTGGCTCGGACTGTTCTCCCCGATCACCCTCATCGACGGCGTACAGACCGCCTTCCTCGGGGCCACGTCCGCCTTCCCGGGAGTGCACGGCCCCTCCGCAGGCCAGGGCGTGGTCTATCTGCTCGTCGTCCTCGGACTCATCGCCGGCTCCTACGGCCTGCTGATGCGCCGCTACCGGAAGGTCGGACTGTGACCGCCATCGAAATCGACCACGTCTCCCGGTGGTTCGGCAACGTCGTCGCCGTCAACGACGTGACGATGACCATCGGCCCCGGCGTCACCGGCCTCCTCGGGCCGAACGGGGCGGGAAAGTCCACGCTGATCAACATGATGGGCGGCTTCCTCGCCCCGTCGAACGGGACGGTCACGCTCGACGGCCAGGCGATCTGGCGCAACGAACAGATCTACCGCCACATCGGCATCGTCCCCGAGCGCGAGGGGATGTACGACTTCCTCACGGGAAGCGAATTCGTCGTGGCCAACGCCGAGTTGCACGGCCTCGGTAAGAAGGAGGCGCAAGCGGCGCTCGCCACGGTCGAGATGGAGTACGCGCAGGACCGCAAGATCTCGACGTACTCCAAGGGCATGCGGCAGCGCGTGAAGATGGCCTCCGCACTCGTCCACAACCCGTCGGTGCTGCTCCTGGACGAGCCGTTCAACGGCATGGACCCGCGGCAGCGCATGCAGCTGATGGACCTGCTGCGGCGCATGGGCGGCGAGGGCCGCACGGTGCTGTTCTCCTCGCACATCCTCGAAGAGGTCGAGCAGTTGGCCTCCCACATCGAGGTGATCGTCGCCGGCCGGCACGCGGCCAGCGGTGACTTCCGCAAGATCCGCCGCCTGATGACCGACCGGCCGCACCGCTATCTGGTCCGCTCCAGCGACGACCGGGCCCTGGCGGCCGCGCTGATCGCGGACCCGTCGACGGCCGGTATCGAAGTCGACCTGAAGGAAGGCGCGTTGCGCATCCAGGCCGTCGACTTCGGCCGGTTCACGGCGCTGCTGCCGAAGGTCGCGCGGGAGCACGGCATCCGCCTGCTCACCGTCTCGCCGTCCGACGAGTCCCTCGAGTCCGTCTTCTCTTATCTGGTCGCGGCCTAGTCACGGCACAGGAGGCCCTGATGTACGACCCCACTGTCGCCCGGCTCACCTACCGGGCCCTGCTCGGCCGCCGCCGGGCCCTCATCCTCTTCGCGCTGCCCCTGCTGCTCATCGTGATCTCCGGCCTGGTCCGCGGGCTCACCGGAGCCGACGACCAGACCGCCGCCGACGTGCTCGGCGGGTTCGCGCTCGCCACGATGGTGCCGCTGATCGGCGTCATCGCGGGCACCGGCGCGATCGGCCCCGAGATCGACGACGGCTCGGTCGTCTATCTGCTCTCCAAGCCGGTCAAGCGGCCCACGATCATCTTCACCAAGCTGATCGTCGCCGTCGCCGTGACCATGGTGTTCTCGGCCGTACCGACACTGATCGCGGGCCTGATCCTGAACGGGAACGGGCAGCAGATCGCCGTCGCCTACACGGTCGCCGCGCTCGTGGCCTCGATCGCGTACGCCGCGATCTTCCTGCTGCTCGGCACGGTCACCCGGCACGCGGTCGTCTTCGGCCTCGTGTACGCCCTCGTCTGGGAGGCGCTCTTCGGCTCGCTGGTCGCCGGGGCACGCACGCTCAGCGTCCAGCAGTGGTCCCTCGCCGTCGCCCACAAGGTGACCGGCGGCGACCTCGTCACCTCGGACGTCGGGCTGCCGCTCGCGACGGTGCTGCTGGTGGGCGTCACCGTGCTGGCGACCTGGTACGCGGGGCAGAAGCTGCGGTCGCTGACGCTGGCGGGGGAGGAGTAGGCCCGGCCCCGCTCCGGTCTTCACGCCGCTTTCACCCTCCCACTTGCACACTGGTGGGAGGGTGCGCCGTCCGATATGTACCCGTCACCCTGATACGACACCCGAGGAGGGACCCGCCATGGCCGCCGATCACGACGCCTGGGACGACGTGGTCCTGGATGCCGACTTCATACGCGACGCGGAGACGGCCGAGCCGTCCGCGCGGGCCCGCATGCTCACGGCCCGGTGGAGCAGGGAAGCCCCCGAGCCGGAGCCCTGGCGGTCCGACAAGCCTCCGGCGGGATGGTTCTTCAGCAAGGCGCGGCGCAGGAAGTGGCGCCGCCGGTGATCAGCGGCCATTAATTCGGTGGCGGTGAACCGGGCGGCGGAGCACAGTAGTTGTGTCACCGCGCCGGTTCCGCTCGGACACCGGCGCCCGTCCACTGGGAGAGGAGCGCGACGATGTTGATCAGTAGTCCGTCGAGCTCCCGACAGGGCAGCCCGAGGCGGGTTCCGGAGTAGTCACTGCACTCCGTCGAACCCTGCCCCTGGGGGCGCTGCCCGGGGCGGCCGCTTCGAGCACGCGCCCTCTGCGGCGCGTGGGCCGCCCACCCGGAGGATTGGCCGAGTGGTAAGGCAGCGGCTTGCTAAGCCGTCGTCGGGGTTGGTAGCCCCGCGCGCGTTCGATCCGCGCATCCTCCGCAAGTACGCTGCGCCGGTTTGGCCGGTGCGTTGGCAGGCCTGCGGCCTGCTTGTGGCTGCTAGCCGTTGGCGGTCCCGGTTGGTTGCCGAGTGCGCGTCGTGTGTGGTTGCTCGCGCAGTTCCCCGCGCCCCTGGCGGGGCGGGGATCAGGCCCCCAGCAGGCGCTCCAGCACCACCGCGATGCCGTCGTCCGCGTTGGACGTCGTCACCTCGTCGGCGACGGCCTTGAGCTGGCTGTGGGCGTTGGCCATCGCCACGCCGTGGGCCGCCCAGCCGAACATCGGGATGTCGTTGGGCATGTCGCCGAACGCGATGGTTTCCGCGGCCTTCACGCCCAGCCGGCGGGCCGCCAGCGACAGGCCCGTGGCCTTCGACAGGCCCAGCGGAAGCAGCTCCACGATGCCCTCGCCCGCCATCGTGACGCCCACCAGATCGCCGGCCGTCGCGAGCGCGACCTCCGCGAGCTGGTCGTCGGTGAGGCCGGGGTGCTGCACGTACACCTTGTTCAGCGGCGCCGCCCACAGCTCGGAGACGTCCGTGAAGGGGATGGCCGGGAGGTGTCCCTCGCCCACCTCGTAGCCGGGGCCGACGATGACCTCGCCGTCGAGCCCGTCCCGGCTGGCGGCGAGCGCCAGCGGGCCGAGCTCCGCCTCGATCTTGGAGAGCGCGAGGCCCGCCAGTTGCCGGTCGAGCGTCACGGACGTGAGCAGCCGGTGCTCCCCCGCGTGGTACACCTGCGCGCCCTGGCCGCACACCGCGAGTCCCTCGTAGCCGAGGTCGTCGAGGATGTGGCGGGTCCAGGGCACCGCCCTGCCGGTCACGACGATGTGCGCGGCGCCCGCCGCGGTCGCCGCGAGGAGTGCCTCACGCGTGCGCTCGGAGACGGTCTCGTCGGGCCGCAGGAGCGTTCCGTCGAGGTCCGTCGCGACGAGCTTGTACGGGAAGGCGGGGGCGGGGGGAGCGGGGTGACTCACGTGGCGTTCGGCTCCAGGCTGTACAGGTGTGCAGGTGCGGGCCGCCGCGGAGTGCCGCGGCCCGCCGGGGTCTGCGCTTACTTGGGGTCCAGGGTGGTGCGTCCCCCAAGGTACGGGCGGAGCATCTCCGGGACCCGTACCGAACCGTCGGCCTGCTGGTGGTTCTCCAGGATCGCGACGATGGTGCGCGGGACGGCGCACAGCGTGCCGTTCAGCGTCGACAGCGGCTGCACCTTCTTGCCGTCGCGCATCCGGATGGACAGGCGGCGCGCCTGGAAGCCGTTGCAGTTCGAGGCCGAGGTCAGCTCGCGGTACTTGCCCTGGGTCGGGATCCACGCCTCGCAGTCGAACTTGCGCGAGGCCGAGGAGCCGAGGTCACCGGTGGCGACGTCGATCACCTGGAACGGCAGCTCCAGGGCGGTCAGCCACTGCTTCTCCCACTCCAGGAGCCGCTGGTGCTCGTTCTCCGCGTCGTCGGGGTGGACGTACGAGAACATCTCGACCTTGTCGAACTGGTGCACGCGGAAGATGCCGCGGGTGTCCTTGCCGTACGTGCCGGCCTCGCGGCGGAAGCACGGCGAGAAGCCGGCGTAGCGCAGCGGCAGCTGGTTCGCCTCGATGATCTCGTCCATGTGGTACGCGGCGAGCGGGACCTCGGAGGTGCCGACCAGGTAGTAGTCGTCCTTCTCCAGGTGGTACACGTTCTCCGCGGCCTGGCCGAGGAAGCCGGTGCCCTCCATGGCGCGCGGGCGCACCAGGGCGGGGGTCAGCATCGGCGTGAAGCCGGCCTCGGAGGCCTGCGCGATCGCCGCGTTGACCAGCGCCAGCTCGAGGAGGGCGCCGACGCCGGTGAGGTAGTAGAAGCGCGAGCCGGAGACCTTCGCGCCGCGCTCGACGTCGATGGCGCCGAGCGACTCGCCGAGCTCCAGGTGGTCCTTGGGCTCGAAGCCCTCGGCGCCGAAGTCGCGGATCGTGCCGTGCGTCTCCAGGACGACGAAGTCCTCCTCGCCGCCGCGCGGGACGTCGGGGTGCACGATGTTCCCCAGCAGGAGAGCGAGGCGCTGGGACTCCTCCTCGGCCTCGCGCTGCTCGGCCTCGGCCGCCTTCACGGCGGCGGACAGCTCGCCCGTCTTCTTCAGCAGCTCCTGGCGCTCCTCGGGGGAGGCCTTGGGGATCAGCTTGCCGAGCGTCTTCTGCTCGTTGCGGAGTTCGTCGAAGCGGAGCCCGGACGACCTGCGCCGCTCGTCGGCGGACAGGACGGAGTCGACGAGCGCGACGTCCTCTCCACGGGCGCGCTGGGAGGCGCGAACACGGTCGGGGTCCTCACGGAGCAGGCGAAGGTCAATCACCCCTCCAGGCTACCGGTGCGCGGTTCCGGCCCACGACCCGATATCCGATGCGTTGCTTTATGCCCTATTTGCCGGAATGTGAATTACGGGCGGAAGTGGCACGTAAAAAGCCGCCGCACGGCATGCGGCCGTGCGTCAATAAAATCAGCCGCTTTCCCCGGAAGGAGGCATGTGGCCTGCACTCCTTGACCCGACTCCCTTGTGGGGAGCGGGACTTGGGAGCGGGTTGTCCACAGGAATGTGTGATCCCGGCGGGTTATCCACAGGCTGTGAGAAAGAACTGTGGATGACGGAAGTGATCGTTCCGAAAGCCGCATGCATCGCGAAAGATTCCCTACCCAAACCCGCTCCATGTTCACTTTCGGGTGGAAACGCTTCACTCCAAAGAGTTGATCAAGGGAAAAGAGTGGACGAGGGGTGACGTGCGGGGTTGTGGACGATCTTGGGTGCTGTAGGGCGATTTGTCGACCATGCGGCACCTTCCTGTCGACTTGTCCCCAGGTCGAGAAGGTCACCTGTGGATAACTCTTGTGGATGAAGAAAATCTGCAGGTAGGACCGGGTGCGGCAACAGTAAAGAGCCGGACCCGGCGGTGGAGAACCCGGATCCGGCTGCGCGGGCCCGGGACTCTAGAAGCGGCCGTCCTGGCAGCGCGCCAGCCAGTCCGACGCCGCCACGAACTCGCCGTCCGACGTCCCCGTACGCGGCTCCCGTACCTCGGAGACCGCGACGCCCGCCCGCGGGTACGAGCCGAGGAAACGGACCTGCGGGCACGCCCGCTTCAGGCCCATCAGCGCCTCGGCGACCCTGCGGTCGGAGATGTGCCCCTCCGCGTCGATCGCGAAGCAGTAGTCGCCGATGCCCTTCCCCGTCGGCCGGGACTGCAGCAGCATCAGGTTGACGCCGCGGATGGAGAACTCCTGGAGCAGCTCCATCAGCGCACCGGGATGGTCCTCGCGCTGCCAGATGACGACCGACGTCTTGTCCGCGCCGGTCGGGGCCGCGGGCCGGGCCGGGCGGCCGACGAGCACGAACCGGGTCTGCGCGTTCTCCGCGTCGTGGATCTCCGTGACCAGCGGTTCGAGCCCGTACGTGGAGGCCGCGAACGCGCCGGCGAACGCGGCGTCGAACCGGCCCTCCCGTACGAGCCGTGCCCCGTCCGCGTTCGACGCCGACGACTCCCAGGTCACGTCGGGCAGGTGGGCCTGCATCCACTTGCGGACCTGCGGCTGCGCGGCCGGGTGCGCGGTGACCGTCTTGATGTCGCCGAGCTTCGTGCCTGGCCGCACGAGCAGCGCGAAGGTGATGTCGAGCAGCACCTCGCGGTAGATCATCAGCGGTGCGCCCGCGACCAGCTCGTCGAGCGTGGTGGTGATGCCGCCCTCGACGGAGTTCTCGATCGGCACGAACGCGGCCTCGGCCTCGCCGCTGCGGACCGCGTCCAGCGCGGCCGGGACCGACACCACGGGCAGGAGCTCCCGGGTGGCCGCCTCGGGGAGCGTGCGCAGGGCGACTTCGGTGAAGGTGCCCTCGGGACCGAGGTACGCATAGCTGGCTGGCATGAGGTCACCCTAATGGGGCCCGGCCCCGCCCGGCTCAGGGAAGCGTCACCCCTCCGGCAACGAGCGTCACCCCTCCAGCAACGCCTGTCCCACGTACCCGCCCTTGTCCGCGCCGCCCGGCACCGCGAACAGTCCGCTCGCCTCGTGCCGGATGAACGACGACAGCGCGTCGCCCCGGTCGAGCTTGCGCTGCACGGGGACGAAGCCGCGCAGCGGATCCGCCTGCCAGCAGACGAAGAGCAGGCCCGCGTCCGGGACGCCGTCCGCGTCGATGCCGTCGTGGAAGGAGAACGGCCGGCGCACCATCGCGGCCCCGCCGTTCTGGTCGGGGCGGCTGATGCGGGCGTGGGCGTTGAGCGGGACGACCAGGTCGCCGTTCGCATCCGTCTTGTCGAGCTTCATCTCACTGGTCTCGGTGCCGCCGGTCAGCGGGGCGCCCGTCGACTTCTTGCGCCCGATGACGGCCTCCTGCGCCGTCGTCGACAGCTTCTCCCAGTCGTCGAGGAGCATCCGGATGCGGCGGACCACGGCGTACGAGCCGTGTGCCATCCAGGCCGGGGACTGCGCGGAGCCCGACGCCGGCACGAAGATCCGCTTGTCGAAGTCGGACTCGGACGGCTTGGGATTGTCGGTGCCGTCGATCTGGCCCATCAGATTGCGGGCCGTCATCGGCTGGGCGGTTGCGCCCGGCGAACGATTGAAGCCGTTCATCTGCCAGCGGACCTTGGCCGCCGCCCCCGCGTCCTTCTGGATCGCGCGCAGGGCGTGGAAGGCGACGAGCCCGTCGTCGGCGCCGATCTGCACCCACAGGTCGCCGTTGCTGCGCGCCTTGTCGAGGTGGTCGGAGAAGAAGTCGGGCAGCGGATCCAGGGCGCCCGGGCGCTGCTTCTCCAACCCCGTACGGGAGAAGAAGCTGTGCCCGAAACCGAAGGTGACGCTGAGGGACGACGGGCCCGCGTCGCGGGCGACATCGGTGTCGCCGGACGTCATCGGCTCGCCCGCCATCAGCCGCTCGGCCGTCGCCGACCAGCGGCGCAGCAGCGCGGCGGCCTCCTTGCGGCCCGCGCCCGCCGCCAGGTCGAAGGCGACGAGATGGCCGCGGGCCTGCATCGGAGTGGTGATGCCGGGCTGATGTTTCCCGTGAAACATCACCGCGTCGGCACCGAGCGACGTCAACGCCGTCGGCTGCTCGGGGGAGTTCGAGGACGCCACGGCGTATCCCGCGCCCGCGCCGACGGCGCCCAGAGCGACGCCGGTCGCGCCCGCCGTGCCGATCAGCCGGCGCCGGGTGATGCCGGAGGTCGGCGCGGGGGTTCCGGTACGGCTCTCGGAGTCAGCCTGGATGTCAGCCATGGGTGGTTCAGCCGATCTTCGCGTTCTTGGAGACAGTGATCTGATCGATGTCCGAGGTGCGCACAGTCACCTCGATCTTCCAGTCGCCGGCCACCGGGATCTGCACGCCGCTCGCGCTCCAGTGTCCCGTGGCGATGCGGTCGGGCGTCACGGCGAGCGGCCCGATGTTCTTCGCCTTCAGGGTGAAGGCGACCTTCACCTCGGGGACGTCGAAGCCCTTGCCGTTCGGCCGCTGTACGTAGACGTGCATGGTGTTGTCGCCGGTGCGGCCGGGATCGATGTCGAGCAGCACCGTGCCCTTGCCGTCCTCGCCGCCGGTGTCGAACGGCACCTTGAGGGAGAGCGGCCCGGACTGTGTCTGCGCGGCCGAGGTGGCGGACTTGGCCTCCTCCTCGGTGCGGCCCGGCTCGGTGGAGGTCAGCACCGTGGTGACGGCCAGCAGCACGACCGCGACGCCCGCCTCGGCGAGCACCGAGCGCCGCAGGCCGAAGCGGTGCGGGTCGGCGTCGCGGGTGCGCTTCTCGCGGGCGGTGGTCATCGCGGCGCGCTGCCGGGCGAGTTGGGCGGCGCGCCGGGGATCGTCGCCGCGGCCCCCCGCGGCGACGGAGACCGGCTCCTTCTCCTCGACCTTCTCCTCGGTCTTCTCGGAGTCGGACACGGCCTCTCCGGACGCGGCCTCCTCGGCCTCTGCGGACGCGGCCTCGGGAGCGGCCGTCGCGGAGATCCGGCCGGTCCACCGGCGGGAGATCCCGGCGATGCCGACGAGCACGGCGACGAGCCCGATCTTGACCAGGAGCAGCTGCCCGTACGTCGTCCCGGTCAGCGCCGACCACGAGCCGACCTGCCGCCACGACTGATACAGACCGGTGGCGGCGAGCACCACGACGCTGCAGAAGGCGACGCGTGAGAACCGGCGCACCGCCGACGCCTCGATCGAGGGCGCCCGGTACAGCGCGACGAGCAGGGTCGTCAGCCCGCCGAGCCAGGCCGCGACGGCCAGCAGATGCAACACGTCGACGGGCATAGCGAGCCCCGCCTGGATGCCGGTGGAGGCGTGCTCCGCCATCGCCCAGGTGGCGCCGAGCCCGGCGGCGACGACCGCGCCGCCGACGGCGAGACCGAAGGTGAGGTCCTTGATCTCCTTCTTGTCACCGTCCTCGGCCCGCTTCACATAGGCGCCGAACAGCACGGCGATGAAGAGCGCCGCCGCCGCGAGCAGCAGCAGCCGGGAGGTGAGCGCGGCGCCCGACTTGGTCTGCAGGACCTGGCTGAGCAGCGTCATGTCGAAGATGTCGCCGACCTTGCCGGACCCCGTGTAGGAGCCGCGCATCAGGAGCAGGGCGAGGGTGGCCGCGGTGAGCGCGGTCCAGCCGCCGACCACGACCCGCTGCACCGGCTTGATCGCGGCCCCGCGCGGCCAGCAGGCGAGCACGAACGCGGCGCCGCCGACGAGCAGCACGAAGCCCGCGTACGAGACGTAGCGCCCGACGCCGTAGAGCGTGCCGACGACTCCCCCGCCCGCGTTCTGGTCGGCGATCACGGCGGAGGTCTTGGAGGGGGCGCCGATGGAGAACGTATAGGCGCCCGAGACGGGGTGGCTGTCGGCCGAGACGACCTGGTAGGCGACGGTGAACGTGCCGTCGGGCAGTCCCGCGTGCAGGCCCACCGTGTAGGTCGTGCCCTTCGGATGGCCGACCTTGCCGTTGTCGACGCGCTTGCCCGACGGGTCGAGCACGCGCACCGCGCCGCTCGACATGGCGACTTCTTCGGAGAAGGTCAGGGAGACCTGCTTCGGCGCCTGCTGGACCACCGCTCCCTGCCCGGGGTCGCTCCCGGTCAGCGCGGCGTGCGCGGACGCGGGGGCGGCACCGGCCAGGAGCGCGCCGGTGACGGCGAGAAACAGCAGTATCAGGTGCCGGAAGCGGGGAGCGATGGTCTTCACGTACGGGTCAGCCCCTCACTGAGACGAATGAGACGCGTGCGACGACGAGGTGGACGAAGCGGCGGACGGGTTGTAGGTGGCGGCCTTCACCGGGAACCGGACCTCGACGGTCCCGGACTCGGCGAAGTGGAGCTTCACCGTCACCTTGTCGCCTTCCTTCGGCTTTCGCTTGAGGTTCTCGAACATGAGGTGATTGCCACCCCGTTCGAAGTCCAGCGTGCCGTCGGCGGGCACGGCGAAGGACTCCTGCTCGCGCATGACGCCGTTCTTGGTGCTGTGCATGGTCACGTCGCCGGCGACGGAGCTGCTCACCGAGGTGAGGGTGTCGGCGGCGCCGCCGTTGTGGACGACGAAGAACCCGGCCGCCATGTCGCCGGACGCGGGCTCGGGGATGAACGCGTCCTCGACCTTCACGTCCGGCTTGCCGGAGGACGAGCCGCCGCACCCGGCGAGCGCGAGCCCGGACGCGAGCACCACGGCGCCGAGCGCCAGCGGGGCCCGCCTCACGGCTTCGCGCCCTGGACCAGCTTGGGCAGGTCCTTGGTGTAGTCGTCGGCGGTGGCGTCCTCGCCGTACAGGACGTACCCGGCGTCGGTCTTCGGCGAGAACGCGATGACCTGCGTGCCGTGCATCGACACGAGCTTGCCGTTCTTGTCCTTCTGCGTCGGCTCGATGGAGATGCCCATCGTGCGGGCGCCGCCCTGAATGGTGGCGAAGTCGCCGGTCAGGCCGATGAAGTCGGGGTCCTGCGCCTTGAGCCACTTGCCGAGCACGGCCGGGGTGTCCCGGTCCGGGTCGGTCGTGACGAAGACGACCTGGAGCTTCTTCTGCTCGGCGGCCGACAGGGACTTCTTGGCGACGGCGAGGTTGCTCATCGTCAGCGGGCAGACGTCGGGGCAGTGCGTGTAGCCGAAGTAGATCAGCGTCGGCCTGCCCTTGGTCCGCTCCCGCAGGTCGAACTTCTTGCCGTGGGTGTCGGTGAGGACCAGGTCCGGCTTCTCGAAGGGCTTGTCGAGGACGGTCGCGGCCTTCTGCGAACCGGCCTCGGCGGACACCTCGGTCACCGGCTTGTCGCCGCCGTCACCGCTGCCGCAGGCGGTCAGTGTGAGAGCGGCCGCCGAGACCAGACCGGCGACGGCGAACAGGGTCTTCTTGCTCATCTTCATGGTCGTGCGCATACAAGTATGTCCTGGTTGTGAGGGGGCCGGGGGGGGGGGGGGGGGGGGGCCCCCCCCCCCCCCCCCCCCCCCCCCCCCCCTCTTTTTTTTCCCACCACCCCCCCCCCGGCCCCACCCCCCCCCCCCCCCCCCCC